>NZ_JASHCG010000006.1:0-110016 GCF_047464215.1 Streptococcus infantis | reverse complement strand
ATTCACCAGATTTGAATCCTATTGAGCAGGCTTGGGCTATCTTGAAAAAGAAAGTGACAGATTTATTAAGGGAAGTCCCCAATATCTTTGAATCATTAGAGTGCTTTTTTAAAACTAAATAACTATAAGAGATGTAAAAAAATATTAAATTTAGTTCGTGTAATATGTTTTTTAGTAAAAAGTAATCGCTAACACTTGATTTTTATAAATATAGTGATATACTAAAACTTAAGAAAAAGTAAAAAGGAGATTACTATGAAGTTTCATTTTAATGAGCGTCAACGTTTTTCTTTACGTAAGTATAGTTTTGGTTTAGCCTCTGTTCTTTTAGGAACTGCCTTCTTTTTGAGTGGACAAGTTGCTAGTGCTGATGAGGTAAATGTTTCAGAAACATTGCTCACCTCCGTAGTATCTGTTAGTCCAGAAAGTTCAACAAGTACATCGGAATCTTCAGTACCAAGAACTTCTGAATCAAAACCTACAGTAGTAGATAAGTCTGCTCTATCACTAGAAACTGCCGATTCAAAATCAACAGTAGAAGATAAAGCTGTTGTAACACCAGAAACAACTGAAGTTTCTTCAGATTCTGAAAAACCTGTAATCGAGAGTCCAAAATCTGAAAAGTCAGAAGCACCAGCGAAAGAATCGAGTGAAGAAACGGCGAAAGCAACTGAAGTTAAAGCTGAAGTTGCTGAAAAAGACGATAAGTCTACTGACAAAGCTCCAGCTGAAGTTGCTGACAAAGATGATAAGTCTACTGATAAAGCTCCAGCTGAAGCACGCCGTTCAACGCGTACACGTCGAGCTACTTCAGAAGATAAACGAGAAGTATCTAATTGGAGTGAGTTTGTTTCAGCCTTAGAGGATGAAAATGTCAGCGAAATTACTGTTAATGGTGATATCGTAGCTCAAGGTGACAATGGTAACACAGATAGCCGAAATCCTGGTTCTGTAGACCGTAAAACTACCATTAGTGCACAATCTCGTGCAGTTACGATCCAAGGTAAGGACGACAATGCTCGTCTTGAACTCTTGTCACACACCTTGGAGTTGACTGGAGCTAGCTGGGAACTAAATCTTAAAAACCTTAAAATAGCGACTGCTAATTCTAAAGGTCCAATTGATTTATCAAGAACTAGCGGTTCAAATACTGTTACCTTTGAAAATGTAACTAGTGTTGGTTCATCACTTTATGGTGGTGGTGGTAACACCCATGTCGTTATCAAAGGAACTACAACTTCAACAGTTAGTGACAGTTATCAAGCTGCAAATGGTCAAACTCAACACGTACAACGTAATGTTGGAGCTGCTGGTCACTCAGACCAACGTCGTGAGTCAAATATTCACGATGCTAAATCTGTAACAGTTGCTGAGGGGGCTAGCTTAACGCTTAATCGCTCTTCTCAAGGTGATGCTATTACTCTTGAAAGTGGAGCTAAGGTCAGTGTAAAAGATAAAGCTAGTCTTACTATCAACATGAACACTGGCAATGGATCCGAAAATGCTCGCTACCACAATGCTGGTATTTTCATGGCTGATAGTGGTACCGTAGAAACTGGCAAAGGCTCTAAGTTAGTCTTGAATACTAGTATCGGTCAAGGGATTTCAATTGGTGTAAATCGTCCAGCTGATGGTATCACTGATAAGGATCGTTACGGTGGATATGTTGCAGGTAACCACGGTAGAAAAAATGGACCGAGTCGAGTTCTTATTGGCGATGGTGGAACTTTTGAATTTCATGGCCGTGATGGGATTATGATGGGAAATCACTCAGAACTTGTCACAGGTCAAAATGCCAAAGTTCGCTTTGAAAATAAAGGTCGTGGTGTTGCCCTTGATTTCGGAAATGATTCAAGAGTAGTCTTTGGAAAACATTCGAACAATACTTTCCATTCAGTAGGTAAAGGTAAAAATGAGGATACTAAGACACCTTCAGGTAGTTACGATGGGTACAACTATATCGGTCTGAATGAAAATGGTAAAATCTTAGTAGATGACTTTGCGACTTTCCGTGTACAAATGGATGACCGTACGTATAAGGATAAGAATGGTCACAGTTGGGATAATGACTGGGATGATGTCATTTCCCTTGATTCTAGGAATGGTCGTAAGAATGAGCCACTTTTCCAAGCGAATAAGGGTTCTATTGTAGATATTCGAGATGATAATACTAACTACTATGCTGAGTTGATCTCAGTAGCATTGGGAGCTAGTACAAACACTTATTTCCAGTTTAATAATCCGCTATATGTTTCCTTTATGAGATACACAAAATCAGATGGTACATCAGCAGGTGACATTACCGGGAAACTACCAATAACTATTCCTCAAGGGAACAATCCACAGGATATTGGCCACGGAAATATTCTTTATATCTCAAATAAATTAGAAGCTTCAGGGAACCGAGTCGAATTTAATGGTCCAACAAATAATGCAGGTGTTGGGACCTATACGGTTTATTCCATGAACAAGGATGGTAGGGATGCACAAAGTCATAATAAACAGAGTTCTGTTTGGATGAATATCCAGGGCGGATCTATGTCTATTGCTGGTTTCCAAAATAATAGAGCACACATAGAACCTGCTAATGCCACATCTGTACCAACAGGTTCTTCTACTGGGGGAGTTGTTGCCACAGATAGGACTTATGGTATTGACCCGGTAGGTGATAACCGTCAAAATATTTGGGTATCAAATGGTTCTAAAATCAACCCGACTGGTGTTCATAAAAATGTCATCAAATATGTGTACGAAGATGGAACTTCAGTTAAAGAAGATGTTATTCAGTCATCAAATTGGAACCGTACCTTGGATGTCTCTATTGACCAAGAAGGCTTTAAAAAGATTTTAAAAAATTCAAGTGTTACTAATGGTGATGAGTTCTTAGCTGCCTACAGTAAGGCTAAGTATCACATTTCTGATATTGATGGAGATCATATAGCTGATACTGGTTGGAAAGTTGATGGAACAAATTCAGGTACTTATAATTATGGTACTATCGCTTCGCCAAAACTCGAAGGCTATAAAGCAGAAATCAAGTCAAGTAATGTTCCAGGATTAGTAGCTGGGGCTAAAGCTGATTCAGTTTCTGTTTCATATGATTCAAGCAATGCACCAGAAACGCTTATTGAATCTCAAGCGGGTGGACGTACTATTTCAGATACCTATTGGCGTAATATTGTAGCCAACTCTGATTTGGGTGTCTATGAAACAGTTGTTGTCTATAAAAAAGTAAAACAAAAAGCTATTATCAAGTATGTTGATACAAGTGCTAATAATAAGGAATTAGCAAAAGATGAAGTTTCTGGTAAATCGTATGAAGCCATTAACTACTCAACTGCAGCTAAGATTGCTGATTTTGTTAATAAGGGTTACAAGCTTGTAGAAGATGGTTTCACAAACTCAACTGAAGATCAAAAGAAATTTGATAGTGATGCATCAACAGATCAAGAATTCGTAGTTAAGCTAGCACACGATGTAACTCCAGTTGGACCAAATAACCCACATAAACCAACAGAGCCAATCAATCCAAATGATCCAAACAGTCCAAGATACCCTGCGGAAAATCAATGGAAGAAAGATGTAACGTCAACTGTTCATTATGTGGTATCAGACGGTAAGGCAACTGCCCCAGCTGACAATGTTCAAAATGCACAATGGACACGTACCTTAAATGTTGATAAGGTGACAGGTGAAGTTCTTAACCCTACTGAACCATGGGCAGCGAATAAGGCTAACTATGATGCAGTTCCAACACCAGGATTGACAGGTTACTACGCTGATAAAGCAAGTGTTGCTTCTAAGACAGTTACTCAAGAAAATCTTGAAGAAACTGTAACTTACAGACCACTTGGAAAATTGGTTCCAAAACCAGAGACACCAAAAGATCCGAACTTCCCATCAACACCAGAAGTGCCGTATCCAAATGATCCAAACGATCCAACGAAACCAGGTCAACCAGTTGTGCCTAATGTACCAGGCTACAAACCATACTTGCCAGATCCAAACTATCCAACGAAACCAGGTGAACCAGGTAGACCAGTAGAACCAGGAAAACCAATCACTCCTGAAAATCCAGGTACTGACACAGAAATTATCTATCGTAAGGTAGATCAAAAAGCTATTATCAAGTATGTAGACCAAAATACTGGTGCAACACTTGAAAGTGATCAAGTAGGTGGCAAATCAGGTGAAGCTATTGCCTACTCAACTGCAGACAAGATCAAGAAATATCAAGATCGTGGCTATGTTCTTGTAAGTGATGGATTCCCAGCAGGAGCTACCTATGACAAGGATGAGTCAGTTGATCAAGAATTCGTAGTTACCTTGAAGCATGGTGAAACACCAGTTGGACCAAATGATCCACATAATCCAACAGATCCAATCAATCCAAATGATCCAAAGAGTCCTAAATACCCTGCGGAAGATCAATGGAAGAAAGATGTAACGTCAACTGTTCATTATGTGGTATCAGACGGTAATGCAACTGCCCCAGCTGATAAGGTTCAAAATGCACAATGGACACGTACCTTAAAACTTGATAAGGTGACAGGTGAAGTTCTCTCATCTACTCCATGGGCATCGAATAAGG
Source organism: Streptococcus infantis (assembly GCF_047464215.1). Taxonomy (GTDB): domain Bacteria; phylum Bacillota; class Bacilli; order Lactobacillales; family Streptococcaceae; genus Streptococcus; species Streptococcus infantis_P. The sequence continues at coordinate 105,425 of NZ_JASHCG010000006.1, read as the reverse complement.
CTAACTATGATGCAGTTCCAACACCAGGATTGACAGGTTACTACGCTGATAAAGGAAGTGTTGCTTCTAAGACAGTTACTCAAGAAAATCTTGAAGAAACTGTTACTTACAAGCCACTTGGAAAATTGGTTCCAAAACCAGAGACACCAAAAGATCCAAACTTCCCATCAACACCAGAAGTGAAGTATCCAAATGATCCAAACGATCCAACAAAACCAGGTAAACCAGTTGTGCCTAATGTACCAGGCTACAAACCATACTTGCCAGATCCAAACGATCCAAGTAAACCAGGTCAACCAGTAGAACCAGGAAAACCAATCACCCCTGAAAATCCAGGAAAAGATACGCCGATTATCTATGTACCAAAAACTAATGATGTGACGCAACCAACAAAACAAACTGTTAAGTACACAAGTACAGATGGTAAAGCTCAGGTACCTTCAGATAAGATTCAAAATGACTATACTTTCACAGGTAAGAAGAATCAAGCTGATGGTACAACAACATGGACTGAAAACAGTCATACTTACGGTAGGGAAAGTGTTCCAGTAGTTTCTGGTTACTACGCTGACAAGTCTGAAGCAGGTAGTAAAACAGTCACTCCAACCAATCCTAATGCTGAAGATGTTGTAACTTATAAACCACTTGGTAAGATTATTCAGGTAGATGAAGATGGAAATGTTATTCCAGGTTCAGTATCTAAGACTTATGAAAATAACCCATTGAATCCTAAAGAAGCAGCAGAAACTAAAATTCCAGATGCACCAACAGGATATGTGATTAAGGAGGAACAACCACAAGCATGGGGTTACAATATTGTTGATAAAACTATTGAACCAAATGATGAAAGTGATCCAGATCGAATTTCACAAGATACGAAGATTGTTTATGTTAAGGCAGACCAAAAAGCAGTGATCAAGTACGTTGATCAAACAACTGGTCAAACCCTTGCCAATGATCAAGTCGGTGGTAAATCAGGTGAGGCAATCAATTACTCAACTGCGGACAAGATCAAGTATTATGAAGATCGTGGCTATGTTCTTGTAAGTGATGGATTCCCAGCAGGAGCTACCTATGACAAGGATGAGTCAGTTGATCAAGAATTCGTAGTTACCTTGAAACATGGTGAAACACCAGTTGGACCAAACGATCCACATAATCCAACAGATCCAATCAATCCAAATGATCCAAACAGTCCTAAATACCCAGCGACAGATCAATGGAAGAAAGATGTAATGTCAACTGTTCATTATGTAGGTGCAGGTAGTCAAACACCAGCAGACAATGTTCAAAATGCACAATGGACACGTACCTTAAAACTTGATAAAGTTACAGGTAAAGTTCTTAACCCTGATGAAGCATGGACAACTAATAAGACTAACTATGATGCAGTTCCAACGCCAAGTGTTACTGGATACTATGCGGATAAAGCAAGTGTTGCTTCTAAGACAGTCACTCAAGAAAATCTCGAAGAAACTGTAACTTACAAACCACTTGGAAACTTGGTTCCAAAACCAGAGACACCAAACGATCCAAACTTCCCATCAACACCAGAAGTGAAGTATCCAAATGATCCAACGGATCCAACGAAACCAGGTCAACCAGTTGTTCCTAATGTACCAGGCTACAAACCATACTTGCCAGATCCAAAAGATCCAAGCAAACCAGGTAAACCAGTAGAACCAGGAAAACCAATCACTCCTGAAAACCCAGGTGACGACACACCAATTATCTACGTACCAATCGTAAATGATGTGAAGAAACCAACTAAACAAACAGTTAAGTTTGAAGGAGCAGGCGATAAGACTCCAGCCGACAACGTCCAAGACGACTTCACATTCACTGGTAAAGTAAACAAAGCTGATGGAAGTACAACATGGACTGAGAAGAGCCATACTTACGGTAAGGTATCTGTACCAGTAATTCCAGGTTACTACGCTGATAAGACAGAAGCTGGTGGTAAGACAGTTACTCCAGAAAATCCTGAAGCAACAGATACAGTAACCTACAAACCACTTGGAAACTTGGTTCCAAAACCAGGAACACCAGATGATCCAAACTTCCCATCAACACCAAAAGTGAAGTATCCAAATGATCCAACAGATCCAGGTAAACCAGGTAAACCAGTTGTTCCAGACGTACCAGGCTACAAACCATACTTGCCAGATCCAAAAGATCCAAGCAAACCAGGTAAACCAGTAGAACCAGGAAAACCAATCACTCCTGAAAACCCAGGTGACGACACACCAATTATCTACGTACCAATCGTAAATGATGTGAAGAAACCAACTAAACAAACAGTTAAGTTTGAAGGAGCAGGCGATAAGACTCCAGCCGACAACGTCCAAGACGACTTCACATTCACTGGTAAAGTAAACAAAGCTGATGGAAGTACAACATGGACTGAGAAGAGCCATACTTATGGTAAGGTATCTGTACCAGTAATTCCAGGTTACTACGCTGATAAGACAGAAGCTGGTGGTAAGACAGTTACTCCAGAAAATCCTGAAGCAACAGATACAGTAACCTACAAACCACTTGGAAACTTGGTTCCAAAACCAGAGAAACCAAATGATCCAAACTTCCCATCAACACCAGAAGTGAAGTATCCAAATGATCCAACAGATCCAGGTAAACCAGGTAAACCAGTTGTTCCAGACGTACCAGGCTACAAACCATACTTGCCAGATCCAAAAGATCCAAGCAAACCAGGTCAACCAGTAGAACCAGGTAAGGAGCTACCAAACCTTCCAACAAACCCAGGTGACGACACACCAATCATCTACGTACCAATCGTAAATGATGTGAAGAAACCAACTAAACAAATAGTTAAGTTTGAAGGAGCAGGCGATAAGACTCCAGGAGACAATGTCCAAGACGACTTCACATTCACTGGTAAAGAAAACAAAGCTGATGGAAGTACAACATGGAATGAGAAGAGCCATACTTACAGTAAGGTATCTGTTCCAGTAATTCCAGGTTACTACGCTGATAAGACAGAAGCTGGTGGTAAGACAGTTACTCCAGAAAATCCTGAAGCAACAGATACAGTAACCTACAAACCACTTGGCAGTTTGGTTCCGAAATCTGATGATCCTAAATTCCCATCAACACCAGATGTGAAATATCCAAATGATCCAAACGATCCAGGAAAACCAGGAAAACCAGTCGTTCCAGACGTACCAGGCTACAAACCATACTCGCCAGATCCAAAAGATCCAAGCAAACCAGGTCAACCAGTAGAACCAGGTAAGGAACTTCCAAATCTTCCAACAAACCCAGGTGAAGACACCCCAATCATCTACGTTCCAATCGTAAATGATGTGAAGAAACCAACTAAACAAACAGTTAAGTTTGAAGGAGCAGGCGATAAGACTCCAGGAGACAATGTCCAAGATGACTTTACATTTACTGGTAAAGTAAACAAAGCTTCTGGAACTACAACATGGACTGAGAAGAGCCATACTTACGGTAAGGTATCTGTACCAGTAATTCCAGGTTACTACGCTGATAAGACAGAAGCTGGTGGTAAGACAGTTACTCCAGAAAATCCTGAAGCAACAGATACAGTAACCTACAAACCACTTGGAAACTTGGTTCCAAAACCAGGAACACCAGATGATCCAAACTTCCCATCAACACCAAAAGTGAAGTATCCAAATGATCCAACAGATCCAGGTAAACCAGGTAAACCAGTTGTTCCAGACGTACCAGGCTACAAACCATACTTGCCAGATCCAAAAGATCCAAGCAAACCAGGTAAACCAGTCGAACCAGGAAAACCAATCACTCCTGAAAACCCAGGTGACGACACACCAATTATCTACGTACCAATCGTAAATGATGTGAAGAAACCAACTAAACAAACAGTTAAGTTTGAAGGAGCAGGCGATAAGACTCCAGGAGACAATGTCCAAGATGACTTTACATTTACTGGTAAAGAAAACAAAGCTTCTGGAACTACAACATGGACTGAGAAGAGCCATACTTATGGTAAGGTATCTGTACCAGTAATTCCAGGTTACTACGCTGATAAGACAGAAGCAGGTGGTAAGACAGTTACTCCAGAAAATCCTGAAGCAACAGATACAGTAACCTACAAACCACTTGGAAACTTGGTTCCAAAACCAGAGAAACCAAACGATCCAAACTTCCCATCAACACCAAAAGTGAAGTATCCAAATGATCCAAACGATCCAGGTAAACCAGGTAAGCCAGTGGTTCCAGACGTACCAGGCTACAAACCATACTTGCCAGATCCAAAAGATCCAAGCAAACCAGGTCAACCAGTAGAACCAGGTAAGGAGCTACCAAACCTTCCAACAAACCCAGGTGAAGACACCCCAATCATCTACGTTCCAATCGTAAATGATGTGAAGAAACCAACTAAACAAACAGTTAAGTTTGAAGGAGCAGGCGATAAGACTCCAGCCGACAATGTCCAAGATGACTTTACGTTTACTGGTAAAGAAAACAAAGCTTCTGGAACTACAACATGGAATGAGAAGAGCTATACTTACGGTAAGGTATCTGTTCCAGTAATTCCAGGTTACTACGCGGATAAGACAGAAGCAGGTGGTAAGACAGTTACTCCAGAAAATCCTGAAGTAGTAGAGATTGTTACCTATAAACCACTTGGAAGCTTGGTTCCAAAATCTGATGATCCTAAATTCCCATCAACACCAGATGTGAAATATCCAAATGATCCAACAGATCCAACAAAACCAGGTAAACCAGTTGTTCCAGACGTACCAGGCTACAAACCATACTTGCCAGATCCAAAAGATCCAAGCAAACCAGGTCAACCAGTAGAACCAGGTAAGGAACTTCCAAACCTTCCAACAAACCCAGGTGATGACACACCAATCATCTACGTTCCAATTGTACCAGTAACTCCAGAGAAACCAGTAACTCCAGAGAAACCAGTGACTCCAGAGAAACCAGTAACTCCAGAGAAACCAGTAACTCCAGAGAAACCAGTAACTCCAGAGAAACCAGTAGCTCCAGAGAAACCAACCTCTGCTAAAGAAAATACTCCTCAGTTGCCAAATACTGGTACTGAAGATCATACTAGCTTAGCAGCACTTGGACTTCTTGGAGTAATGAGTGGATTTGGACTTGTAGTTCGTAAGAAAAAAGAAGATTAGAATAAATATTTAATCCTATTGAAATTACTTTGGACTAGATGATCGAGTCTATAGCATTAAGAGGGCAAACATTTTAAGAATGTTTGTCTTCTTTTTATATAATGGATTGAACCTAGAATAGTACGCGCCAAATCACCCAAAATGTGTTTTAGCCAGATTTGTCTGCATTAGTCTAGCTTTTATCAATGGAAAATGTTATAATAGACTGTATTTAAAAAAATTTTAAGGAGAAATGACAGAATGTCTGTATCATTTGAAAACAAAGAAACAAACCGTGGTGTCTTGACTTTCACTATCTCTCAAGACCAAATCAAACCAGAATTGGACCGTGTGTTTAACTCAGTAAAGAAATCTCTTAACGTTCCTGGTTTCCGTAAAGGGCATCTTCCACGTCCTATCTTCGACCAAAAATTTGGTGAAGAGTCACTTTACCAAGACGTTATGAACGCTCTTTTGCCAAACGCTTATGAAGCAGCTGTAAAAGAAGCTGGTCTTGAAGTCGTTGCACAACCAAAAATTGACGTAACTTCAATGGAAAAAGGTCAAGATTGGGTTATCACTGCTGAAGTTGTTACAAAACCTGAAGTTAAATTGGGCGACTACAAAAACCTTGAAGTATCAGTTGATGTAGAAAAAGAAGTAACTGACGCTGACGTTGAAGAGCGTATCGAACGTGAACGCAACAACTTGGCTGAATTGGTGATCAAAGATGGTGCTGCTGAAGACGGCGACACTGTTGTTATCGACTTCGTTGGTTCAATCGACGGTGTTGAATTTGATGGCGGAAAAGGTGAAAACTTCTCACTTGGACTTGGTTCAGGTCAATTCATCCCTGGTTTCGAAGACCAATTGGTAGGTCACTCAGCTGGTGAAACTGTTGATGTTATCGTAACATTCCCAGAAGACTACCAAGCTGAAGACCTTGCCGGTAAAGAAGCTAAATTCGTGACAACTATCCACGAAGTAAAAGCTAAAGAAGTTCCAGCTCTTGACGATGAACTTGCAAAAGACATCGACGAAGAAGTTGAAACACTTGCTGAATTGAAAGAAAAATACCGCAAGGAATTGGCTGCTGCTAAAGAAGAAGCTTACAAAGATGCAGTTGAAGGTGCAGCAATTGATAAAGCTGTAGAAAACGCTGAAATCGTAGAACTTCCAGAAGAAATGATCCACGAAGAAGTTCACCGTTCAGTAAACGAATTCCTTGGAAACTTGCAACGTCAAGGTATCAACCCTGACATGTACTTCCAAATCACTGGAACTACTCAAGAAGACCTTCACAAACAATACGAAGCAGAAGCTGAGTCACGTACTAAGACTAACCTTGTTATCGAAGCAGTTGCGAAAGCTGAAGGATTTGACGCTTCAGAAGAAGAAATCCAAAAAGAAATCGAGCAATTGGCTGCAGATTACAACATGGAAGTTGCACAAGTACAAAGCTTGCTTTCAGCTGAAATGTTGAAACACGATATCGCAGTGAAGAAAGCTGTTGAATTGATCACAAGCACTGCAACAGTTAAATAATCTTTATAAGATAAAAGCCCACCGATTCGGTGGGTTTTCTTATACTTTATTTTCCGAAAATCTCCTTCAGGTCTTCTTCAGTAATCCCAATCATAGCTGGGATACTAGACCAGTTATCTTCGGTTAAGATGTAGGATTGTTCAGTGTCTGTAACTGGTGTAGCTTCAGTAGCTGATTTACTAGTTCCATCAGTTGATTCTATTAAGTCAGCGAAACGTTCAATTAGATAGGTCTTACGAGCTGTTCCGATATGTTGAGTTGCATAGTCAAAGGCCTGTAATTCGCCTAGTAGGATGAGCTTGCTTTTGGCACGAGTGATAGCAGTGTAGATGAGATTGCGTTCTAACATCCGCTTACTTGCACTGGTGATTGGTAAAATAACGACGGGAAACTCGCTCCCCTGAGATTTATGGATGCTCATGGCATAGGCTAAGCGAATCTTGTACCATTCATTTCGAGGATAGGAGACCTCATTGCCGTCAAAATCAATCATAATTTCATCCTGCTTGGATTCAGTGTATTTTCCAGGAATCAAGTCTGTGATATAGCCTAAGTCTCCGTTAAAGACATTGACCTCTGCATCGTTGACTAGGTGGATGACCTTATCTCCTGTTCGATAGTGACACTGAGGAGCTTCAAAGCTAAGCTGGTCTTTTTGTGGAGGATTGAGTAGGTCTTGCATGAGTTGGTTGATCGCATCAATACCAGCAGTTCCACGGTACATAGGGGCAAGAACCTGAATATCACGAGCAGGGATGCCACTTCTGATAGCAGCACCTAGGATTTTTTCAATGCTAGCAGGGATATGGTTACTAGCGATTTCAAAGTAGGAGCGATCTGCTTTTTTCTGGGTAAAATCTGCAGGCAATATTCCCTGACGAATCTGACTTGCAAGAGTGACGATGGTTGATTCTTCGCTCTGACGGTAGATTCTTTCCAAACGTGTTTGAGGTATGGTTGGTATCTGGAGTAAATCTGCTAGGACTTGACCAGGACTGACAGAAGGTAACTGATCGCTATCACCAACGATAAGGATTTTACTGGTAGAGGAGATATTGGAGAAGAGCTGGTTGGCTAACCAAGTATCTACCATAGAAAACTCGTCAACAATGATAAAGTCAGCATCCAGATAATCTTCCAGATGGCTGGTATCGTCGTCTCCAGTCATACCCAAGTGGCGGTGAATAGTTGCACTTGGTAGTCCTGTCAGCTCATTCATACGACGGGCTGCGCGACCGGTGGGAGCGGCTAGGAGAATGGGCAGATTGCTCTTTTTCTTGAGATCTAGTCCTTCTAAGAGAGCATAGACAGCGATAATGCCGTTGATAACAGTAGTCTTACCTGTACCAGGTCCACCTGTAAGGATAAAGACCTTGTTCTGGATAGCATCGCAGATAGCCTGTTTTTGAATACTATCATACTCAATCCCCAGTTCTTCCTCAACAGTTGCGATATGTTCTTGAATGGTTTCTAGATCCTGTTTTTTACTCTGCCCTTTTTCGAGGATTCTGATGAGATGGCTGCGAATCCCCTCTTCTGCAAAAAAGAGGCTATTATCAAAGATTTTGGTATCAATCTGCTGGACCTTATCTTCTTCAATCAGATAAGCAAGTTCTTGGGCAACTTGACTCGGCTCTAGTTCGACTGGACGAGAGGATTCAAGAAGGTTGAGGGTTTGCTCCAACAAGTCTCTAGCTTCCATATAGGTATCTCCCGTTTCCATGCAACCTTGAAAGAGAGTATGGACGAGACCAGCACGGAAGCGCTCGGGAGCCTGGCTCTCAATCCCCAATTCTTGGGCCAATTGGTCAGCGATGGTAAATCCCAAGCCCTTGATATCCTCGACCAGTTGATAGGGATAGTTCTCGACAATCTCTAGCGTTTCTTCCTTGTAAAAGTCTTGAATCTGGAAGGCTAGTTTATTTGGGATGCCGTAATTAGCCAGTTTGGCTAAGACCATCTCTGTTCCGTAATTAAGACGAAGGGTTGAGACGAAGGCTTCACGGTTTTTAGCAGAGAGTCCAGAGATAGACTGGAGTTTGTCTGGATTTTCTAAGATTTTGTCGATAGTGTTATCTCCGTAAATATCCACAATTTTCTGGGCTGTTTTGAGTCCAATCCCCTTAAAATGGCTGCTGGAGAAATACTTGACCAAGCCCTTACTAGTCGGCTTGGCTCTCTCATAGCGAGTCATTTGTAGCTGTTCCCCATACTTAGAGTGTTGGACAATTTGTCCCCAAAAGGTGTATTCCTCTCCTTCAATGATATCAGCCATGGTACCTGTGACAATGATTTCATAATCATCAAAGTCTTCAGCATTGGTATCCTCAATATCTAGGAGTAAAATACGGAAAAAATTGCTGACATTTTCAAAAATAATGCGTTCAATGGTGCCTGAAAAATAAACTTCCATAAAATTCCTTACAATAGTGTCTGAGAAAATTTATCCCAGATTTAGTCAAAATAGAATGAGAAGAGGCTGAGATGGATAATTCTCGGCCTCTTCCTAGTTTTTAAAATGTTCCGATACGCTTGAGTGGCCAAAAGCGGAATTTGGCTTCACCAGTGATATCTTTTGCCTTAAAGGTACCAACATGTCGACTGTCGCTAGATACCAGACGGTCATCACCAAGTAGGAGGTATTCTCCTTCTGGAACAGTGAAGGTGAAGCTAGTGTTGTAATTAACATCTAGGGTAAAGGCTTGAGCCTTTTGGGCAATGGTTCTAAAGTATTCTCCCTTTTTACCATCCCAACCAGTTCCAGTATAAGTGCTTTGGAGTTTATCTTCCTTGAAACGCTTAAGGTATTCTGCTAAATAGGGCTCATCAGTTTCTTGACCATTGATATAGAGCTTGTCGCTTTCGTAACGGATAGTATCTCCTGGCATACCAATGACCCGTTTAACGATATCCTTGTTCCCATCGTCTTCATGAGCAACCACAATATCAAAACGATTGATTGGGAGATGTTTAACCACAAAGAGGACTTCTCCATCTGCCAAGGTAGGATCCATTGAATGTCCTTCTACACTGACATTCCTCCAGAGAAAGAGACGACTAAGGGCGATAAGAGTGATAATGAGGATAAAACTCCACTCTTTTAAAAACGATTTAAAATATTTCATAATTTACCTTTCTAGCAGTTTTTTTGCTTTTTCAGTATTTTTAAAATGAAGTTTGGCGCAGAAGTTAAGTCCCTGCATACCATAAGCTTGAAGGATTTGGCTAGCTACCTTATCAGAAGCTGTCCCAGCCCCGCTTGGAAGTTGGTAGCCAAGTTCTCCACCCAGATTTTCTAAATTTTCCAGAAATAGATCACGCGCAATGATAGAACTTACTGCGACAGCCAAGTACTTACCTTCGGCTTTTTCCTCCAGACTGACTGGATTAGAAAAATGATTGGCTTCCTTTTTTAAGTACTTCTCATAGTTTTGAGCACTCGTAAAAGCATCGATCACAATCTTTTCTGGCTGGACTCCCTTTTGGAGGAGGAGAAAAATTGCTTGATTGTGCAGGGCTACCTTTACGGAAACGGCATTGTAGCGCTCCCCAATGACTTCATTATACTTACTGGGAGAAAGAAGTAGCGCTTGGTGCTGGATTCTCTCCTTAAGCAGGGGAGCAAGCTGACGAATCTTTTGGTCTGTCAGAGTCTTAGAATCCCCAACACCTAGTTTTCGTAGGAAGTCATGCTGGTCAGGAGTCACAAAGGATGCTACTACAGCTAGACCACCGAAGTAGGAACCATTTCCCACCTCATCTGTTCCAATCAAGGGGAAATTTTGTCCGCTAGTTCCTTGACTGACTTGATAACCAAAAAAACTGGCATAGTTTTCAGCCATTTCTCCCTGAAGCAAGACTTTTCCAGAAGTGTAGATGGAAACACTTGCCTGCGGAAGCTTCAAAAAGTAGCGAATATAAGGATTTTTACTAGGAGTCAGTGCTTGTTCATATTGCTGAACAAAGGTTTGGATTTCCTTTTCACTAGGGGTTAATGTAATACTTGCCATAGTTCTTATTGTACCATAAAAGCTGTAGAATTGGTAAAAACTGACAAACTTAGTGAAATTTGGTATAATATCGTGAGGTGAATTTTATGGCAAATTTAAATCGATACAAGTTTACATTCGGAAAAAAAACATTGACCCTAACAACTGAGCATGACAACCTCTTTATGGAGGAAATTGCCAAGGTCGCAACAGAAAAATATGAAGCAATTAAAGAGCAAATGCCTGGAGCGGATGATGAGACAATCGCTATTTTATTAGCAGTCAATAGCTTGTCAACCCAACTCAGCCGTGAGATTGAATTTGATGATAAGGAGCAAGAATTAGACGCCCTTCGTCATCAGGTTGTAGCAGCAAAACAAGAGCACAGCAAGATTGAGGACTCACTATGATTTCCATCTTTCTTTTATTGGTGCTGGCTTGGAGTTTTTATATCGGCTATCGCAGAGGCTTGGTCCTACAAGTCTATTATCTCCTAGCTACAATCGTCTCAGCTTATTTTGCGGGGAATTTTTATCAGTCATTGGGAGAAACATTTCACTTGTTGATTCCGTATGCCAATCCCCAGGAAGGGCAGGGTACCTTTTTCTTCCCATCTGACCAGCTCTTCCAATTGGACAAGGTCTTTTACGCAGGTATTGGCTATCTCTTAGCCTTTACCGTATTTTACTGCATCGGTCGTTTGATTGGACTCTTTTTTAACCTAGTACCAACCAAAAAGTTTGGTGGGAAATATTTTCGCATCGGTGCGGGAGTCTTATCAGTTGGAGTGACCTTATTTGTCCTTCAGATGATGCTGACCATCCTTGCGACTGTGCCTCTAGCAATCGTTCAAAATTCACTTGAAAACAGTTTTGTAGCTAAACATATTATCCAGAGTGTTCCCATCACTACTCATATGATTAAACAACTCTGGGTAACCAAAATAATCGGATAAAAAGGGCGGGAACTATTCCTAGCCTTTTGTTTACAATCTCATACTCTTCGGAAATCTCTTCAAACCACGTCAGCTTCGCCTTGGATTATATATGTGACTGACTTCGTCAGTCTTATCTACAACCTCAAAGCAGTGCTTTGAGCAACCTACGGCTAGCTTCCTAGTTTGCTCTCTGATTTTCATTGAGTATCAATAGTTTAGGAGCCTTTTTGAAAAGAGTGAGAATTTGAAAAATTCGTTCGCTCATTACGAAGGAAAAGAAAATGAATAAAAAAATACTAGAAACATTAGAATTTAATAAGGTCAAGGCTTTATTTGAGCCCCATCTTTTGACGGAGCAAGGATTAGAGCAGTTGAAAGAACTTGCTCCGACTGATAAAGGAGACAAGATTAGACAAGCTTTTGCAGAGATGAAGGAAATGCAAGAACTCTTTGTCGAGCATCCTCATTTCAGCATTTCTGCAACAAAAGATATTGCAGCGACCTCCAAACGTTTGGAAATGGGTGCTGATCTCAACATCGAGGAATTTCTTCTACTCAAACGTGTCATCTTTGCCAGTCGTGAATTGCAGAATTTTTATGACAATCTTGAAAATGTACGTTTGGATCACCTGGCAAGTTGGTTTGAGAAACTTCATGATTTTCCACATTTACAGGGAAATCTACAAGCCATCAACGAAGCTGGATTTATTGAGAACTTTGCTAGCGAGGATTTGGCACGAATCCGTCGAAAAATCCATGATAGTGAAAGTCAAGTCCGTGATGTCTTGCAAGACCTTCTCAAACAAAAAGCTCAGATGCTGACAGAAGGTATCATCGCAAGTAGAAATGGTCGCCAAGTTCTTCCAGTTAAGAATACCTATCGTAACAAGATTGCTGGTGTAGTACATGATATTTCTGCCAGTGGGAACACTGTTTATATCGAACCTCGTGAAGTGGTCAAGTTGAGTGAGGAAATAGCCAGTCTTCGTGCAGATGAACGCTATGAGATGATGCGTATCCTCCAAGAACTCTCTGAACGAGTAAGACCACACGCAGCTGAAATTGCTAATGATGCTTGGATTATCGGACATTTGGACCTGATTCGGGCTAAGGTTCGCTTTATCCAAGAGACGGAGGCAGTAGTACCTCAAGTGTCTGAGGGACAGGAGATTCAACTTCTTCACGTTCGTCATCCTCTTGTAAAAAATGCAGTCGCAAATGATGTGCACTTTGGAAAAGAATTAACAGCTATCGTCATCACGGGTCCTAATACAGGTGGTAAGACCATTATGCTCAAGACCTTAGGTTTGACTCAGTTGATGGCCCAGTCTGGTCTACCAATTTTAGCTGATAAGGGTAGTCGTGTAGGGATTTTCGAGGAGGTCTTTGCGGATATTGGAGACGAACAGTCCATCGAACAAAGTCTCTCAACCTTCTCTAGTCATATGACCAATATCGTAGATATTCTTGGTAAGGTCAATCAAAACTCGCTCTTGTTACTAGATGAGCTTGGAGCAGGAACAGATCCCCAAGAAGGTGCTGCCCTAGCCATGTCTATCCTAGAAGACTTGCGTTTGCGTCAGGTCAAGACTATGGCAACCACTCACTATCCTGAACTCAAAGCCTATGGGATTGAAACGGCCTATGTTCAGAATGCCAGCATGGAGTTTGATACAGCTAGCCTGCGTCCAACTTATCGCTTTATGCAGGGTGTACCTGGTCGAAGTAATGCTTTTGAGATTGCTAAACGTCTAGGTTTGTCAGATGTCATTGTAGGTGACGCTAGTAAGCAAATTGACCAAGACAACGATGTCAATCGCATCATTGAACAATTGGAAGAGCAGACACTTGAAAGCCGGAAACGTCTTGAGAATATTCGTCAAGTCGAGCAAGAAAACCTCAAGATGAATCGTGCCCTTAAAAAACTTTATAACGAGCTCAATCGTGAAAAGGAAACTGAACTCAATAAAGCGCGTGAACAAGCTGCTGAGATTGTTGATTTGGCTCTAGCTGAGAGTGATGATATACTTAAAAATCTTCACAGTAAATCTCAACTAAAACCACATGAGATTATTGAAGCCAAGGCTAAGCTCAAAAAATTAGCCCCTGAAAAAGTTGACCTTTCTAAAAACAAGGTCCTCCAAAAAGCTAAGAAGAAACGAGCTCCAAAAGTTGGAGACGATATCATCGTTTTAAGCTATGGTCAACGAGGTACCTTGACCAATCAACTCAAGGATGGACGTTGGGAAGCACAGGTTGGCTTGATTAAGATGACGCTTGAGGAAAAAGAGTTTGACTTGGTTCAAGTCCAGAAAGAAGCGCCAGTCAAGAAGAAACAAGTTAACGTCGTTAAACGTGCAGTAGGCAAAGGTCCACAAGCTCGACTAGACCTTCGTGGCAAACGCTACGAGGAAGCTATGGAAGCCTTGGATGCCTTTATAGACCAAGCCCTACTCAACAATATGGCTCAAGTAGATATCATCCATGGTATCGGTACAGGAGTCATCCGTGAAGGGGTGACTAAGTACCTACAAAGAAATAAACAGGTCAAGAGCTTTGGCTATGCACCACAAAATGCAGGTGGATCTGGCGCAACCATTGTAACCTTTAAGGGGTAAAGCGAAAATCATGAAAATTTGATTCAAGATAAACCACCTTTACCTGCAAGATAATCTGTTACAGCCTTTTCTTTTAACTCTGAACTATATTTCTTCCAGCTATGACGCTCCTTGAGGCCTTCTACACCCTCTGTTTGATACTTACGAATCCAATTTCTGATTGTGTCACCATTTACTCCAAATGCTTTGGTCAAAATAGATATTGACTTCCCTTGTTCAAGGTAAAGATGAACAACTTCTAACTTCTCCTCCACTGATTTCGGACCTCTTTTTGCCATACGAAAAGTCTCCCTGTAGTTTCTAGTGAAATTTTGTTTTTTCACTATCCACTATAAGGGGAGTGTATCAAACTTTAGTAGTAAGCAAAAGGGGGGCAAAAATATTATAGTCAATTGAAACAAGAACAAGACTATATCATGCCACTTTCAAGTGGTGTAGTTATCGGTGCTGGAGTTCTGGCCTGTGTGGGGATTGGTTTTCTCTTTCCTGAAGCCAACAAGTAAGAAGAATAATACAAAAAATCTCGAGATTTTCTCGAGACTTTTTCTTTATTGACCTGCGTAATATTTTTGAATTCCCTTAACGATACCTGCAACCAATCTGTTTTGGTAGGCGTCACTGCGGACTTGTTGATTCTCATTGAAATTATCAATATAGCCCAATTCCAATAGAACAGCTGGTTTATCAGTTTCTCGAAGGACAGCAAAACTACTTTGTAGGAGTCCTGCATCCTTAGCACCAGTTTCAGCTAGTAGTGAAGAGTGGATATCTGCAGCAAGGCGATTGCTTTCACTGATACGGTCAGGGTGGTTATGCCAGTATGGATTGATCTTAGCACGATAGCCACTGTCTTCTTCGTAAGAGTAAGTTTGAATACCGGATCTCCCTGAAGCAGGATTTCCGCTTGCATTGAAGTGAATACTGATGAACATGTCTGAGTCCGTTTTGTTAACCATTTTTGAACGTTCAGTGACAAAGTCGACATAGACATCACTATCTCTCGAAGAAAGAACGGTATAACCAAGACCCTGGAGTTCCTTACGTAGTTTTTGATAAATTTGCATGGTTAGGTCTTTTTCCTGAGTATTATAATAAACAGCACCAGGATCTTTTCCACCATGTCCTGGATCTAAGAAAACAGTTTTCGTGTATTTTCCTTTTTCAAATCCACGACTTATAGGTACTTCACCAATCCATTTTCCATTACTTTGGAACTGATGTGCTGTTCCATCGATTTTTCGAGTTCCCGTGACATAGACACCATTTTCATCCACATAGTAACGGGCATTGTAGTAGCTGTCGTCAATCCATTCGCTCTTAGCCATGTAACCACCTGACTTGAGATAGTAAGAGCCGATCCATTCACGCGCTGCATATGCACCACCAGATTTTAAGTAGAACCAGCTATTATAGTTTTTATCGAAAATCCATTCTTTTTCGGCCATAGCTCCGCTAGCTTTTAGATAGTAGCTACCTATCCATTGGTTATTGGCCATAATACCTTCTTTGTTAAAATAGTACCACGAGCTACCGACTTTTTCCCATTTCTCTTGAGTTGGACGACCAGATGTTTGGGCGAAGTACCATTTTCCTTCTAAATAAACCCAGGACCTTTCAGCCATAGCTCCACTATTGGAGAGAAGGTATCCGTTAAAAATTGTCTTACTTAGCATGATACCATCTTTGTCAAAGTAGTACCAAGAACCACCAATTTTTTCCCACTTGTTTTTGATGACTTTACCAGAAGCAAGTGCATAGTACCATTGTCCATCTTGTTTTACCCAAGCACTCTCAGCCATGGCGCCACTATTCGTTAACAGATAGCCGTCAAAAATTGTGTTGCTGAGCATGATACCGTCTTGGTCAAAATAGTACCAGACACCACCAATCTTTTCCCATTTTTGTTGAGAAATTTTTCCATAAGCGTTAGCGTAATACCATTTATCTTGGAGTTTACTCCAACCAGAATCGACCATAGCCCCGCTACTAGTCAGGATATATCCGTCAAAAATAGTATCGCTCAACATGATTCCATCTTTGTTGAAGTAGTACCATTTCCCGTGGATTTTTTTCCAGTTTAGAACAGGGGCATTGTTTTCATAGAAGCGCCAGATATTTTCCTCGAATACCCAACCATCTTTTTGGACTTCAGGAGCCTTGTCTTCTTCTTTCTTAGCTGGATTTGTTATTTGATTGGCATTTGCCTCAGTTGAAGGTTCAGTTTCCTTGGCTGGGAGACTGTTTTTCTCCACTTTGTCAGTAGAGGTTTCACTGTGTGTTGTTTCTACTGGGGTAGACTGTGCTTGGTTTTCCTCAGCATAGCTAAGGTTGGTGGTTAGACCAAAAACTGAAAGCGTAATGGCACTTGCCAAGAGCGTTTTTTTCACTTGATTTATCTCCTATTTTAACTTTTTTATAATTTTATCAGAAAAGTGCCTCAGATGGAACATTTAGTGGCCAAGATCGAGGTGCTGGTGGGCTATATTATAATAGTTGACTATTTCATCACGAAAATTTGAACAATCATGATGATATAGATGAGCAGTGTTAGTAAAAATCCAGCTCGCCAAAAGAATTTAATAAATTTGGGATAATAAAAGCTACGTCTTTTGTTTAAGAAGAAAAAGACCAACACAATTGCTAGTATTGATAAGGCCGTTCCCAATACTGGAAGTTGATTGTGTGTAAACATCTTAGCCGTAATCAAATAATATTCAAAAATTAGAAAAGGAAAAGCTAAATCAGCAGCATTGATGCCCTTTTTCTTTAACTTAAAGAGTCTGCTTAAAATAATCGCCAGAGCTAAGGTTAGTACCAAAAGCAAGATGGAAGCAAGTTTCATTAAAATCATACCATTATTGTATCATAAAATTTTGAGAATAGAAAAGTAAATTCCGTGATTTATCACTGTTTTAGCAAAAAATCATTGGTAAGAAACAGATTTTATAATTCCTGCTTGAACAGAATGAATCATGTGTTTGCTACGATGATAGTTTGAACTCTCAATATAAATCTTTTTTATGTTCAACATAGAAAATATATATTAGTCAGAAGTGAAGAATAGTAGTAGAATGAGTAGCAAATAAAACAAAGGAGTTTCTTATGAAATTAGTTACGTTATGGTCAAAACTCTCACTAGGAATCCAATTATTGGTGGCTTTGGTCTTGGGTGTTATCGCTGCGTTCATTTGGCCACAATTTGCAGACTTTTATCAATTTTTAGGACAAGCCTTTATTAAATTGATCAACATGGTCATCATCCCATTAATTTTCCCAACTATCGTTGTTGCAGTAGCCGGTGTTATCGGGAAAAAATCTTTTGGAAAAATATTGACCAAGAGTTTGGTTTACTTTTTCGCAGTAACAACTGCAATTACTCTTTTGTTTGTATTTGCTAGTTACTATTTAGGATTTGGTCAAGGAGTGAATATCGGTCAAACTGGTGGGAACCTTGATGGAATTGCCAATAATGTCAAATTTAACGAATTTTTGCTTGGTTTTATTCCATCAAATATCGTCAAGTCTCTTTCAGATGGTGCTCTTTTGACAATTGTCGTGTTTGCTATCTTTCTTGGTTACGGAATTGGGAATCTTAAATCAGAGAAATCTCAGAAAATTATCGAAGGTTTCCAAATCTGGATTGAGGCCATCTACAAGATTGTTACAGTGATTGTTAAACTATCACCGATTGGGATTTTTGGATTTATCGCCAAAGATGTTGCAACGACTGGCCTTGATAAATTGATTGGGCTTGGTCAATTTGTAATCGGAACTTACTTGGCTTACGCTGTTTTGGTTCTCCTTATTTTCCCTTTGATTGCTCTATTCTTTAAGGTATCGTATTTGTCAGCCTTTCGTGAAAATTTGAGTCTCTTGACCCTGGCCTTTGTTACTGGTAGTTCTAGTGTTGTTTTGCCATCCCTTCTTAAAGATTTGAAAAAACAGGGCCATGACGAGCATACAATTGATTTAGTTGTTCCTTTAGGATATACTTTTAACTTAGAGGGAGCAGCGGTTTACTTCTCAGTAGCGACAATCTTTATTGCGCATGCCTACGGCATTCAATTTTCATTATCAAGTCTCTTGTTTACTGTTTTGCTTTTGACCTTGATTGGAAAAACTGCGGCAACCGTACCATCAGGAGCTATCGTGGTTCTATTAGCTGCAGCACCTCAACTGGGCTTGCCAGTTGAAGGAGTAGCCTTGATCTTTGCAGTTGATTTCTTTGTCAATGCTGGCCGTACTATGATCAATGTTTTAGGTCAAATCTTAACAGTCGGCGTTATTGAAAAAACAGAAGGATATATTTTAGAAGAAGAAAAGGAAAGCCAATTATCAGTCAGCTTTTTTTAAGGAGTTTATAAGTAATGAGTGAAGCAAAAGTTTATGTAATTCATGAGAATCTTGAATGGACCCAGCATTTGGTCAAATGGTTGGAAGAACTAGGAGTCCCTTATGAACTGTGGGATTTATCTAGTGGTATATTGGACCTTCAAAGCCCACCACCACAAGGTATCTTTTACAATCGCATGTCTGCGTCTTCTCACACCAGAGGACATCGCTATGCACCAGAATTTACAGAGCAGGTGATTACTTGGTTAGAAGCACATGGACGCAAGGTTGTAAATGGAACTGGTGCCATCAACCTAGAGATCAGTAAAGTCAAACAATATTTGAAGTTAAACGAGTCAGGCATTGAGACTCCTGCGACAGTTGCAGTTCTGGGCCAAGAAAATATCATTGAAGCAGCAAGAAAATTGAACATCTATCCTTTGATTACTAAGCACAATCGAGCAGGTAAGGGATTAGGCGTTCAACTCTTCCAAAATGAAGAAGAACTGGAAGCTTATGTCAATAGCCCTCTCTTTGAACCATCAGTGGACGGGATTACCTTGTTACAAGCCTACATCAAACCAAGTGATGGACGCATCCGTCGTTCAGAGTTTATCAATCAGAAGTTCCTTTATACTGTTTCAATCGATTCTTCAGATGGTTTCCAATTGTGCCCAGCAGATGGTTGTCAAATTGGCAAGAGACCAGAACAACTAGAAACGTCTGAAAAATTCCAGATTACAGAACCTCTACCAGATTCTCGAAGAGAAGCTTATGAAAACTTCCTTAAAAATGCTCAGATTGAAGTTGCGGCTATTGAATGGGTTCAGTCAGAGAGCGGTGATATTTATGTTTATGATGTAAATACCAACACAAACTACAATCCTACCGCAGAAAAGAATGCCAATATTTTTGCTCACCAACATTTGGCTCACTATCTAAAAACAGAATTGCAAGCCCTAACGAGTGGACAATAAACTATGAAATTCAAAAATCCCCCAGTATCAAATAACTGGGGGATTGATTTGTTTATACTCTTCGAAAATCTCTTCAAACTACGTCAGCTTCCATCTGCAACCTCAAAATAGTATTTTGAGCTGCCTTCGTCAGTTCTATCCACAACCTCAAAACGGTGTTTTGAGCAACCTGCGGCTCGCTTCCTAGTTTGCTCTTTGATTTTCATTGAGTATTAATCGATAAAAATTATTGCTTTGCTTTAAAATCTGGATCCTTAAGGCTTTGAACACTGGCATTGATCACTGCACCGATAATCAATATCTTGGCAATAATTATAAACCAGAACATCATGACAACAACGATGATGGAACTGAAAAATCGAACGTCGACTAGATAGTTAACATAATTGTTGAAATAAGCTGAAAAGATCGTTAATAGAGATATGAGAGTAAGAAGTACGAATAGACTTCCAGGAAGGACGTAACGAATACGACCGATTTTCACGTTTGGAAGGAAATAATAGAGCATGATCAAGATCGCAAACAGAAAGACATAAATCAGCGGTCCTGTAAAATCCTGTAAATATGCAAATAGAGAACTTTCGGATTTCCAGTAGTTTTTTATCAGATCCAACAACATATGACCAAACATACTTAGGAATAAGGCAAGAGCAAAGAGAATTTGAAGTCCCAAACTAACTAGGAGACTCATCAGTTGGTGTGAGATAATTCCTCTATTTTTTGCAATTCCATAGGCTTTGTTAAAGGCCTTTTGAAGGAAATTCATGGATTTTGAAAATGTCCAAAGAGCTGATATCACCGCAAAACTCAATAGTCCAGCAGACGGTTGCGTCAGGACTTCACGAGCAATCTTTGCTACCACATCATAGATCGTATCTGGTAAAAATTCCTTTAGGATGATCAAAAAATCAGAGATCGGAATTTGAAAATAAGGCAAGATATTGACGGCTATCATAAGTAAAGGGAAGATTGAAATCAACCAATAATAAGCCACAGCTACACTGGTTAATTCAATATCTGAAACATGATAGTAGTGCAAAAAAGCTTTCAATAAAGGCCTATTGGTTAGTTGTTTCCACAACTTTTTCATTGCATAATCCTCCACAATAATAACCTAAATCTTAATTTCTGCGAACTAATTCCATCATATCATAAGGCAGTGTGTTGGCTGATTCTTTTAGAGAATAGGTTTCTAGGTTGTTCACATTTTGTCTCAGTTTTTTAGCATACTGGGCTGAAATAAGTTTTTGTTTCTCGTATTCAAAGATAGACTTACGTTCTAGATAGTAGCCTCTCAACATTTCGTCGATATTATTGGGTTTGATACGATTGATAACCCGTTCCACAAAGGCACCACTGGTAATATGACTGGTTTCACGGAGACGTGATTCCTGCATAAAACTAATCAAGGAACTCTTATAAATCCCTTTGAGGTTTTCTAAACTTTCGATGATGATTTCAGTGTTGGCTAGATAGAGTTCTGCAATCTGATCATAATCGATGGCAAGAAGTCTTTGGTTTTCCTTGTCTCTCCAAGAACGAAAGGTTTTTCCAAATGTGAGCAACTCATGAAGGAGAAAGCGCACAATCCGTATAGAAACAAGGAAGTAGTAGGTTAGTCGAGAAGCAAAGTTTCGCTTAATATTTTTCTCCATGCTTTTCAAGTACCGTTGATAAACACGATAACCTCTTTCACCGATTTTGCCTTCTTCATAGGCCTGTTCCAAACCATCGTTCTCGATACTGAGAATCAAGAGTTTCAGAGCTTCCCAGTCTTCTTGGATTTCTTTATTTTCTTGGCTGAGGATGAGATTTTCGATCCGTCCGTGATAGTTATCAATCGCAGCATAGAGGGGAACCTTGTTTTTAGTATGGTCCAAATCTCTCTCTAACTCCATGGCAACATCATTTAGGATAGCGATGTGCATGAGATGATCCTTAGATGGCTCTTGCTCTTCAGAAAGGTGTGGCAAGACCAATAATCCAGTAAGAAAACTGACCAGGGTTACACCAGCTACGAGGAAGAGAAGGAGCGGATATTCCTGCTCTAAGTTAGACGGTATCAAGAGGATGGTAGCAATAGAAACTGTTCCCTTAACTCCAGAAAATGTCAAGAGAAGCATATCTTTAACATACTTGTGGAGGCTTTTTTGAAGTTTCTTTATTCGAAACGCGTAAAAGCCGTAAATCATCACAAAGCGGATGGCAAAGAGTAGGAAGGTTAAAAGAAAGACTGTGACGAGAAGAAGCACATTGTTATAAAAAGCACTCTTCAGAATGGGCTCCGCAATCATCTCCAGTTCCATCCCCAACAGAACGAAGACAGAACCATTGAGCATGAAGGTTACTGTGTGCCAAACGGTTTCAGTCACAGTATCCACCTGGGCTTCAAGAAGATTTATCTTTTTAAAACGACTCGCTTTCAAAATACCAGCAACAACGACTGCGATAATTCCAGAAACGTGAATCTCTTCAGCGATGAAGAATGTTAAAAGTGGTAAACTGAGATCTAACAGAAGTTCACTGGCTATATCAGTAGCTCGAACACTGAGTAGAAAAGTATGGAGGAAACGATTGATTAAGGCTGTTATAAAGCCGACTGCAAACCCTCCCATGATGGAAATAGCTAGGGAAATTCCTGCTTGAGCGATTGAAAAGGTTCCCGTTGTCCATGCGATGAGAGCAACACGAAAGGCAATTAGCCCAGAAGCATCATTAAGGAGTCCTTCCCCTTTTAAGATATTTGAAATTCGTTTTGGAAAGGTAAATCGTTCAGAAAGGGAAGCAAAAGCAACCAGGTCAGTAGGACCAAGTGCAGCACCTACTGCTAGGCAGGCTGCTAATGGTAAGCTCGCCCAAAGAACATGGGCAAGTCCTCCCATACTTAGAGTAGATATAAAGATGACAGGGAAAATTAGATAGAGAACGATTCTCCAGTGCTTTAGGATAGAGGTTACATCTGCTTCTTGAGCTTCACGAAAGAGTAGTGGACCAATGACTAAAGCTAGAAACAACTCAGTATCTAAGTGATATTGGTTGTTGGGTAAGCAAAGCCCAATTCCTATCCCTAACAAAATTTGAATCAGGGGCATGGGTAGGAAGGGAAGAAGTTTATTGGTCGTACTAGAAACAATGAGAACAAGCAAAAATATCAAGAGATAAAAAAGTAAATCCATCTTCTACCTCCTTATTTTTGTTTTCGACAAGCTTCAAAAAGTTCTTTTTGTTCTTGGATTTTTTGATCAATTTTCGAGCAGTCCTTGTGCTCGATTTTCTTCTGACAACGCTCCATTTCAAGTGTTATCATTTTTTTCTTGATTTTCAGCATCTTCTTGCTCATATGAGCTTCATCTAACATACCAACTGCCCGTTCATGTTGGGTTGATTCTACAAAGTTGTGGCGAAGAGCTTCTATTTTATCTCGTAGGTATTGTTTATCCATGTCGATACCTTTCTAATTTTTCAATCATGACTAAAAACGGTGGATTGTTGATTTGGTTGAGAGTGCGATAGATCGTAGCAGTATATTCTTGTTGTGGTAAGTGACTGACAAAATCCATGACTGCATCCCGTTCAATATCTCCGCCTTCATGCCCGTAATAAATCATGATGGCTATTCGTCCACCCTTAACTAGCATTTGGCAAAGTTTATCCAGTGCTTCAATAGTTGTTTGAGGTTGGGTGATAATGCTTTTATCAGCTGAAGGAAGATAACCAAGATTAAAGATAGCTGCTTTCACCTCGGTTACAAACTGATCCACGGTTTCATGACCTTGTAGGATTAATTCTGCATTGGTCAAACCAGCTTCTTGTAGACGTTGACTAGTCTTTTCTAGAGCTTGTTCCTGTATATCGAAAGCATAGACTTGTTTAGCTAACTTAGCTAGAAAAAGGGTATCATAGCCATTTCCCATGGTCGCATCAACGACAATATCCTCTTGGGTGATGACTTGGGCAAGAAAATCATGCGCTATTTCAAGTGGTCTTTTCATTCATAAACTCCTGTTTTACAGCCTTGCATCCTTGGACGCTACCGCGTCGTCTCATTTCAGCCTCAATGCTATTTAGAACTTCCCATTTATTGAGACTCCACATAGGACCAATCAACATATCCCTAGGCGCATCACCCGTAATCCGATGGATGACAATATGCTTGGGAATAATTTCTAGTTGGTCACAGATGACCTTGACATATTCATCCTGACTCATGAGCTGCAAACGACCTTCATGATAATCCCTTTGCATCCGAGTGTTGGTCATGAGGTGAAGTAGGTGAAGTTTAATCCCTTGGATATCATTGTCCCTTACACAACGCCGAACGTTTTCCACCATCATTTCATGAGTTTCACCGGGCAAACCATTGATCAAATGGGCAACAATCTCAATCTTCGGATACTTTCGAAGTCGTTTGACTGTCTCCACGTAGAGTTCATAGGAGTGGGCGCGGTTAATCAATTCTGAAGTTTCTTCATAAGTAGTTTGTAAGCCTAACTCTACGGTAACATGCATTCGCTCTGATAATTCTGCCAAGTATTCAATTGTCTCATCAGGAAGGCAATCTGGTCGAGTTCCGATATTGATGCCGACAACCCCAGGCTCGTTGATTGCTTGTTCATAGCGCTCGCGAATCACTTCCAGCTTTTCATGAGTATTGGTAAAATTTTGGAAGTAAACCAAATACTTT
The DNA here is from genome assembly GCF_047464215.1 of Streptococcus infantis. Taxonomy (GTDB): domain Bacteria; phylum Bacillota; class Bacilli; order Lactobacillales; family Streptococcaceae; genus Streptococcus; species Streptococcus infantis_P. Next base: position 81,217 of record NZ_JASHCG010000006.1, on the reverse strand, counting down.
TTAACATCTGGCCACTTACGGTGCATAAAGTCAATTTCCTTATAGAATTGCTCGCGGATAGGAGCATCAGGAGCAACGATTGCATCTCCAGAACCGGAAACCGTGCAAAAAGTACAGCCCCCATGTGCTACAGTTCCATCGCGATTGGGACAATCAAAGCCAGCATCAATAGGGACTTTAAAAGTCTTTTCTCCAAATAAATTTCGATAATAATCATTCAAGGTATTATAGGATTTCATAGCTAATATTATAACAAAAAATGGCAGTAAACTCAAAAATGGTCAGTAAGAGATAGCCTACCAGAAAGTGAAGTGAAAGAAAAAGTCAAATTTTTTTTATAAAAGCCTTTACAAAAAAATAAAAAGTGGTAAAATTAAAACATAAACATGCGCAAACGTTTTCGTAAAACGTTTGCCGAATAAATATAAAGGAGATTTGAATGATGAAAGATACATTCAAAAATGTCTTGTCTTTCGAATTTTGGCAGAAATTCGGTAAGGCTCTAATGGTGGTTATCGCTGTTATGCCAGCGGCTGGATTGATGATTTCAATCGGTAAGTCACTTGCAATGATTGACCCAAACCTTGCTCCCCTAGTTATTACTGGTGGCGTACTAGAGCAAATTGGTTGGGGAGTTATCGGTAACCTTCATATTTTGTTTGCCCTTGCTATTGGAGGAAGCTGGGCTAAGGAACGTGCTGGTGGTGCTTTTGCGGCAGGTCTTGCATTTATCCTTATTAACCGTATCACTGGTACAATCTTCGGTGTATCAGGGGATATGTTGAAGGATCCTAACGCTATGGTTTCAACAATCTTTGGTGGATCTATCAAGGTTTCTGATTACTTCATTAGCGTACTTGAGGCTCCAGCCCTTAACATGGGGGTATTTGTAGGGATTATCTCAGGTTTTGTTGGAGCGACTGCTTTTAACAAATACTACAACTTCCGTAAACTTCCTGATGCACTTTCATTCTTTAACGGGAAACGTTTTGTACCATTTGTAGTTATTCTTCGCTCAGCAATCGCTGCAATTCTTCTTTCAGCTTTCTGGCCACTGATTCAGACAGGTATCAACAACTTCGGTATCTGGATTGCCAACTCACAAGAAACTGCTCCAATCCTTGCACCATTCTTGTATGGTACTTTGGAACGCTTGCTCTTGCCATTTGGTCTTCACCACATGTTGACTATCCCAATGAACTACACAGCTCTTGGTGGTACTTATGACATTTTAACTGGTGCAGCTAAAGGTACTCAAGTATTTGGTCAAGACCCACTTTGGCTTGCATGGGTAACAGACCTTGTAAACCTTAAAGGTACTGATGCTAGTCAATACCAACACTTGTTAGATACAGTACATCCAGCTCGTTTCAAAGTTGGACAAATGATTGGTTCATTCGGTATTTTGATGGGTGTGGCTGTTGCTATTTACCGTAATGTTGAAGCAGACAAGAAACACCAATACAAAGGAATGATGATTGCGACAGCTCTTGCAACTTTCTTGACTGGTGTTACTGAGCCAATTGAATATATGTTCATGTTTGTTGCAACACCTATGTATCTTGTTTATTCAGTAGTTCAAGGTGCTGCCTTTGCTATGGCTGACGTGGTTAACCTGCGTATGCACTCATTCGGTTCTATCGAATTCTTGACTCGTACACCAATGGCGATCAATGCGGGTCTTGGTATGGATATTATTAACTTTATCTGGGTAACAGCGCTATTTGCAGTTATCATGTACTTCATCGCCAACTTCATGATTCAAAAATTCAACTATGCTACTCCAGGACGTAACGGAAACTACGAAACTGCTGAAGGTTCATCAGAATCTGCTGCTTCTGGTGAGTCAAAAGTTGCAGAAGCTTCTCAAGCTGTTAACATCATCAACCTTCTTGGTGGACGTGCTAACATCGTTGACGTTGACGCATGTATGACTCGTCTTCGTGTTACTGTAAAAGACGCTGAAAAAGTCGGAACAGAAGAACAATGGAAAGCTGAAGGAGCTATGGGACTTGTCATGAAAGGGCAAGGTGTCCAAGCTATCTATGGACCTAAAGCTGATGTTTTGAAATCAGATATTCAAGACCTTCTTGACTCAGGTGAAGTGATTCCTGAAACTCTTCCAAGTCAAATGGCATCATCTTCTAAAAATGCTGTTGTATATAAAGGTGTAACTGAAGAAGTTTATTCAGTTGCTGACGGTCAAGTGGTTGCCTTGGAACAAGTAAAGGATCCAGTATTTGCTCAAAAAATGATGGGTGATGGATTTGCGGTGGAACCAGCAAACGGAAACATTGTATCTCCAGTATCAGGTACTGTATCAAGTATCTTCCCAACTAAACACGCTCTTGGTCTTGTGACTGAAGCAGGCCTTGAAGTACTTGTTCACATTGGTTTGGACACAGTAAGTCTTGAAGGAAAACCATTTACAGTTCATGTTGCTGAAGGACAAAAAGTTGCGGCAGGTGATCTTCTTGTCACAGCTGACTTGGATGCTATCCGTGCAGCAGGACGTGAAACTTCAACAGTAGTTGTCTTCACAAATGGTGATGCGATCAAATCAGTTAAATTAGAAAAAACAGGTTCTCTTGCTGCTAAAACAGCAGTTGCAAAAGTAGAATTGTAATATTTAGGAGGTTGGAAGCTGTTTCCAACCTCTTGTTTATAGGAGAAAAGAATGAAGTTTTTAACACTCAATACCCATAGTTGGATGGAAAAAGATCCTGAACAAAAGTTCCAACTTTTACTTCAAGATATACTTGAAAACAGTTATGATTTGATTTGTTTTCAGGAAATCAACCAGGAAATCACCTCAGCGCAAGTAGAAGCTGGTGCACTTTATCAGCCATTACCATCGGCTGAGCCGATTCATCAAGACCACTATGTGCGACTTTTGGTAGAGAAGTTGGCTGAGCAAGGTCAAAACTATTATTGGACTTGGGCCTACAACCATATCGGCTACGATCGTTACCATGAAGGTGTTGCAATCCTATCTAAAACACCAATTGAAGCCAGAGAAATTTTGGTTTCAGATGTGGATGATCCAACAGACTATCATACTCGCCGTGTTGCCTTGGCTGAAACTGTAGTCGATGGTAAGGAGCTTGCAGTTGCCAGTGTCCATCTTTCTTGGTGGGATAAAGGTTTCCAAGAGGAATGGGCGCGCTTTGAAGCAGTTCTGAAAGAATTGAACAAGCCACTCTTGCTAGCAGGTGATTTTAATAATCCTGCAGGCCAAGAGGGTTACCAAGCTATTTTAGCTAGTCCATTAAACTTACAAGATGCATTTGAAGTTGCAAAAGAAAGAAGTGGTAGTTACACTGTTCCGCCTGAAATTGATGGTTGGAAGGGGAACAGCGAACCTCTTCGAATCGATTATATCTTTACAACAAAGGATGTGCAGGTAGAAAAACTTCACGTGGTCTTTGATGGTAAAAACAGTCCACAGGTGAGCGACCATTATGGTCTCCAAGCAGAATTAGCTTGGAAAGACTAAATAAGGTATTTTAGTAAAAACAAACCAGTCCCCCTTCTACTAGCAGAAGGGGTTGATTTATTTAAGGAGTTAATATAGTTAAAGTTTTTTATTGAATAACTTGTAAAAAAAGATAAAATCCTTTAAAATAAAAAGTGTTGGAGGAATTTATGATTGTAAATCAAATAAAGCGTATGATCCCGACGCTAAAGGTAAATAATAGAAATCTAAATGAATCATTTTATATTGAGACTTTGGGGATGAAACCTTTGCTTGAAGAGTCAGCCTTCTTATCACTAGGAGACCAGTCAGGCATTGAAAAGTTAGTTTTAGAAGAGTCACCAAGTATGAGGAGCCGTAAGGTTGAAGGGATTAAAAAATTAGCTAGATTACTTGTAAAGGTAGAGAAGCCATCTGAGATTGAAGCACTACTAGCTAGAATGGAAGAAATCCCTCAACTCTATAAGGGGGCTAAGGGATATGCTTTTGAGCTTCTTTCTCCAGAAGGGGATTGTATTCTTATTCATGCTGAAGATAATATCAAAGATTTGAAAAAAGTTGAGGAAGAAGTCACTTTTTCAAAAGATGAGAAACTGAGATATTTGACAGCCTTTGAAATCTCTGTGGAAATCAACTTACCAGATGAGATATCAAGCCTACTTGAAAAAGAAGAAATCGAAAATCGACTAGCTTTTAATCAAGCTCAAGGGAGCGATTTACTGGTTGAAAATAATGTAACTTGGGACTTGTCCATGTTGAAATTTCAAGTAGAGAATTTAGATTTGCCTGTATTGCGTCAGAGATTTGAAGAAGCCGGTTACTTTATTCCAAAATCAGAGAAGTTTTTCCTCACTAAGGATACCAACAATATCGAATTGTGGTTTGAAGCAGTATGAAACAAAAAATCATTCAAAAAATAAAGCAACAAATTGAGGCGGGGATTTATCCTGGTGCCTCTTTTGCATATTATCAGGATGGCGTTTGGTCTGACTGGTATCTAGGAGAAGCAAATCCAGAAATTGGTGAGCAGACTCGTGAGGGCTTGGTCTATGATTTGGCAAGTGTCAGCAAGGTTGTTGGAGTGGGAACGGTCTTAACCTTCTTGTGGAAGGAAGGCAAGATTGAGCTTGATAACTCCATAAGAGACTATCTTCCAGAAGTAGATTATCCAGACATCACTGTTCGTCAACTCCTAACGCATGCGACAGATTTGGATCCTTTTATCCCAAATAGGGATCAGCTCTCAGAAGACCAGTTGAGGAATGCCATGTATCATTTGAATCGCCGAGAGAAGAGAGCCTTTCTCTACTCGGATGTGCATTTTCTCTTGCTAGGTTTTCTCTTGGAAAACTATTTTGAAAAGGACTTGGATCAGATTTTACAAGAGCAAGTTTTGGATCCTTGGGGAATGAAGGAAACTCAGTTTGGTCCAGTTAACTGTGCTGTTCCAACGGTCCGTGGACAGAAAGCAGGAGTGGTCCATGATCCCAAGGCTCGTTTGCTTGGAAAGCATGCAGGTAGTGCAGGTTTGTTTTCGACAGTTCATGATTTAAAAATCTTTCTAGAGCATTATTTGCAGGATGATTTTGCTGAGGGATTGAGTCAGAATTTTTCGGATCTGAGTGATAAAGAACGCTCATTGGCCTGGAATCTTGAAGGTGATTGGCTGGACCATACAGGCTATACTGGGACCTTTATCATGTGGAATCGTAAGAAACAAGAGGCGGTAATCTTTTTATCTAACAGAACCTATGAAAAAGATGAGCGTGCCCAGTGGATTTTGGATCGTAATCAGGTTATGGACTTGATTCGAGAGGCAGACTAGGGAGGAAGTATGTCAAAAGCTTTAAAAGGAACTCTTTATACAGTCATTGCAGGTATTGCCTGGGGCTTATCGGGAACCAGTGGTCAGTACTTGATGGTTCACGGGATTTCAGCTCTCGTTCTGACCAATATCCGTTTGATAATCGCTGGATTACTCTTGGTTCTTCTGGCCTATACTAAATCAAGGGATAAATTTATGGCCTTTCTGAAGGATAAATCAAGTCTGTTTTCTCTCTTGCTATTTTCTTTATTTGGTCTTTTTCTAAATCAATTAGCTTATCTATCAGCTATTCAGGAGACAAATGCTGGGACAGCGACAGTACTTCAGTATGTCTGTCCAGTTGGAATCCTTGCTTACACTTGTATCAAGGATAAGGTGGCTCCGACGCTTTCAGAAATCATCTCTATGTTTTTAGCTATAGGTGGGACCTTTCTCATTGCAACACATGTGCAATTGGATCAACTCTCGATGACTCCAGCTGGTCTATTCTGGGGCTTGTTCTCAGCCCTAACCTATGCTCTTTATATCATTTTACCCATAAAATTGATTCAAAAATGGGGGAGCATTTTGGTTATTGGTGTTGGAATGACCATCTCAGGTATACTAGCAGTACCTTTTACGGGGCTTATCGGGGCCAGTATTCCCATATCTTTTGATACCATTCTAGCTTTTGCCGGCATCATTCTGATTGGAACGGTCTTTGCCTATACAGCCTTCCTCAAGGGAGCCAGTATGATAGGACCAGTTAAGTCTAGCCTTTTGGCTTCGATTGAGCCTATCTCGGCAGTATTTTTCGCCTTCATGATTATGGGAGATATTTTCTATCCGATTGACTTTGTTGGAATGGCTATGATTTTATTAGCTGTAACAATTATTTCATTGAAGGATCTAATATTGGAAAAGAAACATCACTCCGTTTAATGGATTAAAACAGTCTTTGATAAGGCTGTTTTTTTTAATCTTTCAGCAAGTTGGTTCATATAATTTTTTTATAATCAATCCATATTATTAAAGATAAGGAGGGAATATGAAGTTTCTACAAAGTATTTATCTTGCTAGACCTTGAAAATACTTAAAATAGTTTGATATCTTAATCGTTACTGTTCTAATGTTTGGAGAGTTTATCATTCGTTCTACCCAATAATTTATGGGGAGTTTATCGCCTTTAACTCTTACTAGCGTCGCAGAAACTACGACAAATCTAGCAAGTGATGGGGCAGCCTATTCTAGTAATTTCAATTTTCAATTGATGATGTTAGGGATTACCTTCCTTTATCTTGTGATTCGAAATTATGATTTTAAACAGCTTCCTATACGTTGGAGCTGGTCTGTTTTAATTTGGGTTCCCCTTATCTTTGCTGTAGTTGGGATATTCGGTGATATCATTACAACCCTTAGTGGTGAGTATAATTATTTCAATCCTCAACTAATTCCTTTTATAGCCCCTATGGAAATCATTCGAAAATTCATAGCCTTAACACCAATGGCTATTTGCTATGCTTTACTAAATGGTTTTTATGAAGAATTTTTCTTCTTAGGCTTACTGACCTCAGTAAAAGAAAAGCACAAGTGGTTGGCTCTAGTCTACTCGATAATTATACGGATTTCTTTCCATACCTATCAAGGATTGCTTTGGGCTTTGGTGATTGGGCTTGTTTACGGTCTATTCTATTATTTCTTGTACAAGTATGTAGTCAAGAATTTACTGCCATTTTTTCTCATGCATGCTCTTGCTGATATGTTTGGATCCAGTCTCTTGTATCTCTTGATTGCTTGGGCAAATTAAGAAATCAAACTTTTTGACAACAGTCCAATGAGTCACTGTATCAAAGGCTTCTTGTTCATAAAAATAAGGTCGGGATTTCGGTCCCGACCTCTTGTTGATTCTATATGGATTAGTCTTTGTTTTCGTATGGCAAGATCAAGTTTAGGATGATACCTGTCATAGCTGATAGGGCAGTACCTGAAAGGGTAACTGGACCAAGTTTAAGGATAGCACCACCAAGTCCAAGCACCAACATAGCACTTGCGATGATAAGGTTACGCATTTGACCGAAGTCAACACGTTCTTTGATCAAGACTTTCAAACCGTTACTTGCGATAACCCCGTAAAGAAGGATAGACATACCACCAAGTACAGCGTTTGGAATTGTTGAAATCAAAGCAGTAAATTTACCAAGGAAGCTAAGGGCAATCGCGATGAAGGCAGCGTTACGGATAACTGAGACAGAAGCGATACGAGTCATACCGATAACCCCTGTATTTTCTCCGTAAGTTGTATTGGCTGGTCCACCAAGGAAGGCAGAAACAGAAGTTGCGATACCGTCACCAAGAAGGGTACGGTGAAGACCTGGTTCTTTCAAGAATTGGCGTCCACAGATTTGACCTAGAACGGTGTGGTCTCCGATATGTTCAGAAATCGTTACGATTGCGATTGGTAGGATGGCAATTGTTTCAGGACCGAAGTAAAGGTTGTATTGTTTGAAGGCACCACCTGTGTTGAATGGTAGGTAGAAACCAGGGATTTCAAACCAGTTAGCTTCAAGAACAGGAGTGAAGTCAACTAATCCAAGTGCTAGGGCAAAGAGGTAACCACCGATAATGGCAAAAAGGAATGGGATGATTCGTAGGAAGCCTTTTCCTTTTGTATTGATAAAGGCAGCAATCAAGAAAGTAACAACGGCTACAAGAGCGTTTTTCCAGTTTCCGTCAGCTACAAGACCAGCGTTGGTAACAGCTGAACCTGCAAGTCCAAGACCGATAACGATGATCATAGGACCGATAATGATTGGAGGTAAGAGTTTGTCGATCCATTTTGTACCTGCAAAGCGAACACTTGCAGCAACAAGGACATAAACAAAACCAGTCAGGATAACCCCTGTCTGAGCGGCAGATACATCGCCACCCATTTCTTTCATAGCAAGTGACATGGCTGTGATAAAGGCAAAAGAAGACCCCAGATAAACTGGAACTTTAAAGCCAGTACAAACCATGTAAATGAGTGTTCCTACACCTGATGCAAAAAGGGCAACAGATACAGGCATTCCCAAGATCAAAGGTACCAAGATAGTAGCACCAAACATGGCGAATACGTGCTGGAAGCTAAGAAGAATTCCTTTTCCAGCTGAAGGACGTTGGTCAACGTCTAATAACAAATCAACAGTTGATTCCTGTTTCATATTAACCTCACTTTTGGGCATCAAAAAAGAGCCCATTATTTTATAGCAATAGGCTCCCAGAGTAAGACCTCTCTAAAACAAGAATCCTTCATCAAGTTTTAAAGAGTTTTATATAGATCTGCGCCTTCGTCACCTCACGGGATGACATTAAAAACCTTTGCTTAGGATAGTATAGCAGAAAAAAATGATTTTGTAAATCATTTTTTCCCGAGCCTTGAAATAAGAAAGTGAGATGTGAGTTTGCAGATTTTTAATCTTTCTAAAGCGGACGTTTGTTAGGCATACCTGCTTTTCTGGGGTATTTATTTGGAGTTTCTTTTTTCTTCTCTACAATAGTAATGTAGCGAGGGTCTCCGTTAGGAAGTTTGTAACTGAGATTATCTTCAACCTTACTAAAGAGAAGGTTAAGGGCATTTTTAGCTTCAGTTAATTCCTCAGGTGCATTGCTAGCCTTAAGAGCTAGCAATGTTCCACCGACTTTCAGGTAGGGGATAGTCAACTCGGACAAGACCTGCATACGGGCAACTGCACGAGCTGTAACGATATCAAACTGAGCACGGAAGTTCTTATCTTGGGCGAAGTCTTCGGCACGTCCATGATAGAAGTGAACATTTTCTAAACCTAGTTCTTGGGCTAATAGAGTAAGAAAGTTGATACGTTTATTGAGAGAATCAATAATAGTAACCTCTAGCTGAGGATAGAGAATTTTCATGGGAAGGCTAGGAAAACCTGCTCCAGCACCGATGTCTAAGAGTTTAATGGGCTGGTTTTCAATCAATCCTTGTAAAATAGGAGCGATGGAATCATAGAAGTGTTTGAGATAGACTTCTTCCTTTTCTGTAATAGCAGTCAGGTTGATTTTTTCGTTCCACTCGACTAAGAGTTCAAAATAACGCTCAAATTGAACTTTTTGCTGGTCAGAAAGAATAATATTTTGTTCAGCAAGTAATGTGTAAAAAGTTTCTGGTTTCATAGTAGTTTCCTTCTTTAGTATCATCTTATTTTACCACAAAAAGATAGAAATTTGATATACTGGTACTAATCTAAAAACAGAAAGGAGATATCAGATGAATTGGATTATTCTTGGAGTTCTTGCTCTTATTGGTATCTTTGTGATTATTACCTATAATGGATTGGTTAAAAATCGCATGCAAACTAAAGAGGCATGGAGTCAGATTGATGTTCAGTTGAAACGTCGTAACGATCTCTTGCCAAACTTGATTGAGACCGTGAAGGGATATGCAAAGTATGAAGGTTCAACGCTTGAAAAAGTTGCAGAACTCCGTAATCAAGTAGCCGCTGCAACCTCACCGGCAGAAGCTATGAGAGCTAGTGATGCCCTTTCACGTCAGGTTTCAGGAATCTTTGCAGTTGCAGAAAATTATCCAGACCTAAAAGCGAGTGGCAACTTTGCTAAATTGCAAGAGGAGTTGACCAATACTGAAAATAAAATCTCATACTCTCGCCAACTCTACAATAGTGTTGTTAGCAACTATAATGTTAAATTAGAAACATTCCCAAGTAACCTAGTTGCTGGACTCTTTGGTTTTAAAGTGGCTGACTTCCTTCAAACTCCTGAAGAAGAAAAGGTAGTACCTAAAGTCGATTTTAGTGGTTTAGGTGACTAGAATGTTGTATGATCAAATTGCGAGTAATAAGCGAAGAACTTGGATTTTACTACTAGTATTCTTTCTCCTTTTAGCCTTGCTCGGCTATGCGGTTGGTTATCTCTTTATGAGATCAGGAATAGGAGGTATGGTTCTAGCCTTAATTATCGGCTTAGTCTATGCATTCTCCATGATTTTTCAATCAACAGAGATAGTCATGAGCATGAATGGTGCGCGTGAGGTGAATGAGCAGACGGAACCAACTCTCTATCATGTTGTGGAAGATATGGCTATGGTGGCGCAAATCCCCATGCCACGTGTCTTTATTATCGATGATGCTAGCTTAAATGCCTTTGCAACGGGTTCAAATCCTCAAAATGCAGCGGTAGCAGCAACGTCAGGACTCCTATCGATTATGAATCGTGAAGAGTTAGAGGCGGTTATTGGCCATGAAGTCAGTCACATTCGTAACTATGATATTCGTATTTCTACTATTGCGGTTGCCCTTGCCAGTGCGATTACACTTTTATCAAGTATGGCTGGACGCATGATGTGGTGGGGAGGTGCAGGTCGTGGTCGTAGAAGTGATGACCGTGATAGTGGTGGACTTGAAATTATTATGCTAGTCGTTTCTCTCCTAGCAATTGTTTTGGCTCCCCTAGCAGCAACCTTGGTACAACTAGCCATCTCTCGTCAGCGAGAATTTTTAGCAGATGCTTCAAGTGTAGAGTTGACTCGTAATCCTCAAGGGATGATTAATGCTCTACGTAAGTTGGACAATAGTCAGCCAATGAGCCGTCATGTAGATGATGCTAGCAGTGCACTTTACATCAACGATCCTCAAAAACGAGGTGGTTTGCAAAAACTCTTCTATACCCATCCGCCAATCTCAGAACGAATTGAGCGTTTGAAACATATGTAAAAACATCCAGAGATTTTCCTCTGGATTTTTGCATCTATCACCTCACTTGTTACTTGTCCTATCACAAAAAAGTAGTATAATATATGTAATTAAATATTAGTGAGGTGAATCATGTATAAGCGCTGGATGACCTTTTTCTTGATTTTGATTTTCATACCAATACACTTGAGTATAGCTGACAAAGTTATGCAGACAAATTCATTAGTTCTCTCAATCATTTTTACACTTGTTGAACTCTCAATATTTTTTTATGTAGGAAGAAAGTATGACCTGTTTCACATTCGAAAAATCTGCCTAAAAGATATCTTGAAATGGCTTCTCTCCTACGCCTTGCTTTTCTTATTTTATATGTTGGTCAATTTTTTAGGACCTACCCAATCAGACACTACTCAATCAATTCAAAGTTTATCACTTTCATTGCCTGTGCTTTTTCTAGAACTCTGTATTTTAGCACCCGTTACGGAAGAAATTTTTATGCGAGGACTGTTACAAGGGACAGTATTTAAGAATACATATATTGGATTGGTTACCACATCGGTTTTCTTTGCTTATCTACATGGACCCTATACGATTTCTAGTTTTATCACCTATTTAGGTATGGGATTTGCATTTGGTATAAGGTATAAGACTTCCGACAATCTTTGGAATTCCATTCTCTTGCATGCCCTCAATAATATAGTTGCATTTTGCTTTATGTATTTGATATAATCGATAAATTAGAATGCTCCGATTTTTAAACAGAGGTAAAAAGTTATTTATCTTATACAACCGAAATAATAGCCAGTCATGAGGTGGCTTGTAGAGTATGTAGCAGAATCTTCTATAGCAAGGCTGCTCAAAAACTCTTCTATACTAAACCTTTAAACTCAGAACAAATTGAGCAGATCCAACGAGTCTGGGCAAAAAGTCTTTAAAATCAAAAAACGCATCATATCAGGTGTTGAAAAAACTTGATACTATGCGTTTTATTGTGGGAAGATTTACTTGATTTTCTTCTGAAATTTAGTTTTTGCCCAGCCACTTGCTATTTTCTACATTTATAAATCTTGTAAATCAACTATTTCTAACCCATTTTTTGTCAAACGATAGATACTCCTACATACTTCTTTTAAGAAACGTCGATCATGTGAAACAGTGACCAGACCACCAGGATAATTGGCAAAGAGTTTTCTGATTTCGGGTTGAGAAGTTGGAGAAAAGTTTCGTGTGGGTTCATCCAGAAGGAGAAAGTTTGGTTTCCGCAGCACTAAATTCAAAAGAAGGAGTTTACCTTGTTGGCCACCAGATAAGGAGCGGATTTGGTGGTGCATTTCTGGATAACTGAAATTGAGACTGGCTAGGAAGGATTGGATTTTCTGTACTTCCTCTTTATGTCCAGTTTGGCTGAGAAATTCTACTGGAGATAGATCCAATTGCAATGCTTCTTGGTAATTTTGTGGTATAAATCCAAGTGAAATCTCACTTTTGCCACTTAGTAGTTTTTGTAACTTGGCTAACAGAGTCGATTTGCCAACACCATTTGGCCCGATGATGCCGATTTTATCTTGCCCCCAAACAGTTAGTTGGAGTTTTTGAGCCAAAACACGCTCACCAATGGACAAACTTTCCTTTTCCAGTCGAAGTAAGACTTTAGAAGCTGCTAATGGCTCTATATCTGAAAAGAAAAGTTGGATTTGTTCCTCTTCAAGTGGCTTTTGGGTCATGGACTGAGCTGCTTTTTCGTAGCGTTTTTCTTGAGAAAGAACATTTTTCATCTTTTTAGCTAATAGGCGACCAGCAACATCATTTTTAGTATTTCTCAAGGCAGTTTCGACATTTTGCTTGACTCTGCGATGTTTTTCCATAGTTTTGCTATAGGCTCTTTGGTCGTTGGCAGCTTGCTGGCTTTGTCTGGCAAAGTTAGCCTTCCTTTGGGCACTATAGCGATCATAGTCTAAGTGCTCGACTAGGGTTTCAGCTTCCTTTCGATGTTTGACTAGTCGCAAGTGGATAATGGTGTCTGCCGTTTGAGAGAGGAAGTCTTCATCATGAGAAATGAAAATAACGGTTTGCCTCATCTTCTGAATCTGACTTTTTAGCCAATCAATCGTCTCAAGATCTAGGTCATTTGAAGGTTCATCTAAAAATAAAATCTCAAAGGGTTTGGCAAATTCATGGATGAGCTGAATTTTCAAAGCTTCACCACCCGAGAGACTACCAATTTCTTGATCACTTGCAAAACGACTGCTGTCAAAGTGTAATTCATCAGACAAGCGATAGAGAAGGCTGTAGTCCAAATCTGTAGACTCTAAAAAGAAGTAGTCCTGCAGAGATTTTTTTTTCAGTTCTTCAGGGAGATGTTGGGGAATGTAGGTCAGGGACTGAAGGTCAGACTGGATGTCGCCCTTGATAGTAAAATCAGGCAAAGCTTCCCCCATTAAAGCTCGTAGTAAGGTTGATTTTCCATTTCCTTCTTCGCCTATAATAGCGACCTTTTCTCCGTCTTGGATGGTAATGTTTAAATCGGAAACAAGGTCTCTTAAATCTTTGTTTTGTGTGATGGTCAGATGATTGATTTTTATCATATTATTGTCCTTTCTAGAATGTTCATATTGCATAACAAAAAGCTCTACTTTACCTAGTAGAGCCAATCGTCTATGTCAAAAAAACTCTTTTAAAAGGGCTGAAAATCCAGCAAAAAAAGAGCACACAAAAAAGAGACAGAAACAAGATCTACTAAATAAAGGTTCTTTATTTGATAGACTTAGTTGTTCATGTCTCCCTTACCTCCGAGTATTGTTGAAATCATCATACTCTTTTTGAGAAAATTTGTCAAGATTAAGCCAGAAAACCCTCTATTTTTAAAAACCAAAAACAGGTCCATAGAGAGTCAGTACGTGTTTGACTTGATCGTAGTGGAATTTGTCATAGTTTCTCCAAGCTGTGCGAGCTTCTTCATTGAGTTTAAGGGTGCCAAGTCCAATCAAGAGACTGGTATGTTGGTAAAATTTCTCCAGATCAATTAAGATAGAGTTATCGAGTTTCTCTGTCTTTTTAAGTTGATTGAGTAGCTCGTCGATATTTTGCTGCAAGCGCAGATCATCAGGCAATCCTTGTTTGCAAATTTGGTAAGCTTTGTTTAACTCGGAAATGAGTTGATAAGCTTCTAAGATTAGTTCTTTGTCTTCCATATGAGCGTCCTCCTTTGCTCATGTATTGATGTCTATAGTATAGCACCAAAAACAAAAAATGTCATAGTAAATATATCAAAAAATAGAGAATGATTTTTTGAAAGTTTAGTTGCCTTGCTTGCGGTTCTTTCATGGTATAATCAAGTGAGTAAATCTTTATGGAGGAAGTATGAAATTAAATATTCAAGAAATTCGTAAGTTGCCTGAAGGTTTGCACTTTGAGCAGACTTTAGACTTAGCAGCTGACTTGCGTGCCCGTAATCAAGAAATTTTAGATGTAAAAGATATTGTCGCTATTGGAAAAGTTCAGTACGAAGACCTTATGTTTTTCCTAGATTATCAGTTGTCTTATACAATCGTCTTAGCCTCTAGCCGTAGCATGGAACCGGTAGAATTGAAAGAGTCTTATCCAGTGACAGAAGTCTTTATGGAAGGTGCAACCAATCAACTGGACCAAGAAGTTCTAGATGATGACTTGGTCTTGCCGATTGAAAATGGAGAAATCGACCTGGCTGAAAGTGTTTCAGATAATATCTTGCTCAATATTCCTATCAAAGTCTTAACAGCTGAGGAAGAAGCAGGTCAGGGATTTGTATCTGGAAATGACTGGCAAATCATGTCTGAGGAAGAGTATCAAGCCCAACAAGCAGTCAAGAAAGAAGAAAATAGTCCTTTTGCAGGTTTGCAAGGACTGTTTGACGGAGACGAATAGATGGTTTTGTCCAAGAAACGTGCCCGTCATGTCATTGAGGAAATCATCGCTCTTTTTCCAGATGCGAAACCAAGTCTAGATTTTCGCAATCATTTTGAACTCCTGGTTGCTGTTATGCTGTCTGCTCAGACGACAGATGCGGCAGTCAACAAGGCTACACCAGGACTTTTTGCGGCTTTTCCAACCCCACAAACCATGGCAGAAGCCAGTGAGAGTGAGATTGCCTCGTATATTTCTCGCCTAGGCCTTTATCGCAATAAGGCTAAATTCCTCAAAAAATGTGCCCAACAACTACTGGATGATTTTGACGGTCAAGTCCCTCAGACTAGAGAAGAATTAGAGAGTTTGGCAGGAGTTGGTCGTAAAACAGCCAACGTAGTTTTGAGCGTGGGATTCGGTATTCCAGCTTTTGCAGTAGATACTCACGTAGAGCGAATCTGTAAACACCACGATATTGTTAAAAAATCAGCTACACCCCTTGAGGTCGAAAAACGTGTCATGGATGTTTTGCCACCAGAAGAATGGCTTGCAGCCCATCAGGCTATGATTTACTTTGGTCGTGCTATCTGTCATCCGAAAAATCCAGAATGCGATCACTATCCACAGTTGTACGATTTTAGTTCGTTATAAAATTGATTTCTTGTGTTTTTTCTTGCATCGATTCCTGGTTTGTGTTATAGTAGTACCAATCAAATATTCCTTTAATCCTGTCCCGTGAGGCAGGCAAGGAGCTGAATCAAGTAGAAGGGTGGAGTCTCTGCTGTTTTGGTAGGGCTAGCTTAACTATACATTCTGAAGTCTCCTTGTTTAAGGAGACTTTTCTTTTTGGAGGTTTGTCATGAAGACAAAAGAAGTTGTAGACGAATTGACCGTCAAGCGAGCGATTACTCGAATTACCTATGAGATTATCGAGCGAAATAAAGATTTGAACAAGATTGTACTGGCTGGGATAAAAACACGTGGTGTCTTCATTGCCCACCGTATCCAAGAGCGATTGGAACAGTTGGAATCTATCTCAGTGCCAGTCGTTGAGTTAGATACCAAACCATTCCGTGACGATGTCAAAAGCGGTGAAGATACTTCTATAATCTCTGTTGATGTGACAGAACGTGAGGTCATCTTGGTGGACGATGTGCTTTACACAGGTCGGACCATCCGAGCAGCTATTGACAACATCGTAAGCCATGGTCGTCCTTCTCGTGTGAGTTTAGCTGTTCTAGTTGACCGCGGGCATAGAGAATTACCGATTCGTCCAGACTATGTAGGGAAAAATATCCCAACCAGTCGTTCAGAAGAAATCATCGTAGAGATGACTGAACTAGATGGACAAGATCGTGTTCTTATTACCGAAGAAGCTTAGATAGCCAAAGGAGTTAGCCATGTCAGAAAATCAACAAGCCATTCAACATGTAGTCTCAATGGAAGACCTTACTGTAGAACAAGTCATGAAATTGATTAAACGAGGGATCGAATTTAAAAATGGAGCAAAGGCTTCTTATGAAGACCAACACATCGTCTCTAATCTCTTCTTTGAGAGTTCGACTCGTACCCACAAATCTTTTGAAGTAGCAGAGATTAAACTGGGCCTTCACCTACTGGACTTCGATGTAAAAACAAGTTCAGTCAACAAGGGTGAAACACTCTACGATACAATTTTGACCTTGTCAGCCTTGGGAGTAGATGCCTGTGTCATCCGACACCCAGAGGTAGATTACTACAGAGAGTTGATCGATAGTCCGACGATTATGACTTCGATTATCAATGGTGGCGACGGTTCTGGGCAACATCCTAGCCAGAGCTTGCTTGATTTAATGACGATTTATGAAGAATTTGGACACTTTGAAGGACTCAAGGTAGCCATTGCTGGTGACCTTGACCATTCGCGTGTGGCTAAATCCAATATGCAAATCTTAAAACGCTTAGGAGCAGAACTCTACTTTGCTGGACCTGAGGAATGGAGAAGTCAAGAGTTTGCAGACTATGGACAGTTTGTAAGCATTGATGAAATCATTGACCAAGTTGATGTGATGATGTTTCTCCGTGTTCAGCATGAGCGTCATGAAAGTGGAACAGTCTTTTCAAAAGAGGGTTATCATGCCCAGCATGGTTTGACTCAAGAACGTTACGATCGCTTGAAAGATAAAGCTATTCTGATGCATCCTGCTCCTGTAAATCGCGATGTTGAAATTGCTGATCACTTGGTCGAAGCACCAAAATCACGTATTGTTCAACAAATGACCAATGGTGTCTTTGTCAGAATGGCAATTTTAGAATCTGTATTGACTTACAGAAACGCAAAATAAGACACAAAACGTTAAAAGATGCCTGAGAGCATCCACGAGAGGTGAATTTATGACTAAACGACTTCTAGTTTTAGAAGATGGAACAATTTTTGAAGGAAAAGCCTTTGGGGCTGATATTGATGTAACTGGTGAAATCGTCTTTAATACTGGGATGACCGGTTATCAAGAATCCATTACGGATCAGTCTTATAATGGGCAAATTCTAACTTTTACCTATCCCTTGGTTGGAAATTATGGGATTAACCGTGATGACTACGAGTCTATCAGTCCAACCTGTAAAGGTGTAGTAGTATTTGAAGAAGCTCGTAGAGCCAGCAACTGGCGAAACCAGATGACACTGGATGAATTTTTGAAATCTAAGAAAATCCCTGGTATTTCAGGTATTGATACACGTGCTTTGACAAAAATCATTCGCAAACATGGAACTATGAGAGCGACTCTGACACATGTAGGAGATAGTATCGACCACATCACGGATCAGCTTCAAGCGACTGTTTTACCAATTGATAATATCAAACAGGTTTCTACAAAAACTGCATATCCAGCTCCAGGAGTAGGTTTAAGCGTGGTACTTGTAGACTTTGGTCTCAAGCATTCAATCTTAAGAGAGTTGTCTAAGAGAGATTGTAATGTAACGGTCGTTCCTTATACTACAACAGCAGAGGAAATCCTTCACTTAAATCCAGACGGAGTTATGTTGTCAAATGGACCGGGAAATCCAGAAGATGTACCAGAAGCACTCGATATGATTCGTGGTATTCTCGGGAAAATTCCAATCTTTGGTATTTGTATGGGGCACCAGCTCTTTGCAATGGCAAATGGTGCCAAGACCTATAAGATGAAATTTGGTCACCGTGGATTTAACCACGCTGTACGCGAAATTGCGACAGGGCGCGTGGACTTCACGAGTCAAAACCATGGATATGCAGTGAGTCGTGAAGATTTTCCAGACCATTTGATGATTACTCATGAAGAAATCAATGACAAGTCAGTTGAAGGTGTACGTCACAGATACCAACCAGGTTTTTCTGTGCAATTCCACCCAGATGCTGCACCAGGTCCGCACGATGCAAGTTATCTATTTGACGAGTTCATCGAGATGATGGAAGCCTTCAAACAAGCAAACTAAAGACGAGTGTGAAATCGTCGGAGAATTTATGCAATTGAACACGGACGGAAAGCTCGAAATTTAGAGAACCCAACTCGGATTGTCAATCCTTCCTTGGTTTCCTAAAATTCAATCGCTTTCTATTCGTCCTTTATATCTTATTTAATGTCGCCCTGTGAGGCGACGAATAGAAAGGCAGGTCGTTTCTTTTAGTCGCTATTAGGCGAACTAAAAACTCCCTGCACTAGATTTTTTATCGAAAATTATCGTTTCTCTAAAAAATCGTCGGAGAATTTATTTAATGTCGCCCTGAGAGGCGACGAATAGAAAGGAGAAGGGTGAGCCGTATTTGCTGAACTGAATACGGGCTACGGACGGTACTAAAAAGATAGTTATTCCTAGAACTGACAGTTCTTCGTCATAACTCCTATTTTAGCTTTGTCCGCTTGACGCCCTTAATATCTTATAAATGCCTAAACGTACTGATATTCAAAAAATTATGGTGATTGGTTCTGGTCCGATTATTATTGGTCAGGCTGCTGAGTTTGACTATGCTGGGACTCAGGCTTGCTTGTCTTTGAAAGAGGAAGGTTATGAGGTTGTCTTGGTGAACTCAAACCCTGCAACTATCATGACTGATAAGGAAATTGCAGACAAGGTTTACATTGAGCCAATCACACTTGAGTTTGTAACTCGTATTCTCCGTAAAGAACGTCCAGATGCCTTGCTTCCAACTCTTGGTGGGCAAACAGGGCTGAACATGGCCATGGAATTGTCTAAAAATGGCATTCTTGATGAATTGGGAGTAGAACTTCTCGGTACTAAATTGTCTGCCATCGACCAAGCGGAGGACCGCGATCTCTTTAAACAATTGATGGAAGAGCTGAACCAACCAATTCCTGAATCAGAAATTGTTAACACAGTGGAAGAAGCAGTTTCCTTTGCAGCAACTATTGGCTACCCAGTTATCGTCCGCCCAGCCTTTACTCTAGGTGGTACTGGTGGTGGTATGTGTGCCAACGAGGAAGAACTACGTGAAATTGCTGAAAATGGCTTGAAGTTGTCACCTGTTACCCAGTGTTTGATTGAACGTTCAATCGCTGGCTTTAAGGAAATTGAATACGAAGTCATGCGTGACTCAGCTGACAATGCTTTGGTTGTTTGTAACATGGAAAACTTTGACCCAGTCGGAATTCATACAGGAGATTCCATTGTATTTGCCCCAGCGCAGACTATGTCAGACTATGAAAACCAAATGCTTCGTGATGCAAGTTTGAGCATCATCCGCGCTCTCAAGATTGAAGGTGGATGTAACGTTCAGTTGGCCCTCGATCCACACAGCTTTAAGTACTATGTCATCGAAGTAAACCCTCGTGTATCTCGTTCTTCAGCCCTTGCTTCTAAGGCTACGGGGTATCCAATTGCAAAATTGGCTGCAAAGATCGCAGTAGGATTGACCTTGGATGAGGTCATTAACCCAGTTACAGGTTCAACCTATGCCATGTTTGAGCCAGCCCTTGACTATGTGGTGGCTAAGATTCCACGTTTCCCATTTGACAAGTTTGAAAAAGGGGAGCGTCGTCTGGGTACCCAAATGAAGGCAACTGGTGAAGTTATGGCTATTGGTCGTAACATCGAGGAATCTCTTCTTAAGGCTTGTCGCTCCCTTGAAATTGGGGTGCATCATAATGAAATGCCTGAACTTGCAGAAATTTCAGATGATGCCTTGATTGAAAAGGTTGTGAAGGCTCAAGATGACCGCCTCTTCTACGTATCAGAAGCCATCAGACGTGGTTATACAATAGAGGAAATCGCTGAACTCACAAAAATTGATATCTTCTTTCTAGATAAACTCTTACACATTTTTGAGATTGAGCAAGAATTAGGCTCACATCCACAAGATCTTGAAGTTTTGAAAACTGCAAAATTGAATGGTTTTTCAGACCGTAAGATTGCTGAACTCTGGAATACTACAGCTGATCAAGTTCGCCAACTTCGTTTGGAAAACAAGATTGTTCCAGTTTACAAGATGGTTGATACTTGTGCGGCAGAGTTTGAATCAGAAACTCCATATTTCTATTCAACTTATGGTTGGGAAAACGAATCTATCAAGTCTGAAAAGGAATCTGTACTGGTCCTAGGTTCTGGTCCAATCCGTATTGGTCAAGGGGTTGAGTTTGACTACGCGACTGTTCACTCTGTTAAGGCGATTCAAGCTGCTGGCTACGAAGCCATCATCATGAACTCAAACCCAGAGACAGTTTCAACCGACTTCTCTGTATCGGATAAACTTTACTTTGAGCCATTGACATTTGAAGATGTCATGAATGTGATTGACCTTGAGCAACCAAGAGGCGTTATCGTTCAGTTTGGTGGTCAAACAGCTATTAACCTTGCTGAGCCATTAGCAAAAGCTGGTGTAACTATCCTTGGTACGCAGGTTGCTGACCTAGACCGTGCCGAAGACCGTGATCTCTTTGAGCAAGCTCTCAAAGACTTGGATATTCCACAGCCACCTGGGCAAACAGCAACAAACGAAGAAGAAGCAGTGCTTGCAGCTCGCAAGATTGGTTTCCCAGTCCTCGTTCGTCCTTCTTATGTCTTGGGTGGACGTGCTATGGAAATTGTAGAAAACGAAGAAGACCTTCGTTCTTACATGCGTACAGCCGTTAAAGCAAGTCCAGACCATCCAGTTCTTGTCGACTCTTATATCGTTGGACAAGAATGTGAAGTTGATGCTATCTCAGATGGACAAAATGTCCTTATCCCTGGTATCATGGAGCATATCGAACGTGCTGGTGTCCACTCAGGTGACTCCATGGCTGTTTATCCTCCACAAACCTTGTCTCAAAAAGTGCAAGAAACGATTGCAGACTACACAAAACGCCTAGCAATCGGCCTTAACTGTCTTGGTATGATGAACATTCAGTTTGTCATCAAGGATGAGAAAGTCTACGTTATTGAGGTCAATCCACGTGCCAGCCGTACTGTTCCATTCCTATCAAAAGTAACCAATATCCCGATGGCTCAGGTTGCAACTAAGTTAATTCTTGGTCAAAGTCTTGAAGAACTTGGTTACCAAGATGGACTTTACCCAGAAAGTAGTCGTGTTCATATTAAAGCACCAGTCTTCTCATTTACCAAGCTAGCGAAAGTAGATAGCTTGCTTGGTCCTGAAATGAAGTCAACAGGGGAGGTTATGGGTTCTGATACGACTCTTGAAAAAGCTCTCTACAAGGCCTTTGAAGCTTCTTATCTTCACTTGCCAACCTTTGGAAATGTTGTCTTTACTATCGCTGATGATGCCAAGGAAGAAGCTTTGGATTTGGCTCGTCGTTTCCAAAATATTGGTTATGGTATCCTTGCGACTCAAGGAACAGCAGCTTTCTTTGAAAGTCATGGCTTGAAGGCTCAACTCGTTGGTAAGATTGGTGATGATGAACATGATATCCCAAGCTATGTTCGTAAAGGGAAAATCCAAGCTATCATCAACACAGTTGGTACTAAGCGAACTGCTGATGAAGATGGTGAACAAATCCGCCGTTCAGCTATTGAACACGGAGTTCCTCTCTTTACAGCTTTGGATACAGCGGATGCTATGCTTAAGGTACTTGAAAGCCGTAGCTTCGTTACAGAAGCAATTTAGTTTCTTGTTAAATGATCTAAGTAGCTTTTATCCAGCGTCAAAAGACGCTGGTTTTTCCTCTTTTATAGAGAAATCGAGTTAGAAATAATAGTTACAGTTCACCATTAAATGTCAAAGTTTATCAATAGATTTATCATTATCGTTAATGAGTAGACTTATTCTGACTTTCCCTAAAATTTTGTTGAATTTTCTTAAGTTTTTATCATATTTTTTATAATTAAGGTGCCTTAAGAAAAATAATGAAAAAACTAAATGTTTTTCATATAGTTTTCATTTTTTGTGTTATAATTAAGGTGCCTTAAGAAAAATATTAAGGTGCCTTAAGAAAAATAATGAAAAAACTAAATGTTTTTCATATAGTTTTCATTGTTTTAATAGTTTAAAGTCAATCTTATTTTTCTCTAATAGAAAATAATGAAAAAGTAGGTTTAGAAAGAGGTAAGTATCTATGTCTTCTCATAAAAAAGTGTCACTCTCTGAGATTAATCAATCTATCGATACTCCAAATAACAATCATTTCTGGCAAAATTTAAAGGCCTTTTTAGGTCCGGGTGCTCTTGTCGCAGTTGGTTATATGGATCCAGGAAACTGGATTACCAGTGTAGTCGGTGGTGCTTCCTATAAGTATAGTCTCTTGTTTGTTATCTTGATTTCATCTCTCATTGCCATGCAACTTCAGCAGATGGCAGGAAAGCTTGGTATTGTAACCCAGATGGACCTGGCTCAAGCAACGGCTCATCATTCACCTAAATGGCTTCGTTATAGTCTATGGGTGATTTTGGAATTGGCCTTGATGGCGACAGATTTGGCAGAAGTTCTAGGTTCAGCCATTGCCCTAAATCTTCTCTTTAAGATTCCGATTATGATAGCCATTCTCTTGACTGTGTTGGATGTTTTTCTCTTATTGCTCCTGATGAAGTTTGGCTTTAAGAAGATAGAAGCTATCGTGACAACGCTGATTTTAACGATTCTAGCAATCTTTACCTATCTGGTAGCTTTATCACATCCAAGCTTCCAAGGAATCGTTGAAGGTTATTTGCCAAATGCAACCTTGTTTGAGAGTCCTCTGCCTGGACATGAAAGTCAATTAACCTTGGCGCTGGGGATTGTGGGTGCGACAGTGATGCCCCATAACCTCTATTTACATTCTTCCTTGTCTCAAACTCGGAAAATCAATCACAAGGACAAGAATGATTTGCGAAAAGCCGTTCGTTTTATGACTTGGGATTCTAATCTCCAGTTATCCTTGGCCTTTGTGGTTAACTCCCTTCTTTTGATCTTAGGGGCGGCTCTCTTTTTCGGACATGCATCTGAGATTTCTGCTTTCTCTCAAATGTATAATGCCTTGCAGGATTCAACCATTGCGGGAGCTATAGCTAGCTCAACCTTATCAACCTTGTTTGCCTTGGCCCTATTAGCCAGTGGTCAGAATTCGACTATCACAGGTACCTTGACAGGACAAATCGTTATGGAAGGTTTCTTACATATGCGATTGCCTCAGTGGTTCATTCGTTTGGCGACTCGTCTCTTTGCCTTACTGCCTGTCATGATAGTAGCAGTTTTGTTTGGTCATCAGGAAAAAACCTTGGATCAGTTATTGGTCTATTCACAGGTCTTTCTTTCTATCGCTCTTCCATTTTCAATCTTCCCCTTGATTTATCTCACTTCAAAAAAATCAGTGATGGGAGAATTTACCAATGCCAAGTGGAATACTATCCTTGGTTATATTGTTTCCATTATCTTAACTGTCCTCAATGTGAAATTGCTATTTGATATTTTTTAAGGACCTTTTAACGTGAATTAGAAAAAAATCACCCAAGAGTTAACTCTCGGGTGATTTTTTGCAATTTAAATCTTTGATAGACGAAAATCCATTATAAAAAGCTGCATGAAGATGCAGCCACACTATAGCTACGGAAGACATGGGATTCGAACCCACGCACGCTTTCACACGCCTACCGCGTTTCCAACACGGCCTCTTAAGCCTCTTGAGTAATCTTCCAATACTTACTAAAATAGTTTATCATAAAGGGAATTATCTTGCAAATAAAATTCAAACAATTGGCAAAATGATAGAAAATGAAAGAAAGTGACAAAAAGTGCTTGACTTTGATTTTTTTTGTGGTAGAATGATTATTGTAATCGTTAACAGGAGGTGAGTAAGTGCTAAAAACCGAGAGAAAAAAATTGATTTTAGAGGAGCTGGGCAAACATAAAGTCGTTTCTCTAGAGAAATTAGTAGGTTTGTTAGACACGTCAGAATCAACGGTTAGACGAGATTTAGATGAATTGGAATCGGAAAATAAACTTCGCCGAGTTCATGGAGGAGCAGAGTTGCCTCACTCCTTGCAAGAAGAAGAAACCATTCAAGAAAAATCTGTCAAAAACCTTCAAGAGAAAAAATTGATTGCGCAAAAGGCAGTTTCCTTCATCAAAGAAAAAGACGTTATCTTTGTGGATGCAGGAAGTACAACAGCCTTTCTCATTAAGGAACTGGAGCGAAAAGACATTACTGTTGTGACTAACTCCATTCACCATGCGGTTCAATTAGTGGATAAGCAAATTCCAACTGTGATTATCGGTGGTGGAGTTAAGATGACAACGGATGCCAGCATCGGTGGTGTCGCGCTTAACCAGATTAACCAATTACACTTTGATCGTGCCTTTATCGGAATGAACGGGGTAGACGAAGGTTATTATACAACTCCAGATATGGAGGAGGGAGCTGTTAAGCGTGCTATTCTAGAAAATGCCAAACAAACTTATGTTTTGGCGGATTCATCTAAGATTGGTCAATCTTGTTTCGCTAAGGTAGCGCCTATAAAACGAGCAATTGTTATTACAAGCAAGGGTCACGAACTCTTGCCAGCTATCAAAGAAAAAACGGAGGTTATCGAAGTATGATTTATACAGTCACGCTAAATCCATCTATTGACTATATTGTCCGTCTGGATAAAGTGGAAGTTGGTAGTGTTAATCGTATGGATAGTGATGATAAGTTTGCTGGTGGTAAGGGAATCAACGTTAGCCGTGTCTTGAAACGCTTGGATATTCCGAATACAGCGACAGGCTTCATCGGTGGCTTTACAGGTAAATTTATCACTGATACTTTAGCTGAAGAGCAAATTGAAACCCGATTTGTCCAAGTGGCAGAAGATACGCGTATCAATGTCAAGATCAAAGCAGATCAAGAAACCGAAATCAACGGAACGGGTCCTACAGTTGAGCCTGAGCAATTGGAAGAGCTAAAAGCTATTCTTTCAAGTCTAACAGCAGAAGATACAGTGGTATTTGCTGGTTCAAGTGCTAAAAACTTAGGCAATGTCATCTATAAGGATTTGATTGCCTTGACTCGTCAAACGGGTGCTCAAGTAGTCTGTGACTTTGAAGGTCAGACCTTAATCGATAGTTTGGATTATCAACCGCTTTTGGTCAAACCAAACAATCATGAACTGGGAGCTATCTTTGGAATCAAGCTCGAAAGCTTAGATGAGATTGAAAAATACGCTCGAGAATTGTTGGCTAAAGGTGCTCAAAACGTTATCATCTCTATGGCTGGTGACGGTGCCCTTCTGGTAACATCAGAGGGAGCCTACTTTGCTAAACCGATTAAGGGAACCGTGAAAAACTCAGTTGGTGCTGGTGACTCTATGGTTGCTGGATTTACTGGTGAGTTTGTCAAATCAAAAGACGCAGTAGAAGCCTTCAAGTGGGGAGTGGCTTGTGGAACAGCAACTACCTTCTCTGATGACTTGGCGACTGCAGCATTTATTAAAGAAACTTATGAAAAAGTTGAGGTAGAAAAAAGATGAAAATTCAGGATTTATTGAGAAAAGATGTCATGTTGCTTGATTTGCAAGCAACTGAAAAAACAGCAGCTATCGAAGAAATGATTCATAGCTTGGTTGAACACGGATACGTGACAGATTTTGAAACCTTTAAAGAAGGAATCTTGGCGCGTGAAGCTTTGACTTCTACAGGTTTGGGTGACGGTATCGCAATGCCTCATAGCAAGAACGCTGCAGTTAAAGAAGCAACTGTTCTCTTTGCTAAGTCAAATAAGGGTGTTGACTACGAAAGTTTAGATGGACAACCAACTGACCTCTTCTTTATGATTGCCGCTCCAGAAGGTGCCAATGATACTCACTTGGCGGCCTTGGCAGAATTATCTCAATACTTAATGAAAGACGGTTTTGCTGATAAACTTCGTCAAGTAACATCAGCTGATCAAGTTATTGAACTCTTTGATCAAGCATCAGAAAAAGCTGAGGAACCAGTTCAAACACCTGCAAATGGTTCTGATGACTTTATCGTTGCTGTAACTGCTTGTACAACAGGAATTGCCCACACTTATATGGCTCAAGAAGCTCTTCAAAAAGTGGCTGCGGAAATGGGTGTCGGTATCAAGGTTGAAACCAATGGTGCTAGCGGTGTTGGCAACAAATTGACTGCAGAAGATATCCGCAAGGCTAAAGCCGTTATCATCGCAGCAGACAAGGCCGTTGAAATGGATCGTTTCGATGGTAAACCATTGATCAATCGTCCAGTTGCAGATGGTATTCGTAAGACAGAAGAGTTGATCAACTTGGCTCTTTCTGGAAATGCTGAAGTTTATCATGCCGCTAACGGAGCAAAAGCTTCAACAGCGTCTAACGAAAAACAAAGTATCGGTGGTGCTTTCTACAAACACTTGATGAGTGGTGTATCTCAAATGTTGCCATTCGTTATCGGTGGAGGTATCATGATTGCCCTTGCCTTCTTGATCGATGGTGCTATGGGTGTGCCAAATGATAGCCTCGGAAATCTTGGATCTTACCATGAACTCGCTTCTATGTTCATGAAAATCGGTGGCGCAGCCTTTGGTTTGATGCTTCCAGTATTTGCAGGATATGTTGCCTACTCAATCGCTGAAAAACCAGGTTTGGTAGCAGGTTTCGTAGCTGGTGCTATCGCCAAAGAAGGTTTTGCCTTTGGTAAAATCCCTTATGCTCAAGGTGGTGAAGCAACTTCAGCCCTTGCAGGTGTATCATCAGGTTTCCTAGGCGCCCTTGTGGGTGGATTTATCGCAGGTGCCTTGGTACTCTTGGTTAAGAAATACGTGAAGGTTCCTCGCTCGCTTGAAGGTGCTAAATCAATCCTTCTCTTGCCACTTCTTGGAACAGTCTTGACAGGATTTGTCATGCTTGCTGTTAACATCCCAATGGCAGCAATCAACACTGCTATGAACGACTTCCTTGGCGGTCTTGGAGGCGGTTCAGCTGTCCTTCTTGGTATCGTTCTTGGAGGAATGATGGCTGTCGATATGGGTGGACCAGTCAATAAAGCAGCTTATGTCTTTGGTACTGGTACTCTTGCAGCAACAGTGTCAACAGGTGGTTCTGTAGCGATGGCAGCGGTTATGGCTGGCGGAATGGTTCCACCACTTGCAATCTTTGTCGCAACACTTCTCTTCAAAGATAAATTTACTAAAGAAGAACGCAACTCAGGTTTGACTAACATCGTTATGGGCTTGTCATTCATCACTGAAGGTGCGATTCCATTTGGTGCAGCTGACCCAGCTCGTGCTATCCCAAGCTTTATCCTTGGTTCAGCAGTGGCAGGTGGACTCGTTGGTCTTACTGGAATCAAACTCATGGCTCCACACGGAGGAATCTTCGTAATCGCTCTTACTTCAAATGCTCTTCTTTACCTTGTCTCTGTCTTGATTGGAGCACTTGTTAGTGGTGTAGTTTATGGTTACCTTCGTAAACCTTTAGAAAAATAATTACAAATACATTCAAATGACTGAACACGAAAGTGGGCAGTCATTTTTGGTAGTGATTGACAAATTAATAGTTTAATGATATTCTGAGTTAGAAATTTATATGAGTAAAAATGAGATTGGAGAACTGTATATGTATATTAGTGATTTTTTTATAAATTTGAATTGGAAAGGAATTGTAGAAAATTTAATTACGGCTCTTGTTGTTTCAGGATTTGGTTATTTAGTATCAAAAAAAATTATGAGGGATTTACGTATTTCTAAAGAGATGAAATCCTATGGTTTTAAAGGTGTAGTTGCAATGAAAAACCATACAAAACGAGAGATTAAACAATTATGTAAAGATACTGTAAGATTGGATTTGCTTTTTATATCAGGAATTGGATTTTTTAAGAATAATAAGAGTATTTTAACAAAAGCTATGGAGCGTGGGATGAAAATAAGGCTTTTATGTTCACAGGTAGATACTGTTTTTTTGTCAGATCTTGAACGTCTTGAAGAAAACAATATTCTACGTGAACCTGGAACGAAAATTAGTGATGAGATTAAAGAACTTTTAGAACTATATAGTGATTACATTAAGGATGGGAAGATTGAGATTCGTTATTACTCAACAGAATATAGATTACCCTTTATTATAGCCTATAAATATAAAAAGAATATAAAAACTATTCAAGCGTGGCTGAGGGTTACTCTACCTCCATTTAATTGGTTAACAAATTTTGCATTAGTTGGTGAACGTAAATATAAAATTGGGGATAGTTTTTTTGAAACGGAGAAAGGTAAGATTGATTTTATTTCAATGATGGAAGATCATTTTAGTTGTGTTTGGGAAGTTGCGGATAAGAAACTGAATGAAAAACATGAATAAAAAACATGAATAAAATACATGAATAAAATACACATTTAGAAGAGTCTTAATTTTTTATACCTAAAAAATTTACGTAATAAGTAATACTATGATAAAGCGTAATCTTTGATATATTAAATTCCTATTGTAACAAAAAATTGGACTATGGACTGGACACTTATCCAGTCTTTTCTCTTTCCGAAATGGATTTGAAATATGGTATAATAGAAGCATGGCAAACAAGAATACAAATAAAACAAGACGGAGACCGTCAAAAGCTGAATTAGAAAGAAAGCAAGCTATCCAAAGGATGTTAATTTCCTTAGCCATAGCTTTTTGCTTAATGTTCGCTGCTCTTAGATTAGGAGCAGTGGGACTCACGCTTTATAACCTTATTCGATTACTAGTAGGAAGTCTGGCCTATCTGGTCATCTTTGTCGTCCTAGTCTATCTTTTTTTCTTCAAATGGATTCGGAAGCAAGAAGGTCTAATCTCAGGTTTTCTTTGCATTTTTTCAGGCTTATTGTTGATTTTTGAAGCTTATCTTGTATGGAAATATGGCTTAGAGCAGTCTGTCTTTAAGGGGACTTTAGCCCAAGTTTTGACAGATTTGACAGGCTTTCGTGTGACTAGCTTTGCTGGAGGAGGGCTTCTAGGTGTTGCCCTTTATATTCCAGTCGCCTTTCTCTTTTCAAATATTGGTACTTACTTTATCGGAGCTATCTTAATCTTGATCGGAGCTCTTCTAGTCAGTCCCTGGTCTGTCTATGATGTCGCTGATTTTCTTGGAGCACGTTTTGCACTTTGGATGGAGCGACGTGAGCAGAAGAAACAAGAACGCTTCGTCAAACGAGAAGAAGAAAAAGCTCGTAAGGAAGCAGAGGAGCGAGAAAGATTAGAAAAAGAACAAGCAGAGCAAGCTTTTTTGGATATACCTCCTGTTGATATGGAAACTGGCGAGATTTTAGAAGCTCCCCCTGTTCACTTTGATGATTTACCACCCCTTCCAGAGGAAGAATGGGTAGAACCTGAAATTATTCTCCCGCAAGCAGACTATGATCTTCCTAGCGAAGTTGATATTCCAGAGGAAGCTGAGTTCTTAGATGATGAGGATGTTGAGGTAGATTTTTCTGCTAAGAAAGCCTTGGAATATAAACTGCCAAGCTTGCAACTCTTTGCACCCGATAAGCCAAAAGACCAGTCCAAGGAAAAGAAAATCGTACGCGAAAACATCAAGATTTTGGAAGAAACCTTTGCAAGTTTCGGTATTAAGGTAACGGTTGAACGTGCTGAAATCGGCCCATCCGTTACCAAGTACGAAGTCAAGCCAGCTGTTGGTGTGCGGGTCAATCGTATTTCCAATCTAGCAGATGACTTGGCTCTGGCCTTAGCTGCTAAAGATGTTCGTATCGAGGCACCAATTCCAGGGAAATCCTTAGTCGGTATTGAAGTTCCAAACTCTGAAATTGCGACCGTATCTTTCCGAGAGCTTTGGGAACAATCGCAAACTAAACCTGAAAATCTGCTAGAAATTCCGCTTGGGAAAGCTGTTAATGGTACAGCTCGTAGTTTCGACCTTTCTAAAATGCCTCACTTGCTAGTGGCTGGTTCAACAGGTTCTGGTAAATCTGTTGCAGTCAATGGTATCATTGCAAGTATTCTCATGAAGGCGCGTCCAGACCAAGTCAAGTTTATGATGGTCGATCCCAAGATGGTTGAGTTGTCAGTCTATAATGATATTCCTCATCTTTTGATTCCGGTCGTAACTAACCCTCGTAAAGCCAGCAAGGCATTGCAAAAGGTTGTTGATGAGATGGAAAACCGCTATGAACTCTTTGCCAAAATTGGCGTTCGTAATATTGCTGGTTTTAATGCTAAGGTGGAGGAATTCAACGCTCAATCTGAGTACAAACAAGTACCTCTTCCATTGATTGTCGTGATTGTCGATGAGTTAGCTGACCTCATGATGGTAGCCAGCAAGGAAGTAGAGGATGCTATTATCCGTCTTGGGCAGAAGGCGCGTGCAGCTGGTATTCACATGATTCTTGCGACGCAACGTCCGTCGGTTGATGTTATTTCTGGTCTGATTAAGGCCAATGTGCCGTCTCGTGTGGCCTTTGCTGTATCTTCTGGAACGGATTCTCGAACTATCTTAGATGAAAATGGTGCTGAGAAATTACTTGGTCGAGGGGATATGCTCTTTAAACCAATCGATGAAAACCATCCTGTTCGTCTGCAAGGTTCCTTTATCTCGGATGATGATGTTGAGCGTATTGTTAGCTTTATCAAGGCTCAAGCAGATGCTGACTATGATGAAAGTTTTGATCCTGGAGAGGTTTCTGAGACAGAAGGTGAGTCTGTCTCAGGAGATGAAGGTGGAGATCCGCTATTTGAAGAAGCTAAGGCTCTGGTCATTGAAACTCAAAAAGCGAGCGCATCCATGATTCAACGTCGTTTATCAGTTGGTTTTAACCGAGCAACTCGCTTGATGGAAGAATTAGAGATGGCTGGAGTTATCGGACCTGCAGAAGGAACGAAGCCACGAAAAGTTTTACAACAATAAAAAACGTAAAAATAGTATAAAAATGCATGGAAACTTTATTGAAAAGTTAGTCAAAAATGGTCTAACTTTTTCGATGAAGTTTCTTTTTTTATAGCGATTTCTTTAGAAATAAAGCCATCTGAAAATCGTTTCAGACTTGCCCAATAATTGGATTTTACTTTTACTAGTTTTACCTATTAAACTATTGATTTTTCAAACTGTTTTTGATATATTAAATTGGTATAGAAAAAATTATATGTTTATCCAGAAGTGTTTAAAAATTGAGGAGGATATTTTTTTAAAACAAAATGCAAACGCTTACTTGGTAAACTGAAAGGAACAAAAAAACCGATGGATAAAGGATTATTTGAAAAACGTTGCAAATATAGTATTCGGAAATTTTCATTAGGAGTTGCTTCTGTTATGATTGGTGCAGCTTTCTTTGGAACTAGCACTGTTCTCGCAGATTCTGCACAAACAGGTTCAACAGCGAATATGCCAGCTGATTTGGCGGCAGCTCTTGCCAATGCTAAAGAGGATGATGGGCATGACTTTGAAGCGCCAAAACCTGGTGAAGATCAGGGTTCTCCTGAAGTAACTGAAGGACCAAAGACTGAAGAAGAATTGCTGGCAAAAGAAAAAGAAACTGCAACTGCAACAAGCTCAGCAGCTTCAGATACTCTTCCTGAAGAACTACGTGGAAAACTTGATAAGGCTGAAGAAAATGGCCGCACTGCCTCAAAAGAAGAACTAGAAAAAGAAGATAAAAGCCTAGTCCCAGAAGATGTTGCTAAAACAAAAAATGGGGTATTAAACTACGGTGCGACTGTCGAAATTAAAAGTGCTGCAGGGCTTGGTAGTGGTATCGTTATCGGGGAAAATCTCGTTTTGTCTGTTTCTCATAACTTTATCAAAGATGTTCCAGATGGCAATAATCGTAAGGTAGCTGATAATGTTGAAAGTGATGACGATGTTTATACAGTTTCTTACAAAGGGGCACCGGACGTCAAATTCAGTAAGAATGATGTGAAACACTGGGATCGTGAAGGTTTCCTAAAAGGTTATAAAAATGACTTAGCCATTGTCAAACTTCGCAGTCCACTTGCAAATGCTCCAGTTGAAGTTTTGGATAAACCATCTACAATTAAGGTGGGAGATAAGGTGCATGTTTTTGGTTATCCAAAAGGCGAGCTCGATCCGATTTTGAATACCACTGTTGAAGCTATTAACAATCACGGAGAAGGTGTTCGTGGCATTAGCTATCAAGGAAGTGAACCTGGTGCCAGCGGTGGTGGAATTTTCGATGAAAATGGGAAATTGATTGGTATTCATCAAAATGGTGTATCTGGTAAACGTAGTGGAGGTATTCTCTTCTCACCTGCTCAGCTAGAGTGGATTCAAAACTACATCAAGGGTATTGAAACAACGAAACCAGCTGGTCTAGATGCTCTCGATAAACAAGTTGAGGACAAGGAAGAAAAACCAAAAGAGGATAAACCTAAGGAAGATAAGCTAAAAGAAGAAACACCAGCAGAAAATAAACCTGCTGAAAACAAGCCAGCTGAGAACAAGCCAGCAGAAAATAAACCTGCTGAAAACAAGCCAGCAGAGAATAAACCAGCTGAATCAAAAGAAGTTTCTCCAGAATGGAAAACAGTTGAAAATAAAGACCAACAGGGAACAGTAACAATCCGTGAAGAAAATGGAGTTCGTTACAACCAACTAGCTTCAACTGCTCAAAATGACAATGGTAAGAAACCAGCCTTGTTTGAAAAAGATGGTTTGACAGTCGATGCTAATGGAAATGCCACAGTCGATTTGACCTTTAAAGAAGAATCTGAAACAGGTAAATCACGCTTTGGTGTCTTCATGAAATTCAAAGACACTGATAACAACGTTTTTGTAGGTTATGACCAAGGCGGATGGTTCTGGGAATACAAGTCAAATGGAAGTGGACTTTGGTACCAAGGTGGACGTGTTGCAGCTCCTGTTAATGGCTCAACCAACCACTTGACCATCAGTCTTAAATCAGATGGACAACTTAACGCAACAAACAATGATGTCAAACTTTTTGACACACTTACCTTACCATCTGCTGTAAATGACAAGCTCAAAGATGAGAAGAAAATCGTTCTTAAGGCTGGAAGCTATAGCAGTGAGAGAACCATTGTCAATGTTAAAACAGATGACCAAGAAGGCGTGAAAAACGACCAAGAGGCTGCTGAAAAAGAAAAAGGTGATACAGTAGACGATAGCAAAGTCAAATATGACACGATCGAATCTACAGTATTGAAAGCAGTCATCGACCAAGCCTTCCCACGTATTAAAGAGTACGTCCTTAATGGTAACAAGCTCCCAGGTCAAGTGCAACCGATTAATCAAGTTGTGATTAACAAGCACGCTGTGACTCCTGAAGTTACCTATAAGAAGGTCAATGCAACGACTGCCGAGTATGAAATGAAACTCCGTGATGAGGAAAATCTCATCAATGCAGATATGACCGTTCGTTTGCAAGTGGTGGACAACCAACTTCACTTTGATGTGACTAAGATTATCAACCATAACCAAGTTACACCAGGACAAAAGATTGATGACGAACGT
The DNA here is from genome assembly GCF_047464215.1 of Streptococcus infantis. Classification (GTDB taxonomy): domain Bacteria; phylum Bacillota; class Bacilli; order Lactobacillales; family Streptococcaceae; genus Streptococcus; species Streptococcus infantis_P. Next base: position 47,516 of record NZ_JASHCG010000006.1, on the reverse strand, counting down.
AAATTACTTTCTTCAATCAGCTTCCTAGGAAATGCCTTGGTATCTGTTTCAAGCGATCAAGCGGGAGCTAAGTTTGATGGGGCAACCATGTCAAACAATACTCACGTCAGTGGTGATGACCATATCGAAGTAACAAATCCAATGAAAGAATTAGCCAAAGGCTATATGTACGGATTTGTTTCAACAGATAAACTCGCTGCTGGTGTATGGAGTAACTCGCAAAATAGCTACGGTGGTGGTTCTTACGACTGGACACGTTTGACAGCTTATAAGAATACGATTGGCAATGCTAACTACGTGGAAATTCATAGCTCTGAATGGCAATGGGAAAAAGCCCACAACGGAGTTGTCTTCCCAGCATACACTCAAGAACTTCCAAGTGCAAAAGTTGTCATCACAGAAGATGCCAATGCTGACCATAAGGTTGACTGGCAAGATGGTGCGATTGCTTACCGTAGTATCATGAACAACCCACAAGGATGGGAAAAAGTTAAAGACATTACTGCTTACCGTATCGCTATGAACTTTGGTTCACAAGCGCAAAACCCATTCCTCATGACCTTGGATGGTATCAAGAAGATTAACCTCCATACAGATGGTCTTGGACAAGGTGTTCTCCTTAAAGGTTATGGTAGTGAAGGTCATGACTCTGGACACTTGAACTATGCTGATATTGGTAAACGTATTGGTGGTGTCGAAGACTTCAAGGCTTTGATTGAGAAAGCGAAGAAATATGGAGCTCATCTAGGTATTCACGTTAACGCTTCTGAAACTTATCCTGAGTCTAAATACTTTAACGAAAATATTCTTCGTAAGAATCCAGATGGAAGCTACAGCTATGGTTGGAACTGGCTTGACCAAGGTATTAATATCGATGCAGCTTATGACTTGGCTCATGGACGTTTAGCGCGTTGGGAAGAATTGAAAAACAAACTTGGTGAAGGTCTCGACTTTATCTATGTGGACGTTTGGGGAAATGGGCAATCAGGTGATAATGGAGCCTGGGCAACTCACGTTATTGCGAAAGAAATTAACAAACAAGGTTGGCGTTTTGCTATTGAGTGGGGCCATGGTGGTGAATATGATTCTACCTTCCAACACTGGGCAGCTGACTTGACCTACGGTGGCTATACAAATAAAGGTATTAACAGTGCCATCACTCGCTTTATCCGTAACCACCAAAAAGATTCTTGGGTTGGGGACTACAGAAGTTATGGTGGTGCAGCTGACTACCCACTTCTAGGCGGTTATAGCATGAAGGACTTCGAAGGATGGCAAGGACGTAGTGATTATAACGGTTATGTAACCAACTTGTTTGCTCATGACGTTATGACTAAGTTCTTCCAACACTTCACAGTCAGCAAATGGGAAGATGGTAAACCAGTAACCATGACTGACAATGGTAGTACCTATAAATGGACTCCAGAAATGAAAGTTGAGTTGGTCGATGCTGCAAATAACAAGGTTGTGGTAACTCGTAAATCCAATGATGTCAACAGTCCACAATATCGTGAACGAATTGTTACGCTTAACGATCGTGTGATTCAAGATGGTTCAGCCTACTTGACACCTTGGAACTGGGATGCAAATGGTAATAAGCTTGAAAGTGACAAGGAAAAAATGTACTACTTCAATACTGAAGCAGGTGCAACAACTTGGACACTTCCTAGCGACTGGGCAAATGGTAAGGTTTACCTTTATAAACTAACTGACCAAGGTAAGACTGAGGAAAAAGAAGTTGCCGTGAAAGACGGTAAGATTACCCTTGACCTCACTGCAAATCAGCCATATGTTCTCTATCGTTCTAAACAAACAAATCCAGAAATGTCATGGAGTGAAGGAATGCACATCTATGACCAAGGATTTAACAGTGAATCTTTGGATCATTGGAAGATTTCGGGAGATGCTTCTAAGGCTGAAATCGTGAAGTCTCAAGGTGCAAACCAAATGCTCCGCATCCAAGGCAATAAAGAAAAAGTTAGTCTCACTCAAAAATTGACTGGCTTGAAGCCAAATACTAAATACGCAGTCTATGTCGGTGTAGACAACCGTAGTAATGCTAAAGCAAGTATTACCGTTAATACTGGTGAAAAAGAAGTAACCAACTACACCAACAAGTCACTAGCTCTTAACTATGTAAAAGCCTATGCTCACAATACTCGTCGAAGTAATGCAACAGTTGATAACACAAGTTACTTCCAAAATATGTATGCTTTCTTCACAACAGGTTCAGATGTATCAAATGTAACCTTGACCTTGAGTCGTGAAGCAGGCGATGAAGCAACTTACTTTGATGAAATCCGTACTTTTGAAAATGAATCAAATATGTACGGGGATGGTCACGATACTGCAACAGGCGTCTTCAAACAAGACTTTGAAAATGTTGGTCAAGGTATCTTCCCATTTGTCATCGGTGGTATCGAAGGTGTTGAAGACAACCGTACTCACTTGTCTGAAAAACATGGACCATACACACAACGTGATTGGAATGGCAAGAAAGTTGATGACGTTATCGAAGGAAATTGGTCACTCAAGACAAATGGTCTCGTAAGTCGTCGTAACTTGGTTTACCAAACAATTCCACAAAACTTCCGCTTTGAAGCAGGCAAGACCTATCGTATTACATTTGACTATGAAGCTGGATCTGACAATACTTATGCCTTTGTAGTCGGTAAGGGAGAATTCCAATCTGGTCAAACGAACAATATGGAAGTGCATGAATTGCCAAATACTTGGACAGATTCTAAGAAAGCGAAACGTGCAACCTTCCTAGTAACAGGTGCAGAAACTGGCGATACATGGGTAGGTATCTACTCTACAGGCAATGCAAGTAACACTCGCGGAGACTCAGGTGGTAATGCTAACTTCCGTGGCTACAATGACTTCATCATGGACAGACTTCAAATCGAAGAAATTGTCTTGACTGGTAAGATGATGACAGAAAATGCTGTCAAGAACTATCTTCCAACTGTTGCTATGACCAACTACACCAAAGAAACAATGGATGCTTTGAAAGAAGCAGTCTTCAACCTCAGCCAAGCAGACGATGATATAAGTGTAGAAGAAGCTAAGTCTGAAATTGCTAAGGTCAATGCTCTTAAAGATGCTTTAGTGATGAAGAAAACAGCTCTTGTAGCAGATGACTTTTCAAGCCTAAGTGCTCCTGCTCAGGCTCAAGAAGGTCTTGAAAATGCCTTTGATGGCAACGTGTCAAGCCTATGGCATACATCATGGAGCGGAGGAGATGTTGGTAAACCTGCAACTATGGTCTTGAAGGAACCAACTGAAATCACAGGCTTCCGTTACGTTCCACGTGGTTCAGGTTCAAATGGTAACTTGAGAGATGTGACTCTTGTAGTAACGGATGAAACAGGTAAGGAACATACCTTCAATGCAACCAATTGGGCTAACAATAATAAACCAAAAGATATTGACTTTGGTAAGACTATCAAGGCTAAAAAGATTGTTCTAACTGGAACGAGAACCTACGGTGATACTGAAAACCAATATCAATCAGCTGCGGAATTGATCTTCGCTCGTCCACAGATTGCTGAAACTGGTCTTGATACTACAGCCTATGAAGCAGCCTTGGCTAAAGCTCAAAAATTGACTGATAAGAGTAATCAAGAGGAAGTAGCAAGTGTTGTTGCCAGCATGAAATTTGCAACAGATAATCATCTTTTGACAAATAGAATGCTTGAATACTTTGCAGATTATCTCGACCAATTGAAAGACCAAACACCTACTCCAACTCCAGATCCAGAACCTAAACCTGAAACTCCAACTTCAAGCAAGGGAGATGAATCAGCCCCAGTTGTTGACCTTCCAGAATTCACAGGTGGTGTAAATGGTGTTGAAGCCGCAATCCATGAAGTTCCAGAGTACACAGAATCAATCGGTACAGCAGGCGCTGAATCAGCCCCAGTTGTAGAGGTTCCAGAATACACTGGCGTTCTTGGCACAGCAGGCGATGAAGTAGCCCCAGTTGTAGAGGTTCCAGAATACACTGGCGTTCTTGGCACAGCAGGCGATGAAGTAGCCCCAGTTGTAGAGGTTCCAGAATACACAGGAGTTCTTGGCACAGCAGGCGATGAAGTAGCCCCAGTTGTAGAGGTTCCAGAATACACAGGAGTTCTTGGCACAGCAGGCGCTGAATCAGCCCCAGTTGTAGAGGTTCCGGAATACACTGGCGTTCTTGGCACAGCAGGCGATGAACCAGCCCCAGTTGTAGAGGTTCCAGAATACACAGGAGTTCTTGGCACAGCAGGCGATGAACCAGCACCAGTTGTAGAGGTTCCAGAATACACTGGCGTTCTTGGCACAGCAGGCGATGAAGTAGCGCCAGTTGTAGAGGTTCCAGAATACACAGGAGTTCTTGGCACAGCAGGCGATGAGCCAGCGCCAGTTGTAGAACTTCCAGAGTATACAGGAGTAGTTGGAACGGCAGGAGAAGAAGTAGCTGTAAACGAAGTTCCAGAATTCAAGGGTGGAGTTAACGCAGCAGAAGCAGCTGTGAGCCAAGCACCAGAATTCACAGGTGGTGTAAATGGTGCCGAATCCGCAATTCATGAAGTACCAGAGTTTACCGGAGGTGTGAATGGAAGTGATGGCGCAATCCATGAAATTCCAGAATACAAAGGCCAAATTGGTACAGTAGGTAACCAACCTGCCCCTGTAGTGGAAAAACCAGAGTATCGAGAAGATTTAGTAGAGAATAAAGATACATCTAAAGAGTCACATTCAAATGTTCTTCCAAATACGGGTGAACATAATTCTGAAACATCTCTCTTCATCGCTAGTGTCAGCATGGCAGTTTCAGCAGCACTCTTAGCTGTCAAAAGAAAAGAAGATTAAAATACAAAAAAGTTTTCAATAAAAGAGAGCTTAAAACTCCACAATCACTGTAGTGGAGAAAAAGAAAACCCAGAGAGGACCCTCTAGGTCCTCTCTTTTTCTAAAGGGGAATGATAGCGCTTACTCCTTGTGAGCGTATGAAAGGAAATAGGAAAAAATGGGAAAACATTTTTTTGAGAAACGGTGTCATTACAGTATACGTAAATTTACAATCGGCGCAGCTTCTGTTATGATTGGTGCCAGTATCTTTGGAACTGGTATGGTTCAAGCTGCTGAAACAGAAGGACCTGCAGAGACAGAAGGTACGGTAACACAGGCTCAGCCTCTGGATAAACTGCCAGCAGATATAGCAGCAGCTATTGAAAAAGCAGAAGCAAGTACTGGAACTGTAGATGAACAACCTGCAGCGTCAGAAACTGGAGCAACTGCAGCTGAAACAACTACTCCAAAACCAACTGAAACTCCTGCTCCTAAGGAAGAAGTAGCTTCAAAACCAGCTACAAATCCTAAAGAGGAAGCAGCTTCTGAGGCGAAACCAGTTGCAACTCCTGCGACCAAAGATGTAGTTGAAACACCAGATGTCAATCATCTTGAAAAAGCTACTGCTACAGCCTCTAACCATGAAGCCAACACACCATTTACAGCAGAAAAGGCAATCGACGGTAAACCTGATACTCGTTGGGCTACTGACCAGAACGTTGAGAAACCAACAATCGAATTTACACTTGAGAAGACAACTGTGATTAAGCATGTGGAGATTGATTGGGACCGCCGTCTTCGTGGTGAACAAAACGATCCAAACATCAAATCTTGGAATCTCTACTATGCTGGTCAAGATGATGTGAATGGTTCAGGAGCTAAAGAATGGAAATTAGCTCATCAACGGACAGGAACTCCGGTTCTAGATGAAAAAGTTGATTTAAAAGAAGCCATTCAAGCTAAGTATCTTAAACTTGAAATCACAGACTATCAAGCTGGTACTATGAACTGGAAGAATGTCGGAATTCAAGAAATTCGTGCTTATTCAAACATTCCAGATGCCAGCAAACCGACAGATATTCGTCAAGTTACAGAATTAACAGTTGCTGAAGATGGAAAATCACTTGTATTGCCTAAATTACCTGGTCAAGTTAGCTTGATTGGTAGCAACAAACAGGGGGGTGTTGATCTTAATAACAAAATCTACAAACCCCTAACAGACCAACGTGTGAAAGTTATGGTTCAACAGATTAAGGATAGCCATACCTTCACAAAAGAATTTGAAGTTCTTATTAAAGGATTACATGCAGACGAAGGTGTTGGAACCAAACCAGCAGTTGCGCCAGCAGTCCAACAATGGTATGGAACTGAAGGGAAAACTTCTATTACTTCAGAAACTGTCATTTCAGTTGGAGATTCTGGATTTGACAAAGAAGCGAAGTTCTATCAAACAGACCTTGAAAATCGTGGTTTGGAAGTCGCAACAGGTGGTCAAGAAGCACAAAGCCGCATTGAGTTTAAAAAGGTTGAAAACAAGGGCTATGGAAAAGAAGGCTATGGTATCACCATTAAAGATGGAGTTATCACTGTAGAAGCTGCAACGAACGCAGGTGCCTTTTATGCTACTCGTACTCTTCTTCAGATGGGAGAAAAAGACTTACAGAACGGTGAAATCCGTGACTTTCCAAGCTTCAGTCACCGTGGTTTCATGCTAGACACAGGTCGTAAGTTTATCCCTTATGATACGCTTGTAGATATCATGCTCAACATGGCCTACTACAAAATGAATGATCTTCAGTTACACTTGAATGACAACTATATCTTCCTAAAAGATCACTTGGCTGGTAAAAATCTTTCTCAAGATGAAGAACTAGATTATGTTCTTAAAAATGCCAAGACAGGCTTCCGTGTAGAAACGGATGTTGTTGGTGAGAATGGTGAAAAATTAACATCAAAAGAGCATTACACCAAGGAAGAAATGCAACAGATCATTAGACTTGCTAAAGACTTGCATATCAACCTTGTTCCTGAAATTGATACACCAGGTCACGCCCTCTCATTTGTTAAAGTTCGTCCAGATTTGATGTATAAGGGACAACTTAGTGCGAGAAAACACAATGTAGAACGTGTAGCTATGCTAGACCTGGATAACAAGTACGAAGAAACGCTTGCTTTTGTCAAATCAGTCTATGATAAATTGCTCGATGGCGAAGACGCACCGCTCCATGGTGTATCTACAGTTCATATCGGTACAGATGAGTACTATGGAAGTCCAGAAAGTTATCGTCGCTATGTCAATGACCTCATCAAGTATATCAAAGGCAAGGGCTTAACACCACGTATTTGGGGTTCACTCTCTGCTAAACAAGGAACTACGCCAGTTGATTGGAAAGATGTAGAAGTGGATATCTGGAGTCTGGGATGGCAACGCCCAGCAGCTGCCATTGCTCAAGGTGCTAAGATTATCAATATCACAGATATTCCAACCTATAGTGTTCCAAGCGGAAGCAATAGTCAAGGTGGTTACGGAGACTATGCAAGTTATGAGCGCCAATACAATAGTTGGACTCCAAATGACTTTACAACAGGTGGAGGACCACGCCTAGAAGCATCTAATCCAAATATCATCGGTGGTGGTCACGCTGTATGGAATGACAATATTGACCTTCACGAAACTGGACTTACTTCTTACGATATCTTTAAACGCTTCTTCAAGAGTATGCAAACAACTGCAGAACGCACTTGGGGATCTGATCGTGCAGGTAAGACTTTTGCAGAGCGTACCTTGCCAACAAGTGTTTATGCACCGCAATCTAACCCTGATAAGACAGTAGAAGAAAGCGACTTGTTCAAGATCAATCCAGAAACTATCAAAGATTATCTTGCTAAGAAAGTACAGAAGACTGAAGCAGGTTTGAACTTCGAAAAAGATAGCACTATCGAAGGTCTTGTTGGTGATGTTGGTCCTAGTCATGTCTTGAAATTGGATGTTACTGTAACTGGTGATGGTCAACAAACCTTCTCAACTAGCGGAGACAACCAACTTTATCTTGCGGATAAGGATGGCTACCTCGCTTATAAATTTGAACAATTCCATATCCAATTTAACAAGAAACTCGAGAAGAACAAACGTTATCAAATCTCTGTTGTAACCAAACCACAAGTGACTGAAGTTTATGTAGATGGTGAAAAGGTTGAACGTATTGCAAATCCTGCTTACCCTCGCTTTGCTCACAATAGTTTAGTTCTACCTCTTGAAACAATCGGTGGCTTCAAAGGAATCTTGCATAGCGCTGAGTTGTCAAATGAAGCATTTGTAAACCCACGTTTGATTCCAACGGATCACTTTACAGCTTCTGCAACGAGTCAGGAAACACCAGGAACCAATGCAGAAGGTCCAGTAGAAAAAGCCTTCGACAATGATCCAAATACCTTCTGGCATTCAAAATGGACTGGAGACCATGCTCCTTATACAGTTGCTATGAACTTGAAAGCAGCAGAAAAAGTAAATGGCTTAACCTATCTTCCACGTCCAGGTGGTGGCAACGGAGTCGTGACTTCTTACGAAATCTATGCTCAAAAAGATGGTCAAATGGTTAAAGTTGCTTCAGGAACTTGGGAAAATAATAGTAAAGAGAAGACTGTTAACTTTGATGCAGTTGAAACGGATAAGGTAGAATTTAAGGTCTTATCAGGTGTCGGTGGATTTGGTAGTGCCGCAGAAATTCAACTACTCAAGCCACTTTCTGATAGCGAATCAGAAGAGCCAGTTGCTCCAGAAAAACCAGTGACTCCAGAGAAGCCTGTAACTCCAGAAAAACCTAAAGTTGAGGAAATGGGAGATGGTACAACTGAACTTGCTGATAACTTTGTAGCTAGCAAACCTGCTAGTGACGACGTAGTTACTGCTGCAGCACAAAGTCAAGACTATCTCAAAAAAGAATACAAGGTCTTCCCAACACCACAAAAAGTAACTTATGATGAAGGTGTTACGAAACTCCATAAACAAGTCAATCTTGTCATGGGAGATCAATTAGACATCTATACTCGCAACCGCTTGAAGAGTGTTCTGCAAGATCATCAAATCTCATACACAAGCAGTCAAACAGCAGTGGCGGGTGCTACTAACATCTACCTTGGTGTTCATGGTCAAAATTCACAGGCTGAAAAAGAAGTGTCTGGAATTTCTCAAGGACTCTTTGATAAGATTGATGCCTATGCCTTGTCAATTAAGAACAATACAATCTCTATCGTCGGTAAAGACACAGATGCTGTCTTTTACGGTTTAACGACTCTCAAACACATGCTTAATGAGAGCGAGGCACCAGTCTTGCGTAATGTAACAGTTGAAGACTACGCTGAAATTAAGAACCGTGGCTTTATCGAAGGATACTATGGTAACCCTTGGAGCAATGCTGATCGTGCAGAATTGATGCGCTATGGTGGTGACTTGAAGTTGACTCAATACTTCTTCGCACCAAAAGACGATCCATACCACAACAAGAAGTGGCGTGAACTTTATCCAGAAGAAAAACTTGCAGAAATCCGTGAATTGGCACGTGTCGGAAATCAAAACAAAACTCGTTATGTATGGACCATTCACCCATTCATGAACAATCGTATCCGATTCGGAAACGATGCTGACTACCAAAAAGACCTTGAAACTATTAAGGCTAAGTTCACTCAATTGATGAACGTCGGTGTCCGTGAGTTCGGTATTTTGGCAGATGATGCTCCAAGTCCAGTTGGTGGCTACAATAGCTACAACCGCTTGATGAAGGACATGACAGACTGGTTGACTGAAAAACAAGCAACTTATGTTGGCCTTCGTAAGGAAATGATTTTTGTCCCTGGTCAGTATTGGGGTAATGGACGTGAAGATGAGTTGAAAGCACTCAACGAAAACCTTCCAACCTCGACTTCTATGACCCTTACTGGTGGTAAGATTTGGGGTGAAGTGTCAGAAAACTTCCTTTCAAATCTTAAGAATAACCTTACTGCAGGTGGTAAGACCTACCGTCCAGTTTCTCTATGGGTCAATTGGCCTGTTACAGATAACTCTAAACAACATTTAATCTTGGGTGGTGGTGAGAAATTCCTTCATCCGAATGTAGATCCTAGTCTCCTTTCAGGAATCATGTTGAACCCAATGCAACAATCTGAGCCTTCTAAAATTGCCCTCTTCTCTGCAGCTCAATATGCATGGAAACAATGGAAGTCTGAAGAAGAAGCTAAGAAAGTAAATGACATCGCCTTTAACTTTGTTGAAAACGGTAAGTTTACAGATAGCGAAGCATCAGTTGCCTTCCGTGAACTTGGTAAACACATGATTAACCAAAACATGGATGGTCGTGTTGTTAAGTTGGAAGAGTCTGTTGAACTTGCACCGAAATTGGCAACCTTCATGTCTAAGTTGAAAGCTGGTCAAGATGTCAGCGCAGAGCGTCAAGAATTGCGTGCAGAATTTGCTAAACTAAAAGCTGCAGCACAACTTTATAAAGCATCTGGTGATGAAAAGATGCGTGCTCAAATCCACTATTGGTTGGACAATACCATTGACCAAATGGATGCCTTGAGTGCTCTTCTTGATGGTACAGAAGCTATCGAAACCAATGATTCTGCAAAACTTTGGGATAGCTACTATAAGGGATTGAAACTATATGAACAGTCTCAAACTTATACCTTCCATTATGTAGACCATGATGAGAGAGCTGAGTTGGGTGTTCAACATATCCGTCCATTCTTGCTTGGCCTTCGTGAAATCCTTGCAACAGAAGTTCAAAAAGCCTTGCATCCTGACCAAGTCATTAGTACCTTTATCACAAACCGTACAGGTGTCGAAGGTGGACTTGCTGAAGTAACTGACGGAGATTTAGGAACACATGCATTAATCAAATCGCCAAACAGTATCAAGACTGGTGATTACATTGGCTTGAGATTTAATAAAGCTGTTTCAATTCAAAACTTGACCTTTGCAATGGGAACTCAAGCAAATCCTCGTGATACCTTTAACAACGCTAAGGTTGAGTATCTCAATGAAAATGATGAGTGGGTAACCCTTTCAGAACCAAGCTACACTGGTAATGAGCCTCTTCTTAAATTTGAAAATCTCAATATCAATGCTAAAGCTGTTCGCATGATTGCGACTTCAGATCGTGAGAACACTTGGTTTGCTGTACGAGAAATCGCTGTGAACCGTCCTGTAGAAGTTACTCGTGCTAAACAGTCAGCTACTTTGACTATCAGTCCAAATCTTATGTACAAGTACAACACAACAGTTGGTCAAATTACAGACGGACGTGATAATACGGAAGCTATGCTTGCAAATGCTGATCGCACTGATACAACTCCTGTTGATGGTTGGGTACAACTAGACTTGGGTGAAGTCAAACCTGTGACTAAGGTTCGTCTTGTTCAAGGATCAGGAGATAAATTGGCAGAAGGTGTTCTTGAGTATTCTACAGATGGAACTTCATGGCAAGAGTTGGATCGCTTGACTGGTGAACAAACTAAAGAAATTGAAACTCCAATTTCAGCTCGCTACGTCCGTGTTCGCAATACTAAGAACATCAACCTATGGTGGCGTATCGCTGACTTCTCAGTTGAAACACGTGCAGGCAATAGCGAATTGACTGATACAAACGTTGAAAGCTTGAAGTCAACTCCAGTTTATGATAGCCTAGGCCGTTATGACCTGCAAATTCCAAGCGGAACTAAGCTTCCAGCTCATAGCTACTTGGGTATGAAACTTGATCGTCTTCACCAAGCTGAAAGCATTCAAGCACTTGGTACAGCAAATCCATCCCTCAACTTGGAATACTCTCCAAACGCCCAAGAATGGTATTCAGCTGATCAAGTGACTGATAAGTCCTTGGTACGTTATGTTCGTCTGTTTAATAAGACTGATCAAGAACAAGCAGTGACAGCAACATCTCTACTTGTTCAGACCAAAGAAGTTCAACCAACCACACTTGATTCTACATCAATGGGAATCCATCCGACATACGGTAGAAATGATGTTCGTAAGATTAAGAACTTGGATCAATTGTTCGATGGTGTTTACAATAATTTTGTAGAATTCTCAGATTATGCTCGTAAAGATGGTCATATCACTCTTAAACTTGGTAGCGAACGTGACATCAAGAAGATTAGAGCTTACATCCAAGACGGCACTCAAAACTATCTTCGGGATGGTAAGATTCAGGTCAGTCAAGATGGTAAGACTTGGACCGATGTTGTCACTGTTGGTGACGGCGTTGCCAATGAAACTCGTGATGATTCCTTGACAGATGGATGGACACATGATTCTAAGATGCCAGGAAATCGTTACATCGAGGGTGAACTTTCAAGCCCAGTTAAAGCCAACTACCTCCGCGTTCTATTTACAGCAGACTACGATGCTCGTTTTGTAGGCTTCACTGAGTTGGTTATCAATGATGGTGAATTTGTGAAACCAATCAATGACCCAACTGTAGAAGGAAACAGCGGTGAAAGCCAAGGCAACCTTTACACTAATATTGTTGATGGTAAAGTCTTGACAAGCTACAAGGCTGAGAAAGAACAAGGTGAGCTTGTCTACCACTTGTCAGAACCGACAGATGCAAATCATATCCGACTTGTTTCAAGTCTTCCTCAAGGAGTGAAAGCTCGTGTGCTTGCTCGTACTCTGAAAGAAGATAAAAAAGATGCTTGGACAGATTTGGGCGCAATTACCTCAAACTTCCAAACATTTGCTGTCAGAGATAAGTCTCCATTATTGGATGTCAAACTTGTTTGGGAAGGTGGCAAACCAGAGTTCTACGAAATGACTACATTCCACCAAGAACTTCCGGAAGAACCAGAGCAACCAACTCCAACTACAAGTAAGGGTGATGAAGCAGCCCCAGTAGTAGAAGTTTCAGAGTACACAGGAGCAATTGGCACAGTAGGCGAAGAGCCAGCCCCAGTAGTAGAAGTTCCAGAGTACACAGGAGCAGTTGGCACAGCAGGCGAAGAGCCAGCTCCAGTAGTAGAAGTTCCAGAGTACACAGGAGCAGTTGGCACAGCAGGCGACGAGCCAGCTCCAGTAGTAGAAGTACCAGAGTACACAGGAGCAGTTGGCACAGCAGGCGACGAGCCAGCTCCAGTAGTAGAAGTCCCAGAGTACACAGGAGCAATTGGAACAGCAGGTGACGAGTCATCTCCAGTAGTAGAAGTTCCAGAGTACACAGGAGCAATTGAAACAGCAGGCGACGAACCATCTCCAGTAGTAGAAGTTCCAGAATTCACAGGTGGAGTAAACGGTGTTGAAGCAGCTGTTCATGAAGTACCAGAGTACACTGAAGCTATTGGCACAGCAGGCGATGAAGCAGCACCAGTAGTAGAATTCCCAGAGTTTACTGGTGGAGTAAATGGTGTCGAAGCAGCTGTTCATGAAGTTCCAGAGTACATTGAAGAAAATGAAGCAGCAGATAAAATCCAACCACCAGTAGTAGAAGTCCCAGAATTTACAGGTGGAGTAAATGGTGTCGAAGCAGCTGTTCATGAAGTTCCAGAGTACACTGAAGCTATTGGTACAGCAGGTGACGAAGCAACACCAGTAGTAGAAGTCCCAGAATTCAAGGGTGGCGTTAACGCAGTCGAAGCAGCTGTTCATGAAGTTCCAGAGTACACTGAAGCTATTGGTACAGCAGGTGACGAAGCAGCACCAGTAGTAGAAGTCCCAGAATTCAAGGGTGGCGTTAACGCAGTCGAAGCAGCTGTTCATGAAGTACCAGAGTACACTGAAGCTATTGGTACAGCAGGTGACGAAGCAGCACCAGTAGTAGAAGTCCCAGAATTCAAGGGTGGCGTTAACGCAGTCGAAGCAGCTGTTCATGAAGTTCCAGAATACACAGGAGCAATTGGCACAGCAGGTGAAGCAGCTATTCATGAAGTCCCAGAATTTACTGATGGAGTGAATGGTGAAGCAGCAGCTGTTCAGGAAGTAAGCCCAGAATTCACAGGTGGTGTCAATGGAGCAGAAGGAGCTATCCATGAGGTTCCAGAATACACAGATGAGCAGTCTCTTGTAGCTCTTACTATGTCACAAGATAAGACTTATCAAGCACCTGCAAGTCATCCATACAAACTCCCAGAGACAGGCACTAAAGAAAATGCTGGCCTTGCAGCCGTAGGTCTTGTAGGAGCACTTCTTGGTATGTTTGCTATGGGAAAGAAAAAAGACGACGAATAAGATGATGTAAAAGCATTCGAGTCATAGAGATTGGATCAAGAGACTAATCTCGATTATAAAAAGCGGACAGAACTAGTTTTCTGATGAACAGAATCTGGTCTTGTTCGCTTTTTCTTAAAGTGAGGAAGCTGATGGCCACTGAAGTTCTTTGACCAGAATATTTTTAACTTGGGACGAAGAACTTTCGATTGGGTTAAGTCGCAAGCCAATTTCTACCATTTAGGATGTTTTGATGACAATTTAAGAAAGAGCAATCTTTTCCTGGAAATAAATGCTAAACTATGATTGTTCCTAAACATGATTTAGTAGATCGGTAGTCTGGTTCAACCCTAAAAGAATAGAGCAGATCTTACAAGTTAATCAGAAGAGTCATTGTCAGCTTAGCTTTAGAGGTAGCTAGTAGAGAAAAGTAAATCTGAAATTTGATGTTCTCTTGTGAGTAAGACTAAGGAGTTATTCTATTCATTTATTTGTAGAAAGCTTTGGGGAGTATCTATGAAATTTAAGAAATATATCTTTCCTTTAGCACAAGCCTGCTTGGGTTTGTATTTATTTGCTAATGGAGGTAGTTTAATCAATTTGGATATTGGAGTTATCCTTGTTTTACTATCTATGATCAAGGGAGTAGAAATCTATAACGAGGAAAGAAAACACAGATGAGCTTTCTTAGTAAGTAGAGATGCTGGAGTTAAGGAAAGAAGAGGTATTGATGTGCAAAAGTTGAAAAATATTTTAAAATTTATAGGAATGATCTTACTGATTATAAATGTAAATACATTTCCCATGAGAATGCTGACTCTCGAAGACTCTAGTTCTCTATCCTTAAAGTGGACGACTAGTATTGGGTATTTGGTACTTGCTACCTTCTTGCTAGTTGCTGTTTGGAGACAGTATAAAAAGAAAGTTCCAGACCAGCAGAAGACTCTCAAATTTACCTGGAAGGATTTTGGAATAGCCCTTTTATTTTATGTGGCTACTCGACTAGTAGCGATTGTAGGTACCCTCCTAATCCAAGTGGTTACTGGAAATCCAACATCCGCTAACGATGCTGCCTTGCTGGCTACAAGCGAGCAGGTCACTCGTGTTTTTCCTCTATTTTTCATCGCCTTTCATTTTGCAATTGGTATATTTGCTCCAATCATGGAAGAATTAGTATTTAGAGGATTCTTCAGCCACTATTTTTTTAAAGAAGATCAAAAGTGGTTGAAATTGCTAATAAGTTCTGCGATTTTTGGCTACCTGCATATGTTTTATCCGATAGAGTTTGTAACTTATTTTTTACTAGGAGTGATATTTTACTTAGCCTATGCTCGTAGAGGGAATATCCTTGATTCCATAGCTGTTCATTTGATAAATAACGGAGTTCTAGTACTGGTATCTATTTTAAACTATCTATTTTTAGTTTTTAGCTAATACTCTTCGAAAATCTCTTCAAACCACGTCAGCGTCGCCTTGCCGTATATTTGTTACTGACTTCGTCAGTTCTATCCACAACCTCAAAACAGTGTTTTGAGCAACCTGCGGCTAGCTTCCTAGTTTGCTCTTTGATTTTCATTGAGTATAAAATATATTCAAAAAATGATTGGTTTAAAGGCTGATCATTTTTCTGTTGCAAAGATCAACTTTTGCTGATAAATGCTGAAGATAGCAATAAAAAACCAGCGATTCAATCACTGGCTGTTAGATCGTTCTTTTAGGAAGCTCCATTAGTAGTAGACGTTTTTGTATCTGTTGTTTGAGTGCTAGAAGAAGGAACAGTCGGTTGTTCTTTTTTACTGCTAGTATCTTCTTTCTTATCTTCTACACTACTACTAGATTGTGTTGTCGTCTCTTCTTGTGTGTTGTCCTTTGTAGAAGTATTGTCCTTGTTTGGAGTAGTGTTCTCTTTAGGGGATTCCTTTTGAATCTCTTTTATGACAGTTGTCTGGGTTGTCGTAGTTTCTTTTTTAGAGTTATTATTATTGTTGTTGTTATTCATAGCATTCATGATGGTGATGCTTGCAGTAATCAGCCCCAGAATACTACCGATAGTAGCAATCGTTTTTTGAAAAACAGTAAATCCTTTTTTGATGTGTTCCGTTTTGGGTTTTGATGTTCTACGATAATTAGACATAATATCTCTCCTTTACTAAAATTCATTATACCGAAAATCTTTAAAAAAAACTTAAATGAACCTGAACTGCCTTTCTTGTCGCCTGAACTGTTTCGTGATACAATAGAAGGAGTGATTTTAGAAAGCGTGAGAAACCATGATTTACTTTGATAATTCGGCAACTACAAAGCCCTATCCAGAAGCACTTGAAACCTATATGCAGGTGTCTGCAAAAATTATTGGTAACCCATCTAGTCTCCATCGTTTGGGGGAGCAGGCAACACGAATCTTAGATGCTTCTCGTCAACAGATTGCAGATTTAATTGGTAAGAAAAGCGAAGAAATCTACTTTACATCTGGTGGCACTGAAGGAGATAACTGGGTTATCAAAGGGGTTGCGTTTGAAAAAGCTCAGTTTGGTAAACACATTATTGTGTCTGAGATTGAACACCCAGCGGTTAAGGAGTCTGCTCTTTGGCTGAAAAGTCAAGGTTTTGAAGTGGATTTTGCGCCAGTAGATGAAAAAGGTTTTGTAGATGTAGATGCCTTAGCAAATTTGCTTCGAGCTGATACGACCTTAGTTTCTATCATGGCTGTTAACAATGAAATTGGTTCAATCCAACCTATTGAAGCTATCTCAGAACTTTTAGCAGATAAGCCGACTATCTCCTTCCATGTTGATGCGGTTCAAGCCTTGGCTAAGATTCCGACAGAAAAGTATTTGACAGACCGAGTGGACTTTGCGACTTTCTCGAGTCACAAGTTTCACGGCGTTCGTGGTGTTGGATTTGTCTATATCAAGTCAGGTAAGAAGATTATGCCACTATTAACTGGTGGTGGACAAGAGAGTGATTATCGTTCAACTACTGAGAATGTAGCAGGTATTGCAGCAACCGCCAAGGCTCTACGTTTGTCTATGGAAAAACTTGATTTGTTTACGAACAAAACAAGTCAGATGAAGGAAGTCATCCGTCAAGCCCTTCTAGAATATCCAGATATTTTTGTCTTCTCAGATGAGGAAGACTTTGCACCTCATATTCTGACCTTTGGGATTAAGGGGGTTCGTGGTGAAGTCATCGTTCATGCTTTTGAAGACTATGATATTTTCATTTCTACAACGTCAGCTTGCTCGTCCAAGGCTGGGAAACCTGCTGGGACCCTGATTGCTATGGGCATTGATAAGGATAAAGCCCAGTCAGCAGTTCGTCTCAGTCTAGACCTAGAAAATGATATGAGTCAGGTTGAGCAATTTTTGACTAAATTAAAATTAATCTACAATCAAACTAAAAAAGTAAGATAGGAGTATTCATGCAGTATTCAGAAATTATGATTCGCTATGGTGAGCTTTCAACCAAAGGTAAAAACCGTATGCGTTTCATCAATAAACTACGTAATAATATCTCGGACGTTTTATCCATCTATCCTCAAGTTAAAGTGACAGCAGACCGCGATCGTGCCCATGCTTATCTGAATGGGGCAGATTATGAGCCAGTGGCAGAATCTCTCAAGCAAGTTTTCGGGATTCAAAACTTTTCACCTGTATACAAGGTTGAAAAATCTGTCGAGGTTCTGAAGTCTACTGTCCAAGAGATTATGAAGGACATCTACAAGGAAGGTATGACCTTTAAAATTTCTAGTAGACGCAGCGACCACAACTTTGAACTCGATAGTCGTGAACTCAATCAGACACTTGGTGGAGCAGTATTTGATGCTATTCCAAATGTACAAGCACAAATGAAACATCCGGATATTAACCTTCAGGTGGAGATTCGTGAGGAAGCAGCCTACCTTTCATATGAGACCATTCGAGGAGCAGGTGGTTTGCCAGTTGGAACTTCTGGAAAAGGGATGCTCATGTTGTCAGGTGGGATTGACTCCCCTGTTGCTGGATATCTAGCTCTAAAACGTGGAGTGGATATCGAGGCTGTTCACTTTGCTAGCCCTCCATACACAAGTCCAGGTGCCCTCAAGAAAGCGCAAGATTTGACCCGTAAATTGACCAAATTCGGTGGTAATATCCAGTTTATCGAAGTGCCATTCACGGAGATTCAAGAGGAAATCAAGGCTAAGGCTCCAGAAGCTTATCTTATGACACTGACTCGTCGCTTTATGATGCGGATTACTGACCGTATCCGTGAGGTACGAAATGGCTTGGTTATCATCAATGGGGAAAGCCTTGGTCAGGTAGCAAGCCAAACCCTTGAAAGTATGCAGGCTATCAACGCGGTGACCAATACCCCAATTATCCGTCCAGTTGTGACTATGGATAAGTTGGAAATCATTGATATTGCTCAGGAAATTGATACCTTTGAAATTTCTATTCAGCCATTTGAAGACTGTTGTACGATTTTTGCACCCGATCGTCCGAAGACAAATCCTAAGATTAAGAATGCTGAGCAGTATGAAGCGCGAATGGATGTCGAAGGTTTGGTTGAACGTGCAGTAGCAGGAATCATGATTACTGAAATTACGCCTCAAGCTGAGAAGGATGCAGTTGATGAGCTAATTGATGACCTCCTTTAATCAGAAAAACCAGAGGAAAAAATAAAATAAGTAAGAAAAGTTAGTTTATTGTCCTAAATTTGGACGGAAACTGACTTTTTTTCTATTTTTATGATATAATTAGGTAAAATTTTGAATATAGAGAGTTTTCTGACAATGAATCAATCTTATTTTTATCTAAAAATGCGAGAGCATAAATTAGTGGTTCCCTACACAGGTAAGGAGCGCCGGGTACGTGTTCTCCTCCCCAAAAACTATGATAAAGACACGGATAGAAGCTACCCAGTTGTGTATTTTCACGATGGACAAAACGTCTTTTATAGTAAGGAATCTTACGTTGGACATTCCTGGAAGATTATCCCAGCCATCAAGCGAAATCCAGATATCAGCCGTATGATTGTTGTGGCTATTGACAATGATGGACTTGGACGGATGAATGAGTATGCGGCATGGAAATTCCAAGAGTCAAACATTCCTGGCCAACAATTTGGTGGTAAGGGAGTAGAGTATGCTGAGTTTGTCATGGAAGTGGTTAAGCCTTTTATTGACGAAAACTATCGTACAAAGTCTGACCGCAAGCACACTGCTATGGTTGGTTCTTCTCTGGGAGGTAATATTACCCAGTTTATCGGCTTGGAGTATCAAGATCAGATTGGTTGCTTGGGAGTTTTCTCATCAGCTAACTGGCTTCACCAAGAGGCCTTTGATCGCTATATCGAGCGTAAAAAACTCTTACCTGACCAACGAATTTTTATCTATGTTGGAACGGAAGAAGCTGATGATACAGACAAGACCCTCATGGCTGGCAATATTAAGCAGGCCTATATCGACTCTTCCCTTCGCTATTATCATGATTTGATAGCGGGAGGAGTGCAGTTGGAAAATCTCTCACTCAAGGTTCAGGCTGGAGCCATTCACCATGAAGTGACATGGTCAGAAAATCTTCCAGCTTGCCTACGCTTTTTTGCAGAAAATTGGTAATTAGTATAAAGGAGACAGGATATGCATATTGAACATCTTAGTCACTGGAGTGGTCATCTTAACCGTGAAATGTATGTTAATCGTTACGGACACGCAGGTATCCCAGTGGTTGTCTTTGCTTCCTCAGGTGGTAGCCACAATGAATACTATGATTTTGGCATGATTGATGCATGTGCATCCTTTATCGAGGAAGGTCGAGTGCAATTCTTTACCCTTTCAAGTGTCGATAGTGAGAGTTGGCTAGCAACATGGAAAAATGGTCATGACCAAGCTGAAATGCACCGTGCTTATGAGCGATACGTGATTGAAGAAGCCATTCCTTTTATCAAGCACAAAACAGGCTGGTTTGACGGTATGATGACAACAGGTTGCTCAATGGGCGCTTATCATGCCCTAAACTTCTTCCTGCAGCATCCGGATGTCTTCACCAAAGTCATTGCTCTTAGTGGTGTCTACGACGCGCGTTTCTTTGTAGGTGACTACTACAATGATGATGCCATCTATCAAAATTCACCAGTAGATTATATCTGGAATCAAAATGATGGTTGGTTTATTGACCGTTACCGTCAGGCTGAGATTGTGATTTGTACTGGCTTAGGTGCTTGGGAGCATGATGGCCTGCCTTCTTACTACAAGTTAAAAGAAGCCTTTGACCAAAAACAAATTCCTGCCTGGTTTGCAGAATGGGGGCACGATGTTGCCCATGATTGGGATTGGTGGCGCAAACAAATGTCTTATTTCCTCGGTCATATGAGTCTATAAAAGGAGTCGCTTATGAATTATCTTGTAATTTCACCCTATTACCCACAAAATTTCCAACAATTTAGTATTGAACTAGCTAATAAAGGAATCACTGTTCTAGGGATTGGGCAAGAACCCTATGAACAACTAGATGAGCCATTGCGCAATAGCTTGACTGAGTATTTCCGTGTTGATAATCTTGAAAATATTGATGAAGTTAAACGTGCAGTTGCCTTTCTCTTTTATAAGCATGGTCCAATTGACCGTATCGAATCTCACAATGAATACTGGCTAGAGTTGGATGCTGCTCTTCGTGAACAATTTAATGTCTTTGGTACCAAACCAGACGATCTCAAAAAGACCAAGTTCAAGTCTGAAATGAAGAAACTCTTCAAAAAAGCTGGAGTTCCAGTGGTTCCAGGTGCTGTCATTGAAACAGAAGCAGATGTTGACAAAGCTGTGAAAGAAATTGGCCTTCCGATGATTGCCAAACCTGACAATGGAGTGGGAGCGGCAGCAACCTTCAAGCTTGAAACAGAAGAGGATATCCATCATTTCAAGGCAGAGTGGGACCATTCAACCGTTTATTTCTTTGAAAAATTTGTTACCTCTAGTGAAATCTGTACCTTCGATGGTTTGGTAGATAGAGATGGAAATATTGTCTTTTCTACAACCTTTGACTATGCACATACACCGCTTGATCTCATGATTTACAAGATGGACAATTCTTATTATGTTCTTAAAGATATGGATCCAAAATTGCGCAAGTATGGTGAGGCAATCGTTAAAGAATTTGGCATGAAAGAACGTTTCTTCCATATCGAGTTCTTCCGTGAAGGTGATGATTATATTGTCATTGAGTACAATAATCGTCCAGCGGGTGGCTTCACAATTGATGTCTATAACTATGCCCATTCTTTTGACTTGTATAAGGGCTATGCAGCGATCGTTGCAGGTGAACCATTCCCAGCTTCTCAATTCGAGCCTCTATACTGCTTGGCAACATCTCGTCGCGCTAATGCCAACTATGTTTATTCAGAAGAAGACTTGCTCGCCAAATATGGTCAGCAATTTAAGGTTAAGAAAATCATGCCTGCAGCCTTTGCAGAATTGCAAGGAGACTTTCTCTATATGCTAACGACGCCAAGTCGTGAAGAAATGGATCAGATGATTAAGGACTTTGGTCAGCGTCAAGAATAATCAAAATTAGGACTTAACAAACTAGGTTTGTTAGGTCTTTTTTGAAGAGCTGAAATAAAAGCGTTTTCCCGCAGGATTCTTTTAGAAAATCTGTTGCTAAAAGGCTTAAAAATTGATAGAATAGGGATTGTCTAAAAAATATTAAGGAGAATCTATCAATGGATTTCGCATGGGCAGTCAAATATGCCACTGAATTTTTGGGAACAGCCATCTTGATTATCTTGGGAAATGGTGCAGTTGCCAACGTTGAACTTAAAGGTACGAAAGGTCACCAAAGTGGCTGGCTCGTTATCGCTGTTGGTTACGGTATGGGGGTTATGATCCCTGCCTTGATGTTTGGTAATGTTTCTGGTAACCACATCAACCCAGCCTTCACTCTTGGTCTAGCAGTTAGCGGACTTTTCCCTTGGGCACAAGTAGCACCATACATCGTTGCACAAGTCTTGGGAGCAATCTTCGGACAAGCCTTGGTTGTTGCAACTCACCGTCCTTACTACTTGCAAACTGAAAAAGCAAACAATATCTTGGGAACTTTCTCAACAATTTCAAGTATCGACCACGGAACAAAAGAATCACGCTTCGCTGCAACAGTTAATGGTTTTATCAACGAGTTCGTTGGTTCATTCGTTCTTTTCTTTGCAGCACTTGGTTTGACAAAAAACTTCTTTGGTGCTGAAGTTCTACAATACATGAAACAAATGGCAACTCAAGCTGGTCAAAATGTTGACTTCTCTGATTTGGCAATTAAAGCTCAAGTAGCGCCTCATACAGCTTCAGGACTTTCTGTTGCACACTTGGCACTTGGTTTCCTAGTAATGGCCTTGGTTACTTCACTTGGCGGACCTACTGGACCTGGTTTGAACCCAGCTCGTGACTTTGGACCACGTCTCCTTCATGCCTTCCTTCCAAAATCAATCCTTGGTCAACACAAGGGTGATTCAAAATGGTGGTATGCTTGGGTACCAGTAGTTGCACCGATTGCAGCTGGTATTGCAGCAGTAGCGCTTTTCAAATTACTTTACCTATAATCACTCAAAACTGGGAAGACCCAGTTTTTTTCTTGTCCATGAAAGTCGAGTTTTTAGATAGAGATTCTTAAATCGTCAGACTTTTTTCATTTTAATGCTAAAGGTGAAAATGTGGCGAAAATATGGTAAAATAGAGTACTAAGTAAACGTTAAAAAGGAATATTATGCGTAAAGAGATTGCACCCGAATTATATAATTACAATAAATTCCCTGGTCCTGAATTTCATCTATCTGGAGATAAAGTCGAAGCTGAAGGGTTTACCTTTACTTTGGTTGAAAATAGTAAGGATGCTTTTGATGCAACGGCATTTACTCAACGCTTTTCTGAAGTTTTAAGTAAGTTCGATTATATTGTAGGAGACTGGAGCAATGAGCAGCTGCGCTTACGAGGTTTCTACAAGAATGAGCGAGCTGAAGAGTCTCTTGAGAAAATCAGTCGTTTACAAGATTACCTACTTGAGTATTGTAGCTATGGTTGTGCCTATTTTGTTCTAGAAAATGAAGTTCCTAAACGAGCACCGTTTGACCAAAAGATGCGCAAAAAAGAGGAAGAAAAGGATTCTCGCAAAGGGAAAAAAACTTCCCAAAGTAAGAAAAAAAATCATACGGACAAGAGAAATAGACGCCGTTCAAAAGAACAGAAATCTCAGAAAGAAGACAAGGGGCAACGTCATTTCGTCATCCGTCAGAAAGATTAGAGAATAAGGAGAAAACATGAAACCGTCTATTTATAGTTTAACACGTCAAGGCATGCAAGAATGGGTCTTGGAGCAGGGAGAAAAGAAATTCCGTGCCGATCAAATCTGGGAGTGGCTTTACCGTAAACGTGTCCAGTCATTCGAAGAAATGACCAACTTGTCTAAGGATTTGATTGCCAAACTCAACGACCAATTTGTAGTCAACCCTTTGAAACAACGCATCGTTCAAGAATCGGCTGATGGTACTGTAAAGTATCTCTTTGAGTTGCCAGATGGGATGTTGATTGAGACAGTGCTGATGCGTCAACACTACGGTTTGTCAGTCTGTGTAACGACTCAGGTAGGATGCAATATCGGTTGTACCTTCTGTGCATCAGGCTTGATCAAGAAGCAACGTGACCTCAATAACGGTGAAATCGTTGCGCAGATTATGTTAGTCCAAAAATATTTTGACGAACGTGGACAAGATGAACGTGTTAGTCATATCGTTGTAATGGGGATTGGAGAACCTTTTGATAACTACAATAATGTCTTGAACTTTATCCGTACTATCAACGACGATAAGGGAATGGCTATCGGTGCTCGCCATATCACCGTATCAACTTCTGGTTTGGCTCACAAAATCCGTGAATTTGCTAATGAAGGAGTTCAGGTCAACCTTGCTGTTTCTCTTCATGCACCAAACAATGAACTTCGTTCAAGCATCATGAAGATTAACCGTGCCTTTCCAATTGAAAAACTCTTTGCAGCTATTGAGTACTACATCGAAACTACCAATCGCCGTGTGACTTTTGAGTATATCATGCTCAATGAAGTTAACGATGGAGTTGAACAAGCGCTTGAGTTGGCTGAATTGCTTAAGAATATCAAGAAATTGTCTTATGTCAATTTGATTCCTTACAACCCAGTTAGTGAACATGACCAGTATAGCCGAAGCCCTAAAGAACGTGTCATGGCTTTCTATGATACACTCAAGAAAAAAGGTGTCAACTGTGTCGTTCGTCAGGAACATGGTACAGATATCGATGCGGCTTGTGGACAATTGCGTTCAAATACCATGAAGCGTGATCGCCAAAAAGCAGTAGCGGAAGTAAATCCATAAGATGAGTCGAAAAACATTACTAAGCTTGGGAGTGCTTTTATACAGTCTTTGTATCGTCTGTTTTTGTTTTAGTCCCCAACCTCAACTTCCTACAGGAGTGGAAACTCCAGGTATTCAAACTTTTGGACGCCTGGTTTTTCTTTTGACGCCTTTTAACTCCCTCTGGAGACTGGGTGAAGTGACTAGCCTTCTGCAGCTATTCTGGATATTTTTGCAAAACGCCTTAAATATCCTTTTACTTTTCCCGCTGATTTTCCAACTTCTCTTTCTCATGCCTAGTCTAAGAAATACTAAGAAAGTGATTTTGTTTAGCTTTTTATTGAGCTTGGGAATTGAATGCACGCAACTAGTTTTAGACTTTTTCTTGGACTTTAATCGGGTCTTTGAGATTGATGATTTGTGGACCAATACTCTAGGTGGCTACCTGGCTTGGCTCCTCTATAAATTACTACATAAAAACAAGATAAGGAATTTAAATGAGTATCTTAGAAGTTAAAAATTTGAGTCACGGTTTTGGTGACCGTGCGATTTTTGAAGATGTATCTTTCCGTCTCCTCAAAGGTGAACATATCGGCTTAGTTGGTGCCAATGGTGAAGGAAAATCAACCTTTATGAGCATCGTGACTGGTAAAATGTTACCTGATGAAGGTAAGGTGGAATGGTCTAAATATGTTACAGCTGGCTACCTAGATCAGCATGCGGTGCTTAAAGAAGGCCAAACTGTGCGTGATGTTCTTCGTACAGCTTTTGACGAATTATTCAAAGCCGAAGCACGTATCAATGAACTCTACATGGAAATGGCAGAAGAGGGAGCTGATATTGATGCATTGATGGAAGAAGTTGGCGAACTCCAAGACCGTTTGGAAAGTCGTGATTTCTATACATTAGATGCTAAGATTGACGAAGTAGCGCGTGCCCTTGGTGTCATGGATTATGGTATGGATACAGACGTAACAGCCTTGTCAGGTGGACAAAGAACCAAGGTGCTTTTGGCCAAACTTCTTCTTGAAAAGCCAGATATCTTGTTGCTTGACGAGCCAACTAACTATTTGGATGCTGAGCATATTGACTGGCTCAAGCGTTATCTGCAGAATTATGAGAATGCCTTTGTCCTTATTTCGCACGATATTCCATTCCTCAACGATGTGATCAATATCGTATATCACGTTGAAAATCAACAGTTGACTCGTTATTCTGGAGATTACTACCAGTTCCAAGAAGTCTATGCCATGAAGAAATCGCAGCTGGAAGCAGCCTATGAGCGTCAACAGAAAGAAATTGCGGATCTCAAGGATTTCGTAGCCCGTAATAAGGCGCGTGTTGCAACACGAAACATGGCCATGTCTCGCCAGAAGAAATTGGATAAGATGGATATCATCGAACTCCAAAGCGAGAAACCAAAGCCTTCCTTTGATTTTAAACCAGCTCGTACACCTGGACGCTTTATCTTCCAAGCTAAGGACTTGCAGATTGGTTACGACCGCCCACTTACAAAACCATTAAATCTTACCTTTGAACGCAATCAGAAGGTCGCCATTATTGGTGCCAATGGTATCGGTAAAACAACCCTCTTGAAGTCTCTTTTGGGCATTATCCCCCCAATTGCTGGAGAAGTTGAACGTGGTGACTATCTAGAACTTGGTTACTTTGAACAAGAAGTGGAAGGTGGCAATCGTCAGACACCTTTAGAAGCAGTTTGGAATGCCTTTCCAGCTCTCAACCAAGCAGAAGTCCGTGCAGCCCTTGCCCGCTGTGGTTTGACAACCAAGCATATCGAAAGCCAGATTCAAGTTCTATCAGGTGGAGAACAAGCTAAGGTTCGTTTCTGTCTCTTGATGAATCGTGAAAACAACGTTTTGGTGCTGGACGAGCCAACCAACCACTTGGATGTGGATGCTAAGGATGAACTCAAACGTGCTCTAAAAGAGTATAAGGGTTCTATCCTTATGGTCTGCCACGAACCAGACTTCTATGAAGGCTGGATGGACCAAATCTGGGATTTTAACAACTTAACTTAAAATGAGAGTAAAAGAAATACAGTACCAAGATTGGATACTGTATTTTTTTGGTTTTTAAGATTTAAAATCGTAGTCCTTAACAATTTCGATACTGTCGATAGTGATAGCAGTAGTTGGTTTGTCTTTTTCGTCTTTCTCAGCCTTGGCAATCTTGTCAACAACTTCCATACCGTCGATCACTTGACCAAAGACAGGGTGTTTTCCGTCTAGACTAGGGTTGCCCCCTTCTTTATAGGCTTCGATAATTTTCTTTGGATAGCTACTTGTAGGCAGTTTGGCAGAAATGTCTGTCGTATTTTGGTTGATGAAGAACTGGCTACCATTGGAATTTGGTTGGCCAGTATTAGCCATGGAGAGAGAACCACGGATATTATAGAGATATGGAGAGATTTCGCTCTTGAAACCAGTTCCTTGATCTTTTGTTTTGTCCTTATCGTGCCAGATAGATTCACCACCTGTACCATCTCCTTTTGGATCACCAGTCTGAACCATAAAGCCATCAATCACTCGGTGGAAGGTAACGCCATTGTAGTAGCCTTCCTTAGCATGAGTTAGGAAATTTTCAACCGCAAGAGGGGTTAGCTTTGGAAAGAGTTTGATGCGGATATCTCCTTGACTTGTATGGAGAATAACTTCAGCCTCGTCTTCAGCAACTTCTTTAGATAGTTGTGGGAAATTGGCATTTTCATTTGTCAAGGCGTCTTTAAGATCCTTGGCAGATTGGGCAGCTGCTTTGGAACTTTCTTCGGCAGCCAAGCTAGAATCTACATAGTCATCCCCTCGAAGACTACGTTGGATACTGCTACATCCAGCAAGGGCAAAAGTTGAGATTAATAGAAGTGTTGCTATTTTTTTCATGGTAATCCTTTCAAAAATCATTTCTACCATTGTACCCTAATTGAAAGTGGATTTCAAATATTAGTAGTTTACAGAAATAGTTTAGATAATAGTTGGGATTTCATCATCATCTTGAAAATCTTCAACTTCTTTTTCCCCAGTAAATGGTTTCTGAAAAGAACTTAGTATAAAACGGGCAATTGGTCCAACAATTAGGAAATTTAGAGGAAGAGCTGCAATAAAGTTTACAGTCCAGGCACTTAGATAGGTCTTGGGTGTGATAGCAATGCCATTGTAAAAAAGTCCATAGAAGGACATGAAAGTGACCATGAGAACTGCCATTCCTCCAGAAATTGTAATGATTTTCTGCCAGCGTTTATGATGATCCTTGAGGATACGAAAGGCAATTGACTTAACGATTGGTCCAACAAGGATGACATCCAATAAAAAGGCTGTGACAAAACCAGGAATGTAGCCAAGGGATAAATGATGTAGTGAAAGTTGACCAACAATAAAAAGGTTCCAAATAGACATACCGAGTACCATCATGGAACACATTAGTGTTGTAAATAAAAGAGCTTCTTTAAAATTTCTAGGCATTATAGTCTCCGTTTCTTTTTGATTAGAAATCAGTCTATCATAAAAATTTTTTTCTCGTAAGTGAATTGATTAGATTTTTTTAAGAAACTGTTTTCAAAAAAATCAACCTGACTTGGTTGATTAAAGATTCTTCTTTGGATGGCGGTCAATGATTGCCTGATGGTCCTTGAGAGCCTGTTCTCCTTTTGGAGTTAGTTTATAACCGCGAATCGAAAAGAGACTAGCTAATTCTTCTGAAAAATGGTCATGAAGGGCTTGGTCCAGATCTGCAGCCTTCATCTTAGAGAGTCCAGTAACACCCTTCTTTTTAAGGATGTTCTTTTTCATTGTAGCATTGATATGATCCAGCGAATCAAAAGCAGTTTCAACAAGAGCATAGCCTTTTTCAACAAGCGTTTCTAAATGTTTTGGGGCATCAATACCATAAGTATACTCAAAATATTTTGGAAACCAAGTTTCAGTGGTGAAAGTTCCAAAGTTGATTCTCCAGAGAAGGATAATATCTCCTGCCAGGAGATTGTCTTCTAATAATTCCATATTTCGTTTTGGGACAGGCTTGGGATTTTGTAGCCAAGCCTCTATATCACGATCAGGAGAGATATAAGGCTTAACCTGATGGTCTTTGTAAATGTTCTCTAGACTAGTATTCATAAAGTTTCTCTTTCTAATTTATCTCTATTAGTCTAACAAATTTCTAAAAAATTTAAAAATTTTAAAGTCTGTCAAGTTTTTTTCTTGACACCTCTTAGAAATCTGCTATAATAGAACATGTGCTAAATAGCTCAGCTATTTCACCGAACTAAAAAAATAAAAGAAAAGAGATATTAAAAATGGCAGTAAAAATCCGTTTGACTCGTATGGGTTCTAAGAAAAAACCTTTCTACCGTATTAACGTAGCAGATTCACGTTCACCACGTGATGGACGTTTCATCGAAACAGTTGGAACTTACAACCCACTTGTTGTTGAAAACCAAGTAACTTTGAAAGAAGACCGCGTTCTTGCATGGTTGGCTGATGGAGCTCAACCTTCAGATACAGTACGCAACATCCTTTCAAAAGAAGGCGTATTGAAGAAATTCCACGATTCTAAATTCTCTAAATAATTCTAAAGTAGGTTGACAGATGGATACGATTGAAAATCTCATTATTGCAATTGTGAAACCTTTGATTTCACAACCAGATGCCTTAACTATCAAGATTGAAGATACACCAGAATTTTTGGAGTATCATTTGGATCTTGACCAAAGCGATGTGGGTCGTGTGATTGGTCGTAAGGGTCGCACTATCTCTGCGATAAGAACGATTGTCTACTCTGTCCCAACTGAAGACAAAAAAGTAAGAATCGTTATTGACGAAAAATAAGAAAAGCGGGACGGAAGTCTCGCTTTTTTGCTAGGAGTAGGATATGAAGGATTTAACAGTTAGACAACTACAAGCCTATTTGCTAGAACATTACCAGCAATCTCGGACTGAGGAAGGTCTTTTTATCAAGCTAGTGGAGGAAGTTGGAGAAGTCGCTGAGGTTTTGAATGGACGCTCTGGGCGAAAAGAAGGGGTTCAGGATTCTAACGAGGAACTTGCAAAAGAACTGGCTGATATTATTCACTACACCGTCGCAATCGCAGCCATCAACCATATTGATCTAACCAAGACCATTTTTGAAAAAGATAAGAAAGCTGCCATCAAGTATCACCATGAACGAGATTTGGAAAATTTTTTGGAGAACTTCTAAGAGAATAAGAAATGATTTTTTACTAATAAAGAAGATTTTACCTATATTGGTCTAGCTAGTAAATAGAAAACAATGAAACTGGTAGTTTATATTATCAAAGTAAGGAATCTCCAAGAGGTAGACAAGCTATAACTTGTGAGACAAGAACTAGAAAAGCAGATCAGAATAGCCGACTCCTTTATAGTTAATGAGAAAGAATTTATCAGCTTGAAAGAGGGATAGTAGACATAAAATATCAATCCTAGAAATAGTATCTAGGATTTTACTATGCTAAAATGGAAAGACAGTCTCAAAGAATTCTAGTCAATCAATCTTGAGACTGGCTACTTTTAAAGGGAGTAACAATCTATGAACGAGAAAACAAAAGCATACCTAGCGGCCTTATCCTTTTCAGCCATCATTGGTTTTTCTTTTTTATTTACTAAGATAGCTTTGGGCTATGCCAGTCCTCTTACAAACTTGGCACATCGCTATACAATCGCTGCTCTGGTATTGGTCATCCTTCATCAAACAAAACTTATCAATGTGAGTTTAAGTAGAAAAACTATTCTTTCTATTCTGCCTATGAGTCTTTTCTATCCACTCCTCTTCTTTATTTTCCAATCCTTTGCTTTACAGTATATATCGTCTTCTGAAGCTGGAATTTTACAAGCGCTTGTCCCGATTTTTACTCTCCTTTTGGCATCGGTCTTTCTCAAGGAAAAGACAAGTTTGCTGCAAAAGTTCTTTTTAATTTTATCCGTAGCAGGAGTAGTTTTCATCTTCCTTAGCAAAGGAGCCAACTTTAGCAAGGAAACTGCTAGCTTGGGCTTTCTCTTGATGTTGGGATCCGTTCTTGCAAATGCGATAAACAATATTCTCAGCAAGGCTAAAGGAGGTCGCTATCGGGCCATGGATATGACAGCTGTTGTGATATGTGTTGGCTTCGTCACCTTTAATACGCTGAGTCTGACCTCGCACTATCTAGATGGCAACATATTAGCCTACGTTGCACCGCTCGGACAGCTTCCTTATCTGCTTTCAATCCTCTATTTGGGAATACTAGCCTCTATCGTGACTGGTAGTCTTTCTATCTATGCTATTGTTCGACTTGGAGCATCAACCGTCAGTATCTTTGGCAATCTTGGAACAGTTTTGACCATTCTAAGCGGAGCTCTTATCCTCTATGAACCAATTTATAGTTACCATGTGATAGGAGCCACTCTGATTATTGCTGGAATTTTAGGCATGAATCTGATGAGAAAAAAGTAAAGATTGCTTAGCAGTCTTTTTCTTAATCTAAATGATACAGAAAATTCAAAATTTTTAATGGAATTAAGTTTAGAAAATGATGATTTTAATATAGCATGATAAAATAGATAAAAAGAATAATACTAGGATAAAGAAGAGAGAGTTTAGAAATGAAGCAAAATGATATAGCTGAAGCTATTGCTTTTTATAACAGAAAACCTGAGACTTTGGTACGTCACATTATACCAGTCGTAGATTGTGATTTGGTTGTTTATCATCGTCCTGGAAACACAAATAAAGGCCACATTATTTTTTATCATGGAGCTTGTGGACGTAGTCAGATGTGGGCCCACCAGTATGATGCCTTTGAAGGATTTGACCTCTACTTTGTCAATGTTAGAGGACAGGGTGAATCACCTATGAAAGTTGGCCTACCCGACTTAGAAGGTGCTGTTCAAGATGTAGATGCTATTTTGTCCTATTTCCAGTTGGATAAGGTGATATTGGTTGGTCATTCTTGGGGAGGGAATCCACTTCAAGAGTACACCTATCGCCATCCAGAAAGAGTCCTAGCCTTGGTCATGGTAGATAGTTGGGGACAGCATCGATACCTATCAGATAAAGAGAGAAATCGCATAAAATATAGTTCTCTTATGTACAAAACGATTCCTTGGAAGTTGATTGCAGATAAGAACTCAAAAATGTGTAGTGATAATCCTATCACAAGAGAATTAGTCAAGACGGCCATTATAGAAACTGGGAGAGATGTTTTCTTGAATCTTGGAATCACAGGTTTCTTAGCTGTCCATGAGATAGAGGATTATCAAGGAAATCCTCCTATGCTATTAGTAAGAGGAAAAAATGATTTTCCCAAACACCTAAAAATAATCTATGATGGTATCATTGCTCTAAATCCCAATGCGCGTCAAGTAACGATTTCAGATAGTAAACACCAACCGATGAATGATTACCCTAAAGAGTTTAATCAGCTAGTTGGTGATTTTTTTGAAGAAGTAGTAGCTCTGTAAGATGATATTTATCCAACTTGTGAAAATCCCTGGAACATGATAAAATATAGGGAGAAACATACACAGGAGATCAAATGAACTATTTTAACGTTGGAAAAATCGTCAATACGCAAGGTTTACAAGGTGAGATGCGAGTCTTATCTGTGACGGATTTTTCGGAAGAACGCTTTAAAAAAGGTGCAGAGCTTGCCTTATTTGATGAGAAGGATCAATTTGTTCAAACAGTGACTATCGCAAGTCACCGTAAGCATAAAAACTTTGATATCATCAAATTTAAGGATATGTATCACATCAATGATATCGAAAAATACAAGGGCTACAGTTTGAAGGTTGCGGAAGAAAACCTTAATGACCTGGATGAGGGTGAATTTTACTATCACGAGATTATCGGCTTAGAGGTTTACGAGGGTGATAACTTGATTGGAACCATTAAGGAAATTCTTCAACCAGGGGCCAATGATGTTTGGGTAGTTAAGCGTAAGGGAAAACGTGATCTGCTTTTACCATATATCCCACCGGTCGTCCTCAATGTTGATATTCCTAATAAGCGCGTGGATGTAGAACTCTTAGAAGGGTTAGACGATGAAGATTGATATTTTAACCCTCTTTCCAGAGATGTTCTCACCGCTAGAACATTCCATCGTTGGAAAGGCCCGTGAAAAAGGACTTCTTGACATCCAGTATCATAATTTTCGTGAATATGCTGAAAAGGCTCGTCATGTCGATGACGAACCCTACGGTGGTGGTCAAGGCATGTTGCTACGTGCGCAGCCAATCTTTGATGCCTTTGATGCTATTGAAAAGAAGAATCCGCGCGTGATTCTTTTGGATCCTGCTGGTAAGCAGTTTGACCAGGCTTATGCTGAAGATTTAGCACAAGAAGAGGAACTCATCTTTATCTGTGGTCACTACGAGGGCTATGATGAACGCATTAAGACCTTGGTAACAGATGAGATTTCTCTTGGTGATTATGTTCTGACGGGTGGTGAACTAGCAGCAATGACCATGATTGATGCGACGGTTCGCTTGATACCAGAAGTAATTGGGAAGGAAACCAGTCACCAAGATGATAGCTTTTCATCTGGTCTCCTTGAATATCCTCAGTACACACGTCCTTATGATTATCGAGGCATGGTGGTTCCAGAGGTGCTTATGAGTGGACACCATGAGAAGATTCGTCAATGGCGTCTCTATGAAAGTCTCAAAAAAACTTATGAGCGTAGACCAGATTTGTTGGAACATTACGAATTAACAGCAGAAGAAGCTAAAATGTTAGCGGACATTAAAGAAAATACAAATTAAAAGGAGAAGCCTATGCAAGTCATTAAACGTGATGGACAAGTTGCCGACTTTGATCCAGATAAAATTTATCAAGCCATTCTCAAAGCTGCTCAAACGGTTTATGTTTTGACAGATGATTTACGTCAAAATCTAGCTCAGGTAACTAAGAAAGTTGTCTTGGATCTAGAAGAGGCAAAAGTGGAGCGTGCCACTATCAGTATGATTCAATCAATGGTTGAGCATCGCTTGCTTGGTGCAGGCTACATTACCATCGCTGAACACTATATCTCTTACCGTTTGCAACGTGATTTAGAGAGAAGTGGTTACGGAGAACACATTGCTGTTCACCTTCATTTTGAACAAATTCGTTAATAGAAAAGAGTGAGATGAAGAAAACTCATCTCACTCTTTCTTAAATCGATTTTTTTGGGCTGTTTGGACAGTCAAGGGAACAAAACTTATTTTTTGAATATCTGGGATTCGAATAATGCGAGTCACATTTTTTGCAAAATTTTTTACGATAATTTGCTGGCGGTCCGTATCATATTTGATGATATCCCCTGTAAAACTTGTATCTGAAAAAATAATGTGGACAGCAGTTTTTTTTAGGAGCGCCTCTTTAATGGCACTTGTCAGGGAGTCGGCTTTGGAATGATCTAGTTCTTCTCGCCCGTCGAGAAAGCTTTGGAACTTTTGTTGAATGTGTTTAAATAAATCTTTCATCGGAGCCTCCCTTCTTTTTAACATTATTATATACAATTTTAAGAAAATCTACAAGATTTTACGAATAATCAAGTGAAGACAATCAAAAGGAGAATACAATGTCAGAATTTACATTTGAAATCGAGGAACACTTACTTACGCTCTCAGAGAATGAAAAAGGTTGGACTAAGGAAATCAATCGTGTCAGCTTTAACGGAGCACCAGCAAAGTTTGACATTCGTGCTTGGAGTCCAGACCACACTAAGATGGGGAAAGGAATCACCCTTTCAAACGAAGAGTTTCAAGTGATGGTCGATGCCTTCAAAAATCAATAAGCAATCATATAAAAACAGACGAAAGGAGGTTGTGAGAAAATTCCCGACCTCCTTTCTTTATTTATGTGAAAAGTAGGGTTGATTACTAAGACGTTGAAGGAGTGGTCGTCCGATAAAACTAATGGCAATAATTTTTGCAAGATCAGGAATGATAAAGGGAATGACACCGACAGCCAGTGCCTTATCAAAAGGCATACCAGCGAGGAAGTGGAGGCTGAGGATACCACCGACAAAGACAAGGGAATCCCCTAAGAGATTGGCTAGGAAAATACGTACAACACTGCTATTCGTATGAGTCAGATAGGAAGCAAGCCCAGCATAGACTAGGTCAAACCATAGATAACCAGCACTTGGCCCAATTAAAACGTGGAAACCAGCTCTGCCGCTAGCAAAGACAGGAAGACCAATGACACCCAGTAAAAGATAGATTCCAACAGAGAGAACAGCTTCCCTTGGTCTAAAAACAGTAGCAATGAGTCCGATAGCAAAGTTTTGTAGAGTAAACGGAACAGGTCCAATTGGGACACTGATTTGGGCTAATACTGCAATCAGAGCAGCTCCAATAGCAGGAATAGCGTAAATATGTGCTTTTTTCATAATAGTTAACCTCTTTTTTAATTTATAGTAACTATTATACTGGAAGGGGGATGATTGTCAACCTGTTTTAAAAATAAAGGTTACAAATCTGTAATGGCCGATTTAGAGAGAGCCGGAGGACAAGAGATTTTTCAAAACACAGGTAAATCTTATCAGTAATAAAAAGATGAGCCTTATGGAAGTTGGCTATCATATAGTGCAAACACTTAGGAATCCTGATGGGATGCTATTTTTAAGTGTTTTATAATTTGCTCTAATAAAAGAAAAAGATTGAAGAAAATGGTCCTAAATAGGCTTTTTCTTCAATCTGAGTGACCAAGATGGTCTTTTTTGTATTAACGCATGGTCACAAATTCTTCTGAACCTGTAGGATGGATAGCGACCGTCGCATCAAAATCAGCTTTTGTAGCTCCCATCTTGATAGCAACTGCAAAACCTTGAATCATTTCGTCGACGCCGTAGCCGATACCATGAAGGCCAACTACCTTTTCGTTCTCACCAGCTGTAATGAGCTTGAAGCGGGCTTCTTGACGGTGGCTAGTGACTGCTGAATACATAGAAGCAAATTTTGAAGTATAAACTTTAATGTTTTCTTGTCCATACTCTTTGATAGCTTCTTCCTCAGTCAGACCGACAGTTCCGATAGCTGGATGTGAGAAGACAACAGTTGGAATAGTAGTGTAGTCCATTTTAGCATTGGTTTTACCGTTGAAAAGTCTCTCGGATAGGGTACGACCAGCCTTGATAGCGACGGGAGTTAGTTCTTTCTCACCCGTGACATCTCCTAGAGCATAGATACCATCAACGACTGTATTTTGGTATTCGTCAACTTGAATGAAACCACGTTCATTGAGGGTAACACCTGCTTTCTCAAGCTGGAGCCCTTCAACATTTGGACGGCGACCAGTTGCCCATATAACTTGACTGGTAGTATGAGTGCTCCCATCTTCGAAATGAATGGTAATGCCTTGTTCAGTTTCTTCAAGTTTAGCAGGAACCTTATGGGTGTGGAGGTGTAATCCAGTATTTTCCATTTCTTGAACTAGACTCTCAACAATATAACTATCAAATCCACGGAGCGGACGCTCGCGACGGACGAATAAATCTGTCTGCACACCAAGGGTATGGAGCACGCCAGCTAATTCGACAGCAATGTAACCAGCACCCAGAATGGCTACAGAATCTGGCAACTTTTCCCAAGCAAAGACATCATCAGAACTACCACCTAGTTCAGCACCAGGAATGGTAGGAATACGAGGATGTGCCCCAGTTGCAATCACGATGTGCTTAGCACGGATCAACTCTCCATTGACACTAACAGTATGAGCATCAACGAACTCGGCGCGTCCTTCAATCAAATCAACTCCGTTACGCTTAAAGCTTCCACCATAAGAAGAGCGAGCACGATCAATATAGGCTTCACGATTTTTACGAAGCCTTGCATAATCAAATTCATTCCCAGTACTTGTGAAACCATAGTCAGGTCCATATTTGTGGATACTCTCTGCGATTTGAGCACCGTACCACATAATTTTCTTAGGAACACAGCCCAAATTTACACAAGTTCCACCTAATTTCTTTTCCTCAATGACTGCAGCTTTTGCCCCGTGTTCACCAGCACGATTCATAGTAGCAATACCTCCGCTACCTCCTCCGATGGCGATAATATCATATTCTCTCATAGAAAGCTCCTTTACTTGTTTTCTAGTCATATTCTATCTTTTTTTGGGAGTCAATGCAAAAATCTGCTACGCTTAAAAATTTTAAGAAAATGCTTGCAAAAATAAAAAAGAAAGTGTATTATATAACTAATACAACAATAAAAGATTTTAGTAAATATTTTTGGATAATGAGAAATAAATTGTCCATTTTTAGGATATGTGCTATAATCTTAACATATATATTTATAAAAGGGGTATTGCTATGAAAAGAAAGTCAAAAGCTAAGAAATGGCCTTTATTTACTGCTATTGGAGTTGCATCCGTACTTGTAGTGGGAGCAGCAGCTGTTCTTCTATTGAGACAACCAAATCAAGCTGCAGCAAAAGATGAAACTGCTAAGATTGTCTTTGCCAAAGAGGGGTCTGTGGCATCTTCAGTTCTTTTATCTGGTACAGTAACTGCTCAGAATGAACAATACATCTATTATGATGCAAGCAAGGGTGACTTGGATGAGGTCTTGGTTTCTGTTGGTGATCAGGTCAGCGAAGGACAGGCTCTCGTTAAGTATAGTAGCACAGAAGCCCAGGCTGCCTATGATGCTGCCAGTCGTGCTGTTGCTAAAGCTGACCGTCATATCAATGAACTGAATGAGTCTCGAAATACCGCCGCAGCAACACCTAACCTTCCGCAAGCAGGTCTAGAAGGAGCAACTGGACAAGCGCCAGCTCAGTCATCCGGTTCTGCCACAGCTGCTATTGATTCTCAAATCAGCGATGCTCGTGATGTGCGTGCAGATGCAGAAGCGCAACTCGAAAAAGCTCAAGCCCAGTTGAATGCTGCTACAGTATTGAGTACGGTGGAGGGAACAGTTGTTGAAGTGAATCGTAACGTTTCAAAATCTCCAACAGGAAATAGTCAAGTTTTGGTTCATATCGTAAGTAACGATAACTTGCAGGTCAAGGGAGAACTTTCTGAGTACAACCTTGCCAATCTATCTGTAGGCCAAGAAGTCACTTTCACTTCCAAGGTTTACCCAGATAAAACTTGGAATGGTAAGATTAGCTATATTTCAAATTATCCAAAAAATAACAGTGAAGCAAGTAGTAGCTTAGCTGCTTCAAACACAGGTTCTAAATACCCATATACAGTCGATGTAACTAGTGAAATCGGTGACTTGAAACAGGGCTTTACAGTCAGTGTCGAAGTGAAAAGTACTAGCAAAGCATTGATTGTTCCGATCACCAGCGTAGTCATGGAAGAAGATAAAAACTATGTTTGGATCCTTGATGAAAATCAAAAGGCCAAAAAAGTTGAAGTTGGATTGGGCAATGCAGATGCAGAAAATCAAGAAATCACATCTGGTCTGACAGATGGAGCAAAAGTCATCAGTAATCCGACGGCTTCCTTGCAAGAAGGAAAAGAGGTGAAGACTGATGAAGCAACTAATTAGCCTCAAAAATATCTGTCGTAGCTATCGTAATGGTGACCAAGAACTACTAGTCCTCAAGAATATTAACCTAGAAGTTCATGAGGGAGAATTTGTAGCAATCATGGGACCATCTGGTTCTGGGAAATCTACCCTCATGAATACCATTGGGATGTTAGATACCCCTACAAGTGGTCAGTATTTTCTAGATGGAAAAGAAGTAGCTGGTTTGGGTGAAAAACAATTAGCCAAGGTTCGAAATCAGGAAATCGGCTTCGTCTTTCAACAATTCTTTCTCTTGTCCAAGCTCAATGCTCTTCAAAACGTAGAATTGCCCTTGATTTATGCAGGAGTTTCAGCTTCAAAACGTCGCAAATTAGCAGAAGAGTATCTGGAAAAGGTTGAACTGACCGAGCGTAGCCATCATTTACCTTCGGAGTTGTCAGGTGGTCAGAAGCAAAGAGTTGCCATAGCGCGCGCACTCGTTAACAATCCTTCGATTATCTTGGCAGATGAGCCTACTGGAGCCCTTGATACAAAAACTGGGAATCAAATCATGCAACTCTTGGTTGAATTAAACAAAGAAGGAAAAACCATTATCATGGTTACGCATGAGCCTGAAATTGCCGCTTACGCTAAGCGTCAGATTGTCATTCGTGATGGCGTCATTTCATCTGATAGTGGTCTCGTAGAAAAGGAGGAAAACTAAGATGCAGAATCTGAAATTTGCCTTTTCATCCATTATGGCCCACAAGATGCGGTCCTTCTTGACCATGATCGGGATTATCATCGGTGTATCCTCCGTTGTCGTGATTATGGCCTTAGGTGATTCCATGTCTCGTCAGGTCAATAAAAATATGACCAAGTCCCAGAAAGATATCCATGTCTTTTTCTCACCTACCAAGAGTAAGGACGGATCCTTTACACAAAGACAATCTGCATTGACCTTGTCTGGTGGTCGAGAAGAAGATTTTGTTGAACCACCAAAACCTCAAGAAGCATGGGTCAAGGAAGCTGCTAAGCTCAAGGGAGTGGATAGCTACTATGTGACTAACTCAGCCAATGTGACCTTGACTTATAAGGATAAAAAGGTGGAACACGCTAACATGACGGGTGGGAATGTCACCTATATGGATGCGGTTGAAAATAAAATCATTGCAGGTCGCAGTCTAAGAGCGCAAGATTATAAGGATTTCGCAAGTGTGATCATCCTAGATGAAGAACTAGCCAATAGCCTTTTTGGTTCTGCACAGGAAGCACTCAATCAGATTGTGGAAGTAAACGAAATTAGTTACCGTGTTATTGGTGTTTATGCAAGTAAAGAGGCTAAGGCTGCGAAAACATTTGGAGTAGGAGGATTACCAATCACGACCAATATTTCCTTAGCAGCTAATTTTAACACAGATGAGATTTCAAATATTGTCTTCCGTGTCAATGATACTAGCTTAACCCAGACTTTAGGACCAGAGTTGGCAAGAAGAATGACAGAGATTGCAGG
Source organism: Streptococcus infantis (assembly GCF_047464215.1). Taxonomy (GTDB): domain Bacteria; phylum Bacillota; class Bacilli; order Lactobacillales; family Streptococcaceae; genus Streptococcus; species Streptococcus infantis_P. Next base: position 8,180 of record NZ_JASHCG010000006.1, on the reverse strand, counting down.
TCTTCAACAAGGGGAATATCAAGTTGCAGATGCGTCTGCTGCCTTCCAAGAAGTTCAACAACTCTTTGGCTTCATAACAACGATTATTAGTGCCATTGCGGGGATTTCCCTTTTTGTTGGTGGTACTGGTGTTATGAACATCATGCTTGTTTCGGTGACAGAGCGTACTCGCGAGATTGGTCTACGCAAAGCACTGGGAGCTACACGGGCGAATATTCTGGTTCAATTTTTGATTGAATCTATGATTTTGACTTTGTTAGGTGGGGTCATCGGTCTTGTGCTGGCTGCAGGGGTGACTATTCTTGCAGGTGTTCTTCTTCAAAACATGATTGCAGGAATCGAAGTTGGCGTATCCATCCCAATCGCTCTCTTTAGTTTAGCGGTCTCGGCTGGTATCGGTATGATATTTGGTGTTTTACCAGCCAATAAAGCTTCTAAACTTGATCCGATTGAAGCACTTCGCTATGAATAAGATAATCAACAGGAAAAACAAGATGGACATTTGTCTGTCTTGTTTTTGTATGGATTTCCTTATCGAAAATCATCAAAATATGATATAATGAAGTGTTAGAAAAACAGGTTTCATTAGCCTGGAAAGGAAATATTATGTCTGAAAAGAATTTTTATATTACAACACCGATTTACTATCCATCTGGTAAACTTCATATCGGTTCTGCCTACACTACCATCGCTTGTGATGTCTTAGCTCGCTACAAACGCCTTATGGGCTACGATGTCTTTTATTTGACAGGTTTGGATGAGCATGGTCAAAAGATTCAACAAAAAGCAGAAGAAGCTGGCATCACACCACAAGCCTATGTTGACGGGATGGCAGTTGGAGTTAAAGAACTCTGGAAATTATTGGATATCTCATACGATAAATTTATCCGTACCACAGATGACTACCATGAAAAAGTGGTAGCACAAGTCTTTGAACGCTTGCTTGCTCAAGATGATATTTACTTGGGTGAATACTCTGGTTGGTATTCAGTTTCAGATGAGGAATTCTTTACAGAAAGTCAACTTGCGGAAGTTTTCCGTGATGAAGCTGGAAATGTAACTGGTGGTATCGCTCCATCAGGCCACGAAGTGGAATGGGTTTCAGAAGAGTCTTACTTCCTTCGCCTCAGCAAATACCAAGATCGTTTAGTTGAATTTTTCAAATCACATCCTGATTTTATCACTCCTGATGGACGTCTCAATGAAATGTTGAAAAACTTTATTGAGCCTGGATTGGAAGACTTGGCGGTTTCTCGTACAACCTTTACCTGGGGTGTACCAGTCCCATCAAATCCAAAACACGTTGTCTATGTGTGGATTGATGCCCTTCTCAATTATGCGACAGCTCTTGGTTATGGTCAAGAGGATCATGCTAACTACGATAAATTCTGGAATGGAACTGTCTTCCATATGGTAGGAAAGGATATTCTTCGTTTCCACTCAATCTACTGGCCAATCCTTCTTATGATGTTGGATATCAAATTGCCTGACCGTTTGATTGCCCATGGTTGGTTTGTCATGAAAGACGGCAAGATGTCTAAGTCTAAAGGGAATGTCGTATATCCTGAAATGCTAGTAGAACGTTATGGTCTCGATCCGCTTCGTTACTACCTCATGCGTAGCCTTCCAGTTGGTTCAGACGGAACCTTCACTCCAGAGGACTATGTAGGTCGTATTAACTATGAATTGGCAAATGACCTCGGAAACCTCCTCAACCGTACGGTTTCTATGATTAACAAGTACTTTGATGGGCAAATCCCTGCTTACGTAGAGGGTACGACAGACTTTGACAATGCTCTTGCTCAAGTGGCAGAACAATCAATCGCCGACTACCATACCTACATGGAAGCAGTTGACTACCCACGTGCCCTTGAAGCAGTCTGGACTCTTATCTCACGTACCAACAAATACATCGATGAGACAGCTCCATGGGTACTGGCTAAGGATGAAGCTCATCGTGACCAATTGGCAAGTGTTATGAGTCATTTGGCAGCCAGCCTTCGTGTCGTAGCTTACATGATTGAACCATTTATGATGGAAACCAGTCGTGCAGTCTTGACTCAACTTGGTCTAGCAGAAGTTTCTAGCCTTGAAAATTTGAGTTTATCTGATTTCCCTGAAAATGTCACTGTAGTTGCCAAAGGAACACCTATCTTCCCACGTCTGGATATGGAAGAAGAAATCGCCTATATCAAGGAACAAATGGAAGGTAACAAGCCAGCCGTCGAAAAAGAATGGAATCCAGATGAAGTTGAACTCAAACTCAACAAGGATGAAATCAAATTTGAAGACTTCGATAAGGTTGAAATCCGTGTTGCTGAAGTCAAAGAAGTTTCTAAAGTGGAAGGTTCTGATAAATTGCTTCAATTCCGCCTAGATGCTGGTGATGGTGAAGACCGTCAAATCCTTTCTGGTATTGCAAAATTCTATCCAAACGAACAAGAATTGGTTGGTAAGAAAGTACAAATCGTTGCCAACCTTAAACCACGTAAAATGATGAAAAAATATGTCAGCCAAGGTATGATCCTCTCAGCTGAACATGATGGCAAATTAACCCTTCTCACAGTTGATCCAACTGTACCAAACGGAAGTGTGATTGGGTAAGATTAAAGAACCAGTTTGAGCTGGTTCTTTTCTTTTGTGAGATAGCAGTTGATAAAAGTGTCATTCTGCTTTATAATGAAGAAAAACGGAGGAAGTTGCCATGAAATACATCACATTTGGTCAAGAGAAAAGAGAATTGTCCGAAATCGTCCTAGGTATGATGCGAATCAGTGACAAATCGGTTAAAGAAGTGGAGGAGCTGGTTGAAACAGCCCTATCTGTCGGAATCAATGCCTTTGATTTGGCAGATATCTACGGTGGAGGTCGATGTGAAGAATTACTAGGTCAAGTGTTGAACAATCGTCCTGACCTACGAGAAAAGATGTGGATCCAGTCCAAGTGTGGCATTCGCATAGAAGAATTTACCTATTTTGATTTTTCTAAAGATTATATTTTAGAGTCAGTTGATGGGATTCTAAAACGATTGCAGGTTGATTATCTAGATAGCTTGCTTCTCCATCGTCCAGATGCTTTGATGGAAGCTGATCAAGTGGCTAAAGCCTTTGAAATTCTACACAAATCAGGTAAAGTTCGAGACTTCGGTATGTCCAATCAAAATCCTATGATGATGGAATTACTGAAGAAAGAGGTCAAACAACTTTTATCTATCAATCAATTACAGCTAAGCGCAGCTTTCACGCCAGGATTTGAATCAGGTTTCCATGTCAATATGGAAGGTGACAAGGCAGCTGTGCGTGATGGTAGCGTCTTTGAATACTGCAAACTGAATGATATGGTCATTCAGGCTTGGTCAGTCTTGCAGTTTGGCTATTTTAAGGGTAATTTTGTTGGAAAAGAGCAATTTCATGATCTAAATGAAGTTCTAAATCGACTAGCCTTAAAATACGGTGTAAGCCCATCAGCCATTGCTATCGCTTGGGTGTTACGCTATCCAGCCAAGATGCAAGCTGTAGTAGGGACAACAAATCCAAAACATTTGCTAGAAGCAAGCCAAGCAAGTAACTTTAGTTTGACTCGAAAAGAATGGTATGAGATTTACCTAGCAGCAGGAAATGATTTGCCTTAGAATTAAAACGAAATCCATTCAAGAGCGAGATTTTATCTCGCTCTTTTTGTTAAAAAAAATTTATATAATTGTTTGAAAATACAAACTAATAATAGTATAATAAAATAAATATTTTTTTGAAAAGGAAGTAAATATGAAAAAAATTGTAGTAGTCATATCAATTATGATATTTGCGATACTAGGTGTTGGTTTAGGTTATTACTTTTTATCTTATGTACCTTATAAAACTGCTGTCAGTAATTTTGAAAAAGCTTCGGTATCTCTAAAAGAAAAAAATAAGGATATTGAAGACTTAGTATCTGAGGCCGAAACGGTAGTTGAAAAAGGCGAAGAAGCATTAGAATCAAATACTTTAGATGACTTAAAGAATTCTGTAGAAAAAACTCAAAAATCAATAAGAAAAGTACCAGAAATGGAGAAAAAAACAAAAGATATTGAAAATCAAATTAATGAAATGAATCAACCAATAAGTTATGAAGAAAATCAAAATGAATTAAAGAATAAACTTGAAAAATACAAAAATAGCGTCACTCAATTAAAACAAATTACGAATCCATCTAGTACATTTATTGAGGAAAGACTTAAAGAAGTTGATACAATTACTGGAGTACAATCTGTGACAGAAAGTAATGATCCTAATAAGCATCTAAATAAACAAGGTGGTTATACGGCGTCTGTTTATTTTGTAGATAATCAAGTAACTCCTCCGGTGGAGGGTTCTGATATTATTCAAAAAGGAAATGATGCAGGCGGAAATATAGAGGTATATAAAACAAAAGAGGAAGCAGAACAGCGTAATAAATATATTAGTACATATGATGGAACCTCTCTTCAACCTGGTTCTCATTATGTATATGGTACAGTTCTGATTCGTACCTCTTCACGACTAACAGCAAGCCAGCAAGAAGAATTAACTAAGAAAATATATCAGAAATTTATAGAAATAAAATAATCAAAAGAATTAAATTTTTAAAATATGATTTAAGCTTTTCTATTTTTACATTAACTTTTATTCAAGAGCGAGATTCTATTTCGCTCTTTTTGTTTAAAACAAAGTATAAATTTCTAATTATCTTTTTATATTTTCTTAAATGCTCGTAAAGCCTTATTCTATGTGCTTTCGAGTATTTTTACTGTAGGAAGATACTTCACGTTTCTTTGCATATTTCCTCATGTCTTAGCTGTCAGAAGTGGTAAATAAGTAGTAAATTCATTTGTACTACTAAGCAACAAGACGCTCCTGTTGCTTCTCTTTATTCAAGCGTTTCATTTCTGCCATTGCAGAATCGAATGTTGCATGTGCGTAATAGTTCAGCGTCATGGCTATATTAGCATGTCCCATAATGTACTGTAATGCCTTTGGATTCATTCCTGCATTTGCATAGTTGGTACAGAATGTATGTCGCAAACTATGTGGAGTGATGTGTGGCAATTTATCCTCGTTATACTTATTGTATTTCTTAACAAGACCTTTCATCATGCCGTTGTAATCACTTGCCACTTTTGGATAGTTCTTTCTATTAAGAAAGAGGAAATCACTATATCCATCAATCTCAACACGCTTATCATTCTTTCGATTCGCTAACACTCGCTTAAATGCTTGATAGGCTTCTTCAACCATAGGAACTTGACGTTCGCCACTTTTGGTCTTTGGTGTTTCAATGTAGTACCCAATTTCAGTATCTCTCAATAGCTGATGGTCTATATTGACAAGACGATTCTCAAAATCTAAATCTGGAAGTGTCAAACCACCAAACTCTGAAATACGAAGACCTGTTTTTAAGAGTATCAGAATTTCATCATAATTTTTGCTGTAGGTTTTATCAGCTTTTGCAAAGGCTAACAGTTTTTCTTCCTGTTCTTCTGTTAGTACGGTCTTAGGGACAGTATCATCATCAAGAACTGCTTTCAGTTGAAAGTCAAATGGATTCTTCCGAACACAATCATCTTGTATAGCAATATAGAATGAAGCCTTTAAAGAACGTTTGTAGTTATTGATGGTTTGATAAGCATAACCATTTTCACTCATTCTAATAGCCCATTCTTTAGCGTCTGATGGCTTAATACTGTCAATACTTCTTACACCTAACTTGTCTTTCTTCAAAATATCCATAAGATATTTGCGTCCAGTTTCAGTGTTTTTTCTAACCTTTGGTCTTTGAGCGTTCTGTTTTGCGTAAAGCTGGCAGAGTGTCATTTTCTTTCCTACAACATCAATACCATCATGAATGTCTTTCTGTAACTCTGCGATTTTCTCTCTAAGTGAGATACAATCACGCTTTCCTGCTGGTACTCGGTCTGTAGCCACAAGTTTCCACGAGTAAACAAATTGCGGTTCTCCAAATGAATCTATATATTTGTATAAGTATCTTCCGTCTTTTCGTTGGCTCTCTCCAGTCTTTAAGATTCGACCTTTATTGTCACGTCTTTTTTCTGACATGGCATTTGCTCCTTTCCTTTATGGAAAGAGCCTTGATACGACTTAATACTATTTTATCATATACAAGACCCTTTGGCGACGCTAGATTGCGTCCAATGTATCTATAATTTTTTCAAATTGTTTTCGTTTAATCTGAATACGATTGCCATTCATAATCAGCCAATTTGCATTTTTATTTTCCTCTGCCAAGCGTCGTAGCTTGTTTTCGCCAATACGAAAATATTTTGACGCTTCTTCAATGGTTAGGGTATAACGTTCCCAAATAGGAATGTCAGTCTGCTTCATAAAATCCTCCTTTCCAAATCACTTATTTGGATTTCATAAAAGTTGTTTTACCAGCAATCGAACAGCTTTAGCAAAGCTCACGGGAGTTCCACCCCTGCATGGTTCTCATGTAGCCATACTCATTGCCTGCGACGGTTTTATCACGCTCGGACTATTGACTGTATGGGAGTATCATTATCACGATAAGAATGTCGTTGCAGGCAATCCTGCTAAAGATTGCTTCTCGGATCACTAACATGAATCGCTCGCTATCTTTATAAGATAGGTCATGGCGGTTAGTTCCGTTGGCTCTTTTCTTATCGAAACGTATTCGATTACTTTTATTCAGTTTTCAAAGAACAATGGCTCGTTAGCCTATCAAAACACATTGAAAGCTCAATATGCTTTGGTGGAATAACAAACCTCCCTGTTCGGGAAGCGTGGAATGGTTTAGCACGCTTCCACGAAAGGAGAGAGGATATTACTTAATTTCAAATGACAAAATCTTTGTAATCAGTCTGGTTTCCATTCTTCCACGTAAGACTTCATCAACGACCATACTTTGATTGCCATATTCATCTTTCATAAGTCGTAGGGAACGCTTCGTTATGTACCCTCTGTAATGATGTAGAATCTGGTTAATCGCTTCGGTATCGCCATCTGTTGCCTTTACAATGAGAGGAAAGGGAATCATAGGATATTGTGTTTTCATTCTTCAAATTCCTCCATAAACTTTTTAATTAAGGCTAGTCCACTGGTTCTATGCCGATAGACAGTAGAACGGTTCAATTTCAACAGGTCTGCAATTTCTGAATCGCTCATGTCCATAAAGTAAAACAGCAGTAGAATTTCACGTTTCTTGTCTGGCAACTCACGTAATGCTTCACTCAACAAATCATTTTCAACGCCTACTGATAACCCATTGAGTGTAAAAATCTGAAAGTCAGTTGAATAGTTATCTGTTGTCGCAAACTGGCTAACAAGATAATCGCCAACATCCGAAAAGGACACCTCACGCTTTGCAATCCTTGAAAGATAAAGCATATAATTCTTTCGCTCGTCTTCCATAGCACGTTTACAGATATAGTCAAACTGATTTTCTATTGTGGTCTGAAAAGAAGATGGTTTCATGTTTCTCACCCCCTTTCTGTCTAGGAAAGGAAGTGAGCCTTGCTCGTTTATCTCCTTTCACTCTTAGTCCCAATGTGAAAGGGGGATTTGTTGCATTACTGATAAATAAACTTTGTAAAAAAGTTCTGAATAGCCAAAAAAGCATATAAACAGATTTATTTCTCTGTTTACATGCTTCTGTTATTCTATCTATATGATTTATAAAACCACATTGGTGGACGTACTTATCTATTGCAGATAGACGACTTTTTTTGACAAGAACCCAATGTAAGGAAATTTATTGTATATGATGTACTTCATGGCGACGTTGACCTCCAACAAACCGCCATTTGGAAGTAATATACAATATTTTAACAGCGTAAATAGCACTACCATATAACGGTTTTTTTTATTGGCGTTTAGTAGTGCTTTTTATTAAATATAAACCTATAAACCATATTGAACTGCACCCCAAAAGTTAGACAGAAAAAATCTAACTTTTGGGGTGTTTTGTTATGAAATTAACTTATGATGATAAAGTTCAAATCTATGAACTTAGAAAACAAGGATATAGCTTAGAGAAGCTTTCAAATATATTTGGGATAAACAATTCTAATATTAGGTACATGATTAAATTGATTGATCGTTACGGAATAGAGTTCGTCAAAAAAGGAAAAAATCGTTACTATTCTCCTGATTTAAAACAAGAAATGATTAATAAAGTCTTACATGAAG
>NZ_JASHCG010000005.1:0-140785 GCF_047464215.1 Streptococcus infantis | reverse complement strand
ATCTGTAACATACTATAGTCCGTACGGGATTCGAACCCGTGTTACCGCCGTGAAAAGGCGGTGTCTTAACCCCTTGACCAACGGACCGGAGTTGTTATTTTCAACTCTTACTATTATACCGACTTTTTTTGCTTTGTCAACACCTTTTTTAACTTTTTTTCATTTCTCCTGAATTACTTCCTTCAGCTCTCTGAGAAGGGCTTTGCGGCCTTTAAACCGTTCGTCCGCCCAGAGGCGTTCGTAGGCTTCTTGTTTATCTTGTGGTAATTTTCTTCTATATGTATCCAACAATTCATGAAGGGCGTAGTAATCATCCAACCACAATCCTCCTTCTGGTAGGCGATGGCTAATCTCCCCTACTTCTTCATAAGCCATTCGGTCTAGGCGACGCTTTTGACTCTCTTGTTTTCTGACGCTATCAAGGATTTGATTGCGAAATTTTGTTTTGAAGTAGACGTAGAGTTTCTTTTCTTCTTCCACTAGTTCTGGATGGTGTTCTAGAAGTTCATGGAGACAAATCATGCCTTCTTGGTCCCAATCCTCTTTTTCCCATAGGTGAAGATAGTAGTCTTTTCTACATTTATGAACAATTCCTTTTACCTTTGCATAATACTTCTCAAGCATTTGCTTTCCCCCTTTCTCTGCTTGTAGTATAGCAGAGAAAGAGGGAAAGAAGGGCTTTGGTTTCTGTCTTGTGCTTTTTTTTACTCTCTAATGTTATGGAAGTTGTGAATGCTGACAAGTGAGAGTGAAAAAAGACAAAGATTTGAATCCTTGTCTTTTAGCTTATAAACGTATTAGTGAAACAGATCTACAATGGTATCCCAAACTGTCTGGGCTTTTTCTTTAATCTTAGCATCTGAAATAGCTTTGCCTGCTTCATCGACCAGATTTTGTGCTCGTCCACGAATATCTGCTAATATATCATCCGACTGCGTACTAGTATCACTTGTAGTTTGTTTCCGTGTGTTTTCTGGTGCAATACCATTCATTTTATAAGCATTTTCAACTGTAAAAGTGCTTCCTGGTGTATAAGGAAGAATTGTTTCTGCCATACTTCTAAAAATGTGAGCAGCACCATTCGAAGTCGAACCTGCCAGATAATGATTTTCGTCCGTAGTCGGGAAACCAAGCCAATGACTTATCACCACATCAGGCGTATATCCGATAACCCACTGGTCACTTGTATATACTGGGTTAAAAGCTGCTTCAGTTGTACCAGTTTTCCCAGCCATAACATAGTCATCTGGCGAGGAGCTTATTCCTGTACCGTTTGTAAAAGTACCTAACATCATACCGGTCATTTTATCGGCTACTGACTTATCTATTATACGTTTTTGAGAATTTTTGTGGGTTGCAATGACTTGTCCGCTCGCATTTTCAATACGAGTAATAAAATGCGCTTCAGGTATCAAACCTTCATTTGCAAACGCTGCATAAGCCTGCGCCATTTGTAGCGGACTTGTCTCCACCCCACCACCTAGAGCTACACCTAGCACACGATCAACATTCGTTAAATCAAGTCCGAATCTTTCACCTGATTCAAAAGCCTTATCGATACCAAGTTGCTTGACTGTCGCTACAGCAGGAAGATTTAGAGACTCGGCTAAGGCTTGATACATTGGAACTTCTGGTGATGTTTTGATCCCAGCGTAGTTGTCAACCTTATAGTCTCCATATTCCATGGTATGATTATCCAATTCTTTATTTAAAGCCCAACCCGCTTCGACTGCTGGTGTATAGACTACTAAAGGTTTAATCGTTGAACCTGGACTTCTTTTGGTCTGGGTTGCATAGTTAAAATTTCTGAAACCTGTCTTATCATCCCCTGCCACTCGACCAACAACTCCCCGTACTCCACCCGTTTTGGGTTCCAATGCGACACTACCTGACTCTGCATGCGTCCCATCTTCAGCTGTTGGAAAGAGGGAAATATTTTGGTAGATAACCTGCATATTTGCTTGGTAATTTTGATCTAGCTCCGTATAAATTCGATAACCGTTATTAACGATTTCTTCCTCTGTTAGATTATACTTTTCAATAGCTTCATTAACAACTGCATCAAAATAGGAAGGATAACGGTAGTCTGATATTTTCCCTTCATAACTATCTTTCAATTGAGAAGCCATATCAACACTTGCTGCTTCTGCTTCCTTATTTTTATCAAGGTAGCCGGCAGCCACCATATTTTGCAAGACAGTATCTCTTCGATTAGTTGAATGCTCAATAGAATTCAGAGGATTGTACAATTCTGGGCCTTTAAGCATACCTGCTAAAGTGGCGGCTTCATCAAGAGTTAATTCTGATGCCGAAACTCCAAAGTACTTCTTACTAGCATCCTCAACACCCCAAACTCCATTACCAAAGTAGGCATTGTTCAAATACATGGTTAGAATTTCTTTTTTACTGTATTTTTTGGTTAATTCTAAAGCAAGGAAGAATTCTTTAGCCTTTCTCTGAACAGTTTGGTCTTGTGAAAGATAAGCATTTTTCGCTAACTGTTGGGTAATTGTAGAACCACCACCCGAGCGACCAGCTGTTAGGATAGCTAGGAAAAAGCGACTATAGTTAATTCCACTATTTTTATAGAAGCTTCTATCTTCTGTCGCAATAACAGCATTCTGCAAGTCTTCACTAATTTCCGAGAGCTCAACATAGGTCCCTTTTTGGCCTGATAAAGCACCAGCCTCATTCTCTTCTCTATCAAAAATCACCGTTCGTGTTTTCAAAGCATTCTGCAAGTCTGTAACATTTGTCGATTTAGCCAAGGCAAATAGATAGACCCCAACAAACAAGCTTGCACTTAGTCCAAGAATTAGAAAGATTTTGGTCAGATGATAGCGACGCCAAAATTTTCGAATGGGTCCGACTTGGCCAACTTTCTTTCGCCCACCTCTTGACCGTCTTAAATTAGTCGAGGTATTTTCTTCGTTGTTAACTTCATCATTAACTTCATCGATTTCTATTTCTGCTATTTCAGATTCTTCTTTTTTAAATAAAGAAAGAAACTTTTCAAATAATGTATCTAATTTCATGCGTTTATTTTATCATCTTCCCCATAGGAAGACAAGAATTTAGCTAGTTTCTCTATCCAAATAATCTATTTTTTGTTACAATATCTGTATGAAATTTACCTTTGTTATCCCTGATTCTCTTCCTGAAATGACTGTCAAAGTCTTCTTGGAGGAGCAACTACTCATTCCAAGAAAAATACGGCATTTCTTGAGAATTAAAAAGCACATTCTCATCAATCAAGAAGAAGTCCACTGGCATCAAACTGTCAAATCCGGAGATGAATGTCAACTGATTTTCGATGAGGAGGATTATCCTACAAAAGAAATTGTTTGGGGGAATCCTAATCTTGTCCAAGAAGTCTATCAGGACCAACATTTAATCATCGTCAACAAACCTGAAGGAATGAAAACTCACGGCAATCAACCAGATGAGATTGCTCTTCTCAATCATGTCAGCGCTTATGTAGGTCAAACTTGCTATGTCGTTCATAGACTAGACAAAGAAACAAGTGGACTCGTACTATTTGCTAAAAATCCATTTATACTGCCCATCCTCAATCGATTATTGGAAAAAAAAGAGATTTCGCGAGAATACTGGGCTCTGGTTGAGGGAAAAATAGGAACTAAAGAGCTTGTCTTTCGAGACAAAATCGGTCGCAATCGTCACGATCGTAGAAAACGGGTGGTGGATTTCAAAAATGGTCAATATGCTGAAACTAATGTAACTCGATTGAAACAATTTCAAAACAAAACTAGTCTCGTTCGTTGTAGATTAAAAACAGGGCGAACTCATCAGATTCGAGTTCATCTATCTCACCACGGACATCCAATCCTTGGAGACCCGCTCTACAATCCACATTCAAAAACTAAAAGACTAATGCTTCATGCATTTAAACTTTCCTTTGTCCATCCTCTGACCTTAAACAAATTAAGCTTTACTGCGCTATCAGATACATTTGAAAGAGAATTAAACCAAAATGGATGACTCTATCATCCATTTTTTCTTATGGATACAATAAAAGCAAGACCAGTTGGTCTTGCTTTTATCAACTCAAGAATTATTTAGCGATTTTAGCGAAGTATTCAAGAGTACGTACAAGTTGTGCAGTGTATGACATTTCGTTGTCGTACCATGAAACAACTTTAACCAATTGTTTACCGTCAACGTCAAGAACTTTAGTTTGAGTTGCATCAAACAATGATCCGTAAGACATACCTACGATATCTGAAGATACGATTGGATCTTCTGTGTAACCGTATGATTCGTTTGAAGCTGCTTTCATAGCTGCGTTCACTTCATCAACAGTAACGTTCTTTTCAAGAACAGCTACCAATTCAGTAACTGATCCAGTTGGAGTTGGAACACGTTGTGCAGATCCGTCAAGTTTACCGTTCAATTCTGGGATTACAAGACCGATAGCTTTAGCAGCACCAGTTGAGTTAGGAACAATGTTTGCTGCACCAGCGCGAGCACGACGAAGGTCACCACCACGGTGTGGTCCGTCAAGGATCATTTGGTCACCAGTGTAAGCGTGGATAGTAGTCATCAATCCTTCTACAACACCAAAGTTGTCTTGAAGAGCTTTAGCCATTGGAGCCAAGCAGTTTGTAGTACATGAAGCACCTGAGATAACTGTTTCAGTACCATCAAGAACATCGTGGTTAGTGTTGAATACAACTGTTTTAACGTCGTTTCCACCAGGAGCAGTGATAACAACTTTCTTAGCTCCACCTGGGTGCAAGTGTTTTTCAGCAGCTGCTTTCTTAGCAAAGAAACCAGTAGCTTCAAGAACGATTTCTACACCGTCGTTAGCCCAGTCGATTTGTTCTGGATCACGTTCAGCAGAAACACGGATGAATTTACCGTTAACTTCAAATCCACCTTCTTTAACTTCCACAGTTCCGTCGAAACGACCTTGAGTTGTGTCATATTTCAACAAGTGTGCAAGCATAACTGGATCTGTAAGGTCGTTGATGCGAGTAACTTCAACACCTTCTACGTTTTGGATACGGCGGAAAGCAAGACGACCGATACGTCCGAAACCGTTAATACCAACTTTAACTACCATTAGTGATTTCCTCCTTATGAAAATCATGAAAATTTTATTGTGAAAAGAGTAACTTGAATCACTACAAATCACCTTTCAACATACCTATTATATAACTATTTGAGTTTAATTGCAAGCACTGGCCTTGTTTTTCTGATAAGCTTTGGTAATATTTTCATTTCTTTACTTAGCCTTGCAGCCTACTCCAATTCTATGCATTTCTTAATAAAAATATATTCTCTAAGCATAAAAAACCGAGGTTTACCCTCGGTTTTGGCTGATAATCAATTATTTACGGCGTCCTGGTCTTTCTTTGTAACCATAGTAAGAATCTTCGATGATTTCTTGCATATGGTCAACCATTGGAAGACGTGGGTTAGCTGGTGAACATTGATCTTCATAAGCAAGGAAGGCCAACTCACGAGAATGTTCTTTCCATTCTTTTTCATCGATTCCTTGTGCTTTGAAGTTCATTTGGATACCTACGCGCTCACCAAGTTCGTAGACAGCTTTTGCGTAAGATTCAACCCCTTCTTCTGGAGTAGAAGCTGGAAGTCCAAGCATGCGTGCGATATCTTGGTATTTTTCATCTGCACGGTAGTAGTTGTACTTAGGCCATGTTGCTGTCTTAGCTGGACGTGTACCGTTGTAGCGGATAACATATGGAAGCAAGATAGCATTTGTACGACCGTGGATTGTGTGGAATTGCGCACCAATCTTATGAGCCATTGAGTGAGAAATACCTAGGAAGGCATTGGCAAAGGCCATACCAGCGATTGTTGAAGCGTTATGCATTTTCTCGCGTGAATGGAAGTCTGCATTCTTCACTGAGCTTTCCAAGTTTTCGAATACAAGTTTGATAGCCTGAAGAGCAAGACCGTCAGTGTAGTCGCTAGCCATTTGTGATACGTAAGCTTCAGTCGCGTGAGTCAATACGTCCATACCAGTATCAGCAGCAACAAATCCAGGAACTGTCAATACCAAGGCAGGGTCTACGATTGCCACAGTTGGTGTCAATGAGTAGTCAGCGATTGGGTATTTACGGTTATTTGCTTTATCAGAGATAACGGCAAATGGAGTTACTTCAGATCCTGTACCAGATGTAGTTGGGATCGCGATGAATTTAGTCTTCTTACCAAGTAATGGGAATTTGAAGGCACGTTTACGGATATCCATGAATTTTTGTACAAGGTCACGGAAGTCCACTTCTGGTTGTTCGTAGAAGAGCCACATTACTTTAGCAGCATCCATTGGTGATCCACCACCAAGAGCGATGATTGTATCTGGTTTGAAAGAGCGCATAATCTCAGTACCACGTTCAACTGTAGTGATATCTGGATCTGGTTCTACATCTGCAAAGATTTGGTAAACAACCTTATTGCGACGAAGGTCAAGTTGTTCGATGATACGATCAAGGAAACCAAGCTCTACCATGGCATGGTCAGTAACGATCATGACACGTTCAACGTCACGACATTTTTGAAGGTATTGAATTGAATCACGTTCAAAGTATGTTTTTGAAGGAAGTTTCATCCATTGCATGTTATTTCTCCGTCTTCCGACTTTTTTGATATTCAAGAGGTTAATGGCACTAACGTTATCCCCAACTGAGTTGCGTCCGTAAGAACCACATCCAAGTGTCAATGATGGCAAGAAGGCATTGTAAACGTCCCCGATACCACCGAAAGTAGAAGGTGAGTTACAGATAACACGAATAGCTTTAACAGCTTTACCAAATTCTTTAGTCAATTCTTCATCAGCTGTATGGATGGCTGCTGAGTGCCCAAGACCGTTAAATTCAACCATTTGACGAGCTTTGGTAATACCATCTTCACGGCTTTCAGATTTCAAAACTGCGATAACTGGTGACAATTTTTCACGAGTTAATGGCTCGTTTTCACCAACTTCTTTACATTCTGCAGCAAGAATGTTTGTTCCTTCTGGAACAGTAAATCCTGCTTGTTCTGCAATCCAAGTTGCTGGTTTACCAACGATGTCAGCGTTCAATTTTGCACCAGCACAGTTTTTGCTGTTAGCTTTTACGCCGAAGCAGAACTCTTCAAGAAGTGCTTTTTCTTTTTTGTTTACAAAGTAAGTGTGGTAAGATTTGAACTCTGCTACAAATTCATCGTAAATTTCTTTATCAATGATAACCGCTTGTTCAGATGCACAGACCATACCATTGTCAAATGATTTAGACATTACGATATCGTGAGCAGCTTGGCGAATGTTAGCTGATTTTTCAACATAAGCTGGAACGTTTCCGGCACCTACTCCAAGAGCTGGTTTACCACATGAGTATGCCGCTTTAACCATGGCATTACCACCTGTTGCAAGGATAGTTGCAACACCTTCGTGGTTCATCAATGCACTAGTTGCTTCCATAGATGGTTCAGTAATCCACTGTACACAGTTTTCAGGAGCACCTGCTTTAATCGCCGCATCACGAACGATTTGAGCTGCGTGAGCTGATGATTCTTGAGCTGATGGGTGGAATGCAAAGACAATAGGATTACGAGTCTTCAATGAAATCAACGCTTTAAAGATTGCTGTTGAAGTTGGGTTAGTTGTTGGAGTGATACCACAAACAACACCAACTGGTTCAGCGATAAGAGTCAATCCTGTTACATCGTCTTCTTCGATAACACCAACTGTTTTAGTGTGGCGCATGTTGTTTACTACGTGCTCACAAGCAAATAGGTTTTTAGTTGCTTTATCTTCAAATACTCCACGTCCTGTTTCTTCAAAGGCATGTAAAGCTAATTCTCCGTGAGCATCAAGTGCTGCAACTGAAGCTTTTGCTACGATATAATCGACTTGATCTTGGTCAAGTTTACGCATTTCTTCAAGGGCAACTAAAGCTTTTTGCACCAAACCATCGACATGCTTTTCAGCAGCGAGTTTCTTTTCTTCTGGTGTTACAGTTTTTTTATCAGCCATATTTTCCTCCATAGCTTTCAAGGATTGTAAGTCCTTTGTTAATTTTTTCACAAGTTTATTATAACTCTTTTTTTAAAATTTGTAAACAGTTTCATGAGCATTTCACAAACTTTTTTTGTTTGTTTGTGAAAACAATTTCCAATATACCCACACATGCACTTTTTCACTTAAAGTTTGTGAATTATTCCGTAAAAGTTTTATTTTTCACAAACTTAGTTGTAAAACAGTCTTGTAAGCCGTTTTTATTTCCATGTAAGCGTTTTCTGTTGTTCTGGAAGAATACCTCCTTCTAGGAGGAGGTTATTGTGCTTGTTGAAATAAACCTTGTTTGAAGTCCCCTTCATAGACTACTTCTTGTTCGGTAGTCAGTTTTCCTTTTCCTTCAGCTTGGCCATTTACAAAGTCTCCCTCATATACCCAACCTGCTTTAGCTTGGTAGGTACCTTTACCATTGAAGGCACCATTGCTAAATTCTCCAGTATAGGTATCACCGTTTGAGAAGGTAACAGTGCCCTGACCATTCATCTTACCACGAACTAGGCTCCCGTCATAAATAATAGCATCGTTATCAAACTTAAGAACGCCCTGTTTTGGAAAATTGGTCAGAAATACGAGACCTGCACAGACAACAATGACGATCACTGTCGCAATTTCTAAACGGGGACGTGTTAAATAGACACTATATTTTTCATAGAGTTTTTTTAAATTTTCCATGTTCACTCTCATTTTCTAAGCGACTTAACCAAGCCTGGCAACCAGTTAAAACTCGGTCATAAGTTTCTTCAAAATCACCTGTATACCAGGGATCTGGAACGCTTTCAGATGCAAAAGGCTGTATCTTGTATTGTTGATCCTGTGGACACATCTGACGCAAATCAGCGAGATTAGACTCATCCATCCCAATGATATAGTCAAAATACTCAAAATCTTTTTTAGAAATTTGTTGGGAAGTTTTTGAAGTATCATAAGGAACGCCATGACTTCGAAAGATGCCTTGCGTCCCTTTGTGGATTGGATTACCGTGTTCCCAGGAAGAAGTCGCTCGACTTTGAATCTCATATTTATCGGTCAAGGATTTCATCACAAATTCCGCCATAGGACTGCGACAAATATTACCAAGACAGACAAAAGCAATTTTTTTCATTACTCTTCCTCTCACTTATAGAAAAACGGGAATGCATTCCACCCCGTTTTATTCTTCAATAGCACTGCCTTCTTCGATAACTGCACCTTCAGGTGTGACAGCTTCTTTGACTGGCAAAACTGTTCTAATTGCACCTAATTCGAAAGTCAAGTATACTCCGTCTACATCAAGTACAATCGTTTTGTTTTCAGTATCAACTTCGTCGACTGTACCGTAGAGACCACCGATAGTGATTACTTCGTAGCCTTTTTGAAGTTTGTTGAGGCTCTCCATACGTTTTTCAGCTTGTTTTTTTTGAGAACGTTGCATGAAGAACATCAAGCCGAACATCAAAACAAGCATAATCAAGAATGTTAAATTCCCACCCATTATTTTTTCTCCTTTGTAATTCAGATAAAACTACTATATCAAATTTCACTTGTTTTTACAAGATTGCACCTTGATTTTAGGTCAATAAAAAACCAGAGCAAATGCCCTGATTTTTCTTATTTCAAGTTGTTTACAAGTTCTACTAAGTTTTCAACTGTAAATCCATATTCTGCTAAAACTTTTGGTGCTGGTGCAGATGCTCCAAAGGTATCAATACCAAGAACTGCTCCATCAAGACCAACGTATTTATACCAGTTTTGAGTTGCTCCCATTTCAACTGCTACACGGCGACGAACTGCATTTGGTAGAATCTCTTCTTTGTAGGCTGCATCTTGTGCATCAAATACATCTGTAGATGGCATGCTGACTACGCGAACTTTGCCACCTTGACTTGCCAATTCTTTAGCAGCTGCAACAGCCAGATTAACCTCTGAACCAGTCGCAATCAAAATGGTGTCAAAGTCTGCTGTATTTTCATAGACAACATAAGCACCTTTCGCAACCTTATCAAAGTCTGTTCCTTCCTCAACAGTCAAGTTCTGACGAGTCAAGACGAGGGCAGTCGGTGTTTTCTCGCTCTTAACTGCTTGATACCAAGCTGCTTGTGTTTCACGTGCATCAGCAGGACGGAAAACATTGAGGTTTGGAATCGCACGAAGACCTGCCAAGTGCTCAATTGGTTCATGAGTTGGTCCGTCTTCACCAACTGCGATTGAATCGTGAGTGAAGACATAAGTCACTGGAAGACCTTGTAAGGCTGACAAACGAACTGCTGCTTTAAGGTAGTCTGAGAATACGAAGAAAGTTCCACCATAAACTCGAAGTCCACCGTGAAGAGCCATTCCGTTCAAGACAGTACCCATTGCAAATTCACGAACACCAAATTGGATGTTACGATTTAAGCGATTTGCATCATCTTGAAGTCCGTCAGTTTTGATGTAAGTCATATTTGAATGAGCGAGGTCTGCTGATCCACCAAGGAAGGTTGGCAATTTAGCAGCCACAACATTCAAGGCATCCTGACTTGAGTTACGCGTCGCTTGAGAGAAGTCATTTTCTAAAGCTGGGAAGTCTTCTGGAGTCAATTCAACTGGATCGCGCCCTTCGATAATTGCTTCCACTTCTGCAGCAAGCTCTGGGTGAGCTTCTTTATAATCTGCAACTAGTTTTGTCCAGGCTTCATAAGCTGATGCCCCACGGTCTGCGACATTCTCTTTAAAGTCTGCGTATACTTCTGCTGGGATTTCAAACGGTTCATAGTTCCAACCAAGTGCTTGGCGAGTTGCTGCAGTTTCATCCGCGCCAAGAGGGGCACCGTGTACGGCATTAGTCCCTTGTTTATTTGGAGAACCATAACCAATAACAGTTTTCACTTCAATCAAAGATGGTTTTCCTGAAGCCTTAGCTTCTTCAATAGCAGCATGAATAGCTTCTAAGTCTGTTCCATCTTCTACCAAGGCTGTATGCCAACCATAAGCATTGTAACGATCGCGAACACTCTCTGTGAATGAATCTTTTGTCTCACCGTCCAAGTTGATATCATTTGAATCATAGAGAACAACCAATTTGTCAAGCTTTTGCAAGCCTGCATAAGAAGCAGCTTCACTTGAGACACCTTCCATCAAGTCACCATCTCCACAGATAACGTAAGTGTAGTGGTCAAAGATGTTATAACCTTCACGGTTGTACTTAGCTGCAAGGAAACGTTCTGCTTGTGCAAAACCTGTTGCAGTCGCAATCCCTTGTCCTAGAGGGCCTGTTGTTGCATCAACCCCTGCTGTATGACCAAATTCTGGGTGACCTGGTGTTTTAGAGCCCCATTGACGGAAGTTCTTCACTTCATCCATGCTCACATCTTCAAATCCAGAAAGGTGAAGAAGGGCATAGAGAAGCATTGATCCGTGACCAGCTGAAAGAATGAAACGGTCGCGGTTAATCCAGTTTGGTTGAGCTGGATTGATACGAAGTTCTTTAGTGAATAGGCTGTATGCCATCGGTGCAGCTCCCATAACCACCCCTGGGTGACCTGAGTTGGCTTTATTGATAGCGTCAATACCTAGAAAACGAATCGCATTAACAGATAGATTTGACATAGAATTTCCTTTCTCTTTGAGGTGATAGGTCTATCACATATCCTATTCTACTATTATATGAAAATTATCCGTATCGTGCAACATACGGATAACCTCCAGAAAAAAATTTTATATTAAAGCAAGGCTTTGAATTGGATATTTGAGTCTTGTTCGAAGCAGTCATCAAAACCACGTGGGTGATGATATTCTACTAAGTGTTGGTCTTGAGGGTAAGTGTATTTACCACCAACTTCCCAGATAAATGGATGGAAATCGTATTGCAAACGATCTTTTCTCATTTTCCAAAGTTCTAGGATTTCATTCGTAGAAGCCATGAAGTTAGACCAGATATCATAGTGAACTGGAATAATGACTTTTGCACGAAGATTTTCTGCCATGCGAAGTAGGTCAATAGATGTCATTTTATCTTGGATACCAACTGGGTTTTCACCATAGTTATTCAAAGCAACATCAATTTTGAAGTCTTTACCATGTTTCGCAAAGTAGTTTGAGAAGTGAGAATCTGCACCATGATAGATGGTTCCACCTGGTGTTTCAAAGACATAGTTAACAGCCTTTTGAGCCATTTCTTCATCAGTAACAGCTAAGCCAGCAAGTTCGCCACCTGTCTCATCAGCACCGTTCACTGGTAGCGTTACCAAGCAAGTACGGTCAAATGATTCTACCGCATGAATCTTCATGTCTTTTAGTTCAATAGTATCACCTGGTTTGACAACGATGATGCGTTCTTTTGGAACACCCCATCCTTCCCAGATTCGTCCACAATGGTAAGGGCCGATAAACTTAACATGTTCTAACTTAGGATTATTGAGAATTGCTGCAGCTGTGTATGGGTCGATATGGTCACTATGGAAGTGTGAAACCAAGTAGTAGTCGAGTTCATTGATAGCAAATGGATCGATAACCATTGGCTGAACACGTAAGTTTGGTTGCAATTTACGAACACCTGCCATATTTGCCATTTGGTGTCCGCGAACCATATCTTTCACTTTTTTAGTTGATTTTCCACGGTTCGACCAAAGGTCCATGACAACGTTAGCACCACCTGGTGTTTTAATCCAAGTACCACAGTTGCCTAACCACCACATGGCAAAGTTGCCTTCAGGAACGACTTCTTCTTCGATTTCTTCATTCAACCATGTTCCCCACTCTGGGAAAGTAGCTAAAATCCATGATTCTCTTGTAATTTCTTTTACGTTTGGCATTTGAAATCCTCCATGTTTTGTTCAAGTATTTATTTCATACTTAGTATAACACCGACCAATATATTAAAAAAGACCAAGAAAAACACAGGCTTGTGTTCATCATTGGACTGTGATGTTTATGATTCATCTAAAAAAGCTTGGATGACTAATTCTTGGTTGATTAAGAGTTGAATTTCTTCCTGTAATTTTGCTGCAGCGTGTTTATCCGATATATAGGTGCCGATAATGGTTGATAGATTTTCCTTGAAGGTTCGACCATCTTTTCTAAGGATCTTATTCTTCATAAAGTCTGTCATGCGTAAAATATCTTCTGCCTCAAGTATAGGGTTTACCTTTAGCACTGGGAAGCGACTCTCAAGCTCATCGTTTGTTGTAATAAGTAAATCAACCTGAGTAATATCCTCCACGCTTTTGAACTGCTCAGTGGTAAAGACTGCCCCAATCTGTTCGTTTGGAAGATAGAAGCGGCATTGTTTAAGTAAGAGTTTAGAAACGCCCACTCCTTCATCACACACAATATAAATCTTCTTGGTATTGTTCTGAATCGATGGAGTATATTTTAAAAATCCTCCAACATGAATGGTCAGATAGGCAATCTCATCATCTGTCAATCGAATCTGCCAGGCTTCTTCTAGCACTTCTGCACATTTTTTTGTAATTACGAAAAGCTCACTATACTTGGAACGAATCTGACGTGTCAAAGGATTTTTTGAGAAAATACCATAGTTCTTTCTGAATAATAGCGCCTTACAATGAATCACGAGATTCCTCAACAAGTCTTCTTTCTGTTCAATCTCCATTCTGGTTTGGGATTCAAAATACCAAATAAACTCTTCTAAAGCTCTTCTCAAATGTTGAAAATCTTTACTTTCTGCATGGATGTCTCGATCTTTTCGATAGGATAACAAAAGAATGGCCAAGAGAGATGTATCTAATTCTGAAAACGAGATGCCAAATGTTTCAAATAAGCGTTCTCCTAGTTTCTTAGACACCTGGTATTCTATCCTCTTTCGAATCAATGAAAATTCTTGATCAATTTCTTGATGTTTATCTTGATTTCTAGTAACGGTATCACACCCTAGTAGAAGATAGGGAAGGACCTGTAACATAAAGGTGACTTCGTGATGGTTTATTTTTTTCCCTAAATTTTGCTCAACCAGTGGAACTTGTTTTTTGAGGAATTGATTGACTTCATCAGAAAGAAGCTTCTCATCTTCTAATCGCTCCTTGATTTTCTCCTCTAAAATAGCTACAAAAGCTGGGTTCTCCTCTATAAAGATATGATAGAGAAGGGATTGAAGATACTGGATTTTATTAAGAGGGTGTGCATTCAAGTAGTAACCGCGAGATTTACTAACTTGAAGCGTTACTTGATACTGCTCCAAGGTTAGCTGGTAACGAATGCTATTTAAGTCATTAAGGACTGTATTTCGAGAGACTTCTGTTAATTCCATGAGTTTTTCAAGCGTGATTCTCTCTTTGGAAATACCAATCAAAAGAAGCATCAGCTGCATCCGCTCGTTGGCACTCATGATGTAATCATAAGAATCAACTTCGTCTAATAATTGACGACAAGCTTCTCTTTGTTCCTCGGTTAAGTGGATACCAATCCGAGGCAGACTGATGATATGCAACTTCTCATCATCCAAAGCATCATTGATTTTATCAATGTGATAGTAGATTTTTCTTCGAGATTGAGCTAGATCTTTTGAAATGGCCATAATTGTTTTGGACGTTTCTTGATCCATCAAATATTGAAGCAAGTCACAGCTCGCCTTATCTAAAACCATAATTCATACTCCTCTATTTGTCAATCGCTTCCAAAACAACTTTATAATGGTATCACATTCGTAAAGACTTTGCAATTATATGCTGTAAACTCTTAACAGTGGATATTTACAACTACAAAAGCGAGGCTTGGATCGCAAGGTCCTAGCCTCTTTTCAATTCATTTTCTTATTTCTTTTGACCGTAATAAGCATTTGGTCCATGCTTACGTTGGTAGTGCTTTTCTAGGATGTACTGGGGAGCAGGTTCAACTCTTGGATTGATTTGCTCTGTGAAGCGATTCATCTTAGATACTTCCTCTAGTACAACAGAGTGATAGACAGCATTCTCTGGATTTTTGCCCCAGGTGAATGGACCGTGATTACGTACGACAATCCCTGGTACTTCAACAGGGTTTAGACCACGACGTTCAAACTCTTCTACGATAACTAGGCCAGTATCTTTTTCATAAGCTACCTCTACTTCATCCTTGGTCAAACTACGGGCGCAAGGGATTGAACCGTAGAAATAATCCGCATGGGTTGTCCCGTAGAAAGGAATATCACGGCCTGCCTGAGCCCAACCAACAGCTTCTGTCGAATGGGTATGGACCACACTAGCAATCTCTGGCCAAGCCTTATATAACTGCACATGAGTTGGAAGGTCCGAAGATGGTCTTAAATCTCCTTCTAGAACCTTGCCATCCAGGTCAGTTACCACCATGTTTTCAGGTGTCAATTCGTCATAATCTACGCCTGATGGTTTGATAACAATGACACCGAGTTCGCGATTGACTTCAGATACATTGCCCCAGGTAAATTTGACAAGTCCATGTTTTGGCAATGATTGATTGGCATCACAGACTCGTTTACGCATAGCATTGATTACTTGATTCATCTTACATCAAACCTGCTTTCTTAATTAGTGGGTAGAGAAAAGCTTGGGCCTCTTGAATGGCTGCGCGTGTTTCTTCTACAGTTTCACAATTTTCAGACCACATTTCGATTAGGAAAGGACCATTATAATTGGTTTGCTTTAAAATATTGAAAGCATCTTCCCATTTGACACAACCTTGTCCAAAAGGTACATCTCGGAATTGGCCCTTTGAACTTTCTGTCACTGCATAAGTATCCTTGAGGTGGAGAGCTGCAATAGCATGATGGCCAAGATAAAATTCACTGTAGACATCATTATGCCATGCAGACACATTACCAATATCTGGATAGACAAAGAGGTAGGGAGAGGCAATCTCTTTTTCTACAGCCAAGTATTTTTCGATGCTATTGATGAAAGGATCATCCATAATTTCGATGGCAAGTACCACCTGAGCTTCTTCTGCCCAGTCACAAGCTTTTCTCAAATTTTTAATAAAACGTTGGCGTGTCTGGGGTGACTTTTCCTCATAGTAAACGTCGTAACCAGCTAATTGAATCGTACGAACTCCCAAATCTTGAGCTAATTCGATACATTTTTTCATGAGTTCCAGAGATTTTTCCTCTAGAACTGGATCATTCGATCCCAATGGGTAACGACGATGGCCTGAAAAACAGATAGAGGGAATACGAACACCAGTCTCATAGATTGCTTTTACAATATCCAAGCGCTCTTCCTTACTCCAGTCAAGCCTTGCTAAACGCTCGTCACGCTCATCGATAGACATCTCGACAAAATCAAAGCCTAACTCCTTGGCAAAATTTAAACGTTCTAGCCAAGTAAAGTGGGTCGGGGTTGCCTTTTCATAAATTCCAATTGGACGTGCCATGGTTTACCCCCAAATTCGTTTGATTTCATCCTTGAAGGCACGCGCTGCTCCTGCTGGATCCGCAGCCTCCGTAATTCCACGACCTGCGATAAAGGTAAAGACATCAACGCCTTCAAAGAGTTTGAGAGTATCTACATCTAGACCACCTGTTACAGAAACTCGGAAGCCCATGTCAATGAGTTTCTTAACCTTATTAAGGTCTTTTTCACCCCAAGTTTCACCAGCAAGAAGGGCATCACGAGATTGGTGATAGATAGCTTGTGAGATACCTGCATCTAGCCAAAGCTGAGCTTGTTCAAAAGTCCAATCGCCATAAAGCTCGATCTGGATTTCGCCTCGGTCTCCACGTTCAGCCTTGATAGCCTTTAGAGCTGCTTCCATAGTAGGGATGGTTGCACAACAGATACAAGTCATCCAATCTGCTCCACGAACGGCATTATTTTTGGCAACTGTTCCACCAGCATCAGCACATTTTGTATCTGCCACAATAATCTTATCTGGGAAAAGGCTTCGCAAGACCTCAACCAGTTCACTTCCAACTTGAAGCAAGCAAACAGTTCCAGCTTCGATAATATCTACTTCCTGACCAACAGAAATAGCTGCTTTAATTGCTCCTTGCAAGTCTGAATGGTCTAATGCAACTTGTAAATTAGGTATTCTTTTTGTCATCTCTTTATTCCTCTTTCTAACTTTCCAAATCCAATCCTTCGAGATAAGGGCTATCCTTAGATTCTTCGATCATTTCCAAGACATCTTCTTTAGTCTGGCAAGCCTGTAAACGTGCAATAGAATCTTCTAATTCAAATAAGGCAATGATTTGTGGAATAGCTACACTCGTGTGAATTTTTGAGCTTGTTGCCGCTAGTGCAAGCAAAACAGAGACCTCTTTCCCATCTGAAAATACAACCGGATTTTGTAAGGTAATCAATGAAAAGGCATCTCTTTGCACTCCAGCTTCAGGTCTAGCATGGGGCATAGCCATACCTGGCATTAAAATATAATAAGGCCCATACTCTTCAGTTGATTCGATGATAGCATCGTAATACTCTGGCAAAATCGCCCCACTTTCAATCAAGGGATCTACTGCTACCCTGACTGCTTCTTTCCAATCCTTAGCTTCTAACCCTAGTCGGATCGAGTCATTGTCAATTAAAGCTTGTTTTAAATTCATATCTGCCTCCTTTATTTAAAGAGGGAGAAGGACAGAAACGATAACTCTCAGTTTCTGTCCAGCCCCCTCCAACCTTTTACTGTAGTGCTTGACTGAGTTTTTCAGTGATTTCTTTATCATCCATCAAGTTGTCAAGCCCAATTAACTTCCCATTAGTCCGACCTTCCAATTCTTGGATTAAATGAAGAGAAGCGATTACGATGTCATAGCCTGCTGCTAAACCTTTTGCTTCACCGACACTGCATGAATTGACTGTAAAGTCTGTTTGATTAAGCTTACGGAGGGCATTTTCAACCTTCATCTTGATAACCATAGATGAACCCATTCCATTTCCACACGCTGCTAATACTTTAACCATTTTATTTTCTCCTTTTCTAGATACTAAGCTTCTTCTTGAACTTCACCCTTGTAATATTTCTCTTTATCTTTTGCTTTTGCAAATTGAAGTTGAGGAATAACGAGCAAGAAGAGACATACAAGTACATAACCAACAATACCGAGGTATTTGAAGATATAACCAAATCCAAGCCATGGGAATTCAAAGTCGATATTTCCATGGTAACCACCGTAAGATGCTAAGTCGAGAAGGGCTACACAGAGAGCTCCTAGAGCAACTTGGAGGACACCTGAAATGAAGGATAGGATAACGGCTGCTTTCCATCCGCCACGCTTATCAGCATAGACCGCGATGGCTGCATTATCAAAGAACACTGGTACAAATCCTGTAATAATAAGGATAGGGTTTTTAAAGACGATGAGCAAGACAATTGTAATCAATTGACCAATCAAACCAAAGGCAAATCCAGACAAGACAGCGTTTGGAGAACCAAATCCATAAGAAGCTGCAACGTCAACCGCTGGGAATGAACCAGGCAACAATTTGTTTGAAATACCTTGGAAGGCATTTGTCAACTCAGATACGAACATGCGGACACCTTGCATCAAAACGAACAAGTAAACTGAGAAGGTGAAGGCTGTTTGGATAATGTACATAAAGAAATCTTGTTTTGCAGGATTGAATAGAGTTCCTGAAGTGATGACTTCTTTATTAGACATAATGTCTGGACCCAAGATTAAAAGAATGGCTCCGAAGAATACGAGCATCAAAGTAGCAGAGGCAACAACTGTATCATGGAAGATTGAGAGGAACTTAGGCAATTTAAGATTGTCTAGACTTTCTTCTTTCTTACCAAAGCGTCCTGCCACTTTATCTACAAACCAGATTGCAAATTGTTGTTGGTGACCAATCGCAAATCCGCCACCACCAGTCAAGCGTTGAGTTGCCTCAACAGTCATATTTGAACTAACTGCCCAGTAAAGGCCACAGATGATACCGATTGCTGCTGTACCATAAGCATTTCGCAATTGTGGGACTAAGAATAGAACCATAAGAGATACAGTCGCAGCTTGTTGTACCATGATGTGACCAGTAATAAAGAGGGTTCTTACTTTCGTAATCTTGCGTAGAGCTACAAGCAAGATATTTACTCCAAAACCGATCAATAGAGCTGTTGTTGCAGTTCCGACGAAATCTGGAAATTCTGCTGCAATTTTGTTGTTTGCTGCAGCAAGTCCAAAGTAAGGGTCAATAACCGCTGCACCAATTTGGAATTTGTAGTTAAGGGCTGCCAAGATTGGGCGGAAGGTTGTAACCAAACCACCAGCACCCACGTTGAGCAACATATAACCTACTGTTGCTTTAACGAAACCTGAGAAAACGTCATGAGCAGGTTTTTTCAAAAGTGCATATCCTATTAGCACCAATAAACCTACAAAAAATGCGGGATTCTGCAAAATATTGCTAGAAAACCAATTTAGAACACTTGAAATGACTTCCATAATTGTTCTCCTTTTGAATTGTTTTTGTAAGTTTATTATATAATGTGAAAACGGAAACAAAAAGACCAAGAATTACACAGCGGACTGTTCACTCTTGGACTGTATGATTTATGATATTTTACGGCTTATCTTATTTTCTCGTAGCTAGATAAAAGGGAAGAATTGTTTCATAAGATTCCAGTAGGGCTTCTAGGATTTCTTCTTCAGATGAATTTTCTGTCACTGGAACATCTACCTTCACTAAAACCTTTCGGACTTCCTGATGGGATAATTTTTCTCTTAAAATTTGACGATTTTCCTCAGTAGCCTCCATCTTTTGACTTTCTCCATCTGAATAGACTAGATAATAAATTCCTTCTACCACTGGAACTTCTAGGACCTTGGCCTGTTTGTCTAAAGTTCGGTCATCCTTCTTACGTTCGATAAAACTAACTTCTAGTGAAACTCCAAAATCAGAAGGGCTTCCATACAAACGAAGAGCCAACATAGGCTCTGTCACTTCCCCCTCACACTGTAAATAGGCCCAGAAATGTGGTCGCAAACGTTGGGCTTGATTCATCCACTGACTCGTCCCTTGGAGATCCCATTCTGGATGTCTTTCTTGAAAAGCCTTGGCTAAGTGTGTAAAGACCTTTCTGGCCTCCTGCCCCTTGCTTCTCAAATAAAGCATATTTTCAGCTTCTTGACCTGCCTTCTCGGGTTTTTGATACTGTAAACCAGAGTAAGCTAGATATTCTCTCATTGTATTCAACATAGGATCAACCTCCCTTAGCTAGCAAAAAATCAGGGTGCCCCTGATTTTGCTTTGATTATTCTGTATCAACCACAACGTAACGATTTGGTTCATCACCTTCTGAATAACTAGTGACACCCTCCATACGTGAAATAATACGATGGATGATTTTACGTTCGCTACTAGACATTGGATCAGTCACCTGACTACGCCCCTCTTCTAGGACACGTGTAGCTAACTTCTGTGCATAGCTCTGCAAGACTTCTGCACGGTGCTCTACATAATCATTAACATTGATGGTAATATAGAAGGTTCTTGAATAGCGGTTATAAAGATAATTTTGCGCTAAAAGCTGGAGAGATTTCAAAACCTTACCATGGTAACCGATAATACGGCCTGGTTCATTAGTATCAATTTGCATATTGATAGAACGGCGATTTGAGGTACTTGAAATTGCTCCCTCAACATCCATATCATCAATAATACCTTGAACATAGTTGGTCACTTCTTCGACCACCTGGTCAATATCATAGGTCGGTTCAATCTTCAAACCTAGATTTTCTAAATCATCATTCTGCTCGACTTCTTCCTGCTCTTTAGATTCTTCAGGCAGTAAATCTTTTAGAATGGCAATATGACCAGTCTCCTCTAAAATTGTACTAGCTTCTTTCTCATTTTTTAAAATTTCGGCCTTAACTTCTTCAGAGATCCCTTGTCCTTCTTCCTCGATTTTCTTGATTGCTTCAACAACATGGCCTAAGTCTACTGTTGCTTCACTAACAGTCTTAACGGGTTCGTTCTTAGCATTAACTTCCTTTGGAACTCCCTTAACTGCTTGCTGATTTGCCTTCACAACAGTTGTCTCACTAATTGCTTCGATATCAACTTGCGCTGGTTTCTTCCCAAAAAGGCCAAAGAATCCTTTTTTCTCCCTTGAGACAACCTTGATATGCGCCTTCATTCTAGGAATCCCCAATTCCTTCAATCCCGTTTGGATTGCTTCCTCAACAGTTGAACCTGTAAATAATACCATTACAAGATTCCTCCTTACTTTTTCTTTTTCTGTGCTTTCTTGAGAGCTTTTCTCTTCTTGATTTCTAAATCCTTCTTAGCCTGTACTCCCGCCTCACGCTCTGCAATAATCTTGAATGGATTGTTGAGCAGATAGGTTTGGAGCACCTGATAAGCATTGGATACCGCCCAGTATAAGGCAACCCCACTTGGTGAATACATGGCAAAGAAGAAAATCATGACTGGCATTGCATACATCATCCCTGTCATGGCGCCATTTTTCTCAACCATGGCCTTATTGGATAACCAGGTGCTAAGGAAAGTAAAGATAGCTGCCAGAATAGGCAAAACAAAAGTCGTATCAACACCACCAAGGTTAATCCATAAGAAATGACCCGTTTTTAGAAATTCTACCCTACTCAAAGCTTGGAACAAGGCCAACAAGACTGGCATTTGGATTAAGATTGGCCAAAGAGAAGCTGACTGTTTGACACCATGTTGCTTGAACAACTGACGCATTTCTTGGTCTAACTTGGTACGGCTCTCCATATCCCGTCCCGGATAACGTTCTCGCAACTCCTTAACCAGTGGTTGTACTTCTTGCATCTTTCTAGATGCCACCATTTGTATCTGAAAGACTGGTAAAAGAATGGTTCTGATTAGAAGGGTAAATAAAATAATCCCCAGACCAATACTTGTATCAAATGATAAAAAGCGAATGGTTTCAGCAAAAAAATAAACAAATTTACTCCAAAAACCTGTTGATTCAGCTGTAATCTCACTCGTCGTACCATTAGCCGTGCAGGCGCTCATCACAAATAAAGCAAGCACCACTAAGCTAGTCAACTGTAATTTCTTTTTCACTCCCATTTCCTTCCTGGTAAATCTTTGATAACTTTAATACGTGAAGTAGATTTTTTTTCATTTCCGCGTAGTCCAAGATTTCAACACCTTTTCGAGCAATCACAACAAAATCTACATTTTCAACCAGCTGATTTTTATGTTCAATCAGAATATGTCGAATTCTTCTCTTGATCTGATTCCTCGTGACAGCGTTTCCTAATTTTTTACTGACAGATAGGCCAACTCGAAAATGCTGTTCATTATTTTCTAATCGATAAATAACAAATTTACGATTAGCAAAACTCTCCCCTTTTTTAAATATTGCACTAAAATCTTTCTCTTTTTTTACACGAAAGCGTTTTTTCAAAATTCAACTCCATCTATTAAAACTACTACTATTATACCATAATTTTTCAAAAAGCCAATCATAGCAAGGTTTTAGCCCATTTTACAGAATGAAAAAACTGGTTTTATCCTTTAAATCATCTTATTTTTGAACAAATTTACAAATTTGAACATGCTACTTTCTTTATTTTCTCTTGAGATAAAACAAAAGTCACCCTTTGGAGTGACTTTTGTAGGAGATTATTATGAAAAAGTTAGGATTTTAATTAAATAAAGTTAGGAGGTCTTTATTTAATGATAGTAGTATACAGGTCTATCCTTAAACCCAACTTAAACAGATTCAATTTCTTTTTAATTTTTAAAACTATGGATTGGAGCTGGGATTTGCCCTCCACGTGCAATGAAATCAACAGATGATGCACCGTTGACCTTCATGACTGGAGCTGTTCCTAAAAGACCACCAAATTCAATCATATCGCCTTCTTTTCCTTTTGGAATAATACGTACAGCAGTTGTTTTCATATTGATGACTCCGATAGCAGCTTCATCCGCAATCATTGCTGCAATCGTTTCTGCAGGTGTATCTTCAGGAATGGCAATCATATCCAAACCAACTGAACAGATAGCCGTCATAGCTTCTAGCTTTTCCAAATTAAGGGAGCCATTTTGCACAGCAGCAATCATCCCCTCGTCCTCAGAAACTGGGATAAAGGCACCAGACAAACCACCAACTTGGTTGCAAGCCATCACTCCGCCTTTTTTAACTTGGTCGTTCAAGAGAGCCAAGGCAGCAGTCGTTCCATGAGTCCCAACTGTCTCTAACCCCATTTCCTCAAGGACACGGGCTACAGAATCACCCACTGCTGGAGTTGGAGCCAAACTCAGATCGACAATTCCAAAATCAACTCCAAGTCGCTCACTAGCCATTTGACCGACTAATTGACCAATGCGGGTAATCTTGAAGGCTGTCTTTTTAACAGTTTCAGCAACAACATCAAAGCTCTGACCACGAACCTTTTCCAAGGCACGTTTAACAACACCTGGACCAGAAACACCGACATTGATGATGACATCTGCTTCACCAACACCATGAAAAGCGCCTGCCATAAAAGGATTGTCCTCTACCGCGTTGGCAAATACAACCAATTTAGCCGCCCCCATATCAGATAAAGAAGCTGTTTCCTTGATAATGCGTCCCATATCCGCTACTGCAGTCATATTGATGCCCGATTTGGTAGAACCGATATTTACTGATGAACAAACCTTATCCGTTTCTGCCAAAGCACGAGGAATGGAGTTGATAAGGATTTCATCACCTTTTTGATAACCCTTTTGTACCAAGGCTGAAAAACCACCAATGAAGTCAACACCAATTTCTTTCGCAGCTTTATCCAGTGCTTTAGCCAAGACTACATAATCCGTCGCATCGGTAGCAGCACCAATCAAGGAAATTGGAGTAACTGATACCCGTTTATTTACGATGGGAATGCCCAACTCAGCCGCAATTTCATCCCCAACAGCTACTAAATTAGCTGCTTTTGTAGTAATCTTTTCATATATTTTTTCTGCAGCACGATTGATATCTGGATCGATACAGTCCAAAAGGGAAATCCCCATGGTAATGGTTCTAATGTCAAAGTTTTGCTCCTCAATCATGGCGATTGTTTCGGTAACTTGTCTAATATCCATAAATACCTCCTAGATATTGTACATAGCATCAAAAATAGCTGCACTTTGAATATTGATTTTGACATTCAAAGTCTGACCAAAAACCTCAAATTCGTTTCTAAGATGTGTAAAATCTTGTTTTTCATCACTAGATACCACAGCCATCATAGTAAAGAATTCGTCTAAGACTGTTTGTGAGATATCATCAATATTTAAGCCTAATTCAGCAATTTTTGTCGCAACACCTGCAACAATTCCAGATTTATCTTTACCAACAACAGTAATAATAGCTTTCATGATTAAACTCCATTTCTAACACAGAACGATATCCATTTTGGACAAAAATAAAATGAAAAAGGAGGATAGAATAACTAAATCACTTAATAGTGAACAATTATCCAAGTTGAAATCCTAAAAAAATCTCTTAGTTGATCTTGTACCAGGCTAGTATTTTTTACCAAGTCGCTAGTTTAGAACTTGAAACTGATAATATATTGGCTCATAACCTCTTTATAGAATATTTTTGAAAAAATGAACATTGTCGATTTTCTTTTTCAATAGTATAGCATATTTCTTAATAAAATACTCAAAAACGCCTGCTTACGAAATTGTTCTTAAGTAAAAAACAATTTCGTAAACAAGCGTCTACCTTATCATCTTATGATGAGTGTTCCCGCTAGGACATAAGTCCTAGCGGTAGACCAGAGCTAGACTAAGAGCACAAGACTCCATCATCATAACACTCAACAAAATTGATGATTTTATACTAATTCGATGATCGCCATTGGCGCTGCATCACCACGACGTGGTTCAGTTTTAAGGATACGAGTGTATCCACCGTTACGCTCAGCATAACGAGGTGCGATTTCTGAGAACAATTTTTGAAGTGCTGTAGTAGAAGTGTACTTATCAGTTGCTTCATCATAGTTTTCAGATGCGATTTCATTACGTACGAAAGCAGCTGCTTGACGACGTGCATGCAAATCACCACGTTTACCTAGAGTAATCATTTTTTCAACAGTTTTACGGATTTCTTTAGCACGAGCTTCAGTTGTCACGATTGATTCGTTGATCAAAAGGTCAGTTGTCAAATCGCGAAGCATTGCTTTACGTTGTGAGCTAGTGCGTCCTAGTTTACGGTAAGCCATTTATTCCTCCTTTATTTATCTTTTAATCCAAGACCCAAATCAATGAGTTTGACTTTCACTTCTTCCAAACTCTTGCGTCCAAGATTTCTTACTTTCATCATCTCTGCTTCAGATTTTTCTGTCAAATCATGCACAGTGTTAATACCGGCACGTTTCAAACAGTTATATGAACGCACAGACAAGTCAAGTTCCTCAATCGTACGTTCCAAGATACGGTCGTCCGATTCAGTATCAGCTTCTTTCATCACTTCTGCTGACTTAGCAATCTCTGTAAGATTTGTAAACAAATCAAGGTGCTCTGTCAAGATACGTGCTGAAAGCCCTAAAGCATCTTCTGGAATAATTGTTCCATTAGTCAAGATTTCAAGGGTTAATTTGTCGAAACCATCATTGCTACCTACACGAGCAGGTTCAACTTGATAGTTGACTTTTGTAACTGGTGTATAAATAGAATCTACAGCAAGTGTTCCAACTGGTGCATTATCTTTTTTATTTTCATCAGCAGGTACATATCCACGACCACTGTTAACAGTCATTGTCGCTTTTAGAGAAGAACCTTCACCGATTGTAAAGAGATAATGATCTGGATTTACAATTTCAATGTCGCTATCTGTCAAGATATCTCCAGCTGTAATTTCAGCAGGACCTTGCACATCTAGTTCAATGATCTTTTCGTCTTTAACGTAAGATTTTACTGCAATACCTTTGATGTTCAGAATGATTTGCATCACGTCTTCGCGAACACCCGGAACTGTATCAAATTCATGCAATACACCTTCGATATTGATAGATGTTACAGCAGCCCCTGGAAGAGAAGCTAGAAGTACACGACGAAGAGAGTTACCAAGTGTTGTACCGTAACCACGTTCAAGCGGTTCGATTACAAACTTGCCATAATCTTTATTTTCATCAATTTTTGTTATATTTGGTTTTTCAAACTCGATCATTTAGTTACTCCCTCTTAAACGAAAAGCAGTGTAAGGTTATGATTATACACGGCGACGTTTTGGAGGACGAGCACCATTGTGTGGCACTGGAGTCACATCACGAATTGCTGTTACTTCAAGACCAGCGGCAGCAAGAGCACGAATAGCTGACTCACGACCAGAACCTGGACCTTTAACAGTAACTTCAACTGACTTAAGACCGTGTTCTTGTGCAGATTTAGCAGCAGCTTCAGAAGCCATTTGAGCAGCAAATGGTGTAGATTTACGAGAACCTTTGAAACCAAGAGCACCAGCTGATGACCAAGCAATTGCATTACCATGCACATCAGTAATCATAACAATAGTGTTATTAAATGTAGCGTGAATATGAGCAATACCAGATTCGATATTCTTTTTCACACGACGTTTACGTGTTGGTTTAGCCAAGACTTTTACCTCCTATATTATTTTTTCTTACCAGCAATCGCAACAGCTTTACCTTTACGAGTGCGAGCGTTGTTTTTAGTGTTTTGTCCACGGACAGGAAGTCCACGACGGTGACGGATACCACGGTATGAACCGATTTCCATCAAACGTTTGATGTTCAAGTTAACTTCACGACGAAGGTCACCTTCAACTTTAATTGCATCCACTTCACGACGGATAGCATCTTCTTGATCTGGTGTAAGATCGCGAACACGTACATCTTCTGAAATTCCAGCAGCTGCCAAGATTTTCTTAGATGTTGGAAGTCCGATACCGTACACATAAGTCAATGAAATTACTACGCGTTTGTCATTTGGAATGTCAACTCCAGCAATACGAGCCATGTTTTCTCCTTTCTATCTTATCCTTGACGTTGTTTGTGTTTTGGATTTGCTGGGCAAATTACCATAACACGACCATTACGACGAATTACTTTACAGTATTCGCAAATTGGTTTGACCGATGGTCTTACTTTCATTTCTTATCCCTCCAAGTTTTTCGATTATTTAAAGCGGTAAGTGATACGTCCACGTGTCAAGTCATATGGACTCATTTCGACAGTAACACGATCTCCCGCTAAAATACGAATATAGTTTTTACGAATTTTACCAGAAACTGTTGCTAAAATCTGATGTCCATTTTCAAGTTCAACCGTAAACATTGCATTCGGCATAGTATCAACTACTTTACCTTCAACTTCAATCACATCGTCTTTTGCCACGCAAAAGTACCTCCATAAATTTCGATTTGATGCCTCTAGACACAGAGACAACAATTATAAGTCAGACTAACTCAGTATAACATTTGTAGAGACATTTTGCAAGCATGAAAAACGCTTTTATTTCAATTTTGTCAATACTTTTTCGATATCTGCAAAGACATCATTGATATCTTTGTTACCTTCGATATCATGTACCAAACCTTTTGCACGATAGTGGGCAATAATTGGTTCACCTTGAGCAATATTAACATCCAAACGACGTTTTACTGTTTCAGGTTTGTCATCTTCACGTTGGTAATAGTCTTCTTCTTTGTAGTCAACTGGTGGGTTGAAAACTTTATGGAAAGTTTCGCCAGTTTCACGGTGAATGATACGACCACTCAAACGCTCCAAAAGACAATCTGGATTTACTTCGATGTTAATAACACCTTCAAGCTCAATTCCTAATTCAGCTAAAGTTTTATCCAAGGCATGAGCTTGTTCAATTGTACGTGGGTACCCGTCCAACAAGAAACCAGTTTCTTTAATGTCATCTTGTGAAAGACGCTCTTTCACGATACCATTTGTAACTTCATCTGGAACCAACTCGCCTTTGTCGATATAAGACTTAGCTAAGACACCCATTTCAGTTTGGTTAGCCATTGCCGCACGGAACATATCACCTGTTGAGATATGAGCAACATGGAATTGTTCAACAATTTTTGCTGCTTGTGTACCCTTACCTGCACCAGGTAAGCCCATAATCAAAAGATTCATGATTCAAACTCCTTTTTTGTTTTTAAATAGAAGCAAAAATTCATTTCAACTCCTATTTAAAAACAAAATAGAAGAGAGGAGATAAAAATCTGACAAGGTCTTTGATTTTTAAACTCCACTCTCTGAGCAATAGTGAATTTTCTTTTCTATTACAATTATTCTGTTGTATTCATGAAACCAACATACTTACGTTTCAATAAATAACCTTCCAATTGTTTAATTCCTTCAATACCTGTTGAGATAATGATCAAAAGACTTGTTCCCCCAAAAGCAACGACTTCTGAAAGACCGAATAAATCCTTAGCTACAATAGGTAAAATAGAAATGACACCTAGGAAGAGGGAACCGACTGTTGCGAGACGACGAAGAAGTTTTGACATATACTCTTCTGTCCCTTTACCAGGACGGACACCGTGGATATAAGCACCGCTCTTTTGCAAATTTTCTGCTGCCTTCTCTGGATTAATCTGTACAAATGTATAGAAGAATGTAAAGAGGATAATCAACAGAGCGTACAAAGCGATACCTGTAGGGGCTGTTGTAGATAGCAACTCCTGAGCACTACGTACCCAGGCCCAATCAAGACCAGATGCACTTACAAATTGTAAAATTGCCGCTGGTGCTGCAGTAATCGAGCTAGCAAAGATAACTGGAATAACTCCTGCAGGGTTAATCTTCAATGGAAGATAGGAACTTGACGGTGCTCCTTGTGCTACCTTAGTATACTGAATTGGTATCTTATATTCAGCTTGTTGAACATAAGTTGTAAAGTAAACAATCAATAAGACTGCTACAATTAAGATAGCAACAAAAATGAGGGATGAAGTCAAGCGACTGCTTGGTACATTGACAAAGTAGTCAACATAGATACCCTTGATCATATCAGGAATTGAAGCAACAATCCCCGCAAAGATAATCATAGAAACACCATTTCCATAACCCTTATCAGTAATTTGCTCTCCCAACCAAGTTACAATCATACTACCCGCTGTTAGGATTGCTCCAATCACAAGGAAAACTTGTGGTGTTAGAGGAACAGTCAAAAGTTTGGCTCCAGATAAAGCATTAAAACCAGCAGTAATTCCGACAGATTGCACGAATGCAAGAACAAGGGCAATATATCGAGTTGCCTGGTTCAACTTTCTACGACCAACTTCCCCTTGTTTGCCCCACTCTACAAACTTCGGTAATAAATCCATTTGTAAGAGTTGGACAACGATAGAAGCAGTAATGTATGGACTAACACCAAGTGCAAAAACTGAAAAGTTTTTCATGGCATTACCAGACACCAAACTTAACATATTTAGAAAAGATAGACCACTCAAAGCATTCAAGCTATTGGCATTCACCCATGGAACCGTAATGCTAGTCCCGATACGGAAGACAAAGACGATAAAAATTGTAAAAAGAATTTTTGATCGAACTTGCTTGACTTTGAAGGCTTCTCTCAATAATTTAAAAAACATAGGTCACCTCTCTTAGATGACTTCTACTGAACCACCTTTAGCAGTGATAGCTTCTTCAGCTGATTTAGAGAATTTAGCTGCTTTTACAGACAATTTCTTAGTCAACTCACCGTTACCAAGAATTTTGATACCTGATTTTTCAGCTTTAACAATTCCTGATTCGATAAGAACAACTGGAGTTACTTCTGCACCATCTTCAAAGACGTTCAATTGGTCAAGGTTAACAATTGCGTATTCTTTAGCGTTGATGTTAGTGAATCCACGTTTTGGAAGACGACGGAACAATGGAGTTTGTCCACCTTCAAAACCAAGGCGTACTCCACCACCGCTACGAGCTTTTTGACCTTTTTGACCACGACCAGATGTTTTACCGTTACCTGATGAAGTACCACGACCAACACGGTTACGAGTTTTACGAGAACCTTCTGCAGGTTTCAATTCATGAAGTTTCATTATATATTTTCTCCTCTTTTGTAAAATGCTAGCGCCGATAAGAGAGAAAAGGTTGTCTCTCCTATCAACTCGCCTATACGTTTGTCATCAAAGATGACTATATCTAGTTTTAGGGGATGGTATACTGCACATCCCCTAAAATTTAATTAGTTTACTTCTTCAACTGTTACCAAGTGAGATACTGCAGTGATCATACCACGTACTGCTGGGTTATCTTCTTTAATAACAGAGCTGTTCAATTTGCCAAGTCCAAGTGCTACAACAGTTTTACGTTGTGATGGAATGCGTCCGATTGGAGACTTAGTCAAAGTAATTTTAATTTGAGCCATTTTATCCCCTTTCTTATGCCAAATCAGAAACTGAAATACCACGAAGGGCAGCAACTTCTTCAGCGCGTTTCAATTGTTTCAAACCTTCAACAGTTGCACGAACAATGTTGATTGGAGTATTTGAGCCAAGAGATTTAGATGTAACATCAGCTACACCTGCCAACTCGATAACGGCACGAACAGCACCACCAGCGGCAACTCCAGAACCTTCTACAGCTGGTTTCAACAATACTTTAGCTCCACCGAATTCTGAAATAACTTCGTGTGGGATTGTTGTTCCAACCATAGGAACTTCGATCAAGTTTTTCTTAGCATCTTCTACTGCTTTGCGGATTGCTTCTGGAACTTCTTGAGCTTTACCAGTACCAAATCCTACGCGACCGTTGTGGTCACCAACGACTACAAGAGCTGCAAAACGAAGACGACGTCCACCTTTAACAACTTTAGTAACACGGTTAACAGCAACTACGCGTTCTTCTAATTCAACTGCATTGTCTTTAAATGCCATTTTCTAGTGTCCTCCTATTAGAATTTCAATCCGTTTTCACGAGCTGCATCAGCCAAAGCTTTCACACGTCCGTGATATAGATATCCACCGCGGTCGAACACCACTTCTGAAATACCTTTAGCGTTTGCACGTTCTGCAACGAGTTTACCGACAGCAACGGCTTGTTCAGTTTTTGTTCCTTTTGAAACTTCTTTGTCAAGAGTTGAAGCACTTGCGAGCGTTACACCCGCTACGTCATCAATAACTTGAGCGTAGATGCCTGTATTAGAACGGAATACGTTCAAACGTGGGCGATCAGCAGTTCCAGAGAGTTTTCCGCGAACGCGACGGTGGCGTTTTTGGCGGAGTTTGTTTTTATCTGGTTTAGAAATCACAGTTTTCACCTCTTTAGTTTTAAATCGTGTGCTATGCACAAAGTTGGAAATGATATTGGTGGCTGAAAATCAACCACTCAATATTATTTACCTGTTTTACCTTCTTTAAGACGAACATATTCGCCAACGTAACGGATACCTTTACCTTTGTAAGGTTCTGGTGAACGAAGGCTACGTACGTAAGCAGCTGTTTGACCAACTACTTCTTTTGAAATTCCGCTAACAACGATTGTTGTTGGGTTTGGAAGTTCAAAAGTAATTCCTTCTGGAGCTTCAACTTCGTCTGGATGTGATTTACCAACAGCCAAAACAAGTTTTGATCCTTGAAGTTGTGCACGGTAACCAACCCCACGCATTTCAAGTTGTTTCTTGAATCCTTCTGATACACCAATAACCATGTTGTTCAAAAGAGCACGAGTAGTTCCGTGGATAGTTTTCATTTCTTTTGAATCGTTTGGACGGTGAAGAGTTACTTCAGTACCTTCCACACGAATTTCAATATCTTTTGAGAACTCACGAGTAAGTTCTCCTTTAGGTCCTTTTACAGTTACAACGTTGTCATTGTTAGTGATTTCAACACCAGCAGGCAACACGATAACTTTATTACCAATACGTGACATGTTTTTATTCTCCTGTTAAATTGTCAGGCCTTGTTGGCCAGTTTTCACGGGGTTAAATCGATTTCTCGATTTGAAGGAACATTTAGGTTCCTATTTCAAGGTGAATCTAGGCATCGTCTCGCAGTCATAACTTTGGGTTAGCAAGAGACGATAACGAAGAGTCACAAAGAAATTGGGGACTAAATATTACCAAACGTAAGCGATAACTTCTCCACCAACATTCTTTTGGCGTGCTTCTTTATCAGTAAGCAAACCTTCAGAAGTTGAAAGGATAGCAATTCCAAGACCGTTAAGTACTTTTGGAAGGTCTTCACGTTTTTTGTAGACACGAAGTCCTGGTTTAGAAACACGTTTCAAGTTTGTGATAACTTTTTCACCGTTTGGTCCGTATTTAAGGAATACACGGATGATGCCTTGTTTGTCATCTTCGATGATTTCTACGTTCTTAACAAAACCTTCGCGTTTAAGGATTTCAGCAATCCCTTTTTTGATGTTTGATGCAGGTACTTCAAGTACTTCGTGTTTTGCTTGGTTAGCGTTACGAATACGAGTTAGGAAGTCTGCGATTGGGTCAGTCATAACCATTTTATTTTTCTCCTCTTACTAGTAGTTTGCAAGTTGCACTTGCTAGTTAATACATGATACAAAGAGCGTAACAGCAAGAGCAAAAATAGACAATTTGATGCAGGAGCGATGCTCCAAAGCAAATTGATCTTTTTTGCCAAAGCTGTAGCTCGTGTTCAAATTGGCAAGCCCAACTGAACCCGGGCTAAACTCTGTGTGAAAAAGATAAACTTTTCTAGAAACTAAAGTTTCTTCGTCAAGTTTCCTATTTTCACTTGGAGTTTTGACGCCCTTGATATCTTAAATTACCAAGATGCTTTTGTTACACCAGGGATTTGACCTTTATATGCCAATTCACGGAAGCAAACACGGCAAAGTTTAAACTTGCGGTAAACTGAGTGTGGACGTCCACAACGTTCACAGCGAGTGTATGCTTGAGTAGAGAACTTCGCTGGGCGTTTGTTCTTAGCAATCATAGATTTTTTAGCCATTAGTTATACCTCCTATATTATTTTGCAAAAGGCATTCCAAGGCCTGTAAGCAATGCACGTGACTCTTCGTCAGTGTTAGCAGTAGTTACGATAACGATGTCAAGACCACGAGTTTTGTCAACGTCATCAAAGTTGATTTCTGGGAAGATCAATTGTTCTTTCACACCAAGAGTGTAGTTTCCGCGTCCATCAAATGATTTTGTAGGAACACCGTGGAAGTCACGTACACGTGGAAGTGAAACTGAAACCAATTTGTCCAAGAATTCGTACATACGTTCACCACGAAGGGTAACTTTTGCACCGATCGCAACACCTTCACGAAGACGGAAGCCGGCGATTGATTTTTTAGCTTTAGTGATAAGTGGTTTTTGACCTGAGATAAGCGCCAATTCTTCAGCAGCTTTTTCAAGGCTTTTAGCGTTTGATACAGCTTCACCAACACCCATGTTCAAAACGATCTTATCTACTTTAGGCACAGCCATCACTGATGAGTAGTTGAATTGTTCTGTCAAAGCAGGAACTACTTCATTAAGATATTTTTCTTTTAAACGATTTGCCATTATACTTCTCCTTTCCTTCGTGATTAATCAAGCACTTCGCCTGATTTTTTGTTGTAGCGAACTTTTTTACCGTCTACAAATTTGTAACCAACACGACCAGCTACACCGTTTTTGTCCAAAACTTGAACGTTTGATACGTGGATAGCTGCTTCCTTCTCGATGATACCACCTTGAGGAAGTTCGTTAGTTGGACGTTGGTGTTTCTTAACGATATTAACACCTTCAACGATAACTTTGTTTACTTTTGGAAGGGCAGTAAGGACAACAGCTTCTGTTCCCTTATCTTTACCAGCGATTACGCGAACTTTGTCGCCTTTTTTTACAAACATTTTTTTCTCCTTTTATTCTTACGCCCAATGGGCACCCTGGCTAAGCCAGGGGACTGTGTTTGTTTGTTTTTGCTCTGTGAAAATTAAAGTACTTCTGGAGCAAGTGACACGATCTTCATGAAGCCACCTTCACGCAATTCACGTGCAACTGGGCCAAAGATACGTGTTCCGCGAGGAGTTTTGTCTTCACGGATGATAACTGCTGCGTTTTCGTCAAATTTGATGTATGAACCATCAGCACGACGAGCACCTGATTTAGTACGAACGATAACTGCTTTAACAACGTCACCTTTTTTAACCGCACCACCAGGAGTAGCTTGTTTTACAGATGCCACAATAACATCACCGATGTTCGCAAATTTACGTTTAGAACCACCAAGAACTTTGATAGTCAAGATTTCGCGTGCACCGCTGTTGTCTGCGACTTTCAAACGAGTTTCTGTTTGAATCATTTCAGTTTTCTCCTTTCAGGTTTGATTAGATGATAACCGCTTCTTCAACGACTTCTACAAGACGGAAACGTTTTGTAGCTGAAAGCGGACGAGTTTCCATGATACGTACGATATCGCCTTCTTTGGCAACATTGTTTTCATCATGTGCTTTGTATTTTTTAGAGTAGTTAATACGTTTACCATAGACTGGGTGGTTACGTTTTGTTTCAACTACAACTGTGATTGTCTTGTCCATTTTGTCAGATACAACACGTCCAACAAGAACTTTACGATTATTGCGTTCCATTGAAATTTCTCCTTCCCTAGTCTATTATTTCGCTTCAGATTGAACTGTTTTGATACGAGCGATTTGTTTTTTAACTTCTTTCAAGCGAGCTGTTTGTTCTAATTGACCAGTAGCAGCTTGGAAACGAAGTTCAAACAATTCTTTTTTCAATTCGTTTTCGCGCTTCGCGAGTTCTTCTTGAGAAAGACCACGAAGTTCTTTAACAAATTCTTTTACTTCATTAAGTTTCATGCCTTCTCCTTATTCTGCTTCACGTTTTACGAATTTACATTTAACTGGCAATTTGTGGCTTGCAAGACGAAGCGCTTCGCGAGCGATCTCTTCAGAAACACCAGCAACTTCAAACATTACTTTACCACGTTTAACTGGTGCTACCCAACCTTCAGGTGCCCCTTTACCAGATCCCATACGAACCCCGATAGCTTTAGCTGTGTATGATTTGTGTGGGAAGATTTTAATCCAAACTTTACCACCACGTTTCATGTAACGAGTCATGGCGATACGAGCAGCTTCGATTTGGCGGTTAGTGATCCAGTGGCTAGTTGTAGCTTGAAGACCGTATTCACCGAATGCTACTTCTTTTCCACCTTTAGCTTCACCACGCATTTTACCACGGAATTCACGACGGTGTTTAACACGTTTAGGTACTAACATTGGTTATTTACCTCCTTTAGTGTTTTTACGAGCTGGAAGAACTTCACCACGGTAGATCCATACTTTAACACCAAGTTTACCGTATGTAGTGTCTGCTTCTTCCCAAGCGTAATCGATATCTGCACGAAGTGTGTGAAGTGGAACAGTTCCTTCAGAGTATCCTTCAGCACGGGCGATATCTGCACCGTTCAAACGACCTGATACTTGAGTTTTGATTCCTTTAGCTCCAGCACGCATAGCACGTTGGATTGCTTGTTTTTGTGCACGACGGAAAGCAACACGTTGCTCCAATTGACGAGCAATTCCTTCACCAACAAGGTGAGCATCCAAATCAGGTTGTTTGATTTCGATGATGTTGATGTGTACTTGTTTTCCAGTCAATTTGTTAAGTTTAGCACGGAGTGCATCAACGTTAGCACCACCTTTACCGATAACCATACCTGGTTTAGCAGTGTGAAGTGAAACGTTAACTTTGTTTACTGCGCGTTCAATTTCAATAGTTGAAACAGCTGCGTCAGCAAGTTCTTTTTGAACGAATTTACGGATTGCAAGATCTTCATGAAGGTAATCCGCGTATTCTTTTTCAGCATACCATTTGGCATCCCAATCACGGATGATGCCGACACGCATACCAATTGGATGTACTTTTTGACCCACGATTTTACCTCCTTATTTTTCTGCAACAGCTACAGTGATGTGAGCTGTACGTTTGTTGATTGGTGAAGCTGAACCTTTCGCACGTGGACGGAAACGTTTCATAGTTGGTCCTTCGTTTGCGAATGCTTCAGAT
Source organism: Streptococcus infantis (assembly GCF_047464215.1). GTDB lineage: Bacteria > Bacillota > Bacilli > Lactobacillales > Streptococcaceae > Streptococcus > Streptococcus infantis_P. The sequence goes on along the minus strand of NZ_JASHCG010000005.1, from coordinate 104,920 downwards.
ACTACCAAGTTAGCTTTATCCAAACCAAAGTTGTTTTCAGCGTTAGCTACAGCTGAGTTCAAAACTTTCAAGATGATTTCAGCAGCTTTGTTTGGAGTGAATGTCAAAATTGCGATTGCATCGGCTACGCTTTTACCACGGATGTTGTCAAGAACAAGACGTGATTTACGAGGTGAAACACGTACTGTGCGAGCCATTGCTTTAGCTGAAGTAATTTCTGCCATTTATGTTCTCCTTATTTTCTACGTGTCTTCTTGTCGTCTGCGGCGTGACCTTTGTAAGTACGAGTTGGTGCAAATTCACCAAGTTTGTGACCTACCATGTCTTCTTGGATGTAAACAGGTACGTGTTTACGTCCATCATAAACTGCGATTGTGTAACCAATGAAACTTGGGAAGATCGTTGAACGACGTGACCAAGTTTTGATAACTTTTTTCTTTTCGTCGTTAGCTTGAGCTTCAACTTTTTTCATCAAATGCTCATCGACGAAAGGTCCTTTTTTAAGACTGCGTCCCATTTTTATATTTTCTCCTTTAAATTTTGTACCACAGCGGCTTGCGCTCACAAGGAGCGCTACCGAGCTGGCGGAATTTCCTAGTTGCTTAAGCGACTAGTTTTAAATTATTTCTCGTTGCGACGACGAACGATAAGTTTGTCAGATTTCGCTTTCTTGTTACGAGTTTTAAGACCAAGAGCAGGTTTGCCCCATGGAGTAGATGGTGCTTTACGACCAACTGGTGCTTTACCTTCACCACCACCGTGTGGGTGATCGTTAGGGTTCATTACAGAACCACGAACTGTTGGGCGGATACCTTTCCAGCGGCTACGTCCTGCTTTACCAAGGTTTACAAGTCCATGTTGTTCGTTTCCGACAACACCAACTGTAGCACGACAAGTTCCAAGAATCATACGAACTTCGCCTGATTGAAGACGAACAAGAACGTATTTACCTTCTTGTCCCAATACTTGAGCAGAAGCTCCAGCAGCACGAACCAATTCACCACCACGACCTGGTTTCAACTCAATGTTGTGGACCAAAGTACCAACTGGGATATTAGCAAGTGGAAGAGCGTTACCTACTTTGATATCTGCTTCAGGACCTGAAACGATACGTTGACCAACTTCAAGACCTTTTGGAGCGATGATGTATGCTTTCACACCGTCAGTGTAGTGTACAAGAGCGATGTTTGCAGAACGGTTTGGATCGTACTCGATAGTTTTAACAACTGCTTCAACGTTATCTTTGTTACGTTTAAAGTCAACCAAACGGTAGAAACGTTTGTGTCCACCACCTTGGTGACGAACTGTGATACGACCGTTGTTGTTACGACCAGCCTTGTTCTTCAAAGCAACAAGCAAAGTTTTTTCAGGTGTGCTTGTTGTGATTTCAGCGAAATCCAAAGAAGTCATATTACGGCGACCGTTTGTTGTTGGTTTATAAACACGAATTCCCACGATATTTCCTCCTTAGATTATTCAGCTTCAGCAGCAAACAACTCGATTGCTTTTGAATCAGCTGTAAGAGTGATGATAGCTTTTTTAGTTTTGTTAGTAAAACCAGTGTAACGTCCAACACGTTTAGCTTTAGGTTTTACGTTAATTGTGTTAACATTTGCAACTTTAACACCTTCGAAAGCAGCTTCAACAGCTTGCTTGATCAAAAGTTTGTGCGCACGAGTGTCAACTTCAAATACATATTTGCCTGCTTCAAGTTGAGCCATTGAGCTTTCAGTGATAACAGGTTTTTTGATAACATCATACAAATTCATTATGCAAGAACCTCCTCGATTTTAGAGATAGCTGCTTGAGTAACAAGAAGTTTGTCACTATTTGCGATGTCAAGAACACTTGCAGTTGTAGCAGTCGCAACTTTCACGTTTGGAAGGTTACGAGCTGAAAGAGCTGCGAATTCGTTTCCTTCTTCAAGAATAACAAGGACTTTAGAATCGATGCTCAAAGCTGCAAGAACTTTTGCAAATTCAGCAGTTTTTGGAGCTGTAAATTCAAGAGAATCAACGGCTACAAATTTGTTTTCAGCAACTTTTTCTGAGTAAACAGATTTTAGTGCAAGGCGACGAACTTTTTGAGGAAGTTTGTACGCATAGCTACGTGGAGTTGGTCCGAAGACAATTCCACCACCACGCCATTGTGGAGAGCGGATAGAACCTTGACGAGCACGTCCAGTTCCTTTTTGACGCCATGGTTTGCGTCCGCCACCTGAAACGGCTGAACGGTTTTTAACAGCGTGAGTTCCTTGACGAAGGCTAGCACGTTGGCTGATGATGACATCAAACACAACAGATTGGTTTGGTTCGATACCAAAGATTGCATCGTTAAGAACAACTTCGCCCGCTTGTTTACCAGTTTGGTCGAATAATGTTACATTTGCCATTTTGACTGTATTCCCCTTTCCTTATTATTTACCAGCTTTAACTGCTGATTTGATAGTGATAAGAGATTTCTTAGCACCTGGTACGTTACCTTTGATAAGGATAACGTTCTTTTCTGGAACAACTTGTACAACTTCAAGGTTTTGAATTGTTACACGGTCGCCACCCATACGTCCTGCAAGGTTTTTACCTTTGAATACGCGGTTAGGTGCAACAGGTCCCATAGAACCTGGACGACGGTGGTAACGAGAACCGTGAGCCATAGGTCCACGTGATTGTCCGTGGCGTTTGATAACACCTTGGAAACCTTTACCTTTAGAAGTACCAGTTACGTCAACAACATCTCCAGCTGCGAAAGTTTCAACTGTGATTTCAGCACCAACTTCCAAGCCTTCAACGTTTTTGAATTCACGAATGAAGCGCTTAGGAGCCGTGTTAGCTTTTGCTACATGTCCTTTAGCAGGTTTGTTGCTCAATACTTCGCGTTTGTCATCGAAACCAACTTGGATAGCGTTGTATCCGTCTGTTTCAACAGTTTTAACTTGAAGAACAACGTTTGGAGTTGCTTCAATAACTGTTACAGGGATCAATTCGCCAGCTTCAGTGAAGATTTGAGTCATTCCCACTTTTTTCCCTAAGATTCCTTTTGTCATGAGAAAATAGTTCCTTTTCTATATTTTTTATTCAAAAAGTTTTTAACGAGCGTTTTTTATGCTCAAGTTATCAAGCTTTAAATTAAAGTTTGATTTCTACGTTTACACCACTTGGAAGATCCAATTTCATCAAAGCGTCAACTGTTTTTTGAGTTGGGTTAACGATATCGATCAAACGTTTGTGTGTACGCATTTCAAATTGTTCGCGAGAGTCTTTGTATTTGTGAGTCGCACGAATGATTGTGTAGAGGCTACGCTCAGTTGGAAGTGGGATTGGACCCGCAACTTGTGCACCTGTACGAGTAGCTGATTCTACGATTTTTGCAGCCGCTGTGTCAAGCGTACGGTGTTCGTAAGCTTTCAAACGGATACGGATTTTTTTGTTTGCCATCTTTTTCTCCTTTTCGTCTATTTAAGATAATAGGCTAGCTCCACAAGAAAACCGACGCGCGTTGCGTGGCAATGCAACCGAGCGTGTCGCAACCTCTTGCATCAAAGCTAAAGCTGTAATTTACAGCACCATAATAGAATAACACAAAGCCCCTGCGATTGCAAGGGATTTGACAGGTTTTTTTAAATTTTTTAGATGAAACTGTTTTCTTATTCCATTTTAATAAATTTTCATATTTAATTGCTAGATTATCTGTCTTTTCTTCTATATAATGTTAGTTTTAATTTGAAATTTATCATCTGATTGATCTACCAAGATATCAGCTCTTGACTCGGTTTCTTTATAGTATTGTAGATACTGCTCTCGTCTCATCTGCTGACTAGCCAATATAATGGATGCATCGCCATTTCTCACAGTCGTATCTCGAGCTAGACGTCTCTTTAATTCGGTCTCCTCATCTGTGTAGAAACAAATGGTTTTGTCAAAGAGTTCCTTGGGTAGAAAACCCACAGACATCCCTTCGACTATCAGAATTGGTTTTGCTCCAGATAAGATCTCGCTAGCCTTCCAAGGTTCCTCAATTGTCAAGATGTCCATACCCGCTTGCAGAGCAAGAATATCTCTTTGTAAACTTGCCAGCTCATGCGCTACCGGTAAACATGCTGTCACCTTTTGGTCTGGTATCTCTTTAGGTACTACTAAATGTCGTCCCGAAGTAATATAGGGATCTGTCTCTAGTAAATTTACCTTTTCAGCATCCAATATTTGGTACAATTCTTGAGCAAAAGTTGATTTTCCTGAAGCGCCGTGACCGTAGATACCCAGCGTTTTTACTTTTCCCGACTCTATTTCTGATACTAGTCTTTCTATTAATTCTTTTTTCTTCATTCTCTCTTCACCTGTTCATAGCTTTCTTTTCCATCGTTAAGCTTGTCCCAAATGACTACCTTTCCACTTTGGAGAGACTTTTGTACATCGATAATTCGTTGATTGGAAGAGCCGCGGAATTGAAGCATAAGATTTCTCTTGCTCCGATCATAGCGACCATCGACCAGGATATCAATCATAGATAAAAGCTCTAGCTTATCTGGAGTTTCCAGCATCATTTCTTCCCAAGTGTAGCCTGTCCAAGACCAGATGTCTTTTTCTGGCAATTCCTTTCGAATGCGTTTTACAAGGGGCAAAAGAATACCTGTATTGAGGAATGGCTCTCCTCCTAGCAAAGTCAATCCTTGAACATAGGGCTGGGCTAAGTCTGCCATGATTTGTTCTTCCAATTCTGGCGTATAAGGAATTCCTGCATTGAAAGACCAGGTCGCTACATTGTAACAGCCCTCACAGTGAAACATGCAGCCGGCTACATAGAGAGAATTGCGCACCCCTTCTCCATCCACAAAGTTAAAAGCCTTATAGTCAATGATACGCCCTTGACTAAGCTCCTCACTCTTCCACTCGCCTGGTTTTGGTGTATTCCATGTCATGCTTTCTACTCCAACTCTATCCAATAGCGCTCCGTTCCATTTCGAACATCCTCCAACTCTCCACCATTAGCTAAGATAACAGCTCGGCTTGCTGGATTTTCCGCGCTACAATTCACCAGAGCACGATGGATGTTCTTTTCTTTAGCCACTTGTAGACCTTGACGGAGAGCTTCCTTGGCATATCCTTTGCCTCTTTCGGAAGGGCGGATAGAATAGCCAATATGGCCAGCATAATTCAGTAAACCCTCATTCAGTCTCAACCGTAAATTTAAAAAACCTAAAGCATGGCCTGATTCATCAAACAATACGAACTGAATTGATGGAACGCGATTTTCCAGCAATCCTATTCCCATTTCTTTATTATGGCTAGTTTCCAACCACTTTTCATAGTCAAAGTTCTCAGTATCCCAAAATCCTCCATTGTGGGCTGATTGAGTCTGCTCAAACTCTGACATCATCTCTAAAATTGTTTCTTTATCTGCCAATCTTGGTCTGCGTAATATCATCTTTACCTCCAACTAAGAGAAAAGCGAGAGCGGACTCTCACTTTTTCTTATTCTTATTTAAAAATTGCTCTCTTAGGCTAGCCACTCGGTCTTTTTTATTGCCTCCACCTTTTGAATGTTTCTCGTGGAACCGTTGAACCAAGGCCTTGCCCTTATCATCTAATTGATATTTTCCCATGCTATCTCTTTCTAACTTCTTACTTCATGTCCTGCTGTTTTGATAGTAGAACCGTTCATGTGTTTGACACGCGCAGCAATTTCCTTGTGACGACCATTAACCATCGGACGAGCTTGTGGATTCCCAAGATAACCACAGGTTCGTTTAACCACGTCTACTGTTTTAGGATCGTTGTTCCCACAGTTAGGACAAGCAAATCCTCTCTCTGTCGGCTCAAAATCTCCTTCAAAATCACACTTGTAACAGCGGTCAATTGGAGTATTGGTTCCGAGATAACCTACACGGTCATAAGCATAATCCCAAACAGCTTCCAAGGCCTTTGGATTTTGTTGAAGAACTGGATACTCGCAGTAGTGGATAAAGCCGCCTGATGCACCCGCTTCTGGGTAGACTTTCTCAAAGTCCAATTTTTCAAATGGTGTTGGATTTTTGCGAACATCATAATGGAAGGAATTTGTGTAGTATTCTTTATCTGTAATATCTGGAATAGAACCAAATTTCTCAGCATCTAAACGGCAGAATCGGTCCGTCAGACTTTCAGACGGTGTTGAATAAATAGAGAAGTGATAGCCATATTGGTCTGACCACTCTTCTACTCGATGTTTCATGTCTCGAATGATATCAAGGGTGAATTCTTTAGCTTCTGGATTGGTTTCCCAATTGTTACCAAAGAATACTGTCGCTACTTCATAAAGTCCAATGTAGCCAAGCGAAACTGTGGCACGTCTATTCTTAAAGAGCTCGTCGACACTTTCTTCTTTACCAAGACGACGGCCAAAAGCTCCGTATTGATAAAGGATAGGCGCATTAGCTGGAGTGGCTTCCTTGGTTCGCTCCACACGGTAAACCAGTGCATCTTCAGCGATATTCATACGCTCATTGAAGATTTCCCAGAACTTGTTCAGGTCGCCTTCAGACTCGAGGGCGATACGAGGAAGATTGACTGTTACCACACCTAGGTTCATACGACCAGAATTGACTTCTACTCCATTTTCATCCTTCCATCCTTGAAGGAATGAACGACACCCCATCGGAACCTTGAAAGAACCTGTCAACTCAATAATCTTATCATAAGACAAGACATCTGGATACATGCGCTTAGTTGCACACTCAAGGGCCAACTGCTTGATATCGTAGTTAGGAGAACCTTCCTCCAGATTAAGTCCTCTTTTAAGAGTGAAGATCAATTTAGGGAAGATAGCTGTACGGTGTTCTGAACCAAGCCCCTTGATACGAATGTTTAAAATTGCCTTTTGAATTTCGCGTTCAAAACGATTGGTTCCTAGACCGAAACCAAGGGAAGTAAAGGGTGTTTGTCCATTTGATGTAAAGAGGGTATTAATCTCGTACTCTAGAGATTGCATGGCATCATAGATGTCTTTTTGGGTTTTCTTCCAAGCATATTCTTCGCGCTTATCAGGTAGCACCCATTCTTCCGCATCCTTGAGGTGTTTTTGGTAATTTTTTTCTGCATAAGGAGCCAAGACTTCATCAATACGGTCTGCTGAACAGCCTCCATACTGACTTGATGCAACGTTGGCGATGATTTGCGATATCTGAGCAGTCGCAGTCTGAATAGACTTAGGACTCTCTACCTCAGCATTCCCAATCTTAAAACCATTTTCCAACATACCCTTAAAATCAATCAGACAGCAGTTGGTCATCGGAGTGTAAGGGCTATAGTCCAAATCGTGATAGTGGATATCCCCTTTTTGGTGGGCATTAGCCACATGCTTAGGAAGCATTTGAAGACCGATTGATTTCCCAACAATTCCTGCCGTCAAATCACGCTGGGTATTAAAAACATCACTATCTTTATTAGCATTCTCATTGACAACTGCCTGGTCTTTGTTGAGAAGTTTATGGATACTGAAGTTGATATCTGTTGCTTTTGAGCGCTCAAAATCCCTTTGAGTTCGATAAGTGATATATTCCTCTGCCAAGGCATATTCTTTAGCTTCCAATAACTCATGTTCTACGATATTTTGGATTTCATAGATTTTTACACCTTGAGGAAAGCGACTATGAATCTCTTCTACAATACGTTCAACTAGAGTATTAAGACGCTTTTCGACCAAGGGGGTTATATCCATGACTTTTTCCGCAGCCTTATGCAAGGCTTTGTCAATCTTATCTACATCAAAAATGACGCGTCTACCGTCACGCTTTTCGACGAATAAGGTTAGATCAGGGTTTGTTTTCTCTTCCAATACAATCATATCCAGGCTCTTTTCTAAAAGTAGTATCTAAAAAATATTATATCACTAAAAAAATAAAAATCAATATCTAGTATTAAAATTCCTATTTTCATAAAAATTATACTAGATATTGATTATTTTATTTTAATTTGTAAAGTTTAAAGTCTTTGAATTCACTTTGAACTGGTTGATAACTTTCTGCTAGAAGCTGTTCTACTTCCGTCCAGAGAGCTATTTTAGTATTGACCACAATCACTTTAGGCTGATTATCACGTAAATCATTGACAAGCTTGCTTCGATTTGCATCAAGGCCAGTATATAATTTTGGTGATAGGAACTGACTGGCTGCTAAACGTTCACTAGTCTTATAACCATTAGTAAAATCATCCCATATATAAATACGATCTGTTGCCTGCGTTTGCCCTTTAACCGTAGTTTCTATGCGAGTTCGTTCTTGATATTGTTCTGGGTGAAGGACATAGCGCGCTACTAAAGGGGCCAAGAATAGGTAAGCAAGGGCCAGGATAGGCAAGTAGGCATTTCCTTTGAGGAAGATTGCCCATATTGAAGGAACTTCTCGATGTCTTCTACGGCGATTGGCTCCTTCTAATTCCCCAGTTCGAATGTGAGTCAATAGAAAAATGGACAAGAAAGGAAGAAAAGTAGCTAGACGACTACCGTGAATCGGTTCTGTAGAGAAAATTTCCAATCCTAGTAACGATAAGATAGCTACTGAAGCAAAAATAGATAAGACGTATTGCTTGCTTGGTTTAGACTGGAAAAGCCCTGTAAATACGAATCTTAATCCTCCAAGACCAATTGTTAACAATCCATAAAAAAGGAGGTTGTCTAGCAAGGCTGGATTGGACATAAACTTCAAACTATCTACTGGATAGAGAATTTGACTAATAGCATTCCCGAAACTCCCATTATAAGCCGTATAGTAACCAATTGGATAAAAGAAAAGTGAGAACCCAAGACCAGCTGCAAAAAATTGATAGAGCCCATGAACTAAGCGACCACGCCCAATATTAAAGGCTAACAATGCAAAGAATAAGACTAGAGCATATAGAGCTGTAACTAGAGGGGCAAAAAAGAATGCTAGAGCCAAGCTAATCCCAACACGCACGAAACCTTTGTCATGATTATACTCTACCAAATACCTTGTTACTAAACTAAGAGCGTAAAACAGGAATGGAAGGGCCAAAATGGTGGCATAACCACCGCCAAAGCTAAGTCCTCCAACAAGAAGATAAAAGATGGTCAACACTTGTTGCGACTGCTTGTTCTCCTCCGTCAAGGTATAAGTTGAACGGAAAAGAAAAATCCCAGCACCCACTAGAGCAAGCCAAGTAAAGGCTGCAAACAAAATACTACCCTTGCTTAGATACTGTAAAAAGTAATAGAGAAGACCACTCGTTCCAAAATAGTCTGTGTAGATATCTCCCCCCTGGTGCATCGCCCATCCCATATAAAAATCTTGTGCCTGTTCTGGGCTAGTTAGTCCTAGCAAGAAAGGAAGAACTACAGATACAAGTACAACTAAAGTGCTCCAGATTAGGATCTTAAATAATGGTAAGGGAGCAAATGAACTTGGTTCATCCTCGAAGCGCTCCTCTCTCCCAACTAAATCATCCTGAATTCCCGTCCAAGATGGAGTTGGTTCCTCTTCTAATCTGCCATATACGTTCATTCATTCTCTCCTATGTTTTAATTTGTTCTAGTATATCAAAAAGTCTAAAGCTTGTCAGCCTGTGGTGGCCATTTGTCTAACTTTTGACAGAGACTAGTGAAGCGCTCAATCTCATAAAAACGATGATAGGAAGCATTTTTATAGTGATCTAAAAAATTTTTTTCTTCTACCGTCAGCATAATCATTCCTCCTTTTCTCTTTATTCGAAAATAGAGGACGATTCTATCAAAAAAGCTGAATTCCTAAAAGAGAATTCAGCACTTTGTCTTTAGTCAGCCTTTTTTTCTAGATTTTTTGAAATACTTCGATTTTTACCTTCTAGATACACCATGAGAATGGAAATATCTGCTGGGTTAACTCCAGAAATACGGCTGGCTTGACCGATGGTTTCTGGATTAATGAGTTTGAACTTCTGGCGAGCCTCAGTCGCGATAGAGTCAATGTCATCCCAGTCGATGTTGGCTGGAATGCGTTTTTCTTCCATGCGTTTCATCTTGGCAACCTGATCCATGGCTTTTGAGATGTATCCTTCGTACTTGATTTCCGTTTCAATCAATTCGATAATTTTGTCATCCAATTCTTCAGCAGCAGGTCCGATGAAGGCAACCACATCTTGGTAAGAGACTTCTGGACGACGGAGGAACTCCTTGGCAGTGACTGCATCAGTCAATGGTTTGAATCCCATCGCTTCGACCTTGGCATTGGTTTCCTTGACTGGCTTGAGTTTGATACTGTCTAGGCGTTTCATCTCATTGTCAAATTGATTTTTCTTGATCTCAAAGCGTGCCCAACGTTCATCATCCACAAGACCAATCTCGCGTCCCATCTCTGTCAATCGCATATCGGCATTGTCATGACGGAGGATGAGACGGTACTCAGCACGACTGGTCAAGAGACGGTAGGGTTCAATGGTTCCTTTTGTCACCAAGTCATCAATCATCACCCCGATATAACCGTCACTTCGTTTCAAAATCAACTCAGGCTTACCTTGGATTTTCAGAGCCGCATTGATACCAGCGATAATCCCTTGGCCAGCTGCTTCTTCGTAACCTGACGTTCCATTTGTCTGACCAGCTGTGAAAAGTCCTGAGATTTTCTTGGTTTCAAGCGTTGCACGCAATTGATGCGGCAAGACCATATCATACTCGATGGCATAACCAGTACGCATCATCTCTGCATTTTCCAACCCTTTGATGGAATGAACTAGCTCACGTTGGACATCCTCAGGCAGGCTGGTTGAAAGCCCTTGAACATAAACTTCCTCTGTATTGCGCCCTTCTGGCTCAAGGAAGAGTTGGTGGCGTTCCTTGTCCGCAAAGCGTACAATCTTATCCTCAATCGACGGACAGTAACGAGGTCCCACTCCCTTGACCACACCTGTAAACATAGGCGCACGGTGGAGGTTGTTTTGGATAATCTCATGACTAGTACCATTGGTATAAGTCAACCAGCACGGTACTTGGTCTTTAACATAGTCCTCATCACGTGAAGTGTATGAGAAGTGATTAGGCGCTTCGTCTCCTGGCTGGATTTCTGTCACATCGTAGTTGATAGAGGAAGCCTTGACACGTGGAGGCGTCCCTGTCTTGAAACGACCGATTTCGAGACCAAGTTCCTTGAGATTGTCAGCAAGGTTAATCGAAGCTAGGCTGTGGTTTGGACCTGATGAGTACTTGAGGTCTCCGATGATGATTTCCCCACGGAGGGCAGTCCCTGTGGTCACAATAACAGCCTTGGCAGCATATTCTTGATGGGTCGCTGTACGCACACCGACAACCTTGCCATCTTCCACCAAAATCTCATCAATCATAGTTTGACGTAGGGTTAGATTTTCTTGGTTTTCAACTGTCTTGCGCATTTCCTTAGAGTAAAGCTCCTTGTCAGCTTGCGCACGAAGGGCACGAACAGCTGGCCCCTTCCCTGTGTTGAGCATCTTCATCTGGATGTAAGTCTTGTCAATGGTCTTGGCCATTTCACCACCGAGAGCGTCGACTTCACGCACGACAATCCCCTTGGCAGAACCACCGATAGAGGGATTACATGGCATGAAAGCCAACATTTCAATGTTAATAGTCGCAAGCAAAACCTTGCAACCCATGCGGCTTGCAGCTAGGGATGCTTCCACCCCTGCATGCCCCGCTCCGATTACAATAATATCGTATTCTTCTATAAAATTATAAGTCATTTCTTAACCTTTCAAAAATTTCTCGCAAATAAGGAACTAACTTCTCCTCCTCTAGAGCTTGATCCATAGTAACCCATTTAAAGTGCGTATGCTCTTCAGGATCTAATCTGATAATTGGCTTCTCCCCAACCCACTCTGCTTTATAAACTAAGCGAGTAAAGACAGTATCCTTAGAGGTATCCAGTTGACTATCTTCGTGAAGAAGTTTGAGCGAACTGCTATCTAGCCTAACTCCCGCTTCTTCAATACATTCTCTAAGAGCTCCATCTCGCGGAAGTTCACCCTTTTCAACCCCACCACCAGGAATATCCCAGTAAGTTGGATAAACGTTGGGTTGTCCTCTTTTAATTTCCGAACGCTGAATGAGCAAATAATCACCACCACTATGAACAAGCACATGGGCAATAAGCTTAACCATCATTTTCTCTCCTATTCGTTAAGATGGATGTGTCGTAATTGTCCGTCCCAATTTGGCAGGGCTGTTTTCAAAAAGGCTGGAACTAGCTGGAAATCCTCAAGCTTATCCAAGTCAATCCATTCACAGGCCTGTGTTTTCTCATCTTCCTGCATGGTCAATGGGGCATCCTCAAGCAAGTCTACCAGATAATGAAACTCGATGTTGTGATAGGAAACACCGTCTTGTTCAAAACGATTTTCAACCACAAAAGCTAGCTGCCCAGCTTGAGCTTTGACACCCAGTTCTTCTCTCACTTCACGGACTACCGCGTCTTCCGTTCTTTCATTGACTTGAATAGCACCGCCAATAGTGTAATACTTGCCCTTGTCTTTGGTAACTAGGAGCTTACCATTTTGAAGAATCAAAGCTGTCGCCCGAACGCCAAAAACTGTGTTCCCCACCTTTGTCCGAAAGTCTTGTTGAGTCATTTTTACCCTTTCCCTTAAACGACACAAAAACAGTCAAAACTCCAAAGAAGTGCAGGACAAAAAGCCTGCAACATCCATGAGCTTTGACCATCATTTCTATTGCTTTTATTATTGTAGCAAATTGAGAAAATTTGTCAATCTAAATGTACTGACAAACCTTGCCATCACGGTAGGCATTGTCAATCAAACCACCACCGAGACATTCTTCACCATCGTAAAAGACAACTGCCTGTCCTGGTGTAATGGCGCGTTGCGGCTCCGCAAAGATGACCTCTGCCTTGTCTCCTTTGACATGTACAGTCACCTTAGAGTCAGGCTGACGGTAGCGGAATTTAGCCGTACATTCGAGCGTAAATTCCTCTGGCATGTCACGAGTAAAGTGGACTTGACTGGCTTCTAGGCTGGTTGACATGAGCGAATCATGGTAGAAACCTTGGCCTACATAGAGAATATTCTTGCTTAAGTCTTTTCCAACAACGAACCAAGGTGCATTGTCACCACCGTGTTGACCACCGATACCGAGTCCCCCACGCTGACCAATCGTATAGTACATAAGGCCTGCATGTTCGCCCATATCGCGACCATCCACTGTCATCATGCGACCAGGTTGAGCTGGCAGGTAGTTGCTGAGAAATTCTTTAAAGTTCTTTTCTCCGATAAAGCAAATCCCTGTCGAATCTTTTTTCTTAGCAGTCGCAAGTCCTGCTTCTTCTGCTATTTTTCGTACTTCAGGTTTTTCCAAATGTCCCAGTGGGAACATGGTTTTTTGAAGTTGTTCTTGCGAAAGTTGGCTGAGGAAATAGGTCTGATCCTTGCCATTGTCCACGCCACGAAGCATGTGAACGATGCCATCCTCATCACGCGCCACACGGGCATAGTGCCCAGTCGCTACATAGTCTGCTCCCAAGGTCATAGCATAGTCCAAAAAGGCCTTAAACTTGATTTCCTTGTTACACATCACATCTGGATTTGGCGTGCGCCCTGCACGGTATTCCGCTAGGAAATACTCAAAAACGCGGTCCCAGTACTCTTTTTCAAAGTTGACAGAGTAGTAAGGAATACCGATTTGATCTGCCACTGCAGCCACATCCTTGTAATCTTCGGTCGCCGTACAGACGCCGTTTTCATCTGTGTCATCCCAGTTCTTCATGAAGATACCGATCACATCGTAGCCCTGCTCTTTGAGCAAGAGAGCCGTCACCGACGAATCGACACCACCACTCATCCCCACGACAACACGTGTTTTAGAGTTATCACTCATGGTAGTTCTCCCATCTATTCGTTTATTCACGATTGAAGGTCGTGTTTGCTACTACGATTGAAGGTCGTTTGAGCAGTTTTCATTATAACATGCTTGCTTAGAGAAGACAAGAAAGAGGCTGATAATCTACCAAGCTCTGGTTTTAAATACATTTCAAGTCCAAACTATTCTTTATAGAAAAAAGTCCTATAAATTCGAGCAATAGTTAAAATACAAACAAATATAATTCCCAAAATAGATAATACTATTTTCACAAAACTCATTTCAGAACCTATAACATATATATGAAAAAGAGGGGCTAGTCCTACACATAGAGACAATAGATAACTAATAAATCTTATCTCACCAATTCCTGCAAAAAAATGTTTCATTTTAAATATCCCAATTTTACCTTTCATCTTTATAATCCACTAACAAATCTATTGACTTCTCTTTTTTTGAAAAATCTTGATAGCAAATTTACTCCACTTAAAGACATTAAAATTTCAATGGACAGAATTTCTCCAAGAAAAAATGCAAACTGACAAAGTTCCTGCTAAAACACTATACTCCCAGCAAATAAAGAGTCAGCAAAAATAAAACAACCGAAATTGGCAGAAAAGCAGCTCGATTTGTTTTACAAAAAATGGAATAACAAAGACTACCTATCGAAAATGACAGAATAACTTCAATAGTTATCTTTAGAGCAGGGTAATATATATTTTTAATAAAAAGAATTAAAAGGATAAACAATACCAATGAACAAAGAACGGATTTGATATAAAATTTTAAATGAGTCATAATTTATTTTTTAGATTCTACCTACTATAGATAAAATCACCTTTCTTATTTTCTTCTCATGATATCCACTTTAATGTCTTGATTAGAACTTCTGTGAATATAAATATGGTAAATGAAAAATCAGGATTCTAACTAAAAGCAATTGATGAAATAAGCAAATCTTACAGCAAATTAAATTTATCCAGAAGCTCTCATGTAATGATTTTAAATCCTAATGAATCTAATCAATGCAGATTTTATTTTGACAGTAGTTCTATAACAACTCTAAATAACACTGGTGTTGCTAGAATCAAAATAACCCCTGCCACAAAGACAATGATTACCCGAAATAGATCTTTATTTTTACGCATTGAAACAACCTCCAATCTATTATTTTCTAGCTACATGATACCTCTTATTTACTTTCTATATTCTTATGATACAATATGTTTAATAAAATTCAATTTATTGTTAACTTTTTTCACGAAAAGGAGAACATCATGCGCTATGATTTCGGGAAAGTATATAAAGACATACGTGAGTCAAAAGGATTGACCCAAGAAGAGGTCTGTGGAAATGGCCTTTCAAGAACCAATCTTTCCAAGTTTGAAAGTGGCAAGGCAACTCCAAAATATGAAAACATGGAGTTTCTTCTCCATCAAGTCAATATGAGTTTTGAAGAGTTTGAATACATCTGCCATCTCTATCAGCCAAGCCAGCGAACAGAAATCATGCAAACCTATCTCAATACGAGTTCCATCTTTGGTACCAGTAGTCTAGTCAACTTATTTGAAACATGCCAAGACTATCTCAAGGTCCATCACGATCTCCCTATAGAGGAAATCAGAGATATGCTGGAAGTTGTTATTTATATCCGTCAACATGGAACAGGACAGCTTTCAATCCAAGTGGAACAAACGGTCAAAAAGCTTTGGGAAAAAATTGAAAAACAAGATACATGGTATGAAAGCGACCTAAAAATCCTCAACACCATACTTTTTAGCTTTCCCATCGAACACCTCCACCTCATCACTGAACAAATCTTGCAGCGCTTGGAAGAATATAAAAACTATCGACATTTATATGAATTACGAATGGCAATCCTACTCAATCTGTCCACCATTTACTTGTACAACCAAGATAAAAATACCTGTCAACAAATCTGCTACACCTTACTAGAGGACGCTAAGAAAAAGAAAAGATACGATATTTTAGCAATCACTTATGCTCGAATAGGTATTTGTACTAGTAATGAACATCTTATTCAAAAGGGCTTCTCCCTTCTGGAGTTAACTGATGAAACAACCATGCTATCTCACCTCAAAAATGAAGTAGAGACCTGTTATCAAGCAAAGGAAATATAAAAAAAGTCGAGGAAATCCCTCGACTTTTGCATCTTATTTTGTTCGTCAGTTCTTAGTACCAACCGTTGTTAAGCCAGAAGTTCTTAGCAGCTGTCCATGAACCGTAACGTCCTGCTACATAAGCATCTGCTACACGTTCTTGGTTTTCTGCTGAGTAGTCACCGTTCAAGTATGAATCTGTCAATTGGTAACGTCCGATGTAACGTCCGTTTGTAGCTGTGTAGCTACCGCCTGATTCTTTTTGAGCGATCCATTCTTTAGCTTCTGCTTCAGATCCGCTTACAGTTGAAGTTGATGCTGAAGTTTCTGTTGTAGCAACAGTTTCTTCTGCTACAATTACGCTTGCTGCTGGCGCTTCATAAGTTGTTGTTTCAGTAGCTGCAGGTGCTGTTACTGGAGCTTCTGCTGTCGCAGTTGAAGTAGTTGAAGTTGCTGGTGCTTCACCATCAATAACCAATACTTGGTCTACATAGATCAAATGAATATCTTTAATCTTATTTTTTTCTGCCAATTTTTCAACAGTTGTATTGTATTTTTCAGCGATTCCTGATAGAGTGTCACCTGATTTTACTGTGTAAGTTGTTGTTTCTTGTGCAAAAGTAAGTGATGGTGCAAGGAAAGCAAGCGCTGCTGCTACTCCTACAAGTCCTGTTTTAATTTTGTTAGTTGTTGATTTCATATTAAAAGATTCTCCTTCTTTGTTATATTTCCATCATACCCTACTATTATTACTGTTTCTTGACGGTTTTATGTAGAAATGTTACAAGACTATGTTTTATTTCGCTTAAACAGCCTCTTTTTGTTACAAAAGGCCTGATTTTATAGGCTTTATGGGGATTTTAGATATTTTACCATGGAATTGAGCGCTTGCATCTAATCTTTGATATAATAGAGTTAAGAATCTTTTTAAGGGGAAACAGATGCAATCACTTCGTTTTCAATCTGTCTTTGATATCATTGGGCCAGTCATGATTGGCCCATCTAGTAGTCACACGGCAGGAGCTGTTCGTATCGGTAAAATCGTCTCTTCTATCTTTGACGATACTCCAACCGAGGTCGAGTTCCAGCTTTTTAATTCTTTTGCAAAAACCTATCGCGGGCACGGAACTGACCTAGCCCTTGTCGCTGGAATCCTGGGAATGGACACAGATGATCCAGAAATTCCAAATAGTTTAGAAATTGCCCACAAGCGTGGCATCAAAATTGTCTGGACTATCCAGAAAGATAGTAACGCCCCTCACCCAAATACTACGAAAATCACTGTTAAGAATGAGCACAAGACCATCAGTGTGACAGGAATTTCAATCGGCGGTGGTAACATCCAGGTGACAGAGCTCAATGGCTTTGCCGTATCCCTCAACATGAACACCCCTACCATTATCATCGTTCATCAGGATGTTCCTGGTATGATCGCTCACGTAACAGAGGCCCTCTCTCGCTTTGACATTAACATCGCCCAAATGAATGTAACCCGAGAAAAAGCTGGTGAGAAAGCCATTATGATTATCGAAGTTGATAGTCGCAACTGTGATGAATCTATCGAAGAGATTCGTAAAATTCCTCATTTGCATAATGTCAATTTCTTTCAATAGGAGAAAATATGTTTTACTCTATCAAAGAATTAGTCGAACAAGCCGAACTTGATTTTAAAGGTAATGTTGCTGAGCTCATGATTACGACCGAGTTTGAGCTAACAGGTCGTGAACGTGAAGAAGTTCTCCTTCTCATGGAGCGCAACCTTGAAGTCATGAAAGCTTCAGTTGAGCTTGGTCTTAGTGAAAAGAAATCTCGTAGCGGTTTGACAGGTGGAGATGCTGCCAAGCTTGACCACTACATCAAAAAAGGAAAGACCCTATCAGACTTCACTGTCTTGTCTGCAGCTCGTAATGCTATCGCCGTTAATGAACACAATGCCAAGATGGGACTGGTCTGTGCAACACCTACTGCTGGTAGTGCAGGCTGCCTTCCAGCCGTTCTCACTGCTGCTATCCAAAAGTTGGATTTAACTCATGAACAACAACTAGACTTCTTATTCGCTGCAGGTGCTTTTGGACTCGTGATTGCTAACAACGCTTCTATCTCGGGAGCCGAAGGTGGCTGCCAGGCCGAAGTCGGTTCAGCTTCAGCCATGAGTGCCGCTGCCCTAACTCTAGCTGCAGGCGGAACGCCTTATCAAGCGAGCCAGGCTATCGCCTTCGTTATCAAAAACATGCTCGGTCTCATTTGCGACCCCGTTGCAGGTTTGGTTGAAGTTCCTTGCGTCAAGCGTAACGCTATGGGAGCAAGTTTTGCCTTCATCGCAGCCGATATGGCTCTGGCTGGTATCGAATCAAAAATTCCAGTTGATGAGGTCATTGACGCCATGTATCAAGTAGGATCTAGCTTACCAACTGCCTTTCGTGAAACTGCTGAAGGGGGGCTCGCTGCCACACCTACAGGTCGTCGCCTTCAAAAAGAAATCTTCGGCGAATAATTTCATCATTTTGAGGAGAATCAATGTCATCTATATCTGCTATCTTTTTTGACTTAGATGGAACGCTAGTTGATAGTTCTATCGGTATCCATAATGGTTTCACCTATACCTTTGACCAACTTGGAGTTTCTAGTCCTGGTGCCAAAACCATTCGAGGTTTTATGGGACCTCCACTAGAAACCAGCTTTGCTAGTTGTTTACCAGCTGAGCAGATAGAGGAAGCCATCCAGCTCTATCGTTCTTATTATAAGGAAAAGGGTGTTTACGAAGCCCAACTCTTTCCACATATCAAAGATTTACTTGTAGAACTAGCTGAGCATTATCCTCTTTATATCACTACTACGAAGAATACACCAACCGCAGTTGATATGACTAGCAATTTTGGGATTGACCACTTCTTTGATGGCATTTATGGTTCAAGCCCTCAAGCCCTACACAAGGCTGATGTCATTCGTCAGGCTCTGGAAACTCATCATCTAGCGCCCGAAACAGTCATTATTATCGGAGATACCAAGTTTGATATGATTGGTGCCCAAGAAACTGGCATTAAAAAACTAGCGGTAACCTGGGGATTCGGTGAGGAGAAAGACCTCATGGGCTATAATCCTGACTGGATTGCTCACCACCCGGCAGACATTTTACAGCATCTACAATTAAAACGTTAAACAAAAGACTCCCAGCCTAAAAGTTAGGTTTGGGAGCTTTTTGTCTGATCATAATGAGGAGAATGACATTCCCCGTACTCGTCCAATTATTCAAAAGGGGAAACTTCTTCGCTTTCAACTTCTTTAGATCTATTGATTGTTACTATTTCTACTTCCTTACTTGGCATGGCTAGCAGAACTAAAAGAGCAATACCACCCATTGGAACGAAGTAAAGGAAGATGAAAGCCCAGTGAAGGCCTGCATCTCTTAGCCGACGAACTTTTACAGCAAGACTTGGTGTAAAGAACACTATACCTAAAATCATATAAATACTTATGATTGCTACTCCTAAAATAGGATCTGTTTCTCCAGCATCATTCCAGGCCATTTGAAAATAGAATATATACAGGGGTAGGAACAAAATATTATTCATCAGCCAAACCCACCAATATTCTGGACGTGTTGAACGGCCTGTAAAATCTACATAACCTTTAAAGAAATTTTTATATGCTTGAATCATAAGTTACTCCTAATTGTTTAGTTGTATATTTTAGTCTATCAGATACTGCTAGAAATCACAAATATTTACAAAATAAAACACTCCTCAATCCACAAATGGATATGGGAGTGTTAGTGATTTACCTACTAGTAGGAAGAAGGCTAGTCAGCTAAATAGATGGTAAAGTTTGACTATCCTATTTGTTGTCTGGTTCTTCGAAAGGTGAAACTTCCACAACTTCTTCAACTTCTTCAGCTTTATTAAGGATTACTACCTCTACTTCCTTGCTTGGCATAGCTAACAAGACTAGTAAAGCAATTCCTCCAACCACGGGAATAAAATGTACAAAAATCAGAGCCCAGTGAAAACCAGCATCACGGAGACGGCGAACTGTCAAAGCTAACATAGGTAAGATTAGGGCAAGACCGAAAATCATATAGACAATAGCGAGTCCACCCAAGGCAAGAAAAGCACCCTCTTCTCCTTCGCTAAATATAGCATTAAAGTATGCTGAATAAAGAGGGATAAGAAGTAGTATGTTTGTTAGCCAAATCCACCAATACTCTGAACGTGTTGAACGGCCTGTGAAATCTACATAACCTTTAAAAAAACTTTTATATGCGTTAATCATAAGTTACTCCCTAATTTTTTTATTTACTATAGTTTATCATATCTGTTCACTAATAACAAGTTTGTTCAAAAAACTCTGAAAATCTCTCCAAATCTAGAAAAAAAGATACTATCCCTTCCCTCCTGTCAAAAAGAGTTCCAGGGATAATACCTTAGTTTTGTTTTTAATCAGTGTGAGTTGTTTCGTTAGCAAAACCGATAATAGCTTGCTTCAACTCTGAACCTTGCAAAGCACGGAATTCTTCAATTTTTTGATTGATGACTTCAAGTGGCATGACATTAACCTTACCAACAAAAATCTTATCCATGACTTGATTATCAACTAATTCAGTAGATACCAACAACTCCTCATAGAGTTTCTCACCTGGACGAATCCCCACTTCTACAATCGGAATTTCATTTTCAGTACGTCCGCTGAGAAGAACCATTTTCTTGGCCAAATCATAAATCTTAACTGGTTTGCCCATATCAAGGATAAAGACTTCTCCATCTTTGGCATAAGCTCCTGCATGGATCACCAAACGACTAGCTTCTGGAATGGTCATAAAGTAACGAGTCATACGGAAGTCCGTCACAGTCACTGGACCACCCTCTGCAATCTGACGCTCAAAGACTGGAATCACACTACCACGGCTACCAAGAACATTCCCAAAACGAACCGCACAATAGGTAGACTGACTACGTTGATTGAATCCTGTAACAATCAACTCTGCCACACGTTTAGTAGCTCCCATTACGTTTGGTGGATTAACGGCCTTATCGGTCGAAATCATAACCATCTTCGGTACCTTAGCAGCATCAACTGCCTTGGCAACATTATAAGTTCCGAGGATATTATTTTTAAAGGCTTCTTTTGGATTACGTTCCATCATTGGCACGTGCTTATGGGCAGCAGCGTGGTAAACAATGGCTGGTTGGTACTGCTCAAATACTTGAAGCAAGCGATCGTAGTCTTGGATGTCTGCAATCACAGGAACATAGTCAATTCCTTGGAAGCTACGAATCAATTCATGATAGATCAGATAAATGGAGTTTTCCCCATGACCCAAGAGAACCACGCGCTCTGGATTAAAGCGACTAACCTGACGGCAAATCTCAGACCCGATAGAACCTCCTGCACCTGTCACTAAGATAGTTTTTCCAGTAATTTCTGAGCCTAGGCGTGACTCATCTAGTTGAATTTCTTTACGTCCCAAAAGGTCCGTAATATCGATTTTTTGGAAACCACCTACCTGAGGATGCAATCCTTGTACAACTGACTCAATCTTGGGCATCTTATAACACTTCAAGCCAAGTTGGTTACACATTTTTAGGATACGCTCATACTCTGATGGATCGAGAGAAGGAATCGCAACGATAACTTTTTCAATCTGATGACGTTTTGAGAGTTCTGGTAACTGTTCATAAGATCCTAAGACTGGGATTCCACCTAGTTTTTGGCCTTTTTTCTTTTCATCATTGTCCAAAATACCCACTAACTCAAGATCACTCGTAGGATGTTGGTAGCTGTTCATAAAGAGAGCTCCACCGTCTCCTGCACCAATCAAGAAGGTACGACGGTGTTCCCCTTCTCCATCACTCTTTTTACGTCTTGAATAGATCAACTGCCAAGTAATACGTGGGAGCAAGATCAAGAAGGTGCTGAGCAAGATAAAGAGAACGATGAAACGCACTGAGAAAAGTGGCAAGAAGGCATAGCAAAGAAGATAAGACAAGACACTGCTGACAGTTACTCCGATGAATATCTTCATAAAGTCTGTGATTTTGCTATAGCGACTAATGCTAGCATTGAGCCCCCAGAATCCAATCATGATTTGATAGAAAAGGAAGGTCAAGCTTGTATAGATGACATAGTCCACAGGAGCTGGATTGATCAATCCATAAAACAAGATATAAGAAACAATGATTGAGGAAATCATGCTGGCAGCATCAAAAATCCCCCAAAAGACTTGTTTCTGTTGTTTATTTAATACTTCAACCAGATCAATTACATAATCTGTCATTTTTTTATTCATGTGAATGGTATCCTCCTACACAAAATCACATTTTCTAGTAATTACAAGACGTTTTTTTCAAACTGATTAGCTATTTACTTTTTCTCAATAGTTTTAAAAATATAAACTGTCGGACAAATCCTGGGCAGAGGGCAACAACAACTTGGATTAAGACACTTTTCAGATATTCACCGTAAGAAATCTGTCCACGCTCGTGCATTCTCTTTCGTGCCTGGCGATAGAGTTTGAGATAGCGAAGGCCACCACGGCGTTCAAACATCCCCGCTCCCACGCGCACCTTACAAAGAATCTGATCCACATTCCCAGTTCGAGCTCCAGCGCTAATCATATTAAGCCAGAGCAAATCGTCTTCCATATAGAGCCCATCTTCGTAGTTACCTGCCTTGAGAACCATCTCTTTTTTAAACATAACCGTCATATGATTAAAGGCACTTCTCATACGTTGGTAGGCGATAATCTCTTCGTGCTTAGTCGGCACACGACGGTAAGAAACAATTTCATCAGGTTGATCGATGAATTCTGCGATATGGCCGCCTAGTAGAGCCAAGTTTTCCTTTTCCATCAAGTCAAACTGCTGTTCAAAACGATCTTCAACAGCAATATCATCCGTATCCATACGGGCAATGATGTCATACTGGCACTGCAAAACACCATACTGTAGTGCCAGGCCTAGGCCACGGTTTTGCTCCAGTGGACAACGTTTGATTGGAATACTTGACTGTGCTGCCAATTTTTCCAACACTTGATATAGTTCAGGTGTCAGTGGACCGTCTTCAACGATAACCACTTCACTAGGTTTGAGCGTTTGATGTAAGATACTTTTTACAGCCTCTTCTAAAAAGACAGGATTTTCTTTGATGTAGACTGACATCAAGACGCTAAATTTCCTATTTTCAGACACAGTTTTTCTCCAATGTATATATTTTCTTTCACTATTTTATCACAAATTTCCTGACTTTCCTATTTTTATTTGAATCCCAGAAAAAAACTAGTAAATCTCTCCTTCTTTTTACCCATGATTTCGCTCAACTAAGGAGCGGAGTTTCTCACACCATCTTGACATCTATGGGAAAAAGCCTTAAAATAAGCTGTTATCAAAATCAGTTTATTGAGGTGCACATGAACAAACGATCACTCTTTTTTATTCTAGGAATTATCTTAATCGGAGCGGTCTTAAGAGCTCCTTTTACGGCCTTACCGACTATTTTAGGAGATATTGCTCAAGGTTTAGGAGTTGAGGTCAGCTCACTTGGAGTTTTGACCAGCCTTCCTCTCTTGATGTTTGCTCTTTTCTCCTCTTTTGCGACGCGTTTGGCTCAAAAGATTGGACTTGAGCATCTTTTTACCTACAGCCTCCTCGTCTTAACCATCGGTTCAGTGATTCGTATCTTCAATCTTCCCCTTCTCTATCTGGGAACCTTACTCATCGGAGCAAGTGTCGCTATTTTTAACGTACTTCTTCCTAGCATGATTCAGGCAAACTACCCACAAAAGATTAGCTTCCTGACAACGGTTTATGTTACGACTATGGGAATCGCGACAGCACTAGCTTCCTACCTCTCTGTACCCATTACTCAGGCAACATCTTGGAAGGGGCTGATTCTCTGCCTGTCCATGGTCTGCCTGCTAACCTTATTGGTCTGGTTTCCTAACCATGGCCACAATCATTTCCTAGAAGGGCATGAAGAGA
The DNA here is from genome assembly GCF_047464215.1 of Streptococcus infantis. GTDB lineage: Bacteria > Bacillota > Bacilli > Lactobacillales > Streptococcaceae > Streptococcus > Streptococcus infantis_P. The sequence goes on along the minus strand of NZ_JASHCG010000005.1, from coordinate 81,024 downwards.
AAAAAGAAAAAGAGAATATCCTAAAAAGCAAGCAAGTTTGGGCTATTATTGTCTTCGGTGGACTTCAGTCCTTACTCTTCTATACCAGTATGACCTGGCTACCAACCATGGCCATCAGTGCAGGGCTAGCTCATACGGATGCCGGACTTCTGGCTTCTATCTTTTCACTGATTAGTATCCCCTTCTCGATGACCATTCCAAGTCTCACAACTCGTTTGTCCAATCGTCACCGTCAAATCATGTTAACAGTCATCTCTCTGGCTGGTATGGTAGGAATTGCCATGCTTTTATACCCAAGCAATAGTTTCCTTTACTGGTTAGTAGCGCATCTCTTGATTGGTACTGCTTGTAGCGCTCTTTTCCCTTACCTCATGGTTTGTTTCTCTATTAAAACAAGCTCGCCTGAAAAAACGGCTCAATTATCTGGACTTGCCCAGACCGGTGGTTACATTCTAGCTGCCTTTGGACCAACTCTCTTTGGTTACAGTTTTAACATGTTCCAGTCTTGGGTTCCAGCGGTACTGATTCTTCTAGTAATTGATATCATCATGACAATCGCCCTCTTTATGGTGGATCGAGCAGAGAAAATCCTCTAATCTTCTAGTTTTTACTAGGAGATTTTTTATATATAAAAATTTTACACATATTGCTTGACAAGGCTTACATTTAGATGTATGATGTATGTGTAGAATAATTATATATAAAATTTTTACATACTAAAAAGGAGGTGCCCCATGTATTTTCCAACATCATCGGCCTTGATTGAATTTCTCATCTTGGCCATCCTAGAACAAGGGGATTCCTATGGTTATGAGATTAGCCAAACCATTAAACTCATTGCCAAAATAAAGGAATCCACCCTCTACCCCATCTTGAAAAAACTGGATACCAACCGCTATCTGACTACATACTCTCGCGAATACCAAGGTCGGATGCGGAAGTACTACTCCTTGACAGAAATCGGAGAGGAGCAACTCTTTGTCCTTCGAGAAGAATGGACACTCTATACTGACACTATCAACGGCATCATAGAAGGGAGCATTCGCCATGACAAGAACTGAATATTTGAATCAGCTTGAAGCCTATCTGATGAAGCTTCCTCAATCTGATCGCATTGAAGCCATGGATTACTTCAAAGAACTCTTTGATGATGCGGGTCCAGAAGGTGAGGAGGAGCTTATCGCTAGCCTGGGAAGTCCAAAAGAAGCTGCCCATGATGTCCTGACTACACTTCTTGATAAGAAAATCAACGAAGAAAATTCCAGCAAGAACGACCGCCATATTTTACGCATCGCTCTACTAGCCCTTCTTGCAGCTCCTATCGGAATTCCAGTCGGAATTGCTCTTCTCATGGCTATCATCGGGATTTTTATCGCTGCTGTCAGCGTACTTATAGCCTTCTTTGCTGTATCAGTAGCTGGACTAATCCTAGGAGGCGTTCTCCTATTTGAAAGCTTCTACGTTCTAGCTGAATCGACATCTGCTTTTATACTGATTTTTGGTGGAGGTTTACTAGCGATCGGAGCTTCGTCTCTAGTCTTACTAGCGACTTCCTATGTAGCACGTTTCTTTGGATTACTAGTCCTTCGACTTATCCAATGGATTCTTAATAGAGGAAAGAGAGGTGAAAGACATGCGTAAATGGACAAAAGGATTTCTTATCTTTGGTGTTGTTACCAGTATCATCGGTTTTTCAATGATTATCATCGGCATCCAAACAGATGGTGTCAGAAGCCTCCTTGCAATGTCTCAAAATCCAGTATTTGAAAGTCGAACGGAAGAACTCGTTTTTAATCAAGATATTGAAAATCTAAACATCTCACTAACAGAACATTCACTCGTCATTACGGAGTCAAACGATGATAAGATTCACCTTCAGTATCATCCAACCATCTCTGAAAAAGAAAATCTTCAACACTCTATCAAAGAGAAAAGCCTTGAAATAACTGACACCAAGTCAACTACACGTCGCTCTATAGGTTCTAGTATCGAGGGTATTCTCTTTATCGCAAGCGGAATTTCTAGCCGCAATGATGAAGTTGTTCTCTCATTACCAAGAGGAAAAGACTTAAAAAATCTAACTGCCCAGGTAAACCATCGTATCCTTTCAATTGCTAATGCAAAACTCAGCAATGCCAAGATTCTGTCAAATGGATATCTCCTTCGTATCACTGATAGCGAGATTAAAAATAGCCAACTGATCACAACTGGAATTGTCAATGTATTTGAAACCAGTCTAACAGATAGCCGCATCCAAGCAGACCATGAACATATCTCTGCAGACGATATTCAAGTGCACGGTAAGGTAGAGCTAGAGTCAAAAAAAGATATGGTCATCAAGCTAGCTAAAAAAGAACTTGAGAGAATTAATGTAGAACTTTCTTCTGACCATGGTTCCATCTATCATCGTAGTCGGGAAGGATATAATCCAAACGAGGAAAACAAGGAAGATGAAGAGTTCTCTAATCCTTACAAATCAGAGAAAAAAGATACACAAGATTTACTTGTCGCAAAAGCTGGTCAAGACATCAATCTACCAAAAGAGGATGTTCGCTCGCCTTCTTATAGACATCATGAATAAAAAGTTACTAATCAAAAAGGAGGTCTCATCATGACTCAAGAATGGTTCGAAAGTGCTGATTTCGAGAAAACAGCCAACAATGAAAAAAAAGAAAGTCCATCTGACCCAGTCATTCCCCAAGAAGAGTTAAAAGAAAAAGAAGAGTTGCCAGTAGTTGAGGAAAACCCTCAAGTTATTAAAGAAGATAAGGATGCTGATCTAGAAAAAATAGAGACTGGAGAACAAGAAGCTGAAGAAGAACTGGCAACAAAAACAGACAAGTCAGAAGAACCTGTTAAAGAAGTTTCTCAGACAAGCAAACCTTTAACCAGCAAATCTTTGGAAAGCCCGTTTTTACCAGATTCTGTATCTGCCAAAACAGCACTATTCGCAGTATTCAAAGAAGAACTGGCTGATCTTTGGTTTTGGCTACAAGGTGCCCTTAAAGAACCGACAGCAAGCATTGATACAGATAAAAAACATAGTTATAATGCCTTTGCCCTGCTGACTATCTTTTCTTCTCTTAGTTTCTTCTGTGCGATTTATCATATCAAGCATAACTACTACGGCCATATGGCGGCTATCAACTCTCATGCCTTCGAGCAGTTCCCTTCACTGAATCTCTTTTCTATCTTCTCCATCTTGGTAGCGACAAGTTTATTCTTCTTTTCTATCCTTATGGGTGGATTTGTAGTTAAACGTTTTGTCAATCAGGACAATGACTGGACACTGGAAAAATCCTTGCAAGAGTACAGCAGACTCTTCGCCCTTCCTCTCCTGCTCACAGGTATTGCCAGTTTCTTTGCCTTCTTTAATAGTCTACGCTTTGCGGCTCTTCTCTGCCTCATTAGCACTGGTCTGGTACTTCTTGCCAACCTCTATACAATCTCAAGACCTAGCAAGGATAGCTCAACTGATCCCTTCTATCGCCTGCTCTTGGCTGTCCTCGTCAACGGAAGCGTCCTATTTCTCTTCTTCCTAGCAGAAATGGCACTGGTTTTTGATTATCTCCGAATCCTAGCTTTTATGTAAGATAAAGGTAGCGAGATAGAAAGATATTAGCTTTAGAGGATCATTACTATAAAATTTTAGAAACAAAAAAAGCGAACAAGACAGAATTCTGATAATCAGAAAACTAATCTTGTTCGCTTTTTAACTCTATAGAAACTTTTGTCACAGATTCCTTATTTATCTATTTGCTAAGACTTCAAAATCCTCTCCTAAAACAGGTCCTACCTCTACTTGGTTGGCGTCCAAATCCTGACAAAGGTCCTTTGGAAGAGCTTCTAAAAAGGCTTGGTAATCCAATCTTGCTACGGCTTCATAGTCTTCTGGTTTTGAGCCATCTCCAGATATTTTCACCAAGTCAATCTCCCAGACAAGGTCCTTACCAGCCAACTGCTCAACATAAGGCACAGGAACAACAGGACCTTTCGGCAAAATTGTCTTAACCCCTTGAGCCAGGTGATAGATGCCGTGGATCTTACCTTCACTATCTGGGTAGAATTTTGCACTTGCAGGGTAGGCATCTGATTCTTGAACCTTTTTGACTAATGCTTCAAAACGTGCCACTCCATCTTCTTCCAAGAAGCTTTCTAAGTCCTTCTTATCAAAGTAAATAGTTGATAGAATTCCTTGGCAGAAGGCCAAATGAGCATCCTTATCCGCTAGATAGTTTTTAACAGTTTCTTGGAAATAGTTTTCCAAGTCAAAGTCTGCCAAGCCTTCAACTGCTTCACCAACCTTGCTAGACAAGGCTTGTAAGAGAGCTTCGACAATCTCCCAGTCAGCTCTTGTAATCAAGTCAGGAATGATTACTTGGTAGCCTTTTTGAGCATCTGCATAACGAACTTTAAAGAGAAATTGAGACTTGCCTACGATTCCACATTCGATATACTCGAGGCGATTGAGGGGTTGACGGAGATAGACTGCGTCATAACTATGTGACTCTAAGCCATCTACTAGGGCCAAGACTGACTTAGCTGTAAGAATCTCCTGTTGTCCTAAAATACTTTGTTTATTTGGAATAAAAAATGTTTTCACCATAAATGGTCTCCTTTGAAATCGTTTACATATAGTATACACCATTTTCCTGAAAGATACAGAAACAAATTTAAGATTTTTTGGTCAAAAGCATAGAAAAAAACAGCCCCTCAGGACTGTCCTACTTTTATACAACTTCAGAATGATCCAAGTTCTCACCAATCGCTGCTAAACGCTCGATGACTTGATCTTGTGTTAATTCATGTTCCAAAACATATCGATTACGTGGGTGAACACGGCACTCGTGCGAGCAGCCACGGAGATATTTATCTTCGTTGTCTTCTGATGTCAAGATACGACGGTTACAGAAAGGATTACCACAGTTGACATAACGTTCACACGGTGTTCCATCAAACCAATCTTTCCCTACAATGGTCGGATTGACATGGTTGACATCGACTGCAATACGTTCATCAAATACGTACATTTTCCCATCCCAAAGTTCTCCTTGAATCTCTGGATCTTTCCCATAAGTCGCGATTCCTCCGTGTAATTGACCCACGTCTTTGTAGCCTTCACGGACCATCCAGCCTGAGAATTTCTCACAACGGACTCCACCAGTACAGTAAACTACGACACGTTTGTCCATGAATTTTTCCTTGTTATCACGAACCCATTGTGGCAACTCGCGGAAATTGCGGATGTCTGGGCGGATAGCACCACGGAAATGACCTAGGTCATACTCGTAGTCGTTACGAGTATCAAGGACAACTGTATCTTCGTCTAGAAGAGCTTCTTTGAATTCTTTTGGAGACAAGTAAGCACCTGTTGTTTCAAGTGGGTCGATGTCGTTGTCAAAGTTATCATCCTCTAAGCCAAGGTGGACAATCTCTTTCTTGTAGCGAACAAACATCTTCTTGAAGGCTTGCTCACTTTCCTCGTCAATCTTGAACCAGAGGTCTTCCATACCTGGAAGGCTATGAACATAGTCCATGTATTTTTGGGTTGTTTCGTAGTCACCAGAAACAGTTCCGTTAATCCCTTCGTCAGCGACTAGGATACGACCTTTGAGGCCGATTGACTTACAGAAAGCCAAGTGGTCTGCAGCAAATTGTTCCGCGTTTTCGATTGGAACATATTTATAGTAAAGTAAAACTCGAATATCTTTTGACATAAGATTGATTCTCTTTTCTAAGATTAAATTATCAGAATTTTTCATTCAACTACACCAGTATACTCCCTCAAGAAAGCGAATGCAATTTATTTGACTGAAAATTGAAAACAAGACCCATTTTCAGATCTTGTTTCAGCTAAATATTCGATGAAGAAAGGTTACCAAAAACGGCAATGTAGCTACGATATTATTGATAACATGAACGATATAACCGGGATAGATACTCTTGGTATAGCGAGTTAGACCCGCATAAAAGATTCCAAATGTCGCAAAAACAAGAATATCTAGTACACTGGGAAAACTTGTAAAGTGAGGAAGAGCAAATAAAACCGAAGGAAGAATCAGGTCAAGCCCAAATTTCGAATCTTTAAAGAAGGCATGTTGGAACAAGCCCCTATATATCAACTCTTCCATCAGAGGACCTAGAAAAAATAAGGATAGGTAGAGACCCAACTCAGCAAAATTTGTCTCACTGTAGCCGATCAACACAGCCCACCCTTCAGAAGTTGATTGTACATGTCTAGCTGTTTGGAAATTAAAAGATATGGAAAGTACAGTTACGAGAATCGTCAAAACTGTATACCACAACCATTTTTTCTTAGGAATGACAAAAAGATAACCATGGCCTGTCTTGATTAAAATCCCTATCATGATGCCAATAAAGACAAGACTGATAAGGTTTCGGATCCAGAAAAAATTGCCAATCTGAGAAGAAAATTGCCAGTAATTTTGGATCATAAGCGTCAACTGAGAAAGGTCATATACGAAAAATAGGTAGGATAAGATTGCACTTATTTTAAAGAATGGATGATATTTTTTCATATGACTATAACCTATGTTAAATGTAAGAGCAAAACTCTGAACAAAATGCAGATAATTATATGCAAATGCTAAAAAAAGAATCACCACCTCATCTGGAAAAACCAGACAAGGCAGTGATTGCAATTTTTAGGAATGAATACACGAAATCAATTGTTCTTGCGATTATTTGCTTTTCAAGAATTCGTCGTATTGTTTTTGCATTTCATCCAATACTTTTTGGTAAGCACCTTCAGATTTCAATTTTTCCATCAATTCTGGAATAGCTTTTTCTGGGTCTACAGTACCAGTGTTGATAGCTGTATCGAATTGTTGCATAGTGTTAGTGATAGCTGAAATTTCAGATTTCACGCTGTCAGTGTTAAAGATGAATCCAAGAGCTGGAGATTCTTTTGCAGTTTCCAAGTCTTTCTTAGATTGTGCGATTTGCTCATCTGTAACGTTTTCGTTGATGTAAAGGATCCAGTTGTTACCAGTGTTCCATCCTGACATGTGAGTGTTTCCTTTGTATCCATCAAGGACACGAACACGGTTTTCTTTACCTTCAACTTTTTCCCAGTTCTTGCCTTCTGGTCCATAAACAAGTCCGTTCAAGAGTTCTGGGTTAGTGTTCAAGAGGTTCAACACTTCCATTGCTTTTTCTTTGTTCTTAGAGTTGTTTGAGATTACAAAGTTTGCAACTTGAGTTGTTTGGTTTTTCTTGATGAAGTTAGTAAATGGTTTGATTTGGATGTCTCTGTTAGCAACACGAGAAAGCAAGCTGCTACCGTAGTCAGCTGGTCCTACTGTCTCTTCGCGAACAAACCAAGTATCTTGAGTAAGGTCATATGAAGTATCGCTAGTTGCTACGTCTTTTGGAATGTATCCTGCTTCATAGAATTTGTGAAGAGTCTTCAAGTGTTCTACGAAACGAGGAACTTCGTAACGGTTTACGATCTTAGTAGTGTCGCCTTCAAGGTCGATGACGAATGGAAGTCCGTTTGCAACTGGGTAGTCAAAGTTTTCTGATGGGATAAAGTTTTTACCAACAGCAAATGGCATTACATCTGGAGCTTTTTCTTTGATTTGTTTCAATACTGGTTCAAGTGTTTCGTATGAAGTTACACCTGAGATATCGATTCCATATTTTTCAAGAAGTGGGCCGTTGAAGGCAAAGTTTTGTGAAGATGCAACGTTGGCTGCAACTGGAACAGAATAAATCTTACCGTTTACAGTGTTACCTTTGATGTAAGCTGGGTCAAGCGCTTTGTAAAGATCAGCTCCTTCTTTCTTGTACAATTCTGTCAAGTCAGCATAAGCACCCTTTTGAGCGTTTACTACGTAGTTATCTGCAAATGCGATATCATAGTTTTCACCTGATGAAGTGATAACTGACATTTTCTTACCGTAGTCACCCCAACCAAGGTATTGGATATCCAATTTAGCACCAACTTTTTCTCCGATGATTTTGTTTGCATTTTCTAGCAATTCATCCAAGTTATCTGGTTTGTCACCGATTTGGTACATTTTGATAACAGTTTTATCACCTGAAGCTGAGTCAGCAGCTTTTTGGTTGTTTCCTTTAAGGTTTCCACAAGCTGCAAGGCTAGCAGCTAAAGCGACAAGGCTAGCAGATGCAAAAGCATATTTTTTCCAGTTTTTCATTATAAAAACTCCTTTTTTTATTTTTAAAGTTATTAACAAATTGAGATTGTTGATTTTCCTTTGCCAGAAAAATCAGCGTTAGGGAAGAAACATTATTTCTTAGACTTCCTTATTCTTTAACACCACCGATAGTCAAACCTTTTACAAAGTAGCGTTGGAAGAATGGGTAGAGGATCGCAATCGGAACAGTCGCAACTACAACCATGGCCATACGACCTGTTTCTTTTGGTAGGGCAACTGCAAGTTGTCCTGACATACCAACTGACTTAGCAATGTAATCCATGTTGTTTTGGATTTGCATGAGCAAATATTGCAATGGATACAAGTTATCACTCTTGATGTAAAGAAGGGCGTTAAACCAGTCATTCCAGAATCCAAGCGCTGTCAATAGTGTAATCGTTGCGATACCTGGTAGTGAGAGCGGTAAACAGATTTGGAAGAAGATTCGAGCTTCACTAGCTCCATCGATACGAGCTGATTCGAGGATTGCTTCTGGGATAGTCTTCTTGAAGAAGGAACGCATCAACATGATGTTGAATGGTGATAGAAGCATTGGAACAATCAAGGCCCAAATGGTATCACCAAGGTGAAGCAACTGAGTTACCACGATATAACCTGGTACCAAACCAGCATTGAACAACATACTAAGCAAAGCGAAGATTGTAAAGAATTTACGATACTTAAATGTTGAACGTGAGATGGCATAAGCGTAAGTTGTAGTGATAAAGACGTTTGTCAATGTACCGACAACTGTCACAAACACTGAGATAAAGAGCGCTTGTAAAATCTTATCTTTGAACTGAGCCAAAAACTCAAAACCATCTAATCCAAATTGTGATGGGAAGAAGCTATATCCATATTGAACAATACTCTTCTCATCTGTAACTGAGATAATGATGACAAAGATAAAAGGCAAGATACAAGAGAAGGCCAGCAAACCAGATATGATACTAAAGAAGATATCTGCTTTCTTGCTGAAGGAGTGTATGCCAACATTATCAATTTTTTCTTTTTGAATTTTTTTTGCCATATGCTCCTACTTTCTAGAATAGGGCTGAGTTAGGATCTACACGTCGTGCTAGTAAGTTTGATAGGATAACCAAAATCAAACCAACGACTGACTGGTAGAGACCTGCCGCTGAAGCCATACCGATATCTGCTGTCTGAGTCAAACCGTTAAAGACATAGACGTCCAATACGTTTGTTACGCTATAGAGCTGACCAGCGTTGTGAGGGATTTGATAGAAGAGACCGAAGTCTGCACGGAAGATGTTTCCGACTGCAAGGATGGTCAATACTGTCACAAGTGGTGTCAACTGAGGAATCGTTACGTTGCGGATACGTTGCCATTTGCTAGCACCGTCCACTGTCGCTGCTTCGTAGTAAGTTGGATCAATCCCCATGATGGTTGCGTAATACATAACACTACTATATCCAAACCCTTTCCAGATACCTAGGAAGAGGAGAAGATAAGGCCAGATACTGATGTCAGCGTAGAAGTTAATCCCCTTTATGCCAAGAGCTTCCAAGGTGTGGTTAATAAGCCCTTTATCGATATTTAGGAAAGCATCTGTAAAGAAACTGATGATAACCCAAGATAAGAAGTAAGGGAATAACATAGATGTTTGGTAGATTTTAACCATTTGCTTAGAGCGAAGTTCACTAAGGATTATGGCGATACCAACTGACACAACCAAACCGATAAAAATAAATCCAAGGTTGTAAAGCACAGTGTTTCGAGTGATGACAAAGGCATCTTTCGAACTAAACAAGAATTTAAAGTTATCTAGTCCAACCCATTTACTATTTATAATACTGTGGATGAATCCTTCACCAGTCATATGGTAGTCTTTGAAGGCAACCACATTTCCAAATACTGGGATGTAGAAGAATAGAATCAACCAAAGTGTCCCTGGTAAAACCATTAAGAGAAAAATCCAGTTATCTCTCAAGGTTTTTGAAAACTTGTTCATAATTTCCTCCCTTTTTATTTTTCTAAAACTTAATAATCTCACAATTTTTAGTTTTGATAACGTTTACAAAAATAGTATACTCTTATTTTTAGGATAGTTTAAACTACTAATTATAGAAAAAACTCCACAAATTATTTTATGTGGAGAATTTTTTATATAAGAAGGATGTTTCACGAGAAACGTCTTGCTTGCAAGAGGTGTTGCCCATATTTATTACTTGAAAACTTGTTCTAAAATCGGTTGGTGAAATTCAACAAAATGAACCTGAGCATCTATAATAGCACCTGCTTCACTTTTATCAATCTCCGGTTGCCCCTCAGTATGTAAAATAGTAGGGCGACCATCCATGTAGCCAAAAAGAATCACTTCTGTCCCCGCTTCATTCACATAACAGGCCAAGATTTCAAAGCGTTTTTCTCCAACACCAGCAGTATAACCATGCCATTTAAAAGTATATTTGACTCCATCGACTTGTCCAAATTGCATCATCTGATCCGGAACTGCAAGCCCATAATAACGACCGTATGTTGCTAGGCTAGTCGACTTAAATCTTTCACCTCTACTATCCGAGTAGGATTCCATGGCTATTTTTATATTGTCTGTTAGAGAACTATTGTCTATATCGGGCTCATTCTCTGTAGTGACACTCGTTTTTAATAGAAACTCCTTAAAGCCTTGTGCTAAATCTGTGTTTTCAGTCTCTTCAAAGTTTGCAGTATTGATAGTTTCTAGCGTCTTATCGGTATGCAAGACCTGTGCTTGCCCATCTTTCAGTGTAAATAAGTAGAAATGTTTGTCCTGATTGTCATAGTAGGCATCCAAAACCAAGTAATCATAGGCGTTGTCACTGGATATCCCGAAAATATTCCATCTGACTCTTTTCTGAGAAACCGTTGTTGTTTCTAGTTTTTTGATGAGTTCATTTTTTTCGTCAAAGTTTCTATGCTCTAGTCTATAATAGGACTTCCCCATAGAAGAAGCCCAACTTGCAAACTCTTCCTGCCACTTTTCGATCTTGTATTGGATTAGCTTTTGAAAATCCGAGTAGTTCTTCATAATCAAGGCCGGATCAGTCGGATTAGATAGCTGGAGCTCTTCCATGGCTACAGCCGTAGCAGCCATAGGTGATTGAACAGCTGTATCCTTGGCTTCTTTTTCGTGGGAAAGAGCCTTTTGATAGGAGGCCGCTAGGTAATGAAAATAGTTGGTTACTTCCTTGGTTTCTTGCTCCCTCGGTGTTGATGGATTAGTTACGCTATCTTCAGTCGCCTTGTGGCAAGCAGATAAAACTAGCACACTCACACCTAGGACTAGTAGTAGTTTTCTCATGGTCAAACCTCCACACTATCCTTATACCTTCATTATACTCCTTCCCTATCTCCAAATCAAAAAACATCTCCATGTATTAAAAAGGAGATGTTTAACTATTTGTGATAAATTTCTAGGTTGTATAAATAGTGGATGCTGTCGCAATAGTATGCCATTGGTTGGCTGTTGTGGCTGCGAAGTCCTTATCTGCGTAGAAGTCGTTAAATGGCAGAATCTCTACTTCTAGTTCTTCGATGCGGTCAATTTGACCAGCAAGATAAGCCTCGATACGACTTTCTGCTCGCTTGATCCGCTGCAAGAGTCCTCCCATACGGATGTCTACGGTATCCAAGCCAAAGACCTTGTTTTCTTTCAACCATTGGTGGCTAAAGAGAGCATGGAAATATTCAATCTGGCTTCTGAGTTTTGGCAATTCTTCTCTGGAAATCTGTTGCAAGCTTTCTTTATCACCTGCTTGATAGGCTTGACGAATGCGTCGGCCCACATCCACTTTACTGCTTAAAATCTGGTTCAACTGAGCCTGAGTTTCAAAGAGATAAGCATAGTTTCCAGCTCTTTCTTTGATTTCAGCAAGAGTCTCAGCTGCTTGGGCAAAGTGTGGTTTGTCCTGCTCAGGAGTCATGTGCTTGTCAAGGATTGGGCAGAGAACATCCTGATAAAAGACATAACGGTTAGGATTGATACCACTGAGATTGTCTGGTAGATCAGGCAAGAGGTTGGCAAGATCCAGCTGCATAAAGTCCTCAACAGATAAACCTGTATTGGTCTTGAAGTGATCTGACAAACGCTCTAAATCATTGCGATAGCTGAGTTCTGCCCAGATTTGCAAGCTTGGTAGAATTGATAACTGGGCTGTTTCACCACCATTATCTCCCCAACCAGTCACAATGACTTCTTTGATCTGATTGGCACGGCAGGCTTTGTTTGCTTCAAGAGCAATGAGACGGCTGAAATGGTTATGAGGTGTAAAGCCAATCCACTTCCAAGCACCACCTGCAAAGGCGATATCCTGGCTAATCTTGTGATGGTTACTGAAGTTACGATTGTATTTTTCTTCGCTATCCTGATAATAATCCCAGTAAACCAAGGTCACACGGTCTTTGAGACGGTCTAGATAAACTCGTGTTTCCTCTGGAATTTCCACATCACGGTCGTACTGGCCGTCTGCTGACATGAGTTTGAAGAACATATCGCTCCACATCTGGCAGTGGAAACCATACTTGTCTGCAATATCCAGCACGCGCTCCAAGTGTTGGCACATGAGGAGACTACGATCAACCACACCGTTCAGGATAAGATAACGTCCCAAACCAACCAAGTGGGCTTCGTCCATTCCGATATTGACCTTGCGAGTTTGTAGTTTAGATAACGTCGCAAACATACCGTCAATCAGGTCATAGACTTTTTCCTCACCGATGAGGAGAATGTCCTCTACATCACGAAGTTGCTGCACTTCCTTGACACCCCATTTGACAAAGGCTGATAAGTGGGCCAAGGTCTGGATACATGGAACAAAGGTCATATCAAACTGATGAGCGTAGGCTTCAATTTCCTGTAACTCTTCAGCTGAGTATGCTCCACGGAAATAGCCAAAGTATGGTTGCCCTTCAATCTGATAGGTGTCTTCCATGTAGAGCTCAAAGCTTGAGTAGCCCATGAGAGCCAAGACCTCAATCATCTGCTTTGCAGATGCGACATTGATCACGGCATTGCGCGAACAGTCCGCCATGTAGGCCAAATCTTCGTAAGCAGCTTTTTCCTCAATCTCTACCTTGTCCCCTTCTGCTAAAGCTGTTGCGAGCACAGACAAAGCGCGGTAAAGTTGGTGAGGTTTGCGGTATGTCAATTGATAGTGGCCACCCTCACCCTTGATAGAAATAGAAGCTTGGTCAGACTGAGCGACTGCCACTTCTACATCTGGTAGAGAAATGTGATTTTTTAATACTTCGATAGTTTGGACTTGTTTGGGACTAAGTCCTGTAAATCTTACCATTGGTTTTCCTCCTGTAACCAGTTGACAAGGGCACCGTAGAGATTGGCATCTGCGTGATAGGTGCAAGCTTGAATGACTGGAGCGATTGTATATTCTTCATATCTTTCCACAAAGGCGTCTACTGCTTTTTGCACACCCTTGATAAAATCTGGGTTCTGGCTGATAGAGCCTCCCAGACTAATGACATCTGGATCGATGAGATACTGGATATTGAGTAGCCCTTGAGCTAGATTACGATTCATCCGCTCAATGGCTTCCTGGCAAAGAGCATTGCCGGCTGCCGCTTCTTGGTAAACCTTGCGGCCATCCCAGTCTGACTGATCTGATTTTTCAATCACATAACGAACCATGTTTCCTGTTGATGCTAGTTGCGACCAATTGTTGAGTTTTTCTGCTGGTTCGATGGTTGTCATGTAACCAAACTCACCACCCAAACCATGGCGACCACGGTGAAGCTTGCCATTGATAATCATAGCTCCACCGATTCCTGTACCAATCACGACACAGGCTGCATTTTCAATCTCAGGATGAGCCAACAATTCACTGAGTCCAACGCAGTTGGCATCATTTTCTAGATGGACAGGTAGCTTATAATGAGCAAGGGCCTCATACCATGAAAAACCATGGATGTAAGGAATGGCGCTAATCCCCTCAATCACTCCTGTTTCTTGATTAACTGCACCTGGCACACTCATAGCAATCCCACGATAGTCTTGTTCTGACAAACGTTGGTCCAACCAAGCTAGCAACTCTTCCAGAGTCTCTGGAGTTGGTGTGCTGGTCTTATCTAAAATCTTTCCATCAGGAGTTAGACTGGCAAACTTAATTCCAGTCCCTCCAATATCAATGGTTGCAAGTGTCATTTCTTTCACCTGTAAAAAGGAGCGAATTAGCAATTGGTTCTTACTTTTTCGCTCCTCCTTTCTGTTTATGTTTTCTTTTTGAAATTAAATTTCTTCTTTTTTAATCAATTCTGTACGAATTTCTTGCGGTGCCAATAGTCCTGAGTGAACTGGATATGGGCGTTCTAGCAAGTCAAGAATGGTTTGTTGTTTGTCAGACACACGAACATTTTCTTGGCTCATGTTGTAGTAACGAAGGACATAACCTTCTTCATTTTCAGCTACCTTAAAGGCTGTTGGACAAACTTGTGGCAAGCTAAGTGCTGGATGGTTGAAGAGACTACCTGTTGCAGCAACACTACCTTCTTGTTTTGCAACTTGAAGAGCTGTAAATGGAACCTGGAAGGCTTTGGCACGACGGAAGGCTGAGAAGCGTTCCCCTGCTTGGTGGCATTCTACTGCAAACTCAACTTCGATATCGCGCAAGCACTGGGCTTCTGGTGTTGGGAAATAGCCCCAGTCACCTAGCTCACCTGAAGCACGGAGAAGGGTTACAGCCATGATGTCGTCTCCAAGGATTTCGTATTCGTTCAATCCTTTATTGGCTACAGTCACCCCTTTTACATCATCATACAAGCTAACAAAGGCTTGTTGGTGTTGTGGATTTTCAGGATTTTCCCAAGAAGCTGCTGGTTTATTTGGTCTTGTCACAACTTCATAGATGCTTTCAGAATCGTTACTTGGGCGTGTGTTATGAGTTTTGACCAAGAGACGAATGCGGTGGTCTTTGGCTGTATTAGTAAAGCGAGTCTTGAAGCGAATCTGTGGATTGTCCACAAAGACAGTCATTTCTGTTTCAAGAGGAATGGTTGTCAACTCTTCTGAACGACCTGCGTCTCGTTTCATGAACTCGATGATTCCTCTTTGTTCAGCATCCAATTTTTCATCTGCACTGACTGGAATAGTCAAGTCGTGTTTGAGCAAGACCTTAGCATAGCGAGCATTGTTTTCTAGAACTTCATAACCTTTCAGTTGAGCAAAGATCGGCTCTGTCCCTTTTGGTTGGAAGTAAATGTACTCGTTACCGATATCACCACGATCCTCGAATTGGATGAAATCTTCGTAAGCTTCGTTTGTAGTCTTATCATAGACTGTGATTCCTTGGTCTACACTCACAGTTACGAATGGTGTATCAATGACTCCATTTTGGTAAATACCATCACGGTATTCTACTTGACCTTCGACCAATTGGAAGCTTGCCCAAGAAAGCGGAGCAAGGTGGACTGGGATTGTCACGCGCACTTGACGTGCAATATAAGGTTGGCGGAATTTATCCTTAGGCAAGGTGTAGCCAAAACTTGCTCCCAAGTCTTCAATCTTGGCTTCAAGGACATGACCATCCAAATCTTCAACGTGATAATCTGGCAAGGTCACAGCTGCCATCTTCTTGTAACCTTCAGTTGGATGCAATTCTTTGAAATCACAAGTAACAACATCCACTACAACACTAACTGTATCAACCTTGTCATGTAATCCAGTGTTGATAACCGTAAAGAGGTGGTCACTTTGTGCTTCCTGAGTTGCTATTTTGTGTTTCCATTCATTGAGAAGGTTTGTTTTGACGAAGTTTCCAACTTGGTTGACCTTGGCGAAGCGAGTTTCCATTTCACGGTGAACCTCGTCAATACTACAACCACAGATACTATCATGTGGTGCATTTTGCAAAAGCACTTTCCAAGCATAGGTTAATTGATCCTTGTGGTTGTGTCCACCCGTGATGATGGTCAATGGTTCCACGACCTGCTCTAACAGGTTGCTGTTTTCTTGGAAGGCTTGTTTGAGATAAACGCGTGAAGAAGAGGTGTTAGCAAGGGTGTACCAACCATCCGTTTCCTGGCTAGTCAACTCACCTGTAACTGTTGATAGGTGTTCAGGAAGTGCACTTTCCACTGCTTGAACGTATTCATCAAAGGAGCTGTGAACAAAGGTCACATCAGGGAAAAGTTCGTTTGCCACACGAATGGCTTCACTCAAGTTTCGTTGAACTGGTTGGTGGTCACAACCGTTCATCATCAACCATTGGTTGGTCGATGCATAATCACGGACGTCTGCCAATTTTTGTTTCCAGAAGGTCAAGGCTTCATCTTTATCAACTGGAATTTCATTCCCGTTACTGTACCAGTTAGCAAAGAGAATCCCAAGCACACGGCTACCATCAGCTCCCTGCCAGTACATCTCAGAGAATTGAGAGGTGAATTGCTCGTCTTCGAGGACTTGGTTGTCAAAGCCGATCGGTTTGACACCACGACCAAAGGCTGCTACGTGAATACCTGATTTTTGAAGGATTTGAGGAGCTTGCCCCATATTCCCAAAGGTATCTGGGAAGTAACCAATCTGCGTAGATTTGCCCCATTTTGCACATTCAGCTTGACCAATCAAGGTATTGCGGACATTGGCTTCACTGGAGATCAAGTAATCATCCTGCAAGATGTAGAAAGGTCCAATCTTGAGTTTCCCTTCATCGATATAACGCTGAACCTTGTCACGGTTTTCGGGACGAATTTCTAAATAGTCATCGAGGACGATGGTTTGTCCATCCAGGTGGAAACTCTTGAACTCAGGGTCATTTTCAAAAAGATCAAACAGATTGTCAAAAAGTTCCACCAATTGCATACGGTGACTTTCAAACGGTAAATACCACTCACGATCCCAATGGCTGTGAGAGATGATATGTACAACAACATTTTCCATGAGTAAAACCTCATTCTAACTTAAATTTAAAAATATATTTGTGATTCTTGATAATAATCTGTCGAACGACAGCTCATTAGCGGATATCCAAGTAATCCAAGACCAATTCGCAGAACATCATGTTGGCCCATGAGAACCATTCACGAGAGTAGAGAGTCGGATCGTCTACGTGGAAGCTTTCGTGCATGACACCTGTTCCACCATCGCAGGCAACTAGTTGGTCTAGCAAGTATTTTTTCTCTGCTTTATCTGTAGCAGTTAAGCCTTGGATAGATAGAGCAATCGGCCAGATATAGCGGTAGAAGGTATGAGAACTTCCGAGCCCACTAGCGTATTCTCCTTGGTAGAAGTAAGGATTTTCAGGGCTCAGAATAGTGCGACGAGTTGCTTGATACACTTCGTCATTGACATCACAGTAACCAAGATATGGAGCAGCCAACAAACTTGGCACGTTAGGATCGTCCATGATACTAGCATTTCCTAAACCATCTACCTCAAAGGCATAAATCTTCTCACCCTTGCTGTTAGTGGTGTAGGCGTAGTTTTCGATCCCTTCTTGAATCTCAGTTTGGAGGCGTTTGGCATCAGCAATAATACTTTCACTATAAGCTAGATTCAATGTTGCAAAGATTTCCTGGACATAACCTAAGACAACCACTGCAAACATATTTGATGGAATCAAGTAGCTATACTGACAGCAGTCATCACTTGGACGAAAGGATGACCAGGTCATCCCTGTCACAGCAAAGTCTGGCCCAAAGCCGTCATTTACCAAGGTATCCTCCTTGCGATCAGTATCACGGACAAAGCGATAAGGAGAGTTCTTGTGGTCTTGTTCTACCGTCCACAGATGAAGAATTTCCTTAGTAGCTGTGACAAAGGTTTCATCAAATTGGCTAGTCTCACCAGTTTCTTTCCACAGAAGATATGCTAACTGCAAGGGGTAGCAAAGCGAATCCACTTCATATTTGCGCTCCCAAATCCAGCCATTGAGGTCTGTATGATCTGTCTCGTGGTGACCCTTCCAGTTCTCTTCAATGTTGAAGGAGTTGGCATAGGGATCTTTGAGAATCAAAGTCATCTGACGTTTGACCAACCCAGCAATGGTTTGACGTAAACGAGGATCTCTTTTAGCCACATGGAGGTAAGGTCTCAGCTGAGCAGTTGAGTCACGAAGCCACATGGCTGGAATATCTCCTGTCAGTACAAAAGTTGAGCCGTCTTCTAAGATCTCAACTGTATTGTCTAAAGTGTCTGTGTAGCAACGTTCAAAGACATCTACCCATTCAGGATGATCTTTAGCACGCTCTGCCACCTCATCTAGCCACTCTCTGACAATTTCTTTTGAATATACCATAAACTATTTTGCCTCTTTCAAACAAATTTTCATTTTCAGTATATAGCTTTTAGTCCAGAAAATATATACACAAATGTTAGTCATTATTCTACAAAATTGTTATATTTTGAAGTCGCTTTCTAAAAGTCTCCTTTTTCTGATATAATGTAGAAAACTACTGAAGGAACTGCTATGAAACCTATACTTGAAACTATCGACACCCGATTTGGAACAGCCAGTAAACATGCTTTTTCGCGAGGCAATACACTACCCTACACAGGTATTCCTTTTGGCATGAATTACTTTGTCCCCCAAACTAGTGACCAGGAAGGATCATGGTTTTTTGACCCCCATCTTCCTATCTTTCAGGGTATTCGACTAACCCACCAACCTAGCCCTTGGATTGGCGATTACTCCTGGCTCTTGCTGACACCAATTACAGGAGAAATCAGCGGTGATACTCTCTTTCATCGTCAATCTTCTTATAATCTTGAACGTGCTATTTTTAATCCTCATTTTTTAAAGATTTTTTCTGAGCGTTATCAGATTGAAACGCAGCTAAGTCCTACTTGCTACGGGGCTTCTATTCAACTAAGACAGACACAGGGAAAAGAACTCTCCCTCTATCTTCACGCAGCAGATGAACTGACAGTTGAACAAGTCGATCAGCGAACTCTGGCCCTGAGACAAGAAGGTGAAACCGAAACCAATAAACGTCCCCTCGTCATGTATACTGCTCTCGGATTTTCTGTAGAAATCCTTTCTATTACGCAAGAGGGACAGGACTGGCGAATTGACTTAGACGGATCGGAAACTCAAGTTCAACTAGCAACTTCCTTTATTTCCAAAGAACAGGCCCTCTTTAATCTTCCTAAACAGGATTTTGAAGAAACAAAACAAGACGCCAAGACAAGTTGGGAAAATCTTCTAGGTCGCTTTGATGTCGTAGAAACTGGGTCAGTAGACCAAGCATTTTTTGATCATTGTCTTTATAGACTCTTTCTATTCCCTCAAACCTTCTACGAGGTAACTGAGCAGGGCGAAATCATCCATATGGACCTCGCTTCAGGAACAGTTAAACCAGGTCTTCTCTTTACCAACAATGGTTTTTGGGATACCTTCCGCACTTCTTTCCCACTCTTTGCCTTGATTATTCCGGAATACTATCGCCAGTTTCTCGAAGGCTTCCTCAATAGCTACCGTGACACCGGATACCTCCCTAAGTGGCTGGCTCCTGACGAACGAGGCATGATGCCTGGTACTTTGATCGATGGTCTTATTGCAGATAGCGCCTGCAAAAACATGGCTCCTGAACTTGAGGAGGAATTTCTCAAAGCCATGCTTGAAACTGCGACCAAGGCAGATCCAAAAGCTATCAACGGACGACACGGCCTGGCCCAGTACCAAAAGCTAGGATACCTATCCACAGACTTCCATGAAAGTGTCAGTCACACACTAGACTATGCTTACAGTGATTTTTGTATCTCTACCTGCGCAGCAAAATTGGGTCAAAAAGAGCTGGCACAAACCTATGCCCACTATTCTAAAAACTATCAGAATCTATTTGATCCTGAGACAGGATATATGAGGGCGCGTGATGTAGATGGCAACTTCCGTCCTGACTTTTCTCCTTATAGTTGGGGCCGTGATTATGCTGAGTGTTCAGCCATCCAAGCCAGTCTCGGTGTCTTACACGATATTTCTGGACTTAGTCAACTCATGGGTGGAAAAGAAGCCTTTAGCAACTATCTCTTAAAATCTTGTCAAAGTCTCCCACTCTTTGAAACGACGGGTTATGGATATGAAATTCACGAGATGAGCGAAATGGCAACAGCGCCATTTGGTCAACTAGCCATTTCAAACCAACCAAGTTTCCACATCCCTTATCTGTTCCGCTACAGTAATTATCCCCAATATACCAGTCTCTTAATCAAGACTCTCCGTCAAAAAGCCTTTCGAGCTGGCTGGGATGCTTATCCAGGAGATGAGGATAACGGCAGTTTATCGGCTTGGTATGTCTGGTCCACTCTTGGGCTTTACCCAACCTGCCCAGGAAAAGCTATTTATGACCTTGGGATTCCGCTATTTGATCACCTTCGTGTCTATCTTGCAGAAAAAGATCAGTGGTTGGATGTTCGTACTCAGCAAAATCATGAACACTTCCACTTTGTACAAGACTGTCATCTTGACGGAAAAGAAGTTCAGAGTATTGGTCACCAGGATTTGCTAAACGCCCAAAATCTCAACTTTACCCTCAGTTGGTTACCAAATCACTGATAGTTCAAATCCCTTTGTCATGTACAAGGGGATTTTCTGATTTATACCAAATCCTCCACAAAGTTATCCACAGATTGTGTATAACTTTCAATTAACTTTCAAATCAATTTCATGTACTTCCAAACGATTTCTCTCAACCATTTTTTTACATTCTAAAGTTAAACACCGTAATATCCTGTTCTATCAGTCTTTATAACTGACTAGCTTAGTACTCAACTCACACATTCTATCTCTTTTTTCTAAACTAACATTTAGAAAACAATTTTTTATTTTACAAAGTTATCCACAGATTGTGTATAACTTTTACTCAATTACAAACTCCAGCTGATAAATTCCCCCTACATTTTTTATAGGAAATTTCGGATTTTGTTAGGCGCTTTCAAAAAAACATGATATACTGAAATTAATAGAAAAGGAGACATTATGAAAAAAGATCAACACCAACTTAATTGGCTGATGGTTTCTCTGATTGCCTTCAACATGGTTTGGGGGCTAGGAAACGTCGTCAACAACTATTCTCAACAGGGAATTTCCGTCGTCGTATCTTGGGTTTTAATCCTCGCACTCTACTTCATCCCTTATTCCCTCATTGTCGGACAACTAGGTTCTACCTTTAAGGAAAGCGGAAGTGGTGTGAGTGACTGGGTTGAAAAAACATCAACCAAACGTCTCGCCTACTTTGCTGCTTGGACTTACTGGGTTGTTCACATTCCTTACCTCGCACAAAAACCACAAGGGATCCTGATTCCGCTTGGATGGGCCTTGCAAGGTAACGGACAATTTCTAAAACAAATTGACATCCACTGGATTGTTATTCTCTGCTTACTAATTTTTGGACTTTTCCTCTACCTTTCTACAAAGGGATTGGCAACTCTAAAAGTCATCGGTAGCTTGGCAGGAAGTGCTATGCTGATTATGTCTTTACTCTTCGTGCTTTTGGCAGTCGGTCTGCCTTTCATTAAACCAGACATCCAGTTTGCGACTCCGCACATGGATCAACTGAGCACCTACATTCCAAACTTTGATTTTTCTTATTTTACAACCATCTCACTACTAGTCTTTGCCGTTGGTGGTTGTGAAAAAATTTCCCCTTATGTGAATCAAACTCGCAATCCTGCAAAAGAATTTCCAAAAGGTATGATTGTCATGGCCATCATGGTAGGTCTCTCTGCTATCCTTGGTTCAGTTGCAATGGGAATGCTATTTGATGGCAATAATATCCCTGAAGACCTCATGCGTAATGGTGCTTATCAAGCCTTCCAAATGTTAGGAAATTCTTGGGGAGTTGGAAACCTCTTTGTCGTGATCTATGCTCTTACAAATATGGTCGGACAAATCGCGGCACTTGCCTTCTCTATTGATGCACCATTACAAATCCTTCTCAATAATGCTGATGAAAACTACATCCCAAGCTGGCTTCGTAAACGTACTGAAAAGGGTGTCCTCATTAACGGCTACCTTCTTACAGGTGTCCTCGTTAGCCTTATCATCATTCTTCCAATTTTTGGTATTCAGGAAATTGATGGACTTGTAAAATGGATGACAAACCTCAATTCTATCGTAATGCCAATGCGTTACCTCTGGGTATTCCTTGCCTACATGATGCTCAATCGCGCTTGGAAGACATACAAAAATGCCGAATACAAGTTTGTGAACAATCCTAAGCTTGGTTTTGTTATCGGTACTTGGTGCTTCCTCTTCACAGCCTTTGCTTGTATCCTTGGTATGGTTCCAAAAATTAACTATGCTGAGAATCCAACTGCTTGGCAATTCTCTCTTCTTACAAACATCTTAACCCCAATTATTCTGATTGGATTAGGTGTGATTCTACCAGTACTTGCCAAAAAAGAACAAAAGAAACAAATCAAATAAATTCTACTACTAGCTAGATAAAATCGATTTTATCTTTGCTTGAAAGAATTTTCTCAGCAAAAATCCCCTTTGAACCATGATGTTCAAGGGGATTTCTTTTTGTTTAATAGTCTATTTTTTACTTGGCCTCATACCAAGTTACGCCTTCATTTTCATCAGCAATCAGTGGCACACTGAGTTGAATGGCTTCTTCCATGGTTTGCTTGACGAGTTTTTTGATGGCAGCTAATTCTGACTTAGGCACTTCAAGAACGATTTCATCGTGTACTTGTAACAGCATCTTGGTTTTATAACCACCCTCTACCAAGGCTTTATCTAGCTGAATCATAGCGATTTTGAGAATATCTGCAGCCGATCCTTGGATAGGTGAGTTGATGGCTGTACGTTCCGCAAAACCACGAATGTTGAAGTTACGCGAATTGATATCTGGCAACTCACGACGACGTTTGAAGAGGGTCTCTACATAACCTTTATCACGCGCTTCACGCACCACTTCATCCATGTAGTTTTTGATCCCTGGGAAGCGTTCAAAGTAGGTATCAATGTAAGCCTTAGCCTCTTTACGGCTGATGCCTAGATTATTCGATAAACCAAAGTCTGAAATTCCGTAAACCACTCCAAAGTTGACAGCCTTGGCATTGCGACGATCATTCGGAGTCACATCCTCAGGACGTTCAATTCCAAAGACCCGCATGGCTGTCGAGGTATGGATATCAGCTCCCTCTTGGAAGGCCTTGATTAAGTGCTCATCTTTAGAGATATGCGCCAAAACTCGCAACTCAATCTGTGAATAGTCAGAGCTAAGAAGGACACTATCCTCCCACTCTGGCACGAAAGCCTTACGAATGAGGCGACCTTGTTCCAAGCGAACAGGAATATTTTGCAAGTTTGGATCAACACTAGACAGACGCCCTGTCTGAGTCAAATCCTGAACATAGCGGGTATGAATCTTGCCATCCGCTAAAATCCAATCCTGCAAACCAATCACATAAGTCGATTGAATCTTAGCAATCTGACGATAATCTAAAATTTTCTTGACAATTGGGGCAATCGGAGCTAGGCGCTCTAACACATCCACTGCTGTTGAGTAACCTGTCTTGGTTTTCTTGGTGTATTCTATAGGGAGACCTAGCTTTTCAAAAAGTAGTTCACCCAACTGTTTAGGTGAGTTGATATTAAACTCCTCACCAGCCAATTCATAAATCTCTTGAGTCAGTTTCTCAATGACAAGCTCATTTTCAGCTTGCATCTCGAGTAGAGTTTCTTTTTTAACCTTAATCCCAGCGATTTCCATCTTAGCAAGAACAAAGGCCAGAGGTTGCTCCATGTCATAGAGAAGGTCTAATTGTCCGTTTTCACTTAATTTTTCAAGTAAGACAGGCTCAGTCTCAACCAGCACAGCAGCCTTGCGAGCTAAGTGCTCCAAGAATGTTTCTCTCTCAGGGACAGCTTTCTTGACCCCCTTGCCGTAGAAGGACTCATCATCCATCAAATAAGTTTGGCCGTAGAGACTAGCGATGGTTGAAATTTCATTATTCTCTACAGTAGAGAGAAGGTATTTGGCCAAGCGACTATCAAAAGCTGGAGCCTGCAAGTCCAAATCAAAGCGATTTAAGAGAACTTTAGCTTTCTTAAAGTCATACACTTTCAGAGCTATTTTTTCTAGAAAATCCTTGAGAATCGGATCCTGCAGAAGTTCCAGCTTATCTGTAGCATAGAGCTTGTCTCCACAAGACCAAGCAAAACCAATCAAGTCATCTGTATGGTAGTTTTCACCAAAAAGTTCAAAGTGAAAGATGGAGTCCGCGCTTAGCATATCTTGACTGACTTGGTCAACAATAGTAAAGTCCAAACTCTCAGCCACATCAGCTGATGATACATTTAAAGCCTGCTTGAGTTGTTTAAAGCCCATCTCATCGTAGAATTTTCCGAGTTTTTCAATATCTGGACCGCTATAGACCAAATCATCTAGACCTATCTCGATTGGCGCTTTCGTGTCGATGGTCGCTAGTGTTTTAGACAGAAAGGCTTGTTCCTTGTCATTGACAAGATTTTCCTTCATCTTGGAAGCCTTCATGCCATCTATATTTTCATAAATACCTTCCAGCGATCCGTGTTCTAACAAAAGCTTGATACCAGTCTTCTCACCAATCTTAGTGACCCCAGGGATATTATCCGACTTATCCCCCATCAGGGCCTTGAGGTCTATAAACTGAGCTGGTGTGATTCCCATCTTTTCCATGAGATATTCTGGTGTAAAGGCCTCAAACTCAGCCACACCTTTCTTAGAAATCTCAACCACAGTATGCTCATCTGTCAACTGAATCAAGTCCTTGTCTCCGCTGACGATAGTTACATCAAAAGAATCCTTTTCAGCCAAACAACCCAGAGTCCCGATGATATCATCTGCTTCATACTGAGCTAACTCATAATGACGAATCCCAAGATGGTCTAGCAACTCACGAATAAAAGGAAATTGCTCACGAAACTCATCCGGAGTCTTGGCACGACCACCCTTATAGTCTGCATACATCTCTGTACGGAAGGTCGTCTTCCCCGCATCAAAAGCAACCAAGATATGACTCGGTTGAACACGCTCCAGTAGGTGATTTAGCATCAGGTGAAAACCGTAGATAGCATTGGTATGAAGTCCATTGTCATTTTTAAAACGATCCAGTTGCTGGTAAAGTGCAAAAAATGCTCGGAAAGCAACTGAAGAACCGTCAATTAGTAGTAATTTTTTCTTGTCCATACACCCATTATAAAGGAAAGCAGGGAAAAATACCATTAGGAAGAGCCCAAATGCTGAATAACACTTATGATGCTGGATTTTCTACTCGCGCACCACTGCTATCAACTTGGAAACCATCGATAGTCGTATTGACTGCTAAAGCTCCCGATGAATTTACATAGTAATATTTCCCTGAAACCTGAAACCACTGGCTAGCCTTCATAGCACCTGAGCTTTCAAGATAGTACCATGTTCCGTTATCCTTTAACCAGCCTGTCTGCATTTCGCCAGACGATTTCAAATAATACCACTTAGAACCATCTTTTAACCAACCTGTCGTCATTGTACCATCAGCTTGCAAATGATACCAGTTTCCATTAATCTTCTTCCAACCGACTGCTTTCTGACCATTTTCATAATAATACCAAACAGTTCCTTCTTTTTCCCAACCATTCTTAGAGGTTTCCGTTTTAATTAACGGGATATAACGTCTGTTCCCACTTCGTGAAATATAACTAATCCATTTATAGCCATCTTTTTCAAGAGTCTGATCATAATGAACACTTTCTCCCGCATAGTAATAATCGATAATCGTTGCTGTTAGTGATGGCTGATCCATAATGGCTGCTTTTTCTGTAAAAATATGTGTCCCGCTAGAGACAGGAGCAGACTGATAATTCCCTGCGCTAGCATTCCCCACGTCTTTAAAATGAATGAATCCAGTCATAGAATTGGCCTTTACCGTTCGTCGATTGTACCTTTCTCTGACTCCATAATTGTATTCTTCAATTTCAATCATATCACCAAAAACATTGGATACCCAAGCGACATGACCATACTGTCCACTCGTATCCCAAGCGATAGAACCAATTGCTGGGCGCTGATCTACGCGATAACCTTCTCGTTTAGCACGATATCCCCATTCATTAGCATTTCCATAAGCCGCCGGAATTTCAAAACCATTGATATTGCTCAAACGAAAGGCTGCAAAAGAAGTACACTGACGAGAATACATGCGCCATTTATCAATCTCCTGACTCCCATTTTTATAATAAGTAGGATAATCATCTCCTCGTGCTAGTGATCCATTGTTTGCCTGGTTGGCATGAACAGTTCCTCCACTAAATAAAAAAATACCTGCTAAAACTAGTGAAGCTGAGCCTACAGCTGTCTTTCTGAGAAAAGTTCCCTTTTTATGTCCTGCTTTAGTAAATGTCATGCATTCTCCTTCAAATAATTAGATTTTTGAGGTTGACCTCATCTATATCATTCGAAAGAAAAAGAAAAAAGTGAGAAACTTCCCACTTTCATGAATATCCTTAATCTAAATAATGAATTAAGTTCTTTTCCGTTAAAATATCTGAATAAGTGAAAGATTCAACATAGACATTAGCCTGTTTGTCTCCTTCAACATTTCCAAACTCAACGATGAAGAGCGATGGGTAAACCTCAATTAGTTTTCCTAAACGATTTTTTTGGCGTTTACGACCATTTTCTAAGGTCATTTCTACCACTTGTCCCTCATGCGCCTTAATTTCTTCTTTGATTTTTTTCATTTTAGCCACATCTGTAAATGCGTCTGTCATCTTGGTTCCTCCATCTTCGAAATACTTGAAAATTTATTATATTCTTTTTGGAAAATCAATTCTACCGTTCCGCGAGCACCGCTACGGTTTTTCTCGATAATCACTTCTACTTTATTATTTGGAATGCCTTCCTCCTCTTCACCACCACGCTCATAATAGTCATCACGATAGAGAAAGGCTACGATATCAGCATCCTGCTCAATAGATCCAGATTCACGAATATCAGACAAAACTGGTCTCTTATCTTGACGTTGCTCTACACCACGAGAAAGCTGACTAAGAGCTATAACTGGAACTTTGAGTTCTTTTGCTAAGATTTTCAACTGACGGGAAATCTCAGATACTTCTTGTTGACGATTTTCTCGACCAGTCCCTGTGATCAGCTGAAGATAGTCAATCAAAATCAAGCCTAGATTACCTGTTTCTTGAGCCAGTTTACGAGAACGAGAGCGAATTTCTGTGATCCGAATCCCTGGTGTATCATCAATGTAGATACTTGCATTAGCCAGATTACCCTGAGCAATCGTATACTTACGCCATTCTTCCTCAGTCAATTGACCTGTACGGATAGAATGCGACTCTACCAAGCCTTCCGCAGCCAACATACGATCGACCAAACTTTCAGCACCCATTTCCAGAGAGAAAATAGCAACTGTCTTGTCTAGTTTGGTTCCGATATTTTGCGCAATATTCAAAGCAAAGGCTGTCTTACCAACCGCAGGACGAGCTGCCAAAATAATCAATTCTTCCTCATGCAGACCTGTCGTCATGTGATCTAAATCTCGATAACCTGTCGCAATACCCGTGATATCTGAAGTCTGTTGCGAACGAGCTTCTAAATTCCCAAAGTTGATATTCAATACATCGCGAATATTTTTAAAGCCATTTCGATTGGCATTCTCACTAACGTCAATCAAGCCTTTTTCTGCACGAGCAATAATTTCGTCAGCAGGTTGAGAAGCTTCATAGGCTAGGTTTACAGACTCTGTCAACTTAGCAATTAGACGTCTAAGCATAGCCTTTTCTGCTACAATTTTAGCATAGTATTCCGCATTGGCAGAGGTTGGCACTGAATTGACAATCTCAACCAGATAAGACAAGCCTCCAATAGTTTGTAAATCACCCTGGCTATCTAGTATCGTCCGAACTGTGGTTGCGTCAATAGCATCTCCACGATCAGATAAATCAACCATAGCTTGAAAAATCAAACGGTGAGCATACTTAAAGAAGTCCTGTGAATCGATATATTCTCGGACAAAAACGAGTTTAGTCTCATCAATAAAAATGGCTCCTAAAACAGATTGTTCTGCCAGGATATCTTGAGGCTGAACACGCAGTTCTTCAACTTCTGCCATCAGACTTTCCTTCCTTTTACAATATTGTCAACCAATCGTAAATTAAGCTTCCTTGACACGAAGATTGATTACACTTGTTACATCTTGATAAATCTTAACCGGAACATCAATCAAACCAACTGCTCGGATTGGTGATTGAACTTGAATGTGGCGTTTATCAATTTTAATACCAAATTGTTTTTGCAATTCTTCTGCAATTTTCTTGTTGGTAATAGATCCAAAAGTTCGTCCATCTGGACCAACTTTTTCAACAAATTCAACGATTGTTTCTTCTGCTTCCAGTTTTGCTTTAATTTCCTTAGCTTCTGCAAGCATCTCTGCATGTGCTTTTTCTTCTGATTTTTGCTTACCACGCAACTCACCAATGGCTTGAGCGGTAGCTTCCTTAGCAAGGTTTTTCTTAATTAAAAAGTTTTGTGCATATCCAGTTGGTACTTCTTTAATTTCACCTTTTTTCCCTTTACCTTTAACATCTGCTAAAAAGATTACTTTCATTCTTCTGACTCCTTTTCTTTTGTTTCATTAAAAATAACTGTTTTCAGTTTATCTCCTGCTTCTTGCAGGCTCATATCTGTCAAACGTGCCGCAGCTAAGTTAAAGTGACCACCGCCACCTAACTCTTCCATAATTCGTTGGACATTAATCTTACTTCTGCTTCGCGCAGAAATGGAGATTGCTCCTTGACTATTCTTAGCAAGTACAAAGCTAGCCTCTATACCAGACATAGCAAGCATAGCATCAGCAGCCTTACTAATAACAACCGTATCGTACTCTTTATCCTCCAAAGCTTGAGCAACCAGGATTGATGGTTGTACCATTTGCCCCTGCAAAATGAGTTCATTTACCAATCGATATTCTTCAAAATCAGTGGCCGAAATTTCCTGAATGACAATGCTATCACTCCCTCTCGTTCTGAGATAACTTGCAACATCAAAAGTTCGACTAGTTACCCGAGAGGTGAAATTTTTAGTATCCAACATCATTCCCCCCATAAGAACACTAGCCTGAATACGACTCAAACGTTTCTTCTTAGAGTTTTGAAATTGAATCAACTCAGTTACAAGTTCACTAGCACTACTAGCTCCACTCTCGATATAGGTAATGACCGAATTATCTGGAAAATCTTGGTCACGACGATGATGGTCAATGACAATCGTCTGGGTAAACAAGTCATAAAACTCTTTGGATAAGGTTAAAGCTGTCTTAGAATGGTCAACCATCACCAGTAAGGAGCGTTTGGTAACCATTGTCATCGCTTGATTTAAAGGAAGAAGTTTTGAAACACCCTCATCTTCCAAATAATTGACCGCTCGAGCGATATCTGGAGACATCTGTGTAGGATCATAAATCACATAACTATCTTCCAGTACATTACTCGAAAACAACTGCATTCCAACTGCTGAACCAAGAGCATCCATGTCAAGATTCTTGTGACCAACAACAAAAACTCGATCGACACTTTTAAGTTTATCTGAGATAGCTGTCATCATAGCACGAGTTCGTGTCCGAGTACGTTTAACAGATGCTGCTGAACCGCCTCCAAAGTAGATTGGATTTTTGGTTTCATCATTCTCTTTTACAACTACTTGGTCACCACCACGAACTTCCGCTAAGTTGAGATTGAGGAGAGCAACCTTCCCAATCTGGTCATGATTCCCATCACCATAGGAAACTCCTATACTCATCGTTAGTGGCAAATTTCGTTGCTTAGCTTCCTCACGAAAGGTATCAATCACAGAAAATTTATCCTGCATCAAGTGATCAAGTACGGTATAGTCCGTAAATAAATAGAAGCGATCCATGCTCACTCTACGAGAAAACATGGCATGTTTCCCAGCAAATTCTGAAACAAAATTTGCAACAAAACTATTGATATGACTAATATCTGATTCAGACGTTTCATTTTCCAAATCATCATAGTTATCAACTGAGATAATTCCAATTACAGGACGACTTGTTACCAATTCAGCAGTCGCCTCATACTCACCAGAAACATCAAAAAAGTATAAGACACCCGAATTTCTATCCAAATGCACTGCATAACGTTTCTCCCCAACAATGGCATAAGCCCCTGGAGTAGAAATCGAACTCTTTAAAATCTTTTGAAATTGAGGAAAATCAATTTCTCCATCCTCGGTTGTCAAAATTAACTCCGCATAGGGATTGAACCATTCAATCTCACTGCTGTTCATATTTAATTTAACAACCCCGACAGGCATTTGCTCTAGGAGGGCACTCAAACTATCCGTAGCCTGATGATTGACATACTGGATTTGCTCGATATCTGTTTTTTTGTAATATTTTTTCTGGAAATTAAATAGCAAAACATAGAATACAATAAATAAAAATAGACTTGCTATAGTGATAAGATTATCCTTTACTAACACAATCAAAATGGTCATAATCGTAAAGGTTACCATAGCAATCAGATACATAAAAAAGGGATTTATTTCATTTTTTTTCATTACAAACCTCTTGCGCATTATTATACCACAAATGTAGCCAAAAAGCGACTTTTAAAGAGGGAACCCTATATTCAGATAATCGTAAAATATCTAAATCATAACCACCCGTCTAACGGGTGGTTTGCACCAGGGCTATAAGCCCAAATTACCAGCCAGCGCCTAAAGACGCTGGCTTTCACGTTGTTCAAGCCTCATTGCTCTTGACTCGTCACTTGCCTCTTAAAGAGGCGTGAGTATTACTTGCCACTATCCCTAAAGGGATTCTCATATTCTTTTACACTTAATTTATCTAGTGCTATATCATGCTTTTCCTGATCTGGTATGTATTTCCTTATCGTGGCTTCATTAAGCCCTACTGTACTCACATAATAACCTTCTGCCCAGAAATGCCGATTCCCAAACTTGTACTTGAGGTTGGCGTGTTTGTCAAACATCATGAGTGCACTTTTACCTTTTAAATAACCCATAAAACTCGAAACACTTATCCTTGGTGGAATACTTACTAACATATGTACATGGTCTGGCATTAAGTGACCCTCGATAATTTCAACACCGTTATAACTACACAAACGATGAAATATTTCACCTAAACTACTCCGATATTGATTATAGATGACTTTTCGTCTATACTTAGGGGTGAACACAATGTGATACTTACAGTGCCACTTTGTGTGTGATAAACTATGAGACTTTTGTGCCATGGTTTTCTCCTTTCGCTTTACAATTGGCTTGAACACCTTTATTGTATCGCGTTTGGAGTTTTTTTGGTATAACTTTTGATGCGCACCTAACGGAGCGAGACGGACTAATAGTCACATAACTAAAAAGTGGTTTACACTAGTGTAAACCACTTTTACAAACTAATTATTAAGATTATTTAACTTCTAGAAGACCGATATCTCCATCTTCACGACGATAGATAACATTTGTTGTTTCATCTTCAACATCTACATAGATAAAGAAGTCATGTCCCAATAAATCCATCTGTAAGATAGCTTCTTCCAAATCCATTGGTTTCAAATCAATTTGTTTTGAACGAACAACTTTTGGTTGTGCTACATCTAAGTCCTCAACTAAAGCATCTGTAAAGAGTTGACTTGTTGATACTTTATTTCTGTTCTTACGTTCAATTTTAGTTTTGTTTTTACGAATCTGACGTTCAATCTTATCTGTCACCAAATCAATAGAACCGTACATATCTTGAGAAATATCTTCTGCACGAAGAGTAATAGATCCAAGCGGAATGGTTACTTCTACTTTAGCAGTCTTTTCACGGTAAACTTTCAAGTTAACACGCGCATCCAATTCTTGGTCTGCTTGGAAGTATTTTTCGATCTTTTCGAGTTTAGAAACTACATAATCACGAATTGCTTCTGTTACTTCTAGGTTTTCACCACGGATACTATATTTAATCATATAAGTACCTTCTTTCTAAACATATTTGTTTTTCTAATTATATTATAACGCTTTCATATTTTTTTTGCAAACTTTTTCCTCATCTTGCGAGGGAAAAAGTTTTAATATTCTGACAACCAGCTGCTAAAAGCATACTTTTAAGACGATTCAAGGTAGTTCCAGTTGTATAAATATCATCAAAGAGTAAGATATTTTCTGGGGGCTTCACTCCACCTTTCAATAAAAATGGAAACTCTGCAAGTAAGCGATCCGATCGATTTTTTGAAGAACTAGCCTCAACTTCTTTTTTAACCAAAATATCCAGATATGCTAACCCAGTATCCTTTATCAAACCCTCAACTTGATTAAATCCTCTACTTGTAAAACGCTCGTCACTCAGAGGAACAATCACAATCTGATAGTCCTTATACTTCTTTAACTCTTTTTGCAATATCTCAGAAAATACCTTTCTAAGAAGATAATCACCATCAAATTTATAGTGACTAAAATATTCTTTCATGGCCTGATTATAGGAATAAAGAGCCACATGATCAACCTTTACACCTTTTTTACACCAAAATTGACAATCTTGACAGATGATTGACATTCCTTTTTTAAAACAACTAGGACAATGATTACCACCAATGCTCTCGAAAGACGAAATACAGGATTCACAAACTAGTTCCTCCTCCTTTTTAAAACAGAGGAGGTTAGTAAAAGTTATCTCTGTTTGCAAGCTTTTACCACACAATAAACACTTCATACTCCTGCCTCCTGATTCATTTGCTTAATCTCCTTTATGGCTTTCTTAATGGACAGATTGAGTCCGTCATGGAAAAATATCAGTTCTCCGGTAGGACGATCCATGCTTCTTCCAACTCGCCCACCAATTTGTACTAAACTTGACTTGGTAAAGAGTTGATGATTGGCTTCCACCACAAAAACATCTACACGAGGGAAGGTAACTCCACGCTCTAATATAGTTGTGCTTATTAATATCGTCAACTCTCCATCTCGAAAGGCCTGTACCTGCTCTAATCGGTCTTCCGTAATTGAGGATACAAAGCCTATTTTCTCATTCGGAAACTTCTCCTGCAAAATTTCTTTTAGTTTTTCTCCCTTTTTAATCTCAGAGGCAAAGATTAGTAAGGGATAGGCCGTCTTTCTCTGTTTCTCAATGTAAAGTTTTAATTTTGGAGGTAAGCCATTTTTTTCTAAATATCTATTAAAATGCGATAACCAGATTGGCTTGGGAACAATGAGAGGATTTCCATGAAAACGACGAGGTAAACTGAGACGCTTTAACTCCCCTTGTTTAACTTTTCTATCTAACTCATCAGTTGACGTTGCTGTTAAAAATATTCTCAATCCGGTCTCCTTTACACAATTATTGACAGCATGGTAAAGTACAGGATTATCAACATAAGGGAAGGCGTCTACTTCATCCACAATCAATAAATCAAAAGCTTGATAAAATTTTAATAGCTGGTGAGTGGTTGCTATAACCAAAGGAGTACGAAAATAGGGATCCGACTCCCCATGTAATAGCGCAATATCACATGCAAAATCATTTTGTAGTCGTTTATGGAGCTCTAGGCAAACATCAATTCGTGGACTGGCCAAACAAACAGCTCCACCTTGATCAATCACCTTGGCAACAACTTGGTAAATCATCTCTGTCTTACCAGCTCCTGTCACTGCATGTACCAAGGTAGCCTCCTTCTTATCTACCGCCTGAAGGAGTCCTTGTGATACCCGCTCTTGAAATGGAGTCAGTTGACCTGACCATTTTAGTACATCTTGCTGTGGAAACCTTTCTTGCGGAAAATAATAGAGATTTTGATCACTTCTTATTCGCTTCATAATCAAGCATTCTCGGCAATAAAAAGCACCAATAGGCAAATGCCATTCTTCTTCTATCTGACTACCACAACGCTGACAATATTGTTGACCCTTTTCTTTTTTCATGGATGGAATTTGTTTTGCTTGTTGTCTCTCCTCATGACTTAATTCTTGCTCGGTAAAAAGGCGACCGAGATAATTTGGATTTACTTTCATATTTCTTTATTCGTAAAATGTAGAACTTTACGCTATTTTTTAGTACAATAAAAATATGGAATACAGAACTATAAAAGAGGACGGACAAGTCCAAGAAGAAATCAAAAAATCACGCTTTATCTGTCATGCCAAACGTGTCTATAGTGAGGAAGAAGCTCGTGACTTTATCACAGCTATCAAAAAAGAACACTATAAAGCTACCCACAACTGCTCTGCTTTTATTGTCGGTGAGCGTAGTGAAATCAAGCGAACTAGTGATGATGGAGAACCTAGTGGGACTGCTGGCGTTCCTATGCTAGGAGTTCTGGAGAATCACAACCTTACTAATGTCTGTGTGGTAGTTACTCGTTATTTTGGTGGTATCAAACTAGGAGCTGGTGGTTTGATTCGCGCTTATGCTGGTAGCGTTGCTCTAGCAGTTAAGGAAATTGGCATTATTGAAATCAAAGAGCAAGCTGGCATCTCCATTCAAATGTCTTATGCCCAATATCAAGAATACGGTAATTTTCTTAAAGAGAATAATCTTATAGAATTAGAGACAAACTTTACAGACCAAGTTGACACAATGATTTTCGTTGACAAAGAAAGGAAAGACGATATCAAGGCTGATCTCATTGAATTTTTCAATGGAAAAGTTACTCTAACTGACAAAGGTTTACGTGAAGTTGAAGTACCTGTAAACCTATCGTAAAGAAAGGAAATATCATATGGCTTTTGGAAGATTAATTCAGGGACTCGCTGGAAACTTCAGTGAGCAAAGTAAAGAAACTCTTACCAAGGAGTTTGGACAATATTTATTAGAAAATGAAGAAATTCAAAGCGGATATAAACTCATTCGTGACTCAATTATCTTTACAAATATCCGAATCATCTTTACAGATAAACAAGGGGCAACCGGACGGAAGATGTCTATCAAATCAATTTTCCTCATGAACATTGTCAATGTTGAAATGGAAACTGCTGGACTTGGGATTGATGATAGTGAGATTACGATTACTTATTTAGAAAATGCCTTTTTAAAATCTCACAATGAGCATTTTAATTCTCACAAATTTGAATTTCCAAAGAAAACTGATATTGTACCTCTTTACACCTATCTATTTGACTTAGCTTATCATAATCGTTTGAATATGAATGGTTTGAATCATTGATATAAAAAAATCCTATCACTCCGATAGGATTTCTATATTTTACAAAAGTTAAAGTTAGCGTTATACTAGTAGCATCTTATATAAAGAGGTGCTAATATGGCAATTTATAACAATATCACAGAACTCATCGGTAGAACACCGATTGTTAAATTGAATAACATTGTACCAGAAGGTGCAGCAGATGTTTATGTAAAACTTGAAGCTTTTAACCCAGGATCGTCAGTTAAGGACCGTATCGCCCTAAGCATGATTGAAAAAGCAGAACAAGAAGGTAAATTGAAACCTGGTTCTACCATTGTAGAAGCAACTAGTGGGAACACTGGTATTGGTCTCTCATGGGTTGGTGCCGCTAAAGGTTACAAAGTTGTTATCGTTATGCCTGAAACAATGAGCGTGGAACGTCGTAAAATTATCCAAGCTTATGGAGCTGAACTAGTCCTCACTCCTGGTAGCGAAGGAATGAAAGGTGCGATTGCAAAAGCGCAGGAAATTGCTGCTGAGCGTGATGGTTTCCTACCATTACAGTTTAATAACCAAGCTAACCCAGAGGTTCACGAAAGAACAACAGGAGCTGAAATTCTAGCTGATTTCGGAGCTGATGGTTTAGACGCCTTTGTTGCCGGTGTTGGTACTGGAGGAACTATTTCTGGTGTTTCTCATGCTCTTAAAACTGCTAACTCAAACATTCAAGTTTTTGCTGTTGAGGCAGACGAGTCAGCTATCTTGTCTGGTGAAAAGCCAGGTCCTCACAAAATTCAAGGTATTTCTGCTGGATTCATTCCAGATACACTTGATACAAAAGCTTACGATGGTATCGTTCGTGTAACATCAGATAACGCTCTTGCACTTGGCCGTGAAATCGGTGGAAAAGAAGGATTCTTAGTCGGTATTTCTTCTGCAGCAGCTATCTATGCAGCAATTGAAGTCGCTAAAAAACTTGGAGCAGGTAAAAAAGTCCTTGCGCTTGCACCAGATAACGGAGAACGTTACCTATCTACAGCACTCTATGAATTCGAAGTATAGTCTCCTAAATACACTAAGCCCTTGTATAGGGCTTTTTGTTTACCGTTTAAAATAAAAAAAGGATTCCTATGAATCCCCTCTAACAAAAGAAAAGGAAGCAAATTAGCTTCCTTACTTTTTTATTAGTTATTCAAGGCTGCTGCCATTGTAGCTGCAACTTCTGCTTCAAAGTCGTTTGCAGCTTTTTCGATACCTTCACCAACTTCAAAGCGAGCGAACTCAACTACTGAAGCGTTAACTGATTCAAGGTAAGCTTCAACTGTCTTGCTGTCATCCATGATGTAAACTTGTGCAAGAAGTGTGTATGCTTGGTCAACTTTAGTGTTGTCAAGCAAGAAACGATCCATTTTACCTGGGATGATTTTATCCCAGATTTTTTCTGGTTTGCCTTCTGCAGCCAACTCAGCTTTAATATCAGCTTCAGCTTGAGCAATCACTTCATCAGTCAATTGAGCTTTTGATCCATATTTCAAGTGTGGAAGAGCTGGTTTACCAACCATAGCACGGCTTTCGTTATCTTGGTCGATAACGTGGTTCAATTGTGCCAACTCATCTTTAACAAATTGCTCATCCAATTCTTTGTATGAAAGAACTGTTGGTTTCATAGCAGCGATGTGCATTGAAATTTGTTTAGCAAGTGCTTCGTCTCCACCTTCGATTACAGAGATAACACCGATACGTCCACCGTTGTGTTGGTATGCTCCGAAGTGTTGTGCATCTGTTTTTTCAATCAAAGCAAAGCGACGGAATGAGATTTTTTCTCCGATAGTTGCTGTTGCAGACACATAAGCCGCTTCAAGAGTTTCACCTGAAGGCATTGTCAAAGCAAGAGCTTCTTCGTTGTTAGCTGGTTTTCCTTCTGCAATCGCTTTAGCTGTTGCGTTTACCAACTCAACAAATTGAGCGTTTTTCGCAACGAAGTCAGTTTCAGCATTTACTTCAACAACTGCTGCAACGTTACCGTCAACATAAACACCAGTCAAACCTTCTGCAGCAACACGGTCAGCTTTCTTAGCTGCTTTTGCCATACCTTTTTCGCGAAGCAATTCGATCGCTTTTTCGATATCGCCTTCAACTTCAACCAATGCTTTTTTAGCGTCCATAACACCAGCACCAGATTTTTCACGCAACTCTTTAACAAGTTTAGCTGTAATTTCTGCCATTTTGATTCTCCTATATTTTTTAAAAATAGGAGAGCCGGGCTAAGCCCCGCCCTCCTAGGTAATTACTATTTATTATGAATTAAGCGTTGTCGCCTTCTACAACTTCAACGATTTCTTCGATTGAGTCTGCTTGAGCTTCTGAAGCTGCAAATTCTGCTTCAACTGCTGCAACAGCATCTTCACCTTGGCGACCTTCGATGATAGCGTCTGCCAATTTAGCTGTGATCAACTTAACTGCGCGGATAGCGTCATCGTTAGCTGGGATGATTACATCGATATCGTCTGGATCAGTGTTTGTGTCAACCATCGCTACAACTGGGATTCCCAATTTTTTAGCTTCTTTAACAGCGATTTGCTCTTTATGTGGGTCAACTACGTACATTACATCTGGAATACGAGGCATATCTTCGATACCACCCAAGAATTTTTCAAGACGTGCACGTTGTTTGTTAAGAAGTGCAACTTCTTTCTTAGGAAGAACTTCAAAAGTTCCATCTTCTTCCATACGTTTGATTTCTTTCAAACGAGCGATACGTTTTTGGATTGTTCCCCAGTTAGTAAGAGTTCCACCCAACCAACGGTGGTTGATGAAATATTGACCTGAACGTACTGCTTCTTCAGCAACTGCGTCAGCAGCTTGTTTCTTAGTACCAACAAACAATACAACTGCATCATTAGCTGCAGCATCACGCATGAAGTCGTATGCTTGGTCAGCGTATTTTACAGTTTGTTGTAAGTCGATAACGTGGATTCCGTTACGCTCAGTGAAGATGTACTTAGCCATCTTAGGGTTCCAGCGACGAGTTTGGTGACCAAAGTGTACACCAGCCTCAAGAAGTTGTTTCATTGAAATTACTGCCATGAGTATTTCTCCTTTTTGTTTTTTTCCTCTTCTTGATTTCAGCTTGCAAAACGACCTGAAGGCAACAGCTTCACAATTCATCAAGAATGAGTATTATCGTTTACACGACAAGTTACATTGTATCATAGTTGAGCCTTTTTTTCAAGTAATTTTGCTAGTTTTTCAATGAAAACTCAAACGTCTCACACTAACTTCTACCATAGTGGAACTGACTCTGACACGGAATTCCACTGTTTTTTGCAATTTTTATCAGATTAACTTCCACTCGTACTAGCGGTGGAACTTAGTTTGGGTATTTAGCGAAAACTCAAACTTGGGATTTCACCATCTTATAAATAAGAAAAGAGACCCAATCTGAGTCTCAATTTTTTCATTAGTTTGGATAGATGTAAGTAACATAACCTTCAGAAGTTGTAGTTGGGTTGAACCATCCACGTTTGTTACCAATTGTACGATCTCCACCGTAGTTAGATTCAGATACCTGAATACTTGATGATGATGAAACAGCTGTAACAACCGCTACATGTCCATATCCTCCATCATTCCAACATGCAATCGCACCAACTTGTGGTTGAGAACCAGTACGGAATCCTGCTGCAGCTGCACTTGTTGCCCACTGCGCTCCGTTACCCCAGTAATCTCCAGCCCAAGGTGCCAATGTTTTAGCTCCCCAAGTACATTCACCAGTTGGATAACTTGAAGCATTTGTACTATATGTTGGACGTGATGTTGTACGAGTAGCTACAGGTGTGTAGCTTGAATCATCATCTGATGATGAAGAACTTGAAGTTGCTTGCACTTGTGCAGCAAAGCTTGTATTTGCTGATGCTGCAACTGATTGTTGTTGACTTGCTTGTCTAGCTTTATAAGCTGCTTCTGCCTCTGCTGCCGCTTTAGCTTCTGCCTCTGCTGCTGCTTTTTGCTCCAACAAGCTAGTTTTTTCATTTTCTGCTGTAGCTTTTTCAGCTGCAAGATTTAACTCAGCTACTTTCAATTCTGCTTGTTTTGTTGTCAAAGCTTGAGCATCGTCAGCAAGTGTTTGTTGGTTAGCAATGACTGTATTGATTGCTTCGTTGTTTGCAACTTGTTTTTCAGAGATAGCTTTCTTATCTTCTTTTTGTTGCTGCAACATTTTATTGTTTGCTGATACGATTTCACTCATAGCTGCTACACGAGAAATAGCTTCTGTGATTGAGTCAGAGTTAATAATCGTATTGATGTAGCTTGTAGCAGTTCCGTTCGTTTGTGCACTACGAGCTTGGTTTTCAAGCGATGCATTACGAGCTACAATATTTTTTGAAAGCTCTGCGATTTCACCTTCAAGTTTTTTAGATTCTTCTTGAAGTTTTTCGTTTTCAGATTGTAATTTTTCTTGCTCTGATTGAATAGCTGAAACTTTAGTTTGAATTTCGTCTACTTGTTTTTGAGCTTCTTTCTGTTGAGCTGTCAAGTTACTAATTTTACTATCTTGAGCAGCAATTTTTTCATCTGTTGTATTTGCTTTAACACTTGAAAGAACAGCTCCTTGTGAGACCAATACTGTACTTAACAAAAGTGATGCTAGGATTTTTTTCTTCATAAGTGTGAATACTCCTTCTTTTAAGACAATACTAGTATATCAAAAAAAGGCCTAATAAATATTACGCCTTTATTACAGTTTTGTTTCTTTCTTATAGATATATTTTTTCAAAAATAAACTGGAAAACTAACATCCATAGACAGTTTAATATCATTGATGGAACTAGACCATAAACGATAAAGACTGTTATACTTTCAGCAGTTAGGCCAATCATTTGCGCTAGAAGAAAACTACCAAATTCAAACAAGAAAGTCATCATTAAAATTGCTAATAGTCTAGTCCATCTATTTGATAGAATGATAGAATTATTTTTATAAATGATTGCACCAATAATAACAAAAAGAAGACTGGCAATCCCTATCAAATGAAAGAAATATATATCATAGATAAGCCCTATGATTAAGCAATAAGCCAAAAACAAATATTCGGATACTTCTATCGTCTCAAATAATAAAAAGATGAAGATAAAGTGACTCACAATTTGAAAATGTGGAAAAAAACTATTTACACATTGCCCTAAATGACTGTCTATTAAGACAACTATAGGCAAGAGCAAAAACATTCCTATCTGCTTCAACAGTCTCATGATGGATTCCCCACTAACTCTACGACTTTGGTATTCATTGAATCAGACTGAAGTTTGACTAACACTTCTCTTGTCAGATAGTCATTGCTATGCGTCACAGATTCGACCTCACCTACTGGAATGTCAGTAGCATTAAAATTACCAAGACCACCAGTTACTACCTTGTCTCCTTGACTGATATCACTACTACTATTTAACTGGCTTATTTTAAGCAAGTCTTTTTCTTTGTCGTACCCAATGATAATACCATATATACTAGTAGAACCGTGCTGAATTTTAACGGAGATTTTCTCCGTATTTTCAGCGTTGGTTAATAAGTTGACCACAGTAGAGTTATCTTCAATCTTTCCCACGCTTCCAATCAGTCCCCCACCAGCAATCACAAGCATATTGCTTGTCACGCCTTGTTGAGAACCTGCATCAATTGTCAACTCTTGTTTCCAGGTTGCAGGAGTTCTCATGATGACGTCAGAAGCAATTAACTTGGTTGCACTCAATTTTGACTTCATATCCAATAACTGACGTAGTTGCTCATTTTCTTCCTTCAAACTGTCTGCTTCATTCGTTTCCTTCTTCATCTGATAGAGTTCTTTTTTGAGAGTTTCATTCTCGTTATAGGTTCTGGTCAAACGACCTAAATCAGATTTTACGGAAGAAAGCCATTGAAAAGGCTTTTGTACTATTCTATCGACTAATGAAATGCCATCTCCAGCTTTTGTTACAACTGCACTTGATTGTGTTGTCACTAAAAAAACGGATACTACTAATACAATGACAAATAGAACAATGATATATTTTGATTTTTTAAAACGGTTCATACCTCTACCTTATATTACATTCTAAGATTTTAGCAAAAATAGAATTGCACCCAATACACAAACAAATAATAGCGCTATACTGTCTCTGTTCATCCAATTTAACTGTCGATACTGACTGCGTCCATTCCCACCTTGATACCCCCTAGCTTCCATGGCTGTAGCAAGAGAATCTGCTCTCTTCAAACTGGTAGCGAACAAAGGAATCAAAATAGGAATCATAGCCTTAACCTTTTGAATTACATTTCCTTCTCCAAAATCAACACCACGCGCCTTTTGAGCATTCATAATGCGAATCGTATCATCCATCAAGGTTGGTACAAATCGCAAACTCATAGATAACATGAGCCCAATCTCATGAACTGGAACTTTAAATCTTTTTAAAGGTCCGAGCAAGGATTCAACCGCTGTTGCCAAGCTCAATGGCATGGTTGTCAAAGTAAGCAAGGTTGAGAAAAAGATAATCAACACAAAACGACAAAAAATAATTCCTGCCTGCTCAATACCATAGCTTGTGATTTTTATAAATCCCATCTCGAACAAGACGTGACCGCCAGAGATAAAAAACAGTTGAAAAAGGGTTGTAAAAGCAATCAGAAAAAACATAGATCGCAAACCTTTTATAAAAAAAGATAAGGGAACTTCTGATAAAACGACAAATATGCCTGTTGCAATGAAGAGTATGAGATTTGTAATTGGATTATTGGCCCAAAAAGCGATGATGATCAATAAAATCATTGCTACTAACTTACTACGAGGATCTAGGCGATGAATAATCGAATTTCCTGGTATGTATCGACCTAAAATCATATTATCCATTGATAAACTCCTTAAACTCTTCTATCGTTATCGGCAATTGTTCGAAAGAAATTCCTCTGTCAACTAGCCTTTGAGCAAATCGTGTGATTTTAGGAACACCCAATTGGATATCTTCCATAAACTCCAGATTTTGAAAGACAAGACCTGGTTTCCCACCCTTAACTAGTTTCCCTTTTTCCATCACATAAACTTGGTCAGCAAATTCAGCCACATCATCCATAAGGTGGGTTACTAAAACAATTGTTATGCCATCTTGATGAAGCTTTTTAAACAAGGCCATCAACTCTTTCCGACCAATTGGATCCAAACCAGCTGTTGGTTCGTCTAAGACCAGAATGCTAGGATCCATCGCCAAAATTCCAGCAATAGCAACCCTTCTCATCTGGCCACCTGAAAGTTCAAATGGACTTCGTTCAAAGAGTGATTCATCGATTCCTACTAGAGCTAGTTTTTCACGCGCAATAGCTTCTGCCTCTTCTACAGAAACTCCAAAATTTTGAGGGCCAAAAGCCACATCTTTTAAGACAGTCTCCTCAAAGATTTGATTTTCTGCAAACTGAAATACCAACCCGACTTGTTTACGAATTTGACGAATTTGCTTATTGACAGATGTTGGTGTAATCAATGTATCAAAGACACGAACACTTCCCTTTGTAGGAACCAACAAACCATTCAAAAGTTGAAGGATTGTAGACTTTCCGCTTCCTGTATGCCCAATAATGGCCGTATAGGAACCATCTTCTATGGTGAGACTCACATCTGATAAGGCTGCTGAGGCAAAGGGTGTTCCTTCCTGATACGTATAACAAACATTGTCTAGAATAATTCCCATAAAGCCTCCTCAAGCTCCTCCTCGGTCAGGTAGTGCTCTGGTAATTTTAAGCCATTATCACTCAGTGATTGTTTTAATTGGTTGACAAAAGGTTGATCTAAGCCAATTTGATCTAAATCTGATCTAGAAAATAACTCTCTAGGAGTGCTAGTTGACTCGACTTCTCCTTTTTTCATCACCAAAACTCTGTCACTCATGGACACCTCATCCAAATCATGCGTAATGGAGATGACTGTCATCTGATGGTCTTTGCGAATCTTCTGGACTATCTTAATCAACTCTAATCGTCCCTCAGGGTCCAACATACTTGTAGCCTCATCCAAGATTAAAATATCTGGTCGCAGAGCAACAACTCCTGCAATAGCTACTCTCTGTTTCTGACCTCCTGACAGGCGAGCTGGTTCCTTTTTAGCAAATTCAGCCATCCCAACCAATGATAAAGCCTCAGAAACACGTTTCTTCATCTCTTCAAGTGGGATTCCTTGATTTTCCAATCCAAAAGCAACGTCGTCTTCAACAGTTGCTCCTACGAATTGGTTATCAGGATTTTGAAAGACCATACCAATCTTACGTCTTTTTTCCCAGACATTTTCTGGAGTTAGGCAATCACCGTCTATCCAAATTTCCCCTGATTCGGCCTCAAGTAAACCGTCAATCAAGCGAACAGTCGTTGACTTGCCACTACCATTATGACCAACGATAGACAACCACTCTCCACGTTTCACGTGAAACGTAATATTATGAACATCATAGTGTTCTTGATCTGCCTGATATCGAAAAGACAGATTTTTTATCTCAATAATCGATTCCATATCTAGCGAAAGGTTCCTTTAAATAAATACGCACTTCCCTTGAAATAATCATAACCAGAATAAACTGTGAAGAACAAGGCAATATAAAGAGTTATCTGACCAAACACATTCCAGTGAAGCAACAAGAAGATAATCGCAAACATCTGACTAAATGTCTTTATTTTTCCAGGCATTGCAGCAGCTAGAACAGTCCCGCCTGTTTCGACTAAGAGCAGGCGCAACCCGGTAACTGCAAGTTCTCGACAAATAATAACTGCTACCACCCAAGCTGGTGCCATATTTAGACCAACTAGCATAATAAATGCTGACATAACCAATAATTTATCAGCCATCGGATCCGCAAACTTACCGAAATTACTAACCACCTGCCATTTTCTAGCTAAATATCCATCCAAATAGTCCGTGATGCTAGCAATAGCAAAAATAATTGCTGCTGTTATATGTAATACTGGAGACGGTCCAAATGATAGAAGAAGAACAAAAATGGGAATAAATAAAATTCTACCAATCGTTAGTATGTTAGGAATATTCTCTTTTTTCATATTATCCTTCCTTAATTTGAACTCATTGTCAGTTTAATCCAGCCAGTTTCCCCAGCCAATTTTGAAGTATCGATTT
Source organism: Streptococcus infantis (assembly GCF_047464215.1). Classification (GTDB taxonomy): domain Bacteria; phylum Bacillota; class Bacilli; order Lactobacillales; family Streptococcaceae; genus Streptococcus; species Streptococcus infantis_P. The sequence continues at coordinate 36,621 of NZ_JASHCG010000005.1, read as the reverse complement.
CCTGATTATCGATTTTCACTGTTACTCCTTTAACAACTCCCAATGTAATTGTTACAGGATTGTCTTTCGAAATCGTTGTTTTAGCTGTTTTATTATTAGGTTCGAGAGTCACTCCTCCTGCCAAGTCAGTATTCGAAACACTGATCCAGCTCGTTACATCGCTAACAGAAAATTGAAGCTCAACTGAATCTTTAGAAGTTTTGTATTCTGCTGCTATCGTATCTCCCTGACCAGAAATGATCACAGAAGAGGCATCACTCGAACTTGATGAACTAGTAGATTGGCTACTACTTGATGGCTCACTACTGGAAGTACTTGTTGAACTCACAACACTATAACTTGCTGTAGCTGGCGTAGTTGGTTGGGTTTGAATGTAATTCCACACATAGTAGGTTACAAAAATTAAAATTAATGAAGACAAGAGAACAAAGTAAAATAGCGGGAGAAATGAATTCTTCTTGCGAATAGAACGTCTACGTCCTGAAAGCTCAATCTCATCAACATCTACTTCCTCATAGGTAATCATACTACCTGAATCATAGGCATCTAGAACGATATTTTCATCTAATTCAACAGCCCAAGCATACTTTCTCAAAAATGAACGAGCATAAAAAGTACTCGGTAGTTTGTCAAAATCATCTGACTCCATTGCCTCCAACAAATCCAGCTGAATATCTGTCTTTCTGTGCAATTCCTCTAAGCTCAGTCCTTGGTTAATCCTTGCAAGGCGTAAGACCTCGCCAATTGTTTTTTTTCTCATACTTAACATTCCTTCTTTCTAGTGTATTTTCTAGCGATTATATCGGAAAAATTGTACAATCAACCATGTCGCTATTATCTATCAAATCATGTCCTGCTTCTAGAACATCCTCAAGAGTAATTTCCTGCAAAAGTTTAGGAAGGTCAAACAGGGTAGAACCTGTATCGGTTGGATGATACTGAGTGGCAATGTATTCTAGGGAATCCATACTATGAAGAAATTCTCCATACATCTCAGTTTTTACAATATCCAAGTGATCCTCAGTTACATCCTCATCTTTCATAAAATTGCGAATAGCTTTACGAAATTGATGAGAAAGTGCCACAGGTTCCTTTGTATCCATTGTTAATATCACAAAATGGAAACGAGGATCAACTTCTATTTCTAGAGACAGGGAAGCATCCAGTTTACCTGTCTCATATAATTTTTGAAATCTTTGTGAAGTCCAACCAAACATCATTGTAAACAACAATTTCAATAAAAGATGATAACGATACTGATCTCGACTTCCGATATCTTCATTTCCTCTAATACCGATTGCTAGTTTTGGAGAAGCCACGTCCATCCGTAAACTTTCAGTAGTCTTTACAGGATGTAAAGGTATTTTTTCTCTCTTAAACTCATGTTTTTTTTCTTGAGGATGAGATTTCTTAGCAAAATAATCTTCAAGGAGTTCAAAATCAAAATTCCCCACTAAAAAGATATTACTATTGACAGGTCTGTAAAACTCTTTAAAGTTCTCTTTTAAATCCTCCAAACAAATAGCATCAATAGAGTTTTCACTACCAACAATATCTGAAGCTAAAGAACTTTCTGGATAGAGATTTGCCAAAGTCTTGAAAAATAGACAAGAATCCGGATCATCCTGATACATTTCTCTTTCCTGTTGAATGATATCCTTTTCGCGTTCCACAGATTCTTCAGTCATATTGAAAGTAGTGACAAGTTCTTCTAGCAAATCTAAACACTCTAGAACATTTTCAGAAGTCGAGAAAAGATAGCTAGTGTTCGTAAAGCTCGTAAAGGCATTACTTTCAGCACCCAACTCTGTAAAAGCTGCCATAACATCTCCAGAATCTTCTCTTTCAAAAAGCTTATGTTCTAAGAAATGAGCGATTCCTTGTGGATATTGTTGTAAGTCCTTATCATCCACTGTAAACCTTGTGTCAACAGAACCGACTTGGACACTTACAACGCCATAAACCTCGTTAAAGTCCTTTTTAGGTAGTAAAGTAACTGTCAAACCATTTTCTAATCTAGTTTGATACAAAGTTTCTTTTACAGCAGGATAATATTTCTTTTGAAAAGTAGGTCTGGTCATTCTGCTCCTTCCATAAAATAAATAGCCTGCAACTTAAAACTGTTTGCTGCTTCACAAATTGCTTCTCTATCAACTTGTTCAAGCTTATCGATTAAAGATTTTGTGTCAAGATTCGCCTTCCCAAAAAAAGTTGACAGATAATATTTATCGACGATAGAATCTTGATTATCCTGAGCAAGTAGTAAGGATCGACGAATCATTTGTTTGGTCTGATCAATTTCCTTATCTGTAAACTTGCCATTTTTTATGTCAAGTAACTGATGATTCATCAATTTTCTTACTTTGTTTCGATTTTGCCGATCAATTCCAGCAAACAATCGTAAAAATCCACTAAAGAGATCCAAATGACTTGATACCGTATAGGCTAGTCCTTCTTTTTCTCTCACTTGGGTAAATAGTTTCGAATGAGGAAAGGCTCCTAAAAGACCATTGACAAAAAGCACTGCCATCTGTTCTTCATCACCATATGCCACTGAACTATGGTAGCCCATCTCTAAAACAGACTGTCCTAATCTCTTTCTAACAATACCTTCTCTAAGAATATTAGAATAGGGTTGCTGATATTGAATGTTTACAGCTGATTTACGACCTATTAACGGAAATTTATGTAAAAACTCTAAAACTTCAATTTCATTAAAATCGCCTAAGAAGAAAATATCTATTTGGTCTTCTTTTAGCATTTTTTGATAGCTTGAAAAACATGTTTTTGAATTCTCTTCTGAAATTCTAGAAATCAAATCTTTTGGAACTAGCTGCATTGATTCTTCTTGGAAAAACAATTGATCTAACTCTTTATGTGCAAAGAAGAATGGGTCTTCCAATTCTGATTCTAGCCTTGATAAGATCTGTTTTTTCTCGATGTCAAAAGCATTTTTCTCAAATCCATCCTCATCCGACAATGGTGTAAACAGAACCTGGTGCAGTAATTCTAAAATTTGAGAAGTTAATACGTTTTTCTTACTTAAAAATTCATCACGCACATAGGTAATATTCAAATCCACAAGATGACTTTGTCCTCTTCGATAGGCGTGCGCTGACAAATCAGTTCCATACAAGGTTGCTAAACGTTTTCTAAACAGTTGAGCAGTTGGATAACTTTGGTTGGCAGTTTCAAACATACTGGCACTTAACATGCGACTTGAAATTGAATCCAAAGACAATGGAGCTGTGAAACGCACAGTAATTTTATTAGTTTTAAATTTTTTTGATTGGATAAAATGCACTGCAATTCCAGGTACTAACTCCATCGCTTACCTCCTTCTACATAGAGTTCTATTATACCATGAAAAGAGAAAATTTTCTTGTTCTCTTTATTCCTTTTAGAATTAAAATCGCTTTCATTTCTAATGAATTTACCTCTGCCATTTCAAGGTAAAATATGGTATAATACCAAAGATTGAGGTGAACTATGGAATACAAATTATTTGAAGAATTTATCACTCTCCAAGCTCTCTTGAAAGAACTTGGTATTATACACAGTGGCGGAGCCATTAAATCCTTTTTAGCTGAGCATCTTGTCTACTTTAATGGCGAATTGGAAAATCGTCGTGGGAAAAAAGTAAGAATCGGAGACTCCATCGACATTCCTGATTTGAAAATCCACATCATTTTGACTCAACCTAGTCAAGAAGAACAGGAAGAATATCTTCAAGAAAAACTTGAGAAAGAACGTGTGGCTAAACTTGTCAAAGAAATGAATAAGACGGTCAAAAAAAAGCCAACAAAAAAGACCCAGAAAGCTGAAACAAAAACTGCGCCACGTTTCCCAGGTAGATAAGTATGTGGCTGAAAAATTTATCCATCAAACAATTTCGAAACTATCAGGATACTGAAATTGAATTTAATCCTAAATTGAATGTATTTGTTGGTCGAAATGCACAAGGCAAAACCAATCTCCTGGAAAGTATTTACTTTTTAGCTTTAACTAGAAGCCATCGGACAAAGACAGACAAAAATTTAATTCAATTTGAAGAAGAACAGCTTCAAGTTTCTGGAATTCTTCAAAAACGAACGGCTACTGTTCCACTTGAGATTGACTTGACTCCAAAAGGTCGGATTACTAAAGTTAATCACTTAAAACAAGCTCGGCTATCTGACTATATTGGACACATGAATGTTGTTCTATTTGCACCCGAAGATTTACAACTTGTCAAAGGAGCACCTGCTATCCGACGTAAGTTTATAGATATGGAACTAGGACAAATCAAACCCATATACTTGTCAGACTTGTCAAGCTACAACCATGTGCTCAAACAAAGAAATACCTACTTAAAATCAGCGAATCAGATTGACGAAACATTTTTATCTGTTCTAGATGACCAGCTAGTAGACTACGGTTGTCGGGTGATGGTCCACAGAGAAGAATTTATAAAAAAAATGGAATCTTTTGGTCGTGAAAAGCACTTTGATATTTCAGACCAATTAGAAGAGTTGTCAATTCGTTATCAACCATCCGTAAACTTCACTGACAAGGGAAAACTAGCAGAATCTTTCTATGCAGCACTTCAAAAAAGTAGATCAAGAGATTTATTTAAGAAGAATACTGGAGTTGGTCCTCATCGAGATGATATGATTTTCTTAATCAACGGTATAGAAGCAAGTTTTGGCAGTCAAGGACAGCATCGTAGCCTTGTCCTCTCTATCAAACTAGCTGAAATTGAGTTGATGGAGAGTATTACCAAGGAAGCGCCTATTCTTTTACTTGACGATGTTATGAGTGAACTTGACAATACTCGTCAACTTAAATTATTAGAGACTATATCTCAAAACATTCAAACCTTTATTACTACAACTAGTTTAGAGCATCTTCAGAACTTACCTGATAATCTCAGTGTATTTACAGTAAAAGATGGTCAATTGTCTGTAAACTAATATTTACAATATTGTAATAAAAAAATCTCCTGTCAAACAGGAGATTTTTTTATTACATTGAGTAGTTTGGTGCTTCATTTGTGATTTGCACATCGTGTGGATGGCTTTCTTTTAGACCAGCACCAGACATTTCGATAAACTGAGCATTGTCATGTAATTCTTTTAGGTTAGCAGCACCACAGTAACCCATACCAGAACGAATACCACCAATCATTTGGAAGACGATATCGGCTGCTGCACCTTTATAAGCAACACGACCTTCGATTCCTTCTGGAACCAGTTTGTTTGCTTCATTGACAGAACCTTGGAAGTAACGGTCGCTTGACCCCTTCTTCATAGCAGCAATTGAGCCCATACCGCGGTATGTCTTGAACTTACGTCCTTGGAAGATTTCAGTTTCACCTGGAGCTTCATCTGTTCCCGCGAACATTGAACCAAGCATTACTGCATTTCCACCAGCAGCAAGAGCTTTTACAATATCGCCAGAATACTTGATTCCACCATCAGCGATGATTGTTTTGCCATATTCACGCGCAACTGCTGCCGCATCATAGATAGCTGTAACTTGTGGAACTCCGACACCTGCAATAACACGAGTTGTACAGATTGAACCTGGTCCAATACCAACTTTAACAACGTCAACTCCTGCGTCATAAAGGGCACGCGCACCTTCAGCAGTAGCGATGTTCCCAGCAATCAGTGTACGGTCTGGGAAATGCGCACGGATTTCAGCGATTTTACGAAGAACACCCGCTGAGTGACCATGAGCAGTATCGATAACAATGGCATCAGCCCCTGCTTCAAAGAGGGCTTCAGCACGTTCAAATGTATCAGAAGTAACACCTACCGCACCAGCAACAAGAAGACGACCAAATTCATCTTTTGCAGCATTTGGAAATTCAATCACTTTTTCAATATCTTTAATCGTAATCAAGCCAGAAAGACGACCTTCTTCATCAACCAAAGGGAGTTTTTCAATACGGTGTTCTTGAAGAATGCTCTCAGCTGTTTCAAGATCTGTTCCAACAGGAGCAGTAACAAGATTCTCACTGGTCATATGATTTGAGATTGGTTGATTGTAATCTGAAATAAAACGAAGGTCTCGGTTTGTTAAAATACCAACCAATTTACGATTTTCAAGAGTTTCAACCACTGGAACACCACTGATACGGTAACGTCCCATGAGTTCATCTGCTTCTGCAATTGTATGCTCTGGAGTCAAGAAGAATGGATCAATGATAACACCATTTTCAGAACGTTTTACCTTACGAACTTCATCTGCCTGCTGTTCAATAGACATATTTTTATGGATAACACCAAGACCACCTGCACGCGCAATAGCAATAGCCATTTGGCTTTCTGTTACAGTATCCATGGCTGCTGTAATAATTGGGATATTTAAAGTCAAATTATCTGCCAATTTTGTTGTTAAATCTGCATCATTAGGCAATACATGACTCTCTGCTGGAATAAGCAATACATCATCAAAGGTAAAACCTTTTTTCAAAAATTTAGTGTCCCAATTAGACATTGAAGTTTCCTCTTTTCTTTCTTTTTGAGCTTGACGCTTTTTGTATTGTATCTATCATACCATTCTATGAAAATTTGTCAATTATATTGATAATAGATAATGTAAAAAACTATCCCTTTAATTTTAAAGAAGAGATAGTTTTAGAGTTCATATTTTATCTATTAATGAAAGTAATTTAGACCCATTGCAGCTTTTACTTCTGAAAGCGTTTGACCAGCAACTTCTCGAGCTTTTTCACTGCCTTTTTGAAGCATATTATACACTTCACCCATATCTTTAGCATATTCTAGGCGACGTTCACGGATTGGACCAAGTTCACGTTCTAGGATTTCCAGTAGATACCGTTTAGTCTTGACATCACCTAAACCTCCACGTTGATAATGCTCTTTCATGTCAACAATTTCTTGAGCATCTTCAGGACGTCCAAAAACATCTAAATAATGGAAGACCATATTTCCTTCAATCTTACCTGGATCCTCGACACGAATGTGATCTGGATCTGTATACATACTCATTACTTTCTTACGCAAAGTATCTGCATCATCTGACAAGTAGATACCATTATTAAGCGATTTAGACATTTTGGCATTTCCATCAAGACCAGGTAAGCGACCTGCTCCTTCATTTTCAGGATAAATTCCTTCCGGTTCTACTAAAACATCACAATTATAGGCGTGATTGAATGAACGCACAATCTCACGCGTTTGTTCAATCATCGGTTTTTGGTCTGTACCTACAGGAACATAGTTAGCCTTAAAAGCTGTGATATCTGCTGCTTGAGCAATTGGATAAACTAAAAATCCAGTTGGAATACTTTCTCCAAATCCTTTCTGAGCAATTTCTGTTTTTACAGTAGGATTACGCTCCAGACGAGCCAAAGACACTAGATTCATGTAATACATAGACAACTCTGCCAATTCTGGAATTTGACTTTGAATGAAAATCGTTGATTTGTTAGGATCCAATCCCACTGCAAGATAGTCCAAAGCAACATTCCCAATAGACTCTACAATAGTTTGTGGATCTTTTGCATGGTCAGTTAAAGCTTGCTGGTCAGCCAAAAAAACAAACATGTCATATTTATCTTCTTGCTGTAATAAGACACGATTTTTTAAGCTACCAACGTAGTGCCCAATATGTAATTTCCCCGTTGGACGATCTCCTGTTAAAATAATGGGTTTATTCATCTTATTCTCCTTTGATATGGTCCTTTCAATTATAGCATTTTTTTGATAAAAAGACAGGTAATTTTTTTATCAAATAATTACGATTTCAACTCCTCAACTGTAAACTATCTGTAAACTTAATTTACAAATAATTGACAGATAAAAATTTGAATATTTGCTGATTTTCTAGTAGAATTAGAGTATTACATATAATAGGAGAAAAAAATTGCTAACAGTATCTGATGTTTCACTACGTTTTAGTGATCGCAAACTTTTTGATGAGGTCAACATCAAATTTACAGAAGGAAACACATATGGTTTAATTGGTGCTAACGGTGCAGGTAAATCAACATTTTTAAAAATCTTAGCTGGGGATATTGAACCTACAACTGGTCATGTTTCTCTTGGACCTGATGAACGTCTTTCTGTGCTTCGTCAAAATCACTTTGACTATGAGGATGAACGTGTTATTGATGTTGTTATCATGGGTAATGAAAAACTATACAACATCATGAAAGAAAAAGATGCTATCTATATGAAAGCAGACTTTACTGATGAAGATGGAGTTCGTGCAGCTGAGCTTGAAGGAGAATTTGCTGAACTAGGTGGTTGGGAAGCTGAGAGTGAAGCTTCACAACTCTTGCAAAACTTGAATATCCCTGAAGATCTTCATTACCAAAATATGAGTGAACTCGCAAATGGAGACAAAGTGAAAGTACTCCTTGCTAAAGCTCTATTTGGTAAACCAGATGTACTTCTTCTAGACGAGCCGACCAACGGTCTTGATATCCAATCTATTACTTGGTTAGAAGATTTCTTGATTGACTTTGATAACACCGTTATTGTCGTATCCCATGACCGTCACTTCTTGAACAAAGTATGTACTCACATGGCCGACCTTGACTTTGGAAAAATCAAACTCTATGTCGGAAACTACGACTTCTGGAAAGAATCTTCTGAGCTTGCTGCTAAATTGCTAGCAGACCGTAATGCTAAAGCAGAAGAAAAAATTAAGCAATTACAAGAATTCGTTGCTCGTTTCTCTGCTAATGCTTCTAAATCAAGACAAGCAACATCACGTAAGAAAATGCTTGATAAGATTGAACTTGAAGAAATTGTGCCATCTAGTCGTAAATATCCATTTATCAACTTTAAAGCTGAACGTGAAATCGGAAACGATCTCTTGACAGTAGAAAATCTATCTGTCAAGATTGATGGTGAAACTATTCTTGACAACATCAGCTTTATCTTGCGTCCAGGTGACAAGACAGCTCTTATCGGTCAAAACGACATTCAAACAACTGCATTGATTCGTGCTATTATGGGTGATATTGACTATGAGGGAACTGTCAAGTGGGGGGTTACAACTAGTCGCTCTTACTTACCAAAAGACAATTCAGCTGATTTTGCTGGGAGTGAATCTATTCTTGACTGGCTCCGTCAATTTGCAAGTAAAGAAGAAGATGATAATACCTTCTTGCGTGGTTTCCTTGGTCGTATGCTCTTCTCTGGAGATGAGGTTAACAAACCTGTAAATGTCTTGTCAGGGGGAGAAAAAGTGCGCGTGATGCTATCAAAACTCATGCTTTTGAAATCAAATGTTCTAGTACTTGACGATCCTACTAATCACTTAGATTTGGAATCTATTTCAAGTTTGAACGATGGATTGAAAAACTTCAAAGAATCTATCATCTTCGCCAGTCATGACCATGAATTCATTCAAACATTGGCTAACCACATTATTGTCCTATCTAAAAACGGTGTAATCGACCGTATCGATGAAACCTATGATGAATTCTTAGAAAATGCTGAAGTACAAGCAAAAGTCAAAGAACTTTGGAAAGACTAAATAATACTTTAAAACTCAGTTGGATTAACCAACTGAGTTTTCTAACATTCTATGAGGTAACATGAAAACATTTTTCAGAAACTATTGGACCTATCTTATTTCTTTCATTATTCCCCTAGTAATTATATTCGGAGTCTATCTTTCTCAAGGTATCTACTGGAATAGTGATACTTCACCTTTATTGGGGGATGGATTTCATCAATATGTTATTTTTGATCTAAATCTTCGTAATATTTTACATGGGAGTGATAGCCTATTTTATACTTTTACCAGCGGTCTAGGTCTCAATTTTTATGCCTTGTCCAGTTATTACCTTGGTAGTTTTCTATCTCCTCTTGTTTATTTTTTTGATGTATCAAGCATGCCAGATGCAGTTTATTTGTCAACCTTGTTGAAATTTGGCTTGATAGGTCTGTCAACCTTTTTTAGCTTGAGTAAAATATTCAAAAATATATCTGCCCTACTTCGATTAGCTCTATCTACCTCATATGCATTAATGAGCTTTACAGTTAGTCAAGTAGAGATTAAGACCTGGTTGGATGTTTTTATTTTAATCCCCTTAATTTTAACTGGTTTACATCTACTCATAACGGAAAAAAAACGTATTCTATACTTTACAAGCTTGTCAATCTTATTTATCCAAAACTACTATTTTGGTTATATGACTGCCCTGTTTTTGGTAGTTTGGTATTTTTGCCAACTTTCCTGGGATTTTAAAAGTCGCAAGTATTCTTTCCTTGATTTTTTCCTAACATCCTTACTCGCTGGTTTAATAAGTTTCATCATGACACTCCCAACCTTGTTTGATTTAAGAACTCATGGTGAAAAACTAACCGCTATTACAAAAATAAAAACAGATGCCAGTTGGTATCTAGATCTATTCGCTAAACAATTTATTGGTGCTTTCGATACAACTAAATATGGTTCTATCCCAATGATTTTTGTAGGCCTCCTTCCTTTTATCTTAACAATTGTATTCTTTACATTAAAATCAATTAAGTTTCACGTGAAACTATGCTATGCAACTCTACTCATTCTCATCATTGCTAGTTTTTATCTAGAAGCCTTAGATTTATTTTGGCAAGGAATGCACGCACCAAATATGTTTCTTCATCGCTATGCTTGGATTTTCTCTACTCTCTTGATTTATATTTCAGCAGAAGTTTTAAATAGATTTAAGGATATTAAATTATGGAATATTTTATTCTCAATGACCTTCCTTTTATTTGGCTATCTGGCAACCATTTATTTTAAAAATCATTATTCATTTCTAACTAAATTAAATATACTCTTAACGATTGAGTTCTTAGTGGTATACTTACTATTGTTATTAGCACTTATCCGAAAAATGATTTCTCTAAAAATCTTTTCAATTCTTATTTTGATCTTTACAGTAAGTGAAGTTAGTTTTAATGCTTCATCTCAACTAAATGGAATTACGAAAGAATGGGGATTTGCTTCTCGTAGTACCTATGATAAAGATATTCCAAGTATGGAAGCTATTTTGGAGTATACCAAACAGCAACCAGATACATTTACACGAACTGAAAAGTTACAAACTCAAACTGGAAACGATAGCATGAAATTTAACTACAATGGCATCTCACAATTTTCATCTGTTCGTAATCGTTCTGCAAGTACAACGTTAGATAAGTTGGGTTTTAAATCTTCAGGTACCAACCTTAATCTTCGTTATGCAAATAATACTATCATTGCAGATAGTTTATTTGGAATCAGCTACAATATTTCTGAAACCTATCCAGATAAATATGGTTTTCATCCAAGCTATCAAAAAGATAATCTAACCCTTTATAAAAATCAATTCGCTCTCCCAATTGCTTTTGCTACACAGTCTCTTTACAAAGATGTCACTTTTAATGACCATACTCTTGATAACCAAACTCAATTTTTAAATCAAATTGCTGGCTTAAATGAAGAGTACTTTTATCCGATAAATCATTATACAGACTCTGATAACAACGTTGTCAATCTAAACGGAACTGATACTGAAGATGCAACTATCAGCTACAGCATTGAAGTACCTGATAATAGTCAGGTTTACCTTTCCATGACCAAGCTAAATTTTTCAAATGATAAGAAAAAGCAAGTTGACATCATTATCAATGGTGAAAAAAAATCCTTTACCACAGACAATGCTTTTACATTTTTTAATCTTGGATATGCAGAACATAAACAAACTTTTGATATCCAAGTTAAGTTTCCAGGAAATGCTCAAGTATCATTTGAATCTCCAACTTTCTATCGCTTAGATACTAAGAAATATACGGAGGCAATTAGCAAAATAAAAGAAAATCCAGTAGAAGTGAGCTCTTATAAAAATAAAGTCATTGTTAATTATAAGGTAAAGAATGAGACATCAATTTTTTTCACAATTCCTTATGACCAAGGATGGTCTGCTTATCAAAATGGTAAAAAATTACAAATTCAACAGGCACAAACTGGATTTATGAAAATTGATGTTCCTGAAGGTGAAGGAACTATTACCCTTTCCTTTATACCAAAAGGATTTGTTGTTGGTGCAAGTTGTTCTCTTATAGCCATTATTGTCTTTATTTTTTATGATATTCAAAGAAAAAAATATTCTAGATAAAAAAACAATCGACCGAATCGGTCGATTGTTTTTAGTCTTCTTCAGCTTTTTTAGGTTGATAGGCTAGCATTCCTAAAGCAACAAAAATCATTACTGTAAAGATAAGGAAAATAATCTGACTATGAATATTACCTGTCATAGAAATGGTTTGTCGTAAACCTGAAACTGAATAACTCATAGGTAACCATGGATTAATAGTTTTAAAGAATTGATTCGTCAAAGCTAAAGGATAAGTTCCTGCACTTGATGCTAATTGAAGGAGTAATAAAATTAAGGAGAAGAAGGCGCCTAGGCGAGAATTCCAGGTTGTCAATGCTGTTACCATCGCCATGAAAGCAAGACTAGTTAAAATAATCAAAGCAAAAGTTTTGAATTCGTGAACTGCAGTCAGTCCGATTAAATGTACCCCACCATAAACTAATACTCCTGCCAAACCAGCAATGATACCGTTAACTTCAAAGCGAGACTTAAACCAAGCCCAGCGACTTTCTGGATGGCGCCCAGAAGGCAATTTAGCAAAAATCATATTAGTTGAAATAGCAGCAACAAAAAGAGCAACTGATATCATATACGGAGCCATGGCAATCCCATTAACAGCTACTTGATCCGCATCAGTTTTTGAAAGACTTAAAGGATCAGCCAGTAAGTCTGCATTTGTTGGTTCAGTTGAAGCCTGTTGCAATTGCCCCTCAGCCTCTGTCAAACCTTGATTTAATTGACTTGAACCATCACTTAATTTTCCAAGTCCTGATTGTAAAATTTCAGATCCTTGAGCAAGTTGATCTGCTCCACTAGCTATTTTTTCAGAACCATTAGCTAGTTGATTTGCTCCTGAAACTAGCTGGTCTGATTTATCAGCTAATTGTTGAGAACCCGCTTGTAATTGATTAAATCCAGCAGTTAAATCTGATGTTTTATTATTTACTTGGTTGACACCTGATGCAAGTTTATCAATTCCTGTTGCTAATTCTGGCCCATTCGCTGCTAACTTAGCAGTTGCACCTGTCAATGTAGAAGATTTTTCTGTCAACTGATTAGAGCCTTGTAGCAACTTATTGAAACTTCCTGTCAAGTTCGAATTTTTCGAACTCAACTGACTTGCTCCTAAAGCTACTTGGTCTACAGATTTTGTATAGCTGTCAATACCAGATAGAGTTTGACTAGCTGGCAATAACTGACCATCAATTGCTGTTTGAATCTGTGTTAATCCACTTGACAAACTTGTCAAGGTAGCAGTAGTAGTTGGCAACAATTTCGCTGAACTTGTTTTTAAGCGACTAAGGCTATTTGCTTGATTATTTACATTCTCTAAAGAAGATTGTAACGTTTGAACTGTAGTTAAAATTGTTCGTGCTGACTCACTAGTAGAAGATGATTGATTAGAAACCACAGAAGTTATCTCTGCCTGTTGGTCAGGAGTTAAGCTTTGATAAGCACTCGTAGATTGAATAGCTGATAAAGTAGTTTCTTTTTCAGATTGATTTGAAGTAACGATGCTTTGTGCTGAATTTGCAATCGTTGATAGACTACTAGAAAGCTGATTTGTTAACTCTGTTATTTCTCCTGTGTCTGACGTTTGAATATCATGATTCAGTTGCTCCAAGCCAGAAACTAATTGATGAATCTGAGCTCTTTGTTGAGTTGATAAACTTAATTGACTAGACAGTTCTTGAATTCCTTGATTAAGTTGGGTAAGTCCTGTACGCAAGGTCTCTGATTGTTTAGAAATCTGATTTGCACCTGATGATAGACTTTGAACTCTATTTGTATAAGTATCAATACCAAGTGAAAATTGATTTAATCCTGAATTAAGTTGAGAAACACCACCTGTATAGGCTTGTGTGCCTGCATCAAGTTGAGTCAATCCTGATACCAGAGCTGGTGTCTTTGAGTTCAGTTGGTTTAATCCATTATCGATTTGTGAAATAGCGCCTGTATATTGATTTAAACCAGTATTAAAATTACCAAGACCAAGATTTAACTGATTTACGCCAGCTGTATAGCTTCCTAATCCTGTAGATAATTGATCAGCACCATTAGAAAATATGAGACTTGATTGAGCTAGGGTTTGAAGATTGGTTGATAAGGTTTGACTACCATCAGAAAGCTTATTCGAACCATCAGCCAACTGTAAACTTGCATTTGCCGCTTGAGATAAACCAAGTTTTAAATCACCCATCTTCTCAAATAAAGCTTTGGTATAAGATTGAGTAACATTAGTAGCCACAGTCTGTTTGATTTGTGTCATGGCAGAATCACTCATCTTGCTTGCAATAAAACTATGACCACTTGATGTCTGATAGTCAATCGTCATCTGTTCAGGATGATTTGTAAGGATAGAAGAAGCTTTCTCAGAAAGATTACTTGGCAACGTTACAACCATGTAATAATCTCCATCCCGCAGTCCTCTTTCTCCCTCACCTTCATCTACAAAATGAAAATCCAGACTATCACTATCTTTTAAATTAGACACCATGTCTTCACCAATAGTGAGTTTTTCATCGTTATAAGTAGCAGCTTGATCCTTATTAACAATTGCTACAGGTAACTCCGAAAGTTTACCGTATGGATCCCACATTGATGATAAGAAAATGATATTGTAAAGAGCTGGAATTAAGGAAATTCCTATCATGACAATAATAAATGTCGGTTTTTTAAAGATTGCTTTCCATTCTTTAAACATATTGTCTCCTTTTTTTAAACTACTTGTCTAAATTTTTGATATAATAGATTATACATAAAAAATTTAAAAAGACAAGATAAAAAATCTATTTTTAAACATATTGTCTAAAATTGTTCATCTGGAGGGAACATGCAAGAAAGTAATAAACGATTAAAAACCAAGCGCATTATCGAAAATGCTATGGTAGAATTATTGATGGAACAACCATTCGATCAGATTACAACTGTTAAATTAGCACAAAAAGCTGGAATTAGCCGCTCCAGTTTCTATACTCATTACAAAGATAAATACGATATGATTGAACATTACCAAAGTAAACTATTTCATACCTTCGAATATATCTTTCAAAAACATGCTAATCACAAACGAGATGCCATTCTAGAAGTATTTGAATACTTAGAATCAGAACCACTCCTAGCAGCTCTTTTATCTGAAAATGGAACCAAGGAAATTCAAAATTTCCTGAGAAATAAGCTTCACATCCTACTGAGCACGGACCTTCAAAAACGTTTTATGCAACTCAAACTAAATGAAGTAGAATTAGAATACAGTAGCGTCTACCTAACAAATGCTCTCTTTGGAGTCTGTCAAACCTGGATTGCCCACGGAAAAAAAGAAAGTCCACAAGAAATCACGGACTTTTTAATGAAAATGTTAGGGGATACAAATTAATAAAAAGCTCTATAATAGTTATAGAGAATCAACCCCCTATGGATATTATGGAGCCTATTTTGTTGTTCTTATTAGGCTAATACTAATGCAATACAATTTCCTTAGTTTTATTTTCGGACACAAATCATTATCTATCCGTATGTTAGGTATGCCTCCCCTCATTACGTCGAACATAGAATCATAACCACCCGTCAAACGGGTGGTTTGTACCAGGGCTATAAGTCCAAATTACCAGCCAGCGCCTAAAGACGCTGGCTTTCACGTTGTTCAAGTCTCATTGCTCTTGACTCGTCACTTGCCTCTTAAAGAGGCGTGAGTATTACTTACCACTATCCCTAAAGGGATCCTCATATTCTTTCACACTTAATTTATCTAGTGCTATATCATGCTTTTCCTGATCTTGTATGTATTTCCTTATCGTGGCTTCATTAAGCCCTACTGTACTCACATAATAACCTTCTGCCCAGAAATGCCGATTCCCAAACTTGTACTTGAGGTTGGCGTGTTTGTCAAACATCATGAGTGTACTTTTACCTTTTAAATAACCCATGAAACTCGAAACACTTATCCTTGGTGGAATACTTACTAACATATGTACATGGTCTGGCATTAAGTGACCCTCGATAATTTCAACACCGTTATAACTACACAAACGATGAAATATTTCACCTAAACTACTCCGATATTGATTATAGATGACTTTTCGTCTATACTTAGGGGTGAACACAATGTGATACTTACAGTGCCACTTTGTGTGTGATAAACTATGAGACTTTTGTGCCATGGTTTTCTCCTTTCGCTTTACAATTGGCTTGAACACCTTTATTGTATCGCGTTTGGAGTTTTTTTGGTATAACTTTTGATGCGCACCTAACGGAGCGAGACGGACTGAAAGTCACATAATCAAAAAAAGGAACACCAAATTAGTGTTCCTTTCATCTGACTCCGCCAGTAGGACTCGAACCTACGACATCATGATTAACAGTCATGCGCTACTACCAACTGAGCTATGGCGGATTAAATAGTCCGTACGGAATTCGAACCCGTGTTACCGCTATGAAAAGACGATTTCTTAACCAACGGACCCTCTACCTGTAGCAGATATAACCATTATATCAATTTATCAAAAATTGTCAATTACTTTTTTTGGTTTTTAGCCATTACTTCTCTCAATTTTTTAGTTTTTAGGCGAGAGATAGGACAACGATGATCTTCATAAAATACAACTTCCATTTTTTTACGATCAATTTCTCTCACATTACCGATATTGACTAAAAATGACTTGTGAGCTAGATAAAAACGTTGGGTTTCCTTATCCTTTTCTTGAATATCTGTCATTGTTCCATAAAATTCTTTTGCAAAATTCTTACCTACAATTCGTAATTTATGAGAAGTTCCCGTTGTTTCAATGTAGAGAATATCATGATAAGGAATACAAAGATCATTTCCTTTATAACTATAATCAAAATAATCAACGACTGATTGGTTTTCAAGTAAAGTAGTCTTAGTGTAAAGCACACAGTCGGCAACTCTATTTTTAAAAACTTGATCACTGGTTTCTTTATCAATGAAATCCAATGCTGAAACTTTGTATTTATAAGTCAAAGTAGCAAATTCAGATCGACTTGTAATAAAAACAATAATGGCATAAGGATTGCGATGACGAATAAATTGAGCAACCTCAAATCCTTTTCTCTCAATCCCATTGATATCAATATCTAGAAAATAAAGCTGATTGACTTCATCATGCTCTACATATTCCATAAACTCTCTTACTTTTCCTGTTGTTTTATAGGAGATAGGAATATTTGTTTCCTTAGAAATTTTATTCAGAGTTGTTTCTAACCTTACTTGGTGTTCTATAATATCTTCTAAAATCAATACTTTCATATCAGTTCCCTCTTAAATCTAATCACTTGTTTAAATACATCATTATCAATTTCTGTTTCTAAAATAACATTGTCATATTTTCCTAAAATTTCTTTAACATTATTAAGTCCAAGTCCTCTATGTCTTCCTTTAGTTGAAAATCCTAATTCAAATAAATCTTCGGATTTTACCTTTCTTTTTTTACAAGAGTTTTGGATAACAACTAAGGTTTCAAGATCCAACTTGATGATAGCTACCTCTAGTTGTTTCTGATAGCTTTCAACTGCTCCCTCAACGGCATTATTGAGCAGAACACTCATCACGCGCACCAAATCTAACAGTTCCATGGACAAAGGAGTAATGATATCTTTTACCTCTAGTGTGTACTCTACATCATTAGTTTTCGCATTGACAATAGATTGGGCAATCAAACTTCGAAGCGCTGAGTCCTCAATATTGTTCAAATCGAAATAGGTATACTTATCTGAACGTAATTTTTGATTTGCTTTGACAAGAACTTCACTGTAAACTCTGTCAATCTCTTGTAAATCTTTACTTTCAATCGCCATTCTTAAGCTGATAAGCATGCCTGTATAATCATGACGAAAACCACGAATTTCATTATATAAAGTAACAATCTCATCCGTGTAAGTTTGTAAATGTTTTTGCTCAAACTTCTTTTGTTCCAATTCAATCTCTTTTTCTATCTGAACCTTGTGAGAATTCATAGAAAAGAAAGTCAAAAGTAGGCCAACAAAAATAATGGATGATAAAATACTTCCAAAACCATTTAAGTGACGAATCGTACTCACAATATCTGAAGTGAAAGAGACAACGTGTAGAAAAATAAATGTAAAGAGCACTTTTTTCAGAAAAGGATATAGATAGTCTTTATCAAAATATTTAAATTCGAGATGGAAATAAGAAACAACAACTTTAATAACCAAATAAGTTAAGATCAGGATAAATAGAGAAAAATAATTGTTATACTTCAATGCAAACTCATCTCCTGTAATAGATGATAAGGTTACTGATAAAAAGTTATTAGTACTATTATATAAAAGAGAAAATAATAGACTGATAAAAATTCCCTTAGATTTCTCATACTTCTTAAATCCAACAAAGTAACCAAATAGGAGGAAAGGAAATAAAAATTTAGACAAACCAAAACTATCTAAGTTCAAGAAATGGAGAGTTACTTCTAATACTAATGGTAGTAGAAAGATATAAAGACTAAAAAAATATTGGTCTTTTCTAGTTGCTTTACAAACCCATTCATGAATTTTACTAATAATAAAAACATAAACAATAGCAATTACTAATCCGAATAAATCCATTATTTCCCACCTTTATTTTTACTTACTTACTTTTTGAAAAAAGAAAATTGTTTATTGTATACATAGGTCTCCATTCCCCACCTCTGATTTTCTGCAGTTCTTTTTCATTCAATTCTTGGAAATCTTTCATTTGAGCAAAATCTGTATTCTTTTTCATAATATAAACTCCTATAATGTTTTTCTTGTAAATTAACTTACAAAAATATTATATAAAATATACGATACCTATAGAGAATTATTTCTCAAATGCTCAAATTTTATTCTGAAATGTCAAATTTTTACAAAAAAAGCTGGGATTTTTTCCCAGCTTACGATTTAACACTGATCCCAGCAGGATTCGAACCTGCGACCGTTCGCTTAGAAGGCGAATGCTCTATCCAGCTGAGCTATGAGACCTTACTAATCTATCTTATCAAAAAAAGCTAGCTTAGTCAATCATCTATTTGTGATAAGGTGAGCCTTGTTGAATCGAAAACGCTCTATAGATTTGTTCTACTAAGACTAATCTCATCAGTTGATGAGGAAGCGTCAATCTCCCAAAACTAACAGAGAGACTGGCTCTTTTTTTCACCTCTGGAGATAGTCCTAAACTCCCACCAATGATAAAAGTGATTGTCGAAAATCCATTGATAGAAGCCCTTTCAAGCTGCTTACTGAACTCTTCAGAAGAAAAAGTTGTTCCTTCAATAGCTAAAACAACTACAAAATCACGTTCCCCTACTTTAGCAAGAATGCGGTTCCCTTCCAACTCCAAAATCTTTTGATTTTCAGATTCTCTGGCCCGATCTGGTGTTTTTTCATCGGCCAACTCAATCATTTCTAGATTAGCAAATCGTGAAATTCTCTTGGAGTATTCTGCTATGCCATCTTTGAGATATTTTTCTTTCAGTTTTCCAACTGTTACCACTTTAATTTTCATTCTTCTATTCTAACATATTCACACTCAATTTCACATCTTATTCACAGATAAGATTTTGAAAAACTTCAATAAATTCACAGGTTTTTGAAAGTTATCCACAAGTTGTGAAAAACTTTTTGTTTTTAAGCTTGGATTAAGCTAGCTATTTTATACTTTCATTGATTAAAAAACATGGAGGCTTCTATGAAAAACTTACAAACTAGTTCCAAAAAATGGGGACAACTTTTATTAGTCATTCTCATTAGCTTTTTTAGTGGTGTTTTAGGTACTTTTACGACATTGCAGCTCAGTCAAAAACAAAACACTAGTCCAACAAATACCACCACTGTCAGCAAAACCGCTGTAAAAAATGAAAACTCAACCACACAGGCAGTCGATAAAGTTAAAGATGCTGTAGTATCTGTCATTACTTACTCCGCAAACTCCCAAAATAGTTTATTTGGATCTACAGAGACTGATACAGATACAAATACTGAGCAAGTATCTAGTGAAGGTTCTGGAGTTATTTATAAAAAAGAAGGTAACTTTGCTTATCTCGTAACCAATACTCACGTTATCAGTGGAGCTAAAAAAGTTGATATTCGTTTAGCAGATGGGACTAAGGTTCCAGGTGAAATTGTTGGTTCTGATACTTATTCTGACATTGCAGTTGTAAAAATTGCTGCAGATAAGGTAACTACCGTAGCTGAATTTGGAGATTCTGATCAACTAACAGTAGGAGAGACTGCCATTGCAATCGGAAGCCCTCTAGGTTCTGAATACGCCAATACCGTGACACAAGGCATCGTGTCAAGTTTGAATAGAAATGTTTCTTTAAAATCTGAAGATGGACAAGCTATCTCTACAAAGGCTATCCAAACAGATACAGCCATCAACCCTGGAAACTCTGGCGGTCCCTTAATCAATATTCAGGGACAAGTAATCGGAATTACATCTAGTAAAATCGCCACAAACGGTGGAACGTCTGTGGAAGGACTTGGTTTTGCCATTCCTTCAAACGATGCCATCAATATTATCAATCAATTGGAAAAGAATGGAAAAGTCACTCGACCAGCCTTGGGTATTCAAATGGTCAACCTTTCAAATCTTAGTAGCACTGATTTACAAAGATTGAATGTACCATCAAGTGTCACTGCAGGAGTAGTTGTTCGTTCTGTTATAACTAGTATGCCTGCCAATGGACATCTACAACAATATGACGTCATTACAAAAGTGGATGATAAAGCTATTTCTTCCACTACTGAATTGCAAAGTGCTCTATATAGTCATTCTATTGGAGACAGTATGACTGTTACTTACTACCGTGATGGTAAGGAAGAAACAACTACCATTAAATTAGATAAGAGTACTAGTGATTTGGAACAATAGTTTACAGATATGTAAAGTTGCTTTACAGAATATCTAAGTTGTGTTAATGTAGAATTATGGAAGAATTTAAAATTGTTCAAATAAAAGATATTCAAAAAAATCCCTATCAACCTCGTAAGGAATTTTCAGAAGAAAAAATTCAAGAACTGGCACAATCTATTAAGGAAAACGGCTTGATTCAGCCTATTATCGTTAGAAAATCTCCAGTACTTGGATATGAAATTCTAGCTGGAGAAAGACGGTATCGTGCTTCAATAGCTGCTGGACTTTCAGAAGTTCCAGTCATTGTTAAGCAACTTTCTGATCAAGATATGATGCTTCATTCTATCATTGAGAATCTCCAACGAGAAAATTTAAATCCTATCGAGGAAGCTAAAGCATATCAATCCTTAATTGATAAAGGTTTTACCCACACAGAAATTGCTGAAAAAATGGGAAAATCTCGACCTTATATTACAAACCTAGTTCGATTGTTAGGGCTACCTAAACATATCCTTATAGAGGTTGAAAGTGGAAAACTTTCCCAAGCTCATGCTAGACTCCTCATTCAATTATCAAGCGACAGACAAGATACACTCTTGCATCGCATTCAAACAGAAAATCTCTCTGTTCGACAAGTTGAACAAATACTACAAAAAACTAGGAAGAGCAGCAAAAAGGAAAAAGACAACTTTGTCAAAGAGGAAGAACAAAAATTGAAAAAAATACTCGGATTAGATGTTCAGATTAGCCTTCAAAAAAAAGATAGCGGTAAAATCTCAATTTCCTTCCATAACCAAGAAGAATACCAACAATTTATTAACAGCCTGAAATAAGGCTGTTATTTTAGTATTCTTAACGAACATAGTTATCCACTGCATTTTAGTTTTTAAAAGCCCAGTATTTCAGAAATTTTCTTAGTTATCCACATTTTGTGGATAACAGTTAAAAACATTGTTAATTGTTTTCAACAACTTGTGGAAAAATAATCTTATCTATGGTAAAATGATTCTATCAATAAACCTTTTAAATTCTATAGTAAAGGAGGAGGAAATCATTGAAGGAAAAACAATTTTGGAATCGTCTTTTAGAACTTGCACATGATAAATTAACTCAGTCAGTTTATGATTTCTATATTTTAGACGCAAAACTGGTTAAAGTTGAAGAGAATACTGCAACGATTTTCTTACCCCGCGATGAAATGCAGATATTCTGGGAACGAAATATCAATGGAATGCTTTTAGCAGCAGGTTTTGAAATCTATGATACTGAAATAAAAGCCCATTATGTCTTCACGAAAGTTGAAGAAGCTAGCTCACAAGTATCTTTCGAGTCTGAACCTGGCAACGATTATCAACCAATTCCATCCACTATTCCATATTCTGAAACTGGACTGAAGGAAAAGTATACTTTCGATAATTTTGTTCAAGGGGATGGTAATGTTTGGGCTAAGTCTGCTGCTTTGGCTGTTTCTGAAGATCCAGGATTAACTTACAATCCTCTATTTATCTACGGAGGGCCTGGACTTGGAAAAACTCACCTGTTAAATGCCCTTGGAAATGAAATTCTAAAAAAGAGCCCAAATGCGCGTGTAAAATACATACCTGCTGAAAGTTTCATTAATGAATTCCTAGAGCATTTGAGACTTAATGATATGGAAAAATTCAAGAAAACTTACCGTAGTTTAGACCTCCTACTCATTGATGATATTCAATCACTTAGTGGAAAGAAAGTACAAACTCAGGAAGAGTTTTTCAATACATTTAACGCCCTTCACAATAATAATAAACAGATTGTTTTAACGAGTGACCGTAGACCTGAACATTTAGAGAGTCTACCTGAACGTCTGGTCACGCGCTTCTCGTGGGGATTAACGACAGATATCACACCACCTGATTTTGAAACACGTATTGCTATTTTACAGAGTAAGACTGAACATCTCAACTATCATTTTCAGAATGATACACTCGAATATTTGGCTGGACAGTTTGATTCTAACGTGCGAGAACTCGAGGGAGCACTCAACGATATCAGCCTAATGGCCAAAGTCAAAAAGATTAACGATATCACAGTTGACATTGCAGCTGAAGCTATTCGTGCTCGTAAACAAGACGTCAGCAAAATGATCGTGATTCCAATTGATAAAATCCAGACAGAAGTTGGAAACTTCTATGGTGTTAGTGTCAAGGAAATGAAGGGAACCAGACGTGTTCAAAATATCGTTTTAGCCCGTCAAGTTGCCATGTATCTAGCCAGAGAAATGACTGATAATAGCCTTCCTAAGATTGGAAAAGAGTTTGGTGGTAAAGACCACACAACAGTCATTCACGCTCATGGAAAAATCAAATCCATGCTTGAAACAGATGATAATTTACGTATAGAAATTGAGAACATCAAAAAGAAAATTAAATAACTTGTGGATAACTTTTCAAAAAGGCTCTTATTTATCCACATCTTTTAAACAAGGCTCTGTCCTTGAGTTTTCTTGATTACAAGTGTTTTTCCACAGATTTCACACGCTCTATTATTACTATTATCCTTCTAATAATAAAAAGAATAAAGGAGAATCCATGATTCATTTTTCAATTAATAAAAACTTATTTTTACAAGCCTTAAATACAACAAAGAGAGCTATTAGCTCAAAGAATGCAATTCCTATTTTATCGACTGTAAAAATTGATGTTACCAATGAAGGAATTACCTTGATTGGATCAAATGGTCAAATCTCAATCGAAAATTTTATATCGCAAAAAAATGAAAATGCAGGTCTCTTGATTAACTCTTTAGGTTCAGTTCTACTGGAAGCTTCTTTCTTTATCAATGTTGTTTCAAGTCTTCCAGATGTAACACTTGATTTTAAAGAGATTGAGCAAAAGCAAATTGTCTTAACTAGTGGAAAATCAGAGATTACTCTTAAAGGAAAAGATAGTGAGCAATATCCACGTATTCAGGAAATTTCTGCAAGCAATCCTTTGGTTCTTGAAACAAAACTTCTTAAAAAGATTATCAATGAAACAGCTTTTGCAGCTAGTACCCAAGAAAGCCGTCCTATTTTGACGGGGGTACATTTTGTTTTGAGCAATCATAAAGAATTAAAAACAGTTGCGACAGACTCTCACCGTCTTAGTCAGAAAAAGTTGACTCTTGAAAAAAATAGTGATGATTTTGATGTTGTCATCCCAAGTCGTTCGCTACGCGAATTTTCAGCTGTTTTTACGGATGATATCGAAACAGTAGAGATTTTCTTCGCCAATAATCAAATTCTCTTTAGAAGTGAAAATATTAGCTTCTACACACGTCTTTTAGAAGGAAATTATCCAGATACAGATCGATTGATTCCAACAGATTTCAATACAACAGTGACTTTTGATGTTGCTAAACTACGCCAGTCTATGGAACGTGCTCGCCTCTTATCAAGTGCGACACAAAATGGTACTGTTAAATTAGAAATCAAAGAAGGAGTTGTAAGTGCCCATGTTCATTCTCCAGAAGTAGGGAAAGTAAACGAAGAAATTGATACTGAAAATGTAAGTGGTGCTGATTTGACAATTAGTTTCAACCCAACTTATTTGATTGAGGCACTAAAAGCTTTGAATAGCGAAAAAGTTACAATCAGCTTTATTTCAGCAGTTCGTCCATTTACTCTGGTTCCAGCTGATACAGATGAAGATTTCATGCAGCTCATCACGCCAGTTCGCACAAATTAATGGAAAGAGGTTGAGCCTAGCTCGCCTCTTTTATGATATAATCGAAAAGGAAAAAGGAGATTAACTATGTATCAAGTTGGAAATTTTGTTGAAATGAAAAAACCACACGCTTGTACAATCAAATCAACAGGTAAAAAAGCCAATCGTTGGGAAATTACCCGTGTTGGTGCAGATATCAAAATAAAATGTAGCAATTGTGATCATGTGGTCATGATGAGTCGCTATGATTTTGAAAGAAAAATGAACAAAATCATCGACTAGGAACCCCATAGTAAGAGGGTTAGCAAGTTTTCCCTTTTTGTGTTATAATATTGAAGATTGAAATGTGAACGGAGAATGAGAAACTATGGCTTTAACAGCAGGTATTGTAGGTTTACCAAACGTTGGTAAATCAACCCTATTTAATGCAATTACAAAAGCAGGAGCAGAGGCTGCAAACTATCCTTTTGCGACCATTGATCCAAACGTTGGAATGGTAGAAGTTCCAGATGAACGCCTCCAAAAATTGACGGAAATGATTACTCCTAAAAAGACAGTTCCAACAACCTTTGAATTTACAGATATTGCAGGGATTGTAAAAGGAGCATCAAGAGGAGAAGGTCTTGGGAATAAATTCTTGGCCAACATCCGTGAAGTTGATGCGATTGTTCATGTGGTTCGTGCCTTTGATGATGAAAATGTCATGCGTGAGCAAGGTCGTGAAGATGCCTTTGTGGATCCGCTAGCAGATATTGATACCATTAACCTAGAGTTGATTCTTGCTGATTTAGAATCAGTCAATAAACGCTATGCGCGTGTGGAAAAAATGGCGCGTACGCAAAAAGATAAGGAATCAGTTGCAGAATTTAACGTTCTCCAAAAGATTAAACCTGTTCTTGAAGATGGAAAATCAGCTCGTACCATTGAATTTACAGATGAAGAGCAAAAAGTTGTCAAAGGACTCTTTCTCTTGACAACGAAACCTGTTCTTTATGTAGCTAATGTTGATGAGGATGTGGTTGGAGACCCAGAATCTATCGATTATGTGAAACAAATTCGTGAATTTGCAGCAACAGAAAATGCAGAGGTAGTAGTCATTTCTGCGCGTGCTGAAGAAGAAATTTCTGAGTTAGACGATGAAGATAAAAAAGAGTTTCTTGAAGCCATTGGTTTGACAGAATCAGGCGTTGACAAGTTGACTCGTGCAGCTTATCACTTGCTTGGGCTTGGAACTTACTTTACAGCTGGTGAAAAAGAGGTTCGCGCTTGGACCTTTAAACGTGGTATGAAGGCTCCTCAAGCAGCTGGTATTATCCACTCAGACTTTGAAAAAGGCTTTATTCGTGCAGTGACCATGTCTTATGACGATTTGGTAAAATACGGCTCTGAAAAGGCTGTAAAAGAAGCTGGACGTTTGCGTGAAGAAGGAAAAGAATATGTCGTGCAAGATGGCGATATTATGGAATTCCGCTTTAACGTTTAATCAATATTTAAAATAATGTCAATTAGGTTGGAAAAAAATTCCAACCCTTTTGACTTTTGAAAGGAAATATAAATGACAAAATTACTTGTAGGATTGGGAAATCCAGGAGATAAATATTTTGAAACTAAACATAATGTTGGCTTTATGCTGATTGACCAACTAGCCAAAAAACAAAATGTTACCTTTACACACGATAAGATATTCCAAGCTGAACTAGCTTCATTTTTTCTTAACGGTGAAAAAATTTATCTGGTGAAACCGACGACTTTTATGAATGAAAGTGGAAAAGCTGTTCATGCATTGTTAACCTACTATGGTTTAGATATTGAAGATTTACTGATTATTTACGATGATCTTGACATGGAAGTCAGAAAAATTCGTCTTCGTGCTAAAGGATCAGCTGGTGGTCATAATGGAATTAAGTCGATTATTCAACATATCGGTACACAGGTTTTCAATCGTGTAAAGATTGGCATTGGAAGACCTAAAAAAGGAATGTCTGTTGTTAACCATGTTTTGAGTAAGTTTGATCAAGAAGATTATATTGGTATTTTACAGTCTATTGACAAGGTTGACGATGCTGTAAATTATTATTTACAAGAGAAAAACTTTGAAAAAACGATGCAGAAATATAATGGGTAAGGAAATGGCATTAATCGATTTCTTTTTAGAGAATAAACAAATTCTATCTTGTCATGAGAACTTACCACAGAAACAAAGACAATTATTACTAGGTCTTTCTGGCTCAGCAAAATCGTTAGCGATTGCTAGTAGTCTGAAGAGTCAGGATAAGGTTTTCGTGATGACTTCCACATATGGAGAGGCTGAGCGTCTGATTAATGATCTAATCTCCATATTAGGTTCGGATCTGGTTTATCCATTTCTAGTAGATGATTCACCAATGGTTGAATTTTTGGTATCATCTCAGGAAAAGATTTTTTCTCGGGTTGAAGCTTTGCGTTTTCTAAGAAATGAGTCTCAAAGAGGGATTTTAGTTTGTAACGTCGCAGCTAGTCGAGTATTCTTGCCGAATCCTCAAGTTTTTGATGATAGTATCTTAGAACTTCAAGTGGGGCAAGAATGCGAACAAAGAGAATTAAAAAATCACTTGATTTCTCTTGGTTATAAGAAAGTTACACAAGTTCAAAGTCAGGGAGAATTTAGCCTTCGTGGAGATATTCTAGATATATTTGAAACTTCACAAATATGTCCTTATAGGATTGAATTTTTCGGTGATGAGATTGATGGCATTAGAGAATTTGATACTGAAACTCAATTATCAAAAGATAGTCAAACTCAAGTACTAATCTATCCAGCTAGTGATATTTTGTTAACGAATGAAGATTATCATCGTGGTCAGAAATTTTTAGAACATGAGATTGATAAGGCACTTTCTCCAACTTTAAAGTCTTACCTAGAAGAAGTTTTTAGTTTTACGAAAGAGCAAGTTCTTCATGCGGATATTCGCAAGTTTTTGTCTGTATTTTATAAAAAACAGTGGACCTTGATGGACTATTTGAATCAAGTTCCTGTTATATTTGATGATTTTCAAAAAATCATGAACCAGTACGATGCTTTTGATAAGGAAACAGCTAGCTACTTTACAGATGATTTACATAATAGTAAATCAGTGTCAAATTTACAATATTTTGCTGATGTAGAAAGTCAGTTTAAAAAATATGTACCAGCGACTTTCTTTTCAAATTTTCAAAAAGGGCTTGGAAATTTGAAATTTAATAATCTGTACCAGTTCAATCAATATCCTATGCAAGAGTTCTTTAATCAGTTTTCTTTTCTGAAAGAAGAAATTGAACGTTACAAAAAATTAAAGTATACGATTGTTCTTCAATCAAGTAGCAAAACTGAACTAAAGAAACTGTCAATGATTCTTGATGAATACGATATTAAAGTTGATAATAGTAATGAAAGTGAAATCTGTAAAGGAACTGTCAATCTTATTGAAGGAAATCTGCGACATGGGTTTCATTTTGTAGATGAGAATCTTGTATTTATTACTGAATATGAAATTTTTAAAAAGAAGATTAAACGCAAGTATCGAAGACAAAATATCAGTAACGCTGAACGATTAAAGGATTATAATGAACTCCAAAAAGGAGACTATGTTGTTCATCAAATCCATGGTATTGGTCAATATTTAGGGATTGAAACGATTGAAATCAAAGGAATTCATCGAGACTACGTAAGTGTCCTATATCAAAATGGTGATCGTATTTCTATTCCTGTAGAACAAATTCAAACCTTATCTAAATATGTTTCAAGTGATGGAAAAGCTCCAAAGTTAAATAAACTAAATGATGGACGTTTTAAAAAAGCGAAGCAAAAAGTAAAGAGTCAAGTTGAAGATATTGCAGATGATTTAATTAAGTTATATGCAGAGAGAAGTCAACTTAAAGGTTTTGCATTTTCAAAAGATGATGAAGACCAAAACGCTTTTGACGAAGCTTTCCCATATGTAGAGACTGAGGACCAACTTCGAAGTATCGAAGAAATAAAAAAAGATATGCAGGCTCCTCAACCGATGGACCGACTATTAGTTGGAGATGTTGGTTTTGGTAAGACAGAAGTTGCCATGCGAGCTGCATTTAAGGCTGTCAATGATCATAAACAGGTTGTCGTTTTAGTGCCAACAACCGTTCTTGCTCAGCAACATTACAGTAATTTTAAGGAAAGATTTGAACAATTTGCTGTCAACGTAGATGTTTTGAGTCGTTTCAGAAGTAAAAAAGAACAGACTGAAACACTTGAGAAATTAAAAAAAGGTCAAGTAGACATCTTGATAGGGACCCATAGAGTCTTGTCTAAAGATGTTGAGTTTGCTGATTTGGGGTTGATGATTATTGATGAAGAGCAACGTTTTGGTGTTAAGCATAAGGAAGCTTTGAAGGAATTAAAAAAGAAGGTTGATGTCTTAACCTTGACAGCTACACCAATTCCTCGAACTCTTCATATGTCTATGCTAGGTATCCGAGATTTATCAGTCATCGAAACTCCTCCAACCAATCGATATCCTGTACAAACCTATGTCCTTGAACAGAATGATCGTGTCATTCGTGATGCTGTATTGAGAGAAATGGATCGTGGTGGTCAAGTTTACTATCTTTACAACAAAGTTGACACTATTGAAAAGAAGGTTTCAGAGTTACAAGAACTGATTCCAGAAGCTTCTATTGGATTTGTCCATGGTCAAATGAGTGAAATTCGCTTAGAAAATACACTTCTTGATTTCATTGAAGGACAATATGATATTTTAGTGACTACAACAATCATTGAAACAGGTGTAGACATTCCAAATGCTAATACCTTGTTTATAGAAAATGCAGATCATATGGGCTTGTCAACCTTGTATCAATTAAGAGGTCGTGTTGGTCGTAGTAATCGAATTGCTTATGCTTATCTCATGTATCGTCCAGATAAAACTTTGACAGAAGTTTCTGAGAAGAGATTAGAAGCTATCAAAGGTTTTACTGAACTGGGTTCTGGTTTTAAAATTGCTATGCGTGATTTATCCATTCGTGGAGCTGGAAATCTTTTAGGAAGCTCTCAGTCTGGTTTTATTGATTCTGTTGGTTTTGAGTTGTACTCTCAGTTGTTAGAAGAAGCAATAGCTAAGAAAAATGGAACTGACAAAAAACGTGAAAAAGGAAATGCTGAGTTACTCCTACAAATCGATGCCTATCTCCCAGATGATTATATATCGGATGAAAGACATAAAATTGAGATTTACAAGAGAATTCGTCAGATTGACAATCGTGTCAACTATGAAGAATTACAAGATGAGTTGATCGATCGTTTTGGAGAATATCCAGATGTGGTTGCTTATCTTTTAGAAATTGGATTAGCTAAAGCATATCTTGATAAAGTATTTGTTAATCGAGTTGAAAGAAAAAATAATAAACTTATCGTTCAATTTGAAAAAATTTCGCAACAATTATTTTTAACACAAGATTATTTCCAGGCTCTTTCTCAGACAAGTTTGAAGGCTAATATTTCAGAAAATCAAGGTTTAATCGAAGTTGTTTTTGATATTCGTAATAAAAAGGATTATGAGATTTTAGAAGGGCTTTTAACTTTTGGAGAATCATTAGCAAACATAAAAGATTCAAAAGAGTCGAATTAGGTATGACATTTTTCTTCTATAAAATGGATAAAAATGGTACAATAATAATTTGAGGTAATAAAGATGAGATTAGATAAATATTTAAAAGTATCAAGAATTATTAAGCGCCGTACAGTGGCTAAGGAAGTTGCAGATAAGGGACGTATCAAGGTAAATGGTATTCTTGCTAAGAGCTCTACAGATTTAAAAATCAATGACCAAGTTGAAATTCGTTTTGGAAATAAATTGTTGCTCGTAAAAGTGTTAGAAATGAAAGATAGCACTAAAAAAGAAGATGCTGCAGGTATGTATGAAATTATCAGTGAAACAAGGGTAGAAAACGATGTATAAAAAAATAGTCCAAATGAATAATTCCTTTATTCAAAATGAACATCAGCGTCGTAAATACTTGATGGAAGAACGACAAAGACGAAATCGTTTTATGGGTTGGGTGTTGATTTTGATTATGTTGTTGTTCATCTTACCAACCTATAATTTGACTCAAAGTTATCAGCAACTACTCGAACGTCGCCAACAGTTAGCTGATTTGAAAAAGCAGTATCAAGAATTGAGCGATGAAAAAGATAAAGAATCAAATCTTGCAACAAAACTAAAGGACGAAACTTACGCAGCTAAATATTTGCGTGCTAAATATTATTATTCAAAATCATGGGAGGAAGTATACACCATCCCGGACTTGCTTCCTAGGTAATGTAAAATGGAAAATTTATTAGATATTGTAGAAAAGTTTTTAAGTCAATCAGATGAAAAATTAGAAGAGTTAGCTCAAAAAAATCATCTGTTACGGCTACAGGAAGAAGAGGAAAAAAAGAATGCGTAATTTTTTAGTGATATTACTACTTCCTATTTTTTTTAAAAGTGTACAAGTAGTAAGCACTGAGAATCCAGTTATCATTCCAAACCAAGAAGTTTATTCCTTAACCCACGCTTCGTATCATTTTTACTATCAAGATGTTATAGAATCTCCAAAATTTTATGGTGAAACGTCAGTTTATTCTACAGAAGATTTGATTAAAGAATCAGGAAAAGTCAATGCAGATACAAAATTATCTGTTTTAGAATGGAGATTAAATAAACAAGGACAGCCTGTCTTTAAATTGTCAAATAATCAATTTGTGATGGCTGATAAACGGCTTTTATACGATAGTTCAATTGTCAACGATTTTTCTAAACGAGTATGGTTAGAACCAGGATTTGTCGTTTATAATAGTCCTTATGATCAACAAGAATTAAAGTCTACTTTAGCAGCTTATCAAGAGGTTGAAGTAGATATGTCTATTTTTGCTGAAGGTCGTGAATTCTTACATATCAAACAAATTGGTTGGGTTTCGACGGATTACATTTCCAACGATGACAATCGTATCCAGAAAGTACAAGAGTTGTTATCTGCGAATTATCAAAATGAACAGTTTTCTATTTATGTTAAACAATTGAGCACGGGTAAGGAAGCTGGGATTAACGAAGATCAAAAAATGTACTCTGCTAGTGTTATGAAATTGCCTTATCTTTATTATGTTCAAGAAAAAATCAATCAAGGTGATTACCAACTTGACACGAAATTGAAGTACGTTTCTGAAGTAAATGATTTCCCTGGTTCTTATAAACCCGAAGGAAGTGGAAGCCTCCCTAAAACAGCGGACGATAAAGAGTACACTCTCAAAGATTTAATTACAAAGACAGCGAAAGAATCTGACAATGTAGCTCATAATATTCTTGCTTATTATATTACGAATAAATCAGATGAAGCTTTTAAAAAAGAAATGGCTACTATCGCAGGTGAAGAGTGGGATGTGACAGATAAGTTGGCTTCAGCTAGAATGGCTGGTCAAGTTATGGAATCTATTTATAATCAGAATGGTTTTGTTTTAGAATCTCTATCGCAAACAGCTTTTGATAATCAGAGGATTGCTAAGAATATTTCTGCTAAGGTAGCCCATAAAATTGGGGATGCAGATGAATTTAAACACGATGTAGGAATAGTCTATACAGATTCTCCTTTCATCATTTCAATCTTTACCAAAAATTCTGATTATGATACCATTTCTAAAATTGCTAAGGATGTCTATGAGGTCCTAAAATGAGAGACCAAGATTTTTTAAATCATTTTCTAGAAAAAGGTTATTTTAAAGATCATTCACGAGTTGTACTAGCCTTGTCTGGTGGATTGGATTCGATGTTTCTCTTTCACCTCCTAGTAACCTATCAAGAAGAACTCGGGATTGAATTATTTTTAGCTCATGTAAACCATAAACAACGATTAGAATCGGATAATGAAGAATATGAATTAAGAAAACTAGCTGAACAAGTTGGAGTTCCAATTTACGTAGCTCATTTTACTGGAGATTTTTCAGAAGCAAACGCTCGTCAATTTCGCTATGATTTTTTTAGAGAAGTGATGGGGAGAACTTCCTCTACAGCCCTTGTAACAGCTCATCATGCAGATGATCAGGCTGAAACGATTTTTATGCGATTGATTAGAGGTGTTAGACTACAACACTTATCAGCTATTAGAGAAAGACAAGAGTTTGATAAGGGAGAATTAATTCGTCCTTTGCTGTCTTTTTATAAGAGGGATTTTCCTGAAGTTGAGCATTTTGAAGATAGGACGAATAAAGAAAATCATTATTTTCGCAATCGAGTTCGTAATATTTACTTACCACAACTGGAAAAAGAAAATATTCAGCTAAAGAGAGCGTTTTTAGAGTTTGGAAAAGAAGTATCTGACTATCAAATTGCTCTGACTGAATTATCTCAAACAGTCAATGTGGAAGATTTAACTCAGTTTTTATCTTTTAGTGAAGCAACACAGCGAGTTTTACTACAACAATACCTTAGTTGTTTTGCTGATTTAAATGTAACAAGAGAACAATTTCAACAGATCCATCATATATTGAAAACCAAGAGTCAATATCGCCATAGTTTAAAAAATGGTTATGAGCTTGTAAAGGAATACAATCACTTTCAGATTTGTAAAATCAGACCAAAGTCTGATGAAAAAAGTAGTGATTGTGTGTTAGACTATCAAAATCAAGTTCATTATGAAGGTTATTTATTCTCATTTGGAATCCCTCGAAAAGGGGAAAATGTTCAAAAGATAAATGTTTCCCGTGAAACATCGTTGATTATACGGCATCGACAGCCTGGTGATTATTTGATAAAAAATGGTCATCGTAAAAAACTAAGACGACTTTTTATTGATTTAAAAATTCCTAAAGAAAAACGGGAAAAAGTGATAATCATTGAGCAATCAGGTCAAATTTGTTCAGTTTTAGGAATTGAAACTAGTGATTTGAGTAAAAAAATGAAAAATGATATAATGAACACTGTACTTTATATAGAAAAAATAGATAGGTAAAATCATGTTAGAACAAGACATCAAGAAAATTTTGATTTCACAAGATGAAATTACAGAAGCAGCTAAGAAATTAGGTGCTCAGTTGACAAAGGATTATGAGGGAAAAAATCCGATTTTAGTTGGAATTCTAAAAGGTTCTATTCCTTTTATGGCAGAATTAGTGAAATATATTGATACACATCTTGAAATGGACTTTATGATGGTCTCTAGTTATCATGGTGGGACTGTAAGTAGTGGTGTCATTAATATTAAACAAGACGTAACTCAAGATATTAAAGGTCGACATGTTGTCTTTGTAGAAGATATTATTGATACTGGTCAAACCTTGAAGAGTTTGAGAGATATGTTTACTGCAAGAGAAGCAGCTTCTGTTAAGATTGTCACAATGCTTGATAAACCAGAAGGTCGTAAAGTAGAAATCGAAGCAGATTATACATGTTTTACAATTCCAAATGAATTTGTTGTAGGCTACGGTTTAGACTATAATGAAAACTATCGTAACCTTCCTTATGTAGGTGTATTGAAAGAGGAAGTTTACTCAAAATAGAAGGGTAAGTGTTTGAATGCAAAAACAAAATAATGGTTTCATAAAAAATCCATTTCTTTATTTGTTGATGATTTTCTTGCTAGTGACAGGATTCCAGTACTTTTTTGCTGGCAGATCTGCTGGTCATAGTCAACAAATTAAGTACTCAGAATTGGTTCAGGAAATCACTAACGACAATGTAAAAGAAATGACATACCAACCAAGTGGTAGTGTTATTGAAGTGTCTGGTGTCTACAAAACTGCTAAGACAGAGAAACAGGAAACGGGAATTCAATTTTTTACACCATCTGCTACAAAAGTAGAGAAATTTACAAGTATTGTCCTCCCATCAGATACAACTGTAGCGGATTTGCAAAAGTTAGCAAGTGAACATCAAACAGAAATTGAAGTGAAACACGAAAGCTCAAGTGGTATGTGGATTAACATCCTGGTTTCAGTAGTACCATTTGCTATCTTATTCTTCTTCCTCTTCTCTATGATGGGAAATATGGGCGGAAATAGCGGACGTAATCCAATGAGCTTTGGACGTAGTAAAGCTAAGGCTGCTAACAAAGAGGATATTAAAGTTCGCTTTTCAGATGTCGCAGGCGCAGAGGAAGAAAAACAAGAACTTGTTGAAGTTGTTGAATTCTTAAAAGATCCAAAACGATTTACAAAATTGGGTGCCCGGATTCCAGCTGGTGTTCTCTTAGAGGGGCCTCCGGGAACTGGTAAGACATTACTTGCCAAAGCAGTCGCAGGAGAAGCTGGTGTACCATTCTTTAGTATTTCAGGTTCTGACTTTGTAGAAATGTTCGTCGGTGTCGGTGCGAGCCGTGTACGTTCTCTCTTTGAGGACGCAAAAAAAGCAGCACCAGCTATTATCTTCATCGATGAAATTGATGCCGTTGGTCGCCAACGTGGTGTCGGTCTTGGTGGGGGTAATGATGAACGTGAACAAACCCTAAACCAACTCTTGATTGAAATGGATGGTTTTGAAGGAAATGAAGGAATCATTGTTATTGCAGCAACCAACCGTTCAGATGTTCTAGATCCAGCCCTTCTTCGTCCAGGTCGTTTTGATAGAAAAGTATTGGTTGGCCGTCCAGATGTTAAGGGACGTGAAGCAATTCTAAAAGTCCACGCCAGAAATAAACCTTTAGCTGAAGATGTAGATTTGAAATTGGTAGCACAACAAACTCCAGGTTTTGTTGGTGCCGATTTGGAAAATGTATTGAATGAAGCAGCCTTAGTTGCAGCTCGTCGTAATAAATCAGTGATTGATGCTTCTGATATTGATGAAGCTGAAGATCGTGTTATCGCTGGACCATCTAAGAAAGACAAGACAGTTTCACAAAAAGAACGTGAATTGGTTGCCTACCATGAGGCAGGACACACCATTGTCGGTCTAGTATTGTCAAATGCCCGTGTTGTTCATAAAGTTACCATAGTACCACGTGGACGTGCAGGCGGATATATGATTGCACTTCCTAAAGAAGACCAAATGCTTTTATCTAAAGAAGATATGAAAGAGCAATTAGCAGGCTTAATGGGGGGACGTGTAGCTGAAGAGATTATCTTTAACGTCCAAACAACTGGAGCATCTAATGACTTCGAACAGGCTACTCAGATGGCGCGTGCAATGGTTACAGAGTATGGTATGAGTGAAAAACTTGGTCCAGTACAATATGAAGGAAATCATGCCATGTTTGGTGCACAAAGCCCTCAAAAATCAATTTCAGAACAAACAGCTTATGAAATTGACGAAGAAGTTCGTTCATTATTGAATGAAGCACGAAACAAAGCTGCTGAAATTATCCAGTCAAATCGTGAAACTCATAAGCTGATTGCAGAAGCATTATTGAAATACGAAACATTGGATAGTACACAAATTAAATCTCTATACGAAACAGGAAAGATGCCTGAAACAATAGAAGAGGAATCACATGCACTATCTTATGATGAAGTAAAATCAAAAATGAGTGAAGAAAATTGATTATCTTAAATACTATAAACAGAGGAAGCGCAAGTTTTCTCTGTTTTTTTTAAAAAAGTTGAGGGAACTCGAATTTAAATCAAAGATTTTGATATATAGAAAACAAAATACAAGTTCACCTATGTCAATGCTCTCCTAAAGGAAATGATTCAAATTTTCTGAAAATAAGAATGCAACAGTTACTTGAGTAATATGAAAAAATGTTTCAAAAAATGATATGTGCTTCATAAAAAAACAATTATTGTAAGAAAAAAATTAACCGAAACTCTGGGCAGACGAACGATTTAAAGGCCGCAAAGCTCTTCTCATAGAGCTGAAGGAAACATTACAAGACTTCTAAAAAAAAAATTAAAAAAAGGTGTTGACAAAGTAAGAAAAGTCGGTATAATAGTAAGAGTTGAAAATAACAACTCCGGTCCGTTGGTCAAGGGGTTAAGACACCGCCTTTTCACGGCGGTAACACGGGTTCGAATCCCGTACGGACTATAGTATGTTACAGAT
>NZ_JASHCG010000004.1:0-153174 GCF_047464215.1 Streptococcus infantis | reverse complement strand
GGTTTTAGGAACTTTGACAACTTTAAGAAACGAATTTTCATCGCTCTGAATATAAAAATGGAGAGGACAACGATTGTCCTCTCCAGATGTTAGCTTTTATTCAACCCACTACAGTTGACAAAGAGCCAAAAAATCTTTGCCACAAAAACTGTGACAAAGATTATTTAGTTATCAGTGTTATGTTCGTCCGCATGAGTTTGCGTAGACGAAGATGGAGTAGATGAACTTTGAGATGGCACCGTATTATCTGCCCTGTTAGAGTTACGCTGGCTCGAAGATGGAACAGAAGAAGATGATGGTGGAGTTTTTGGTTTATAAATAGAGATCTTTATACGTGTCGTACTTAGATCAACTTTCGCACCTAGTTTTGGACTTTGATCGACAACAGTTCCTTCAGCAGTGCCCTCAGGTGCTGTCGAAACCTCTACTACTTCGATATTAGCTTCCTTGACACCAACAATCTGAATTAAGTTATTCTTTGTAAATTCAAGACTTGAGCCAATATAACTTGGCATGGTCACGGTTGTCACCTTTTTAGCAACAGTCAAAACGATAGAAGTTGCCTTGGTAAGATCATAAGTCGTACCTTCTGCTAAGCTCTGTTTTAAAACCACACCTGGTTCTG
The DNA here is from genome assembly GCF_047464215.1 of Streptococcus infantis. Lineage (GTDB taxonomy): Bacteria > Bacillota > Bacilli > Lactobacillales > Streptococcaceae > Streptococcus > Streptococcus infantis_P. The sequence continues at coordinate 152,549 of NZ_JASHCG010000004.1, read as the reverse complement.
ATTCACTGGACTCTTCTTCTTCAATCTTAATCAGATTTTCAGGAACTTTTTTCCCTTTCAATTCTGCAATAACATCAGTAGATTTGCGTCCAATATAGTTTCCAATCTTAAATGATTGTTTACCTGAAGATATGATTAGATTAACTTTAGACCCTTCTTTGCGAGCTGAGCCAGCATCTGGATCTGTTCGGATAACCCGACCTTCCTCTACGGTATCACTAGCTTCCGTTTTTTCCTCACCAATTTCAAAATTCGCTTTTTTCAGATTTTCTTTTGCTTCAGCGACAGTTTGACCTGCAACTTTTGGAATCTCAACAGTAGCTGGTGTTCTGGATAAAATCCACACCAAAGAAGCGACAACCAGTACGAAACTTGCTAGTAGAACCAGATAACGTGCTTTAAAATGACGTTTTTTCACTGGTTTTTCCACAGATTTTTTAGCACTTGCTTCTGGGCTATCTTTAGTTGCCTGATGGCTATCTGTCTGTGGTTGCACCTTAGGAATGGAGGTCAAGGTTGTTTGAGGAACCTTTGGCAATGTCTTTGTGTCCGCCTTAGTAGCATCATCAAAAACAAGTTTTGGTTCATTTCTGCGGTTATAAGATAGACTGCTAGACAAATCAACATACATCTCTGAAACCGACTGGTATCGATCCGTAAGCTTTTTAGCAGTTGCTTTGATGACCACATTCTCCAAAGCTTGGGGAACAGATGGATTTTCAGCTATAACCGAAGGGAGAGGTTTTTGGAAATGCTGGAGGGCTATAGTTACTGCACTATCGCCATCATAAGGGATATGCCCTGTCAGCATCTCATAGAAAATAATCCCCATGGCATAGATGTCACTCTGGACAGTTGCCTTAGAGCCACGAGCCTGCTCAGGTGACAAGTAGTGGACAGAACCCAACATAGAGTTGGTCTGAGTCAGACTTGTCTCTGCAAAGGCTACAGCAATCCCAAAGTCCGTCACCTTAGCCGTTCCATCAGGAGTTAAAAGAATATTTTGAGGCTTTAAGTCACGATGGACAATACCTTTAGTGTGCGCCAAGCGCATCGCTAAGAGAATCTGACCCATGATACGGACAGCTTCTTCATTTGAGAGGGGATAGTGTTCTTTGATATAGCGCTTGAGATCAAGACCAGCTACATATTCCATAGCTAGGTACTGTTGACCGTCCTCTTCGCCGATATCCGTTATCCGAACGATATGGGGATGATCTAAGTCAGCCATTGCACGCGCTTCACGCTGAAAACGCGCAACAGCAATCGGGTCAGTCTGGTAGTTAGTCCTCAAGACCTTTACAGCTACCTCTTCCCCGTCTAAAATCAAATCCTTGGCTAGGTAGACATCTGCCATACCTCCACGGCCAATTTGTTTGATAATCCGATACCGCCCGGCAAAAATCTTGCCGATTTGGATCATTCTGCCGCCTCCTCCTTAATCGAAACAAGGGCAACTGTAATATTATCAAGCCCTCCGGCATTGTTGGCAAAGCGTACCAAAGTGGCTGCCTTATCATCAAGCGAAATATCGCTTGTCACAATATCATAGATCTCACTGCCTGAAATCATATTGGTTAGACCGTCGCTATTCATGACCAGATAGTCTCCTGCTTCCAAGCTGACAATTCCAAAATCAGGTTGAATTTCGTCTTTTTGTCCGATAGATTGGGTGATGATATTCTTTTGTGGATGTGCTTCAGCTTCTTCAGGTGTCAATTGACCCGCCTTAAGCAATTCATTGACCAAAGAATGATCACTTGTCAGTTGACGGTACTCTTCCCCTCGAATGAGACCGATTCTAGAATCTCCGATATGGGCATAAATTGCCTGATTTCCGATAACTGCAAGAGCTTCGAGGGTTGTCCCCATTCCCTTGTAGGCTTCATCTCGTCCTAGTTGATAAATCTTTTGATTTTCAACTTCTAGATGGTGGGCAAACCATTCGCGAACTTCATTAACGGTGTCGATCTGCGTATCAACCCAGGCAACACCTAGGTCCGTAACTGCCATCTCACTGGCAATATTTCCTGCGCGATGACCTCCCATTCCATCAGCCAAGATGATCATCGTGCGACCAGCACGATTGACAAAAAGATTGACATAGTCTTGATTATTTGTACGCTTCTGACCCACATCTGTTAATAATGAAATCTCCATTGTGTCAGTTCCTTCCTAATTGGATATCTTACGAAATTGGCTGATGAAGAATCCATCACTTCCGTATAATTCTGGAGTAATAAGGATACAGCCATCTTTTAGAATATCCTTGCATTCGTGATCTAGTTTAACCTGCTCAAACTCGGGATGACTTTCTAAAAATGCTTGAACCACTTGAAAGTTCTCTTCCGAGACAATAGTGCAGGTACTATAGGTTATTATACCACCTTTTCGTAGTGTTTGACAAACACTACCTAATATTTCCAACTGAATTTCCTGTAATGACGCGAAATCTGCTGTCTCTTTATTATATTTGATATCTGGTTTTCGACGCAATAGACCAATCCCTGAACAAGGAGCATCAACCAAAATTTTGTCAAATTGATCCTTGCCAAAAAACTCATGCACTTTTCGTGCATCCAGTTTTTGCGTTTGAACACGATCTGCTACACCTAAACGCTGAGCATTTTCTTGAATCAAAGTGAGTTTATGATCGTAGAGATCCAGTGCCGTCACCTGTCCCGTAGTTAGATAAGACGCCATATGAGCAGTCTTACCACCAGGGGCCGCACAAGCATCTAAAACCTGCTCATCTCCTTGTAGCTCTAGTGTCGGTGCAACCAACTGACTAGACTCATCCTGGATAGTAATAGCCCCTTCAGCAAACAAAGCGTGACCAGCAAAATGCCCCTGCTCCTTGACCAGACCAGCAGGAGATAAAAGAGAATCACTTGCACCAAGCAGAGCTTTAATCTGCTCTTTTCGACTCAAATCTGTCACACGGATACTGGCTTTATTCCGTTGCAAAAGACCCTCAAAAATCGCTTGCGCTCTCTCTTCACCATACTCTTCCTTGAGCTTCGAAATCAACCAAACTGGTAAAGAGTAGGCAATGGAATCACGCTTATTTTTACGCTTGATAGAGGCAATATCTGGCAAACCCTCACGCAAAATACGACGAAGAACAGCATTGACCAGTTTTTCACTGCCCTTCTTACGAAGTTTTGCAATTTCTACCGCTTCATTGACCACTGCATGGTCAGGAAGCTTATCCAAGTATTGGAGTTGGTAGGTGCTCATGAGAAGTAAAACATAGAGCCAACTGTCCAGCTTGTCTCTATCCTCAATAAAATGAGACAAATACCATTCTAAAGTTAGTTTACGAGCTACGGTTCCATAAACAAGTTCTGTCACTAAGCCCTTGTCTGCTGCTGACAGTTGACTTCCCTTGAGGTGTTTATTTAAGGCAATATTGGAATATGCTTGATTGACAAAGACATCTTCTAGCACCTCTAGGGCTAAACTTCTAGCCGTTTCAACTTTAATCACCAAATCGTTCTCCTACTGCCAAAGTTCGTCCCACACCGTTGAGGAAGGAAGCAATATCCATCTTAGGTTTCCCTGCTGGTTGAACCTGTTTGAGAGATAGAGCACCCTCTGCTGTTGCGACAATCAATTCTTTCTTACCGATGGAGAGTATCTCCCCCGGATTCCCCTGACCTTCTACTGGCAGAGCTTCATAGATTTTGAAGCGTTCTCCCTTGAGGAAGGTATGAGCAACTGGCCATGGATTCATCCCACGGATTTGGTTGAAAAGTTGACGGTTGGTCTTGTTCCAATCCAGTTTTTCCTCCTCAGGTTTGATATTTGGTGAGAAAGTTACTTGACTTGGGTCTTGTGGTTCTGGTTGAATCTCGCCAGCAATGTATGCAGGCAACGTATCCAAAAGCAGATCACGACCAACAATTGCCAATTTTTCAAACAAGGTTCCAACATTGTCCTCATCTGTGATAGGGATGCTGCGACGGGAAATCATATCTCCTGCATCCATTTCCTTGACCATTTCCATAATGGTCACACCAGCTTCCTCATCCCCTTGAATCAAGGCATAATGGATAGGAGCACCACCACGGTGTTTAGGAAGGAGGGAAGCATGAACGTTGACCGCAAAATTCATGCTATCAAGGAGTTTACTTGGGAGAAATTGTCCAAAAGCTGCAGTCACAATTCCATCAGCACCCAAGTTCATGATAGCTTCCATTTCTGGACTACCCGATAATTTTTCTGGTTGGTAGATAGGAAGCCCTGCTTCTTTAGCTGCTTGTTTTACTGGGGTTTCTTGTATGACTTTTTTACGCCCAACTGCGCGATCTGGTTGTGTTACAACAGCTACAATCTCGTAGCGATCGTCTGACAAAAGTCCCTTCAAAACGGTTGCTGAAAAATCGGGAGTCCCCATAAAGATTAGTTTTGTCATATCTTCTCCTTCTTATAAAAATTGTTGCGGTTCGTGGTCAATACTGAGACGAAGGTCGCTATTTTCCCGTTCTTGTGTCAAGGCCAAGACCTGGTTAAGGGTTGGACCAAGCTCATCTTCTAAACGGTATTTAATCAAAATTTGATAATGATAGAGGTTATGAGTACGAGCGATAGGTTTTGGCGTTGGACCTAGAATTACACTAGCATCCGATAAACCTGACCGCAAAATACCCATTACTTGATAAGCACGTCTAAGAACCTCTTCTTCTTTCTTATGAGACAAGGTAATTCCAATTGTGAAATAATAAGGTGGATAACCTAGCTGACGTCTAATGGCCATTTCATAGGTGTAAAATCCTTCATAATCCTGGTCCTTGGCAAAGCGAATGGCATAATGCTGAGGATTATAGGACTGGATCAATACCTGCCCAGCTTTTTCAGCTCTTCCTGCTCGTCCTGCCACCTGGGTCAAGAGTTGGAAAGTTCTCTCAGAAGAACGGAAATCAGGCAGGTTCAAGGCTGTGTCCGCATTGAGAACACCAACCAAGGTCACATTTGGAAAATCCAAGCCCTTGGCAATCATCTGGGTTCCCAACAGGATATCCGCTTCACCCTTGCCAAACTGCTCAAGAAGTGCTTGGTGACTACCTTTTTTGCGAGTTGTATCCACATCCATGCGCAGAATACGTGCCTCTGGAAAGAGTTCAGCTAGCTCATCGTAGGCCTTCTGAGTTCCTGTTCCATAGTAACGAATACTGCGACTCTGACAGTTTGGACAGACATGAGGAATTTCCTTAGAAAATCCACAATAATGACAATTCATAGTCTTAGTATCCATATGCAGCGTCAAGGAAATATCGCAGTTGGGACAGGTATCAACAGTCCCACATTCTCGGCACATGACAAAGCTAGAATAACCACGACGATTGAGCATGAGAACAACCTGCTCTTTTTTATCCAGTCGATCTTGAATGGCCTCAATCAGTGGTGGTGTAAAGTTTGACGTTTCATTTTGCCCAATATAATCACGGAAGTCAATCAGTTGAACTTCAGGAATACTTGCTAAAGGATTGGCACGTTGTGTCAGGCGCAGATGTTGATAAACGCCTTTGCCAGCACGCGCACGACTCTCTAAACTCGGCGTTGCAGAACCAAGGACTAGGGCAGCTTGATTGTACTGGGCACGTAAAAGAGCCACATCCCTAGCATGATAACGCGGATTGCTATCTTGCTTGTAGCTGGCCTCATGCTCTTCATCGATAATGATAACACCTAGATTTTTTAAAGGTGCAAAAATAGCCGAGCGAGCCCCAACAACTACCTGAGCATCTCCACGCTCCACCTTGCGCCATTCATCATACTTTTCACCATTGGACAAACCCGAATGGAGAATGGCTACTTGTTCACCAAAACGAGCAATAAATCGCTCGGTTATTTGAGGTGTCAGAGAGATTTCCGGAACTAGAACAATCGCTGTTTTTCCCATATCCAGGGCACCTTGGATAATCTGCAGGTAAACCTCGGTTTTACCACTTCCTGTTATTCCTTGAAGCATAAAGGGAGGATGTTTCTTCCCAATCGCTCCAACAACTGCCTCACAGGCTACTTTTTGCTCTTGATTTAACTCTAAGGCTTGATTCGACTCGATTCCTTCAAAGTAAGCAGCTGAGCGTTGAACTTCCTTTTGAAGAATCGTCAAAGCACCCTGTTCCACAAAGAAATTGACTTGGTCCCGTGAGTAATTTTCTAATAAGGCTGACAAAGGGGAGCTTTCAGGATGTGCTAATAAATAATCTCGCAGTTCCAATTTCTTCTTGGCACGGTTTGAGATTTCTAGCTTTTCTAATTTGTCAAGATTCACTTGAATCCAAGACTGTGTTTTGACCTTCTTCTGGTCTATAGCCTGATACTCTAACTTCAAAAGTCCTTTGCGAGTCAATCGCATCATCTCAGCCTGCTTTTCCAGGTCAAGAGATGAAAATGCTAGAGACTCCTGCGAACCAAACAAACGGTCTCTATCTTTCTGACTCAAGCCTTCCAGAGGATAGAGGATCTTATCATAGCTAGAGTTCAAAAATCCAGGGAGCATAGCTTTTAGAATGGAAATTTTGTATGAGAAGACTGATTTACGTAGTTCCTCAGCTAGCCAGAGTTGTTCCTCTGTTAAAACAGGAGAAAAGTCCAGCACCTCGGCAATTTCTTTTAAGTCCTCGACTGCCACATCTGCATCAGATTGAGGCTCCAACCCAAGAACAATTCCCTGAATCAAGCGATTGGCCTTCCCAAAAGGTACATGAACTCGCATGCCAACTTCCAGCATCTCTTCAAATTCCTCTGGAATCTTGTAGCTATAGGGCTGGTCTGTCTGCATCAAGGGAACATCCACAATGATTTTTGCAATAGCAATAGCCATATCCTCACCTCCTTCTCTTCTTAAATCCTTTTAATTGATTGAGTATTCTTGCAATAGAAAAAATAAGATTGAGTCCCCCCAACCTTAAATTTTTTCACCTTCTTCTTTTTCTTTCGCGATTTGCTCTTTAATTTTCTTTTCTTCTTCTTCTTTCAATCGTCTTTCTTCTTCGATACGACGACGAACAGCTTCGCGTTTTCCTTCTGGATCTGGGTGGATAGTTACATTCCCTGATTCAATTTCTTCTAAGGCACGAAGAGTAGATTTCTCAGATTTAAATTCTTGAGTAGCAGGTGCTCCTGCTTCTAATTCGTGAGCACGCTTTGCTTCCAAGATGACAAGTGAATATTTTGATGGTACCTTATCAAGCAAGGTATCAATAGAGGGTTTAAGCATCATTTGTTTGTACCTGTTTTCTAAATTTTATCGAATAGTCGGAGACTTTGGTAGCATATCCTGATAATGACCAATCACGCGGTCTACACGGAAATGTTCTGCTTCAATCACACGTTTGACACGTTCTGCGGCAAGAGGAACATGGTCATTTACAATAGCGTAGTCATACTCACGCATCAAAGCAATTTCTTCCTTGGCTTTTTCGATACGCTGAGCAATCACTTCTGCGCTATCTGTACCTCGGCCTACGAGACGGTCTTGCAATTCTTCCAAATCTGGTGGTGTCAAAAAGATAAAGACAGCATCTGGAACTTTTTTCTTAACCTGAAGAGCTCCCTGCACTTCAATTTCAAGAAAGACATCGATTCCCTTATCAAGTGTTTCATTAACATAAGTCAGAGGAGTTCCATAGTAGTTACCCACATACTCTGCATACTCTAACATCTGCCCTTGACGGATCAATTCTTCAAATTCCTCCCTTGTACGGAAGAAATAATCAACACCATCTACTTCACCTGGACGTTGTGCCCGTGTCGTCATAGATACAGAATATTGAAATTGATTTTCAGAACTCTCAAAAATTTCTCGTCTAACCGTTCCTTTCCCAACTCCTGAAGGACCTGAAAAAACGATTAGTAAGCCTCGGTCTGCCATTATGTCTCCTTTGGATAGTTTGTGAAATGACTTGAAAATTTCTGTAAGATTATATATCTAAAGCCATTTCTGCTCGCTACAATCTTTCTATCTAGTGTAACAAAAAAGCAGTAATTTTTCAACTGCTCTTTCTTATTTATTTTGCATAATCAACTGCACGAAGTTCACGAATCACGGTTACCTTGATATTTCCTGGGTAATCGAGATTGTTTTCGATTTTCTCACGAACTTTATGAGCCAAGATTGTGACCTTGTCATCTTTGATTTGACCTGGATTTACCATAATGCGGATTTCACGACCTGCTTGAAGGGCAAAGCTATTTTGAACACCTTCAAAGCTATTCGCAATTTCCTCTAAATCATGGAGACGTTTAATGTAGCTTTCGAGTGACTCACTACGAGCTCCTGGACGGGCTGCGCTTAAGGCATCCGCTGCAGCAACGATAACTGCGATCACACTTTCAGGTTCTACATCTCCGTGGTGACTTGCAATGGTGTTGATTACAACTGGATGCTCTTTGTACTTGCGAGCTAACTCGGTACCAATCTCAACGTGGCTACCTTCTACTTCACGGTCAATGGCTTTACCAATATCGTGAAGGAATCCCGCACGACGAGCAAGGGTAGCATTTTCACCAAGTTCGCTGGCCATAATACCAGCCAACTTAGCAACTTCAATCGAATGACGCAAGACATTTTGTCCGTATGAAGTACGGAACTGCAAGCGACCCATGATCTTCATCAAGTCAGGGTGAAGGTTCGGTGCACCAATTTCATAGGCTGCTACCTCACCATATTCACGAATCTTGTTATCAATCTCTTGACGATTTTTCTCAACCAACTCTTCGATACGAGCTGGGTGGATACGTCCATCCTTAAGCAAGGTTTCCATCGTCATACGGGCAATCTCGCGACGGATAGGATCAAAACCTGACAAGGTTACCACTTCTGGAGTGTCGTCAATGATAACATCAACCCCTGTCAAACTTTCAAAGGTACGAATATTACGCCCTTCACGACCAATGATACGACCTTTCATGGTATCATCAGGCAGATGAACTGTAGAGTTGGTAGACTCAGCTACATACTCACCAGCAATTCTCTGCATGGCTTGAGACAAGATATCCTTAGCCAATTTGTCTGAACGTTCCTTAACTTCTTGCTCAGCCTCACGAATGCGACTAGCAATTTCCTTAGTCAAGTTTTCCTCTGTCTGGGCCAAGATAATGTCTTTTGCTTCCGACTGAGTCAGAGTTCCAATACGCTCTAGTTCAGCTTGCTTTTGTTTCTCAATTTCTTCTAGTTGCTCTTCACGTACATCAAGGTTTTTTGCTCTATCAGAAATACTTTGTTCTTTTTGTTCAAGTGTTTTTTCTTTGTTCGTCAAATTGTCATCTTTACGATCAAGACTGCTAGCACGTTCGGTCAAACGACTTTCGATTTGCTTGAGTTCTTGACGTTCTGATTTAAATTCAGCGTCCACTTCTTCACGGTATTTTCTGGCTTCTTCTTTGGCCTCCAATAGTGCTTCTTTTTTAAGAGACTTGCTTTCGCTCTTAGCTTCATTGAGTAATAAATCCGCTTCGCGCTCAGCTTGTCCTCGTAAATTAGTTGCTTCTTGTTCAGCATTTAAAAGCATCAGCTCTGCAGCCTCTTGTGATGATTTCATCTTGACTGAGATGCTGACATATCCAATGACTAAACCAATGATGACGGCAAAAACAACGATAACAATCGCCATAATTTCCATGTTTTTACCTCAATTTATTTGTTTATCCGAATGATATGCATTCTTATACATTCTACCATAAAAAATTATTTTTAACAAACCTTAATTTGAAGTTGTTTTGGTCATTTCAAGGTTAAAAATCCTTATTTTCCCTAATAAAATAGGCTATTCTCCCTAAGTAAATTTTTAAAGATTTTTTTAGAAAAAAATAAGTTAAAAAGCCTACCTTTCAGTAGACTTAATAATGATCTTTAAAGGATAAGAAAGCGACGCTATCTGCATCCATCATGTAAATCAAGCAATTTTCTGCTTCAATACGACGTGACCAAGCTCCTTGGTAATCATACTTGAGCGGTTCTGGTTTACCAATTCCTGTAAAAGGGTCGCGTTGAATATCCTTGATTAGTTTATTGATTCTTTTCAATGTTTTCTTATCTTGGTTTTGCCAGTAGCAATAATCCGCCCAGGCATCTTCTGTAAACTTGAGTAGCATCCATCACTCCTCTATCACATGCACCTGAGTATGTCCTGCACGAACTTGGGACATTCCTCGCAAGACCTTGTCAGAAAGCTCCTTATTCTGAGCAATTCTCAAGGTTTCTTGAATACTATCCCACTCACTCTTTGAAAGAACTACAATGTCTTCATCAGGATTTTTATTAACTACTGTCAAAGGCTCAAACTCATCGTTTACCTTCTTCATATAGTCCTTTAAATGATTTCGGAATGTTGAGTAAAGAACTGCTTCCATAACCATACCTCGTTTTACCTCTATTCCATTATTATACACGAAAAGAAAAAATTGTCAGGAACTTGTACAAGATTTTTTCCTTTCTTTCTATTTATTCGAAAAAAACAAAAAAGCCTACCTCAAAGTAGACTCAGTTTGATTCGATTTTAATTGGCACTCGACCAAAATTCTGCTCTAAGAGATTGGGATTTCCTAGTTGGTAGACTTGATCTGCCTTTTGAGTCATAGCATCCCAGGGTTCTTTACCGATGCGACTAACTAGCTGGACTTGGTCTTTCAGAGATTTGAGATGTTGTCTGCCTTTTTCTGTAAAGCCAAAGACATGTATGCCTTCTGGTAAGTCGCTTTCTCTAGCCTGGACCAAGATATAGGTCAAAAGTCGTCGTACACGAGCCTTGGTGTATCGTTTGGTGGCAACTGCCTCTACCAACTCTTCCACAGACTGAGCTATCTTTATAGCATCCTTGATGCGCACCGCCATTTCTTGATTGACCTGATAAATGTTAGTTAGGTCAGGATTTGACAAAATTTGATAGCAGAGCAAGGGAAAATAGTTATCCCAGCTCACCTTACCAGCATTTTTAAAGATTTCAACCGAAGGCATAAAACGTTCTAAGAAATTTTGATCATTTTGATGTTGACGAAGAGCTGTCGCTGAGGCAAAGTCCACATCCTTGTCCACAGAATGATAACCTGCTCCCTGACGTTGAATTGGATGAAGTTTGATGTTGCGCCCCGCGACTGCCTTGGCATAGGCGAGAGCAAGAACATGATTGGGCGTATCACCAGAAAAATCAAGACCTGCAAACTCCTTCCACATAGCTTGGTTTTTCTGGGGATAAGAAAGAGAATCAGGTAAGTTTTCCATGAAAAGTTCCATCTCTTGACCACGTTCTGAGTATAGGGCAGTAATTTTCTGATAATCCAGAACTTCCTCTGTCCCAAAGGCTAAGGTATCAATTCCCAAACGAGCCAAGATAGCCACTGCACCTTGGCCGAAAAAATCCGCCGCTTGGACACTGACTAAAAAGGGCAATTCCACGACCAAATCCGCGCCATGTTCCAGCGCCATCTGCGCCCGTGTCCACTTATCCACGATAGCAGGCTCTCCACGCTGCATGAAATTCCCAGACATGGCAACGATTTTCAGTCCCTCTGCCTGTTCCAGCAGGTATTTATGTCCATTATGAAAGGGATTGAACTCCGCGATAATACCTGTAATGGTCATGGTAATCTCCTACTTCTGTGCGACGAAAAACCAACGGGTACTGGTTTCTGTTGGCTCCTTGTCTTCAAAGTCCGCAAAGAGTTTAAAGGATTTAAAGCCAGCCTGCTCCAGCAAAATATCATAGGTCAAGACCTCATAAGTACGCTCTTCATGGACTTCATCATGACGACTAAAGGAACCGTCTGTCTCCTTGACAAAGAAGGTCAGTTCATGCACGATAGAATGTGGTGCTGCATCCTCATAGGTATCCCAAAGCATGGCAAAATCTTCCGCATTTTCATGATAAGAATAACCTGGAAAGACCTCATCAGTCTGGTAGGTCGAATGCACATCAAAGATAAAGACACCATCTTCATTGAGGGCATTATAGACTTCTTTAAAGACATCCCCTACTTCCACTTCATCATGCATATAGCAGATAGAATCGGAATAGCAGGTCACAAAGTCGTATTTACCTGCCTTGGACAAATCCAGCATATTACCTTCAATGAAATCAATCTTTTGCTTGGCTGAAGCCGCTCTCTTTTCGGCAATCTTCAACATATCCGCACTCAAATCAAGTCCAGTCACATCAAAACCAGCTTGCGAAAAGCGAACGGACTGGATCCCTGTCCCACAAGCCAATTCCAAAAGCTTCTTTCTGTCCTTGGTTTTAGACAAATGGCGTAGCGAAAAGTCCGTCCATTTGTCATATAAACTATCATCCATGACCGCATCATAGACCGCCGCAAAAGTTTCATAAGTTGCCATAATCATGATACCAAGAGCGTCCATGGCAAACACCACTCGCCCTTTACCTTTCAATCAATTTTTCTAAAATAAGCAAATAAAACCCAGTTGACTGCAACTGAGTTCAATTGTAACGCTATAGTCTTTTCGTTTGCTTTTAGTACTAGGAAACGAATTGCAGGCATAACTAGAGTTTGCTCAATCAGTCTGGGAGACTGATTGAGGTTATAAATCAGACAAGCTTAGCTTGTTTCTCGTTTCGAGTTAACGCCGTAATAAAAGATAAAGGAAAAGACTATAGAGTTTCTGATAAATCTACAGAATTAGCCTCATGCCATAGCTTTTCGAGGTTATAGTGGGCACGCATTTCTTCTGAGAAGATATGCACAACGACACTGCCGAGGTCTAGCAAGACCCAGCCTCCAGCTGCATCACCTTCGACATGGCTGCCTTTAAAGCCTGCTTCAGCAACTTTTTCACGGATATTGTCAGCGATAGCATCCAACTGACGGCTATTCATTGAGCTAGTGATAACAAAGTAGTCTGTCACGCTGGTCAAATCTTGTACGTCAAGTGCGAGGATATCCTCCGCGCGTTTCTCATCAGCCGCTTTCACGACTAGTTCTAGTAATTCTTTTTCTTTCATTTAATCCTCTTTCTAGAAAATATGTTTGTAATCTAGGACATCTGCAAAGCGCCCCTCCCAAATGCCCTCATAAAATTCATTTATCGTTTCTGCTGGAATGTCATCGCCATCAAACGTTGTGCAAGTTCCTTCTGGAATAATAAGCTGATAGCCATATTCAAAGGCAACCTTGACAGAGGTATCCACACAATATTCTGTCTGCATACCACATAAAACTAATTTTTCAATCCCCTGTTTATCCAAGTATTCTTTTAAACCAGTTTCTTTGAAAATACTGTTATACTTCTTCTGAAAGACCTTTTCATTAGGTTTTCGACTTAAAAGCTCAGATAACTGCCAATCTTCTGATGTTTGAGCTTCAGAGTTCTCAATATGTTGAACATAAATAATTTCGATATTCTTGCTTCTAGCCTGGTTTTGTAAATAAGAAATTTTTTCCAATAGACTTTTTGTCTGAAACCCAGTTTCCACTAAAATATTCTGAACATCAATGATTATAAAAGCCGTCTTCATTTAGTCCTCTTTCAAATAGTGCACATAGGCGTTATAGGTTCCAAGGGTTTGGGGATAGATGGGGAATCCCTGGTGAGCCAAATGCTCCACTGTGTGAGCTGTCTCGTAGGCCACCGCCTTATTAAGTGACAAACTTGCAATCTCACGCGCCACATCCACTCCTGGAAAGGTACGATTGTGCTCGATGTAGTCTGCGACGTAGATGACCTTATCTAGGTCCGTCATCTGGTCAGCCCCAACTGTATGGATTTCAATGGCTCGCAGGATTTCTGAATCATGCAAATCCAAATCTTCCTGAATCTTGTAGATGCCAACCATGCCATGCCAGACATTATTGCCCCAGTTTTTGAGGTCAGGGTCTAGCTGATAACGATCAATCAAATCCAGAAATTCCTGATCTGACAGCTTTTTAGCATAGTCATGAAGAAGGCCTGCTAGACCTGCTTTCTCAACATCGACTCCAAAGCGCTGAGCCAGTTCTATGGCTGCACGCTCCACACCCAAGCAATGGGTTAAGCGTTTTTCAGGTAGAAGCTCTGCCATTTTTTCCAACAAAGCCTCACGGGAGCAGTTGATATAGTCTTGATAGGCCATCAGTAGAGCCCCTCCTTCTCGATGTAGTCTAGCACAGGCTGAGGTAGGAGAAAGTTGGGTTTCCGACCTTGAGCAAGGAAGTCACGCACCATGCTGGATGAGATATCCATGAGAGGCACATCCACCCAGATAACTGGATAGGAAGTTCCTGCCTTGTATCGTGGTCGCTGAACTCCTACAAACTGAACGAGGTCGACCAGTTCATCAATTCTATACCAATTGGGTAAATAGTCTACCATGTCAGCACCGATGATAAAGTAATAATCTGTATCTGGATTCTTCTCTGTCAGAATCTTCATGGTGTCGTAGGTGTAAGAAATACCCTTACGTTCTAGCTCAATAGTCTCAATAGCTAGACCCTCGATTCCATCAATCGCCAATTCTAACATCTTGAGGCGATGGTGTTCAGGAATGGTTTCCTTTTTGTCTACGTGAGGTGGCTGGTATTCAGGCATGAGTAAAACTTGATCCAATCCCAACTGTTGACGAACTTGATCTGCAACAATCAGATGAGCATTATGAACGGGATTAAAATTTCCACCCAAAATACCGACTTGTTTGCGTTTTTTATCCTTGATTTCTGGCTCTAACTCCACTTTTGTAAAGGGAGTTAATAATTCAATTGCCATAGGTTAATCTCCTTTACTCTTCTGTAAAAACAGCTTTTGGGAGTATCGTTCTTAGCTTTCTTTAACTTTTTTAGAAATCTTGCGATTTTCTTTCTTGCTGGATTGTTTATACAAAATCAAGATGCGTCCGATTTTTTGGACTGTATCCACACCGATTTCTTCTTCCAAGATTTCAGCAACTTCGTGGATATTCTCATCTGTGTTTTGCAAGAGAGTAACCTTGATCAATTCACGCGCGTCAAGTGCTTGGCGAACGCTGGTTTTGATTTGGTCGTTGAGACCATTTTTCCCGATTTGGATGATGGGTTTGAGGGTGTGTGCCTGGCTGTTGAGGAAGGCACGTTGTTTCGATGTTAATGACATATTCTTTCTTCCTTTTTTGATAGTTATTTTAGGTGGTGGGGGACGGTCGGAACTAATTTTTCAATGATTTCATCTTTGAAAAATGGATTTCCTGACCTCACAATTGAGCCTAGGTCTCAATTGTGCCCCTTGCTAATCTCAAGATTGGCAAGACACCACGGCAATAACTATCTTTTTATGAGCTCACTTTGTTCGCTCGGTGATTTTATTTTAAATAATTGCTTTTCGTGTGACGACGGCGACGCCTTCTGGGGCCCAGACGGCGACTTTTGCGATGCCTGCTACGCGGATCCAGCCTAGGCCTGAGATGACTAGGTCTGTCTTATCCTTGATGGTAAATACATGTTGGACTAGTTTTGGAAAATCTTCTTTTTCCTTGCTATTTGGTGGTGTAAGAAGGGTTCCCAGGTGCTTGTCGTAGAAAGCACTAGCCCCTTCAAGCTTGGTACGATGAAGTTTGAGTTCATTGTCAAAGAAGGCTGTAAATCCTTGCTTTTCTCCTGCAATGAAATCAAAGCGTCCCAAGCCACCTAAAAATAGGGTTTGCTCTGGATTGAGCTGGTAGGTTTTAGGTTTGATTTCCTTTTTAGGGCTGACATACTTGAGATTTTTAGCCGTCAAGTAGTGAGCCATCTGGTGACGGTGGATAATTCCTGGTGTATCGTAGATATAAGAACCATCATCGAGTGGAATTTCAATCTTATCCAAGGTTGTTCCTGGGAAGCGTGAAGTTGTGATGACGTTCTGGTCACCCGTGATTTCCTGGATAATGGCGTTGATGAGGGTTGATTTACCAACATTGGTCACGCCGACAACATAGACGTCACGTCCCTTACGATAGTGCTCAATCTTGTCAATCACTTCTCTAATGGCATGCTTGTTTTGGGCTGAAGTCAAGACGACATCAACAGGACGCAAGCCTTCCTCGTGAGCACGCTCCATCAGCCACTGGCTAATCTTACCTGGTTTCACTGACTTAGGTAGGATATCTTTTTTGTTTCCAACCAAGAGCACATCATTTCCCGACACAAAGCGTGGCAAACCTGGGATAACAGAGCCATTGAAGTCAAAAATATCAATGACATTGACCACCAAGGCATCACTGTCTCCTACCTCGTGCAAGAGTTTGAGGAAATCATCATCCGTTAACTGAACATCTGTGATTTCATTATAATGACGAAGACGGAAACAACGCTGGCAATAAACTTCTCCAGTTTCCAAACCTTTTTCGAGTGCCGACTGGGGGGTGAAACCAAGCCCAGTCTTATCTGTAGTCTGAATAGTTGCTCCACAACCAATACAGAGAATTTCTTCCATAGTTAGATTCCTTTTTTATAAGTAATAGGGCCGTACTTTTCAGCGATTTTTCTCATCATACGACGCTCACGAGCTCGGTTAATCTGAGTCTTAATAGAGTCGTGTTGAACTAATGGTTTAACCAAAATCGAGCGAATACCTGCTCGATGGGCTGCTCGAATATCCGTCATTAGCTGGTCGCCAACCATGACCACTTGGTCTTTTTCATAGTGGAAATGTTTCATGGCACGGTTAATTCCTAGAGTAAAGGGCTTCAGTGCCCAGTAAACATAGTCAATATTAAATTTTTCAACTGCTCGTTTGACACGTTTGGGAGTATTGTTAGATACCACAATGATCCGTATGCCAGCATCACGCAGATCATGCAACCATTGCTTCATCTCTACTGTTCCATCTGGATTATTCCAAGCAATCAGGGTATTGTCCAAATCCACCAAAACAGCTTTGATCCCTTGGTTTTTCAGGCTTTGGACTGTCAAATCATAAACTGCTTCCACAGCAAAATCTGGCATGTAATTTTCAATCGCCATTCTGTCTCCTTCTCTTTTATTTTCTAGTAATTTTCTTCAGCCATTGAGATAAGGCTGCCCATAAAATCAAACTTGCTATTAAGATATAAATCCAAGCATTGGGCTCTTCTGTAAATGGCAGAGGGACATTCATTCCGAAAAATCCTGTAATGACTGCAAGAATGGCTAGCAAAACTGAGATAATGGTCAAGGTTGTCAAACTATCATTCAGGTTATTGTTTAGGATGTTGTTGTAAGAAGCGGAGAGTTGTTGCAAGACTTGAGAAATCAAATCTGTCATGGACACCAACTGATGAGCTTCAATCATAGCATCATCAAACTGCTCTCTTTCCACTTCGTTAAAGTTCCGATAAAGCGCGTGTCCTTGGATATGTTCCAAGAGGAGTCGATTTTGTTTTGCCGCTGCTGTCAAGTAAACCATACCTGTCTCCAAGTCAGAGAGGGCGAAGAGATTTTTCTTTGTTGTAGTTTGACGTAGCAAGGCACTAATTTCGTCCTTACTTTTATCCATCTCTTCAATGACAGGATAATAAGCGTTACTGATAATCTCTAAACCAGCAAAGAGAAACTTGTAAATAGAAAGCGACTCATGGCTATCCAGATAAGCTAACATCTGATCAATGACATAAGCATTCTTATGGTTGCTGATGGTAATCATTCGTTTGTTTTCAACGATAAAGGTCATGGGAATCGCTTCATAGTAATCCTTGTCCTTTTCTAAATCCAGAACATTGTAGATAAAGGTCACAGTCCCATTCTCACGGTTGTAATCCATATGGGCACGTTCATTTTTATCCAGCGCATATTCGATGGTTTCCTTATCTAATCCGTAGATTTCAGATAAATCTTCAAGATTTTTAATTTTTTCTACATCTAGGTTGATCCAAACACAACCATTTCCTAATTGCTCATCTAAAAACATCGTTTCTCCCTTACCAAACTCATTCTATTGTACCATAAAAGAGGTAAAATTTCAGTTCTCTTCTTTCCTTGAAAAATTGCTAACCACAGTAATATTGCGGTTAGGAACAAAGTGAAGGGCTTGGTCATCACTTCTCAGTTGAGTCGTTCGAATTCCGACACTAACTACTTTTCCCGATACAGTAATAGGCCCATTGGTCAAAATAACTTCATCCCCTACATCCAACTGACGTTCAAAGAGAATAAAGAAGCCGTTGATGACGTCTGATAGAAAGCCTTGTGCTCCCATACCGATAGCTACCCCAGCAATCCCTGCACCTGCAAGCAAACTAGAGACAGGTAAACCTAGAATGGATAAAATACAGTAAATCAAAAAGAAATAAAGCGTGTAGTTGAAAATATTTTCAAGCAAACGAGAAATGGTCTTTTGTCTACCTGCATCTCGATTTGAAAATTTAAGTGATGGTTTGACAATCTTTCGTACAGCAACATGGAGGAACTTTTTAGCTAAATAAAAGACAAGAATGAGAAGCAAAAGAGAAATCACCTTAGTCAAGAGATTCTCTAAAACAGTTGTTAGATCTAATTTATCCAGATAACGTTGAAAAAATTCTTGCATATAAAACTCCTTTTCTATCCATTATACCATAAATCCTCCCCAGCCATCCTTTTCATAAATATTCATTTATTCTAATAAAATCTATGAGACACTTGCTTTTCAAGTATATTTATACTATAATCATAAACAATACACAAAAAGGAGACATTTATGAAAAGAATTATTCGTGCTTGGAACAAAACAAATCTGATCAAACGGATCGGAATCGGAATGACCTTGGGAGCAATTCTAGGTCTACTCGTTCCTAATCTAACTGGCATCGGTTTATTGGGAGATTTATTTGTAGGAGGACTAAAGGCCATCGCCCCTATCCTGGTTTTTGCTTTAGTCGCTAACGCCCTTTCCCAACACCAGAAAGGTCAAGATAGCAATATGAAAAAAGTCATTTTCCTCTATTTGCTGGGGACTTTTGCTGCGGCTCTTGTAGCAGTTTTGGCTAGTTTTCTCTTCCCTGTTCAGATGGTCTTGAGTAGCGCTAGCACAGAAGTTACTCCTCCAGACGGTATCGGACAAGTGCTAAGCAATCTTCTGCTAAAAATAGTAGATAATCCTGTCAACGCCATCATCGAAGCTAACTATATCGGAATTTTATCTTGGGCTATCGTCTTTGGAGTTGCCATGCGTGAAGCTAGTAAAAATAGCAAGGAGCTACTCAAAACAATGGCCAGTGTGACTTCAAAAATCGTCGAATGGATCATTAATCTGGCGCCCTTTGGTATCCTGGGCTTGGTCTTCAAAACCATCTCTGACCAAGGTATCGCTAGTCTAGCAAACTACGGGATCCTACTCGGACTTTTGATTGCTACTATGGTTTTCGTTGCCCTAGTGATCAATCCTCTGATTGCTTTTCTATTTATCAAGAAAAATCCTTATCCACTTGTTTGGAAATGTTTGCGTATCAGCGGAGTCACAGCCTTTTTCACCCGAAGCTCAGCTGCAAATATCCCTGTTAATATGAAACTCTGTGAGGATCTAGGTCTTAATCCAGATACCTATTCTGTTTCTATCCCACTTGGATCAACTATCAATATGGCTGGAGCTGCTGTTACCATCAACATCTTAACCCTAGCTGCTGTCAATACCCTTGGAATCTCAGTTGATTTTGCAACAGCCTTTGTACTCAGTATCGTTGCAGCCATCTCTGCCTGCGGTGCTTCAGGAATCGCCGGAGGTTCACTCCTACTTATCCCGGTTGCTTGCAGTCTCTTTGGAATTACCAATGATATCGCTATGCAGGTTGTGGGTGTCGGATTTGTCATCGGTGTTATCCAAGACTCTTGCGAAACAGCCCTCAACTCCTCAACAGATGTCCTCTTTACAGCAGTAGCTGAATTTTCCTCTGCTCGCAATAAATAATCAAGGCAAGCCTATTTAGGGCTTGTTTTGTCTGGTTTCTATCATTCATTTTAGGAAATGTCTCATGTCTATCACCCAACGTACTTTTAAACTTGTTCTGGCAACCTGTTTAGCCTGTGTTCTAGCCTACTTTCTGGATTTATCTTCAGCAGTGTCCGCTGGTATCATAGCCCTATTGAGCTTATCGGATACCCGTAGAAGCACCATTAAGCTGGCTCGCAATCGTTTATTCTCTACCCTTCTTGCTCTTTTCATTGGTGTCCTTTCCTTTCACCTGACTGGCTACCATATTTGGAGTTTCGGTCTCTATTTGGCCCTCTATGTTCCCCTTGCCTATAAATTCGGCTGGGAAATTGGCATTACCCCGAGTAGTGTCCTGGTCAGTCATCTCTTAGTTCAAGAGTCTACCTCACCAGATCTGCTAGTGAACGAGCTTCTCCTATTTCTTATTGGTACGGGATTTGCCTTGACTGTCAATCTCTATATGCCTTCTCGACAAGAAGAAATCCATCTCTATCATCTCAAGGTAGAAGAAAAACTCAAACACATTTTACAACGTTTTGAATATTATCTTGGAAAGGGCGATGGCCGCAACCGTGCTCAACTCGTTGAGGAACTGGATCAGCTTCTTGAAGAAGCTCTCAAACTGGTCTATCTTGATCACTCTGACCATCTCTTTCATCAGACCGACTATCATATCCACTATTTCGAAATGAGACAGAGACAGAGTCGCATTCTTCGCAATATGGCCCAGCAAATCAACACCTGTAATCTAGCAGCAAGCGAAAGCCTAATCCTTGCCCAGCTATTTGCTAAAATTGCGGATCAACTCAGTCAGACCAATCCTGCCAACGATCTATTAAATGATATTGAAAGCTATCTGCAGGTATTTCGCAATCGTAGCCTCCCTAAAACAAGGGAAGAATTTGAAACACGCGCAACATTACTTCAACTCCTGCGCGAATTGGAAAACTTTATCCAACTGAAAGTTGACTTCTATCAACGCTATTCTGAAGAAAAAAGCAATCTATCATCATAAACAAAACACCTTTTGAACTGCGAAAACTTGCAATTCAAAAGGTGTTTTTCTGTCTCGAACCTAGCTAACTAGTTAATCATTTTTACAGAATATCAAAATTGGCATGAACTCTTATGAAACTTTTAAATGATTGACTTATCTTGCTCTTAAGAAGTATAGATGGAATTTCTAAACTCATTTGATTCCTTGAGATATGCCTTGTATATAGCCTTTTTCAACTTCTGAACAGGAGTTTCAATGAAACGGTATTGTTTTTGGCTGATATTTCCTGCTTTGATCTGAGCAAGTTCTTCTTTTACCGCTTCTTCCATCAATTGCTTCATTCTTTCAGGACTGGCAATCACTTCTTGCTTACCTTTATAGTCAATGGTAATCGATTTCAACTTACTGATATTTGCAATCCTTTCATCCATTTGTTCCTTCTTGAATTGAGCATAGGTTTTACCAACTAAGATCTTTTCAAAGATGTACTGGTCTGACAAGGGACGATTCTCTTTTTCAGCATCTTGCTTGTACTGATTAGAGACATAAGGAACGAAACCTTCGTAGTAACCAAGACCTGCCATGAGTTCAAAGGCTTGTTTTCTAAAGCTGATATCGCCACTCATCCCCTTGTCATTTTCGTTGACACCATAAATCGTATCAAACATATCAACGGTATAATAGCCATTGGCATCTACTTTACCTGTAGCCGTGAACCCCTTGATAATATAGCGATTTACTACGATGTGATTATCAATCAAACTATGAACATCGCCTAGCATGCTAGCATCTGCCTCTGTCAAGGCCTTGATTTCCTCACTCTGGTGAGTTGGTTTGACAGATGGATTTGGATAAGAAACAGGAGTTCTTGAACCACTTGTCGCACTCGGCAAGAGTTGCTTAAAGTAGACTGCCTTATCCGCTGCTGACAATCCTCGACTTGCCTCAGCTTCTAGATAATCCAAAGTATAGAGAACATCGAAACTACCGTGCATATATTCTTTCAAATCTGTAGCTGATTTAAAGCGTTCCGGTGTTTTGTTGTAAAAACTTTCTTTGTCACTCTCATCATAAACAAAGTTCAAGTTAAAGTAACTATCTGTTTCAGGAGTGTAGGAGTTTTCAAAGATTCCACGTGCATAGAATTCTGCTCCTGTACCATCTCGTCGACCATAATTGTTAAAGAGAACTGTACGATCCAACAAGTGAGTCATTTCATGAGAATAGGTTGCTGACCCTCGATCGTCCAAAACTCTATCAATAAAGTAGCGAACACCAACCCCATTAGCCTCAGCACCTACTGATTGAGACGGAGAATACATGCCTAGCGGAGACATGAAGTCCTTGACTCCCTTATCCGCCTCTGAACCAAACTCCTTAGACCAGGTTTCCTTGATGCCTGCATTTTGCTTGCTAGTATACTTTTTCATAGTATCCACAATCAAACGGTTGGTTACTAGTTTTGATTGATTGTCTTTTTTAGTGATTCTATAAAGCGTATCAACATAAGCAGCCTGACGCTCAGCTGTCAGTTCAACCAAAGCCTTCACTTTTTCCAATTCAGCCTTATATTGGGTAGGATTGCTCTGAGCCAGTGAGCTATCCATATAAGTTCCGATATTACCGTAAGAAACGGTTGCCATATTTGTAATAGCATAAATACTTGGTTCCTTGATATTCACTAGGCCTAGAAGGGTTGCCATGTTATATTGTTTGCGATTATCAATCTGTTGAGGTTCTGCTCCATACTTGGCAGGATCAGAGGTTAATTTCGTGTAGAGACTTACATTTTCGTCTGTTTTTTCTTTAGATTGCTTCTCGACAACGATAGCTTTTGTAGCATCCTTCAACCAAGTATCGCCATCCATACTTGTAAAGGTAGTTCGGTTATAGTCAAGAAAGTCTAATAGAGTTGACTTGTCGGTTACCTTTCCAAAGTATTTTTCAAATGTTCGTGGACTATTGACCATCTTCATCTCATCATAGCTCATTGAACCCAGAGATGTTAGCCACTCTAGTGATGTCACCTTCTTGCCAAAGGAGCTTGGATTGTAGGCAAGAATATCACGGATGTTGGTCTTGCCAAAGTCAATATTATAAAAACGATTGATATAGGTTAAACCTAAGAGAATTTTTTCCTTATTAGCTTCTAAATCTGCCTGAACCTTAGCTCTGCTTTCCGCTGTGTTTCCAAGCACACTCAAGCTATGGGCTACAACTTTTTTAAGGTCTGTATCTAGGGTCTTTTTCGTTTCTTCAAGCGCGTCTTTAATAGATAATCTCTCTAGATATTCTTTACGAAGGACTTCTCTAACCTCATCATCTGTAATAGTAGGATTTGTCTTTTTGAGTTCAATCTTCTTACTAATCACATCTCGACCCAGAATATTTGGTCTGAGAGCATTTGTCACGTAAGGATTGGAAAGCAAATCTACAGCCTTCATTCCTTGGCTAGCAGGTCGTACATCGATAGCATTTTCTAACTCCGTATTCACTGGAAGAAGATGAGGTTTGTTTTCTTTGGTTCCCACCAAGATGACCTTTGGCTTCATTGCTTTTGTCACAGTACTTGTTTCCGTGTGTGATAGCATTTCACCTGTTTGCGAATTTACTTCATAAACTCTGGTAGTGGTGGACTCACCAGGATCGCCCTGGCTTTCTACTTTTTCAAGATCCTTATCAAGTGTTGGATCCTGACGGCGTTCCTCCTTGATTGGAATTGGTGTCACGATGGTTTGGACATTTCCGACTTTCATAACTTTATCAATCGGAACTGTTACTTCTTTTTGGTGATCTCTTTCTGTAACCTGACCTGTCTGAGTATCTACTTGGTAGGTGGTAGTCGTTTTTTCGCTTCCTTCCTTACCTGAAATAGCAACTTTTTCTGTTTGATAAGGAAGTGTCGGATCCGCTTCATATATCGTTTTATTAGCGATAACCTTCGTTTCCACACTTGGTTTGGTCCCAACTAGAACAACCTCATCTACCTTTTCCACCAGAGTTTTTGATGTACTAGCCTCTGTAATCTGACCACTGGTTTGATCTCTTGTATATCGTGTAGTGGTTTCTACTTTTCCATTGACCCCATGAATTTTCGTTTTTCTAGAACCGATCTCTTGGCTATCATCTGCTTGATAGATTGTTTTATATGGGATTGTTTGGGTATCAATCTTAGGTTCTGGAACTGGCGCCGACTCTACCTTAGTACCTACTGCTATAATTTCGGAAATTGAATCCACAGTTACAGTGTTGGATTTGACTTGGCGGACTTCTTTGCCATCCACAGTCGTCACTTCCGTTAAGATCGTGCGCTCACCTGCGACGCCTGATCGGATAAGGCGGGTTTGCCCCTTGAGTAAGTCTGGATCGTCTTGATGAATAGTATCATAAGCAACGGCTTCTGTCGTTACTTCAAGCTCTGGTTTCACCTCGACCAAGCTTGGTGTACCTTCGCTTGGAATTGAAGTGGATTCTACCTTAGTGCCTACTGCTATGATTTCTGAAACTGGCTCCAAGGTTACAGTATTGGATTTGACTTGGCGGTCTTCCTTACCATCCACAGTCGTGACTTCCGTTAAAATAGTGCGCTCACCTGCAACACCTGCTTGAATGACACGTGTTTGACCCTTAATCAAGTCCGGATCGTCCTGATGAATAGTATCATAAGCAACGGCTTCTGTCGTAACTTCAAGCTCTGGCTTCACCTCGACCAAGCTTGGTGTACCTTCACTTGGAGTTGAAGTGGATTCTACCTTAGTGCCTACTGCTATGATTTCTGAAATTGGTTCCACAGTTACAGTGTTGGATTTGACTTGGCGGTCTTCCTTGCCATCTACAGTTGTCACCTCTGTTAAGATAGTGCGCTCACCTGCAACACCTGCTCGGATAAGGCGAGTTTGACCCTTAAGTAGGTCTGGATCGTCCTGATAAACAGTATCATAGGCAACGACTTCTGTCGTAACCTCAAGTTCTGGCTTCACCTCGACCAAGCTTGGAGTGCCTTCACTTGGAGTTGAGGTGGATTCTACCTTAGTGCCTACTGCGATAATTTCTGAAACTGGCTCCAAAGTTACAGTGTTGGATTTGACTTGGCGGTCTTCCTTACCATCTACAGTCGTGACTTCCGTTAAAATAGTACGCTCGCCTACAACCCCTGCTCTGATGACACGAGTTTGACCCTTAAGCAAGTCTGGATTTTCCTGATGAATTGTGTCATAGGCAACGGCTTCTGTCGTGACCTCTAGCTCTGGTTTCACCTCGACCAAGCTTGGTGCTCCCTCACTTGGGATTGAGGTGGATTCTATCTTAGTGCCTACTGCGATGATTTCGGTAACTGGTTCTAAGGTTACAGTGTTGGATTTGACTTGGCGGACTTCCTTGCCATCTACAGTCGTCACTTCCGTTAAAATAGTGCGCTCTCCTGCTACTCCTGCTTGAATGACACGGGTTTGACCCTTGAGCAAGTCCGGATCGTCCTGATGAATAGTATCATAGGCAACGGCTTCTGTCGTGACCTCTAGCTCTGGTTTCACCTCGACCAAACTTGGTGCTCCCTCACTTGGGATTGAGGTGGATTCTACCTTAGTGCCTACTGCGATGATTTCGGTAACTGGCGCCAAGGTTACAGTGTTGGATTTGACTTGGCGGTCTTCCTTGCCATCTACAGTCGTGACTGCCGTTAAGATAGTACGCTCGCCTGCTACTCCCACTCTGATGACACGAGTTTGACCCTTAAGTAAGTCTGGATCGTCCTGATGAAGAGTGTCATAAGCAACGGCTTCTGTCGTTACTTCAAGCTCTGGTTTTAGCTCGACCAAGCTTGGAGAACCTTCACTTGGAATTGAGGTGGATTCTACCTTAGTGCCTACTGCTATGATTTCGGTAACTGGCGCCACAGTTACAGTATTGGATTTGATTTGGCGGACCTCCTTGCCATCTACAGTCGTGACTGCCGTTAAGATCGTGCGCTCACCTGCTACACCTGCTCTGATGACACGAGTTTGGCCCTTAAGTAAGTCTGGATCGTCCTGATAAACAGTATCATAGGCAACGACTTCTGTCGTAATCTCAAGTTCTGGCTTCACCTCGACCAAGCTTGGAGTTCCTTCACTTGGAATTGAGGTGGAGTCTACCTTAGTGCCTACTGCTATGATTTCGGTAACTGGTTCTTGGGTAATACTATTAGATTTGACTTGGCGGTCTTCCTTGCCATCTACGGTCGTAACTTCCGTTAAAATAGTACGCTCACCTGCAACGCCTGCTTGAACAACACGAGTTTGACCCTTAAGCAAGTCTGGATCGTCCTGATGAAGAGTGTCATAGGCAACGGTTTCTGTCGTCACCTCTAACTCTGGCTTAACCTCGACCAAGCTTGAAGTACCTTCACTTGGGATTGAGGTGGAGTCTACCTTAGTACCTACTGCGATAATTTCGGAAACGGGCGCGGTCGTCACTTCATTAGAAACCTGCTTGCGATTATCCTTGCCATCTACAGTCGTCACTTCCGTTAAGATCGTGCGCTCACCTGCGACGCCTGCTCGAACAACACGAGTTTGACCCTTAAGTAAGTCTGGATCGTCCTGATGAAGAGTGTCATAAGCAAGAGCCTCTGTTGTAACCTCAAGTTCTGGCTTCATCTCTACCAAGCTTGAAGTACCTTCACTTGGGATTGAGGTGGAGTCTACCTTAGTGCCTACTGCGATTATTTCGGAAACGGGCGCGGTCGTAACTTCATTAGAGATCTGCTTGCGATTTTCCTTGCCATCTACGATCGTCACCTCGGTTAAAATAGTACGCTCGCCGGCTACTCCTACTCTGATGACACGAGTTTGACCCTTAAGTAAGTCTGGATCTTCCTGATGAAGAGTATCATAAGCAACGGATTCAGTCATCACTTCAAGTTCTGGTTTCACCTCGACCAAGCTTGGAGTACCTTCACTTGGAATAGAGGTGGAGTCTACCCTAGTGCCTACTGCGATGATTTCTGATACAGGGGAGGTGGTGACTTCATTGGAAACTACTTTACGAGTTCCCTTACCATCAACCTTGGTGACCTCGGTTAAGATAGTGCGTTCGCCTGTTACGCCTGATTGGATAATACGAGTTTGGCCCTTAAGCAAGTTTGGATCTTCCTGATGAAGAGTGTCATAAGCAACGGATTCTCTCGTAACCTCTAGTTCTGGTTTCACCTCAACCAAGCTTGGTGCACCTTCACTTGGGATTGAGGTAGATTCTACCCTAGTGCCTACTGCGATAATTTCGGAAACGGGCGCGGTCGTAACTTCATTAGAGATCTGCTTGCGATTTTCCTTGCCACCTACGATCGTCACCTCGGTTAAAATAGTACGCTCGCCGGCTACTCCTACTCTGATGACACGAGTTTGACCCTTAAGTAAGTCTGGATCTTCCTGATGAAGAGTATCATAAGCAACGGATTCAGTCATCACTTCAAGTTCTGGTTTCACCTCGACCAAGCTTGGAGTACCTTCACTTGGAATAGAGGTGGAGTTTACCTTAGTGCCTACTGCGATGATTTCAGAAACTGGTTCTAAGGTTACAGTGTTGGATTTGACTTGGCGGTCTTCCTTTCCATCTACAGTCGTCACTTCCGTTAAGATCGTGCGCTCACCGGCTACGCCTGCTCGAACAACACGAGTTTGACCCTTAAGTAAGTCTGGATCTTCCTGATGAAGAGTGTCATAGGCAACGGATTCTGTCATCACCTCTAACTCTGGCTTGACCTCGACCAAACTTGAAGTACCTTCACTTGGAGTTGAAGTGGATTCTACCCTAGTGCCTACTGCGATAATTTCGGAAATTGGCTCCAAGGTTACAGTATTGGATTTGACTTGGCGGTCTTCCTTGCCATCTACAGTCGTCACTTCCGTTAAAATAGTACGCTCACCGGCTACGCCTGCTCGAACAACACAAGTTTGACCCTTAAGCAAGTCTGGAGCATCCTGATGAATAGTATCATAGGCAACGGATTCTGTCATCACCTCTAACTCTGGCTTGACCTCGACCAAACTTGAAGTACCTTCACTTGGAGTTGAAGTGGATTCTACCTTAGTGCCTACTGCGATAATTTCGGAAATTGGCTCCACAGTCAAAGTATTGGATTTGACTTGGCGGACCTCCTTGCTATCTACAGTCGTCACTTCCTTTAAAATAGTGCGCTCACCTGCAACACCTGCTTGGATAATACGAGTTTGGCCCTTAAGTAAGTCTGGGTCTTCCTTTTGAATAGTCTCATAAGGAACTGGCTCTCTTGTTACTTCCAATTCTGGTTTTTCTTCAACAAGACTTGGTGCACCTTCACTTGGAATTGAGGTAGTTTCTGCCTTATCTCTTTGTGGAGAATGAGGTTTTGTATCTTCAGTCTTAGAAACTTCCTCATTTTCTCTTACAAAGTAATAACCTGTAAATTCATAACCCTCAATCCTTTCTGGACTAGGCAAAAATTCTCCTGCAACTGTTTTGATGAGAGCTGGACGAAGCTCTACTAAATTCTCCAAGGCAGAAACCGATAGAGCAGTCCCACCTACAGCCAAAACCGTCACTAGAAAGAGAGAGGCTCCCTTTCTCTTTTTAATGAGAGTGAGTGAAACCAGCAAAATTCCTGTACCTAGCAAAGGCAGAATGGCATTTGAAAACAAGCCAGTATCAGGTAACTTCGCAGTAGATTTACGGTAGACGAAGTAATAATCCTTACCTTCCTCCACTTTGATAGCATTTTCTTCAAACCAACGCAGTTCAGCCCCCAAAGATTCAGGCAAGTCTTTATCTTCTACATAGTGTGACACTAGCTGAGGAATCCTTTCCTCTGCAAGCACAGTATTTCCACTTGTGCTTACAAAAAATAAACTCGTTCCTAATAAGACGGAACAAGTTCCTACTGCATACTTTCTCAAAGAAAAGCGTTGTTTTTCTTTAACATGATGTTGTTTCATGACAAACTCCAATTTCGTATCTATTCCTTCTCACAGTATATCAAAAATAGTAAACACCTACAAAAGATTTGAATAATAAAATTCCTATATCTAACTTCTTTATCCAATTTTAAAGAAATCCATCCTTATCCTTTGCAAAGATTCGAAGTTCGAGCTTAATTTCTTCAATGTTCTTCCAATATCCTGCCACTGAAGGGAAAGATAACACTGATACAAGTCGATTAACTTTTCAAAAATCCTAAGAAAATTAAATATGATTTCTTTGTTACAGAGTAAAAAAACCACAAGTAAAATCAGTTTTTCTGACTTCACTTGTGGTATGTTTAATAAATATCTTTACTGAATTCTAGTAGAACTCCACAGCCGTTTTCCTATCTCTTTTTCACCGACATTAAAGATATATCTCGCAAACTAAAATACGTAAGGACCAGCATGGCTACTGTAATAAAGAATTCTGTTGGTAGCTGAAAGATTTGCAGGATGGACAACATGAGCAAAATCACGAGGGAAACGAGACCAAAAACAAGAATTACAATATTAACCGTTCCCTTGATACTTTGAGGTGTCGCAAATATATAGAGTAAGAGTAATAAAATCCCTATGATTAAATAGACCATTTTCTGCTCTTTCTAGCTCTTATTCAGCTGATTTTTTCTTTTTGTTTGCTTTCTCACGCTCTGCCTTGTTAAGGATTTGTTTACGCAAACGAATAGATTCAGGTGTTACTTCCATGTATTCATCATCATTCAAGAACTCAAGTGATTCTTCAAGAGTCAAGATACGAGGAGTCTTGATAACCGCTGTTTGGTCCTTAGTTGCTGAACGAACGTTGGTCATTTGTTTCGCTTTCGTAATATTAACAGTCAAGTCATTTTCACGAGAGTTTTCACCGATGATCATTCCTTCGTAAACCTCAGTACCTGGGTTAACAAAGATTGTTCCACGTTCTTCGATAGACATGATAGAGTATGTTGTTGCCTTACCTGTATCAATAGAAACAAGGGCACCACGGTGACGTCCACCGATTTCACCTGGAATCAATGGCAAGTATTGGTCGAAGGTATGGTTCATGATACCGTAACCACGAGTCATTGACAAGAACTCGGTTGAGTATCCAATCAAACCACGGGCTGGAACAAGGAAAACCAAACGAGTTTGACCATTACCAGTTGAAATCATATCCAACATTTCACCTTTACGTTCAGAAAGACTTTGGATAACAGATCCTTGGTATTCTTCTGGTGTGTCGATTTGAACACGTTCAAATGGCTCACATTTAACACCATCAATTTCTTTTACGATAACTTCTGGACGAGATACTTGAAGCTCATAACCCTCACGACGCATTGTTTCGATAAGGATTGACAAGTGCAATTCCCCACGTCCTGATACAGTCCATTTATCTGGTGAATCAGTTGGGTCAACACGAAGGGAAACGTCTGTTTGCAATTCTGCTTGAAGGCGCTCTTCTACCTTACGAGAAGTGACCCATTTACCTTCTTTACCAGCAAATGGTGAATTATTAACTAAGAAAGTCATTTGAAGAGTCGGCTCATCAATGTGTAGGATTGGAAGTGCTTCAACTGCGTCTGTAGGAGTAATTGTTTCACCAACGAAGATATCTTCCATACCAGATACGGCAATCAAGTCACCAGCTTTGGCTTCTTGGATTTCACGACGTTCCAAACCAAAGAAACCAAAAAGTTTTGTGACACGGAAGTTCTTAGTTGTACCATCAAGTTTAGAAAGGGTAACTTGATCTCCAACCTTTACGCTACCACGGAAGACACGTCCGATACCGATACGACCTACGAAGTCGTTGTAGTCAAGAAGTGACACTTGGAATTGAAGGGGCTCATCTGAGTTATCAACTGGAGCTGGAATGTGGTCGATAATGGTATCAAAGATTGGTGCCATAGTCTTTTCTTGGTCTGCTGGATCATCTGACAATGAAGATGTTCCGTTGATCGCTGACGCATAAACAACTGGGAAGTCAAGCTGGTCATCATCCGCACCAAGCTCGATGAAAAGTTCCAAGACTTCATCTACTACTTCTGCTGGACGAGCTGATGGCTTATCAATTTTGTTAACCACAACGATCGGCACAAGGTCTTGTTCCAAGGCTTTTTTCAATACGAAACGAGTCTGTGGCATAGTTCCTTCGTAAGCATCTACGACCAAAACAACACCGTCAACCATTTTCATGATACGTTCAACTTCTCCACCGAAGTCCGCGTGTCCTGGTGTGTCCATGATGTTGATACGAGTTCCGTTGTAGGCAACTGCTGTATTTTTCGCAAGGATGGTGATTCCACGCTCTTTCTCAATATCGTTTGAGTCCATTGCACGCTCAGCTAACTCTGTACGCGCGTCAAGAGTTTCAGATTGTTTCAACAATTCGTCAACGAGGGTAGTTTTACCGTGGTCGACGTGGGCGATAATCGCGATATTACGGATATCTTCTCTTAATTTTGTCATGATTTCCTCTATTGTATTCAAAAATTTATTTTCTAACTGAACGATTATACCACAATTTAAAGCAAATGACTTAATTCAAGTAAGTGTAAATGTTTTCAAAAGAAAATTCATTCCTTCTCTTTTCTTTTCAAAAAAACCAACTTGTGATAAGATAAGCTGGTATGCGTTTAGATAAATTATTAGCCCAGGAAAAAATCAGCCGTAAGGCCATGAAACAAGCTCTTTTGAAAAAAGAAATTTTAGTTGATGGACTCTCTGCTAGTTCCCTTTCACAGAATGTTGATACAGGGTTGCAAGAGCTGATTTTCAAAGATAAAAAAATCCAAGGATACGAACACACCTACCTCATGCTCCATAAGCCAAATGGAGTCGTGACTGCAAGCAAGGATAAAAAACTCCCAACTGTCATGGACCTTCTTCCTCAGCATCTCCAGTCAGAGCAACTCTACGCCATCGGCCGTCTGGATCGGGATACGACGGGTCTCCTCCTCTTAACGGATAATGGTCCCCTAGGTTTTCAACTCCTCCATCCTCAGTATCATGTAGATAAAACTTACCAAGTAGAGGTCAATGGGCCACTAACTCCCGACCAGATTCAAGAGTTTAAAGATGGGATTGCCTTTCTTGATGGAACTATCTGTAAACCTGCTCAACTTGAGATTTTATCCTCAAGTCCTAGTCTCAGCCAAGCCACTATCACCATCTCTGAAGGAAAGTTTCATCAGGTCAAAAAAATGTTCCTCTCTGTTGGTGTCAAGGTCACTGCTCTTAAACGCACCCATTTTGGCCCTTGGAGTCTTGATGACAATCTCCAAGAAGGCGACTATCGACATCTAAACTCACAAGAATTGGCAATCATTCTTGACTTTCTTAGAAAAAGTGGTTAAAAAATGAGGTTGGGACAAAAGATCCCGACCTCACTTTTTATTAGCAATCAAACTTTGACGCGGTTGCTGATTGAACTTTTTGTTCGTCTTTTAGACTCCAAAAAGCTCCTAATCATCCTCGCGGGGCTGGGACTACGAAATCGAGACTTTGTCTATCGATTTCTGTCCCACCGCCATTTCTTATTTTTCAACTTTTACTTTCCCTGTCCAAGAATCCAAGCCGTAAGACAGAATATAAATTTCTGAGAAACCTTGTTTTTTCAAGAAAAGTGCTGCATTGGTCACACGTTGCGCACGTTGGTTTTCATAGAGAAGAACAGGTTTATCCTTGCGAAGCGCTGCAAGACTTGTCTTCAATTGATTTGAAGGGATATTACGAGCTCCGAGGATATGTTTTCTGTGGAAGTCAGCTGGATCACGTAAGTCAATCAACTGTCCTGTACGAATCAATGACTCAAACTCTGCATTGTCCACAATTTTCGCTGCCTGACGAATGCGAAGATAGTTATATCCCATCCAAGCCAACATCGCTACAATAAGTCCCCATAATACCCAAGTTACCATATTACCTAATCTCCATTTTTTTCTAAATAGTCTAATTCTAGTTTGTGCTCTCTGCGCAGAACAGCTTCCGCTTCTAAATAATCTAGCTTGTCCATCAAGCCTGCATCATAGATTCGAGATAGCTCGATCTTCATCAGTTCAATGTCATAGAGACGTTTTCCCATATAGACAATGATACCAAACTGTTTGAGAAATTGTTGCACATCGTAGAGTGTTTTCATAGCTTTCATTTTAGCAAATTATCAGAGTTTTTTCAATAGTTGCCATGGAAGACTATTTTTACTGCTTACTAATGTTCTTGATACTCCGATATAGAAGATACCCAACAACCATCCCAACAAAATTCTGTAACAGATTGTGAGGGACATCTAACCAGGCTTGCCCCCAACCTTTCATCCAAGCAGTCGCACATGCATATCCAGCTACCATGATGATAGTCGCCAAAACTAATCCAAGCCCCTGCCATTTTCCTTTAAAACCTGCAAAATATCCCTGCAGACCATGGAAAAGCAAGCTGAAGAACATCCAGTGAGGGTAACCTGAAATCAGGTCAATGAGGAAACCTCCTAGACCCCCAACGATGGCTCCTTCACGGCGCCCATAATAAAAAGCGGTAAAGAAGATTCCTGCATCTAAAAGAGTTAAGATTCCTGCTTGAGTTGGGATTTTTACAATATAACCTAAAACTACTGATAGAGCAGTTAGTATAGATAATAGGGCGATTTTACTTGTTTTGGTTTGCTTCATATTGTCTGACTCCATATTGATCTGCTTGTGCGATGGCACGGTAAACAAAGGCTTTAGAACTCTCAACTGCTGGTAAGAGCTCCTCTCCTTGTACTAATTGACTGGCAATGCTCGATGCAAAGGTACAACCTGCACCAGCATTTTGACCTCCTAAGACTGGATTTTCTAAAATGGTAAAGTCATGACCATCATAAAAAACATCCACAGCCTTATCCTGACTGAGGCGATTCCCACCCTTGATAATGACTGCTGGTGCACCCAAGTCATGTAATTTTTGAGCTGCAGCCTTCATATCTTCCAGACTTTCAATCTTTTGGTCTGCAAGCAACTCTGCCTCAGGAAGATTCGGAGTAATCACTGATACATAAGGGAAAAAGCGAATCAACTCTTGACAGAGCTCACTAACTGCAACGTCGTGCGTTTCCTTACAAACCAATACAGGGTCCAAGACTACTGGAACTCCTGAACTTTCCTTAATGAAATTCAATGCTTTTTCAGCAACACCGACTGTCGGCAAGAGACCAATCTTAATCCCTCCAAAGTCTACACTTTTCAGGCTATCCAACTGTTGTTGGAAAATAGTCTCATCTGTCGGGAAGACCTCAAAACCATTTTCCGTCAAAGCAGTTAAACAAGTCATGGCTACAAAACCATGCAAGCCATTCAAGGTGTAGGTCGCAAGGTCTGCTGCCAATCCACCACCACTAAAAATATCATTTCCTGAAAGTGCTAAAATACGATTATTCTTCATAACGAATCTCCTTCAAATACAAACCATTGGGTGCTGCAGTTGGTCCTGCCAACTGTCTGTCTTTTTTCTCCAAAATCAGGTCAATCTGTTCAATCGGCATACGGTTGTTACCAATTTTCAGAAGGGTTCCGACCATATTTCGAATCTGCTTATAGAGGAAGCCATTGCCAGAGAATGTAAAGGTCAAAAACTGCCCTGTTTCATCAACCCTAAGACTAGCTTCCGTGATCGTCCTAACCTTATCCTCCACACTAGTACCTGATGCCGTAAAACCAGTAAAGTCATGTGTTCCCTCTAGTTTTTTTACAGCTTCTTGCATCCGCTCCACATCGAGTGGATAGGGATAATGAGTCGCATAATGGCGACGCATGGGATTTTTAGGACGTCCTCTATCTACGATAAACTCGTAGGTCTTGCTATGCTTGACATAACGGCAATGAAAATCGTCAGCCACTATCTCAATCGAAATCACATCGATATCTTCAGGACTTTGGGTATCAAGAGCAAAACGAAGTTTTTCCTCATCCATCTGATAGGGAAGATCAAAGTGAATGACCTGTCCTAAAGCATGAACGCCACTGTCCGTTCGCCCAGCTCCATGAATGGTAATAGCTTGTCCCTTATTTAATTTTGTTAAAGTTTTTTCAATTTCCTCCTGAACACTACGAGCATGAGGTTGCCGCTGAAAGCCAGCAAAGGCGTATCCGTCATAGGAAATGATTGCTTTATATCTAGTCATGTGTCTATTTTATCAAGAAAATTTCTCTGTAACAAGTTTGAAAATCAAAAATTGTAAGGGTACAGTTTCTGGTATAATCTAATTCTTATCTAGATTTTTTCATCATATATTTTTGTATAGGTGCTTCCAACATTTGAGCGATTTCAAATCCTTCTTTTTGGTAAAGATTCTGAGCTCTTGTATTTGTCACGAAGACATTTAGAGAAATACTATCTATATCTCCATTTTCAAAGGCCAAACTAACAAATTTCCTTAATGCCTGGCTACCTAGCCCTTGCCCCTGTTTCTGGGGGTTGATCAATAATCTCCCGATATGAAGATTTCTGTCTTCTATCCTGATTTTCTGGATAAGCCCGACAAACTCTTGTCCAGCAAAGATTGAAAAGATTCCTTCCAAATCTTGCAAGACATGAATTGTCAAGGGAAAAGGAATCATTGTTCCCATCCATTGTTCTTGAAAGGATTTGCCAAGGGAGTTAGACCATTGGCATACGAATTGAGCGTTTTCTATACTCACATTTTCTTCAAAACGAATTGTCATCTTTTCCTCACCATCTTATCTGTATTTGTCTATTATACTGCTTCTTCCATTTTTTACGAATAAATAAGTATGATTGATTTTTATTTTTTTCTTGTCGGAAGCATTCTCGCCTCCTTTCTTGGTTTGGTCATTGACCGTTTTCCAGAGCAATCCATTATCAGTCCAGCTAGTCACTGCGATTCCTGCCATACTCGCTTACATCCCTTGGATTTGATTCCTATTATCTCTCAAGTAGCCCATCGCTTTCGTTGTCGCTACTGTAACTCAAGCTATCCCTTTTGGTATGCTCTCTTTGAGCTGATTCTAGGACTTCTCTTTCTAGCTTTCTCTTGGGAATATCTAACCTTAGGACAACTTATTCTGATAACTGCTGGCTTGACCTTAGGAATCTATGACCTCCAGTATCAAGAATATCCCTTGCTAGTATGGCTGACTTTTCACATTATTCTCATGGTTTGCTCTGGCTGGAATCTGGTTATGATTTTCTTCCTTGCCCTTGGAATTTTGGCTCATTTTATCGATATCCGTATGGGCGCAGGGGATTTTCTCTTTCTGGCTTCTTGCGCCCTTATTTTTAGCCTAACCGAAATGCTGATTTTAATTCAAATTGCTTCCACAACCGGCATTCTAGCCTTTCTCCTGCAAAAGAAAAAGGAAAGACTTCCTTTCGTGCCTTTCCTCGTGCTGGCTGCTTGTGCGATTATTTTTGGTAAGCTACTGCTTCTTGGATAAAGTCAGCGATTTCTGCTACCTGTCCTTCATGGAGAGCTTTTACAATTTTCGAACCAACGATAACCCCATCTGAAACCGCATTGAAGCGTTCTATATCAGCTTGACTAGATACACCAAAACCTGTCAAGACGGGGATGTCGGCCACTTGATGCAATTGTGCCAAGTGCTTGTCCAAGTCTGCACGGTAATTGCCTGATTTCCCTGTCACCCCGTTGATAGCAACGGCATAGACGAAACCTTCTGCCCCTTCAATCAACTCCTTCTGGCGCTCAATTCCTGTCGTCAAACTAACTAGAGGAATCAAGGCGATATCTGTATCTGCCAAAAATGGCTCTACGAAATTAGCATGTTCATGAGGCAGGTCTGGGATAATCAATCCCTTAACCGCTGTATCTGCCAAATCTTTGACAAAGTTCTCCACACCATACTGAAAGAGGGGGTTGAAGTAGGTCATGATAACAAGTGACACCTCTGTTTGAATGGTTTTCAAAGTTTCAACCAAAGCTTGTGTCGAAGTCCCATGAGCTAGACTGCGCAAGCCAGCTTCTTCGATAACAGGTCCATCTGCAACTGGGTCTGAAAAGGGAATGCCCACTTCAATGGCTGAGACACCCAAATCTTCTAAAAAGTGGATTGTTTCTCCTAGTCCATCCAAACCTTTCTCGTGGTCTCCAGCCATGATGTAAGGAACAAAAATTCCTTTTCCAGCTGCTTTTATAGCATTCAATTTTTCTGTTAATGTCTTAGGCATGAGCTTCTCCCTTCTTTGCTGCATCTGCTTCCAAGCGGTCTTTGACTTGAACCACATCCTTGTCCCCACGACCTGATAGACAGACAATCATGGATTTGTCTGAGCCAAGTTCTTTGGCCAATTTCACCGCAAAGGCGATAGCATGGCTTGATTCCAAGGCCGGGATAATCCCTTCCACACGAGACAAGAGTTGGAAACCTTCCAAGGCTTCTTCGTCAGTCACAGGAACATAGCTGGCACGCTTGATGTCGTGGTAGTGAGAATGTTCTGGACCGATACCAGGATAGTCCAAACCTGCTGAGATAGAGAAGGCTTCAAGAATTTGACCATGGGTATCTTGGAGCACATCCATGAGAGATCCGTGGAGAACACCTGGACGACCCTTGGTCAAGGTTGCTGCATGATGCTCTGTATCCACACCTAGTCCTGCTGCTTCAGCTCCATACATAGCCACTGACTTATCTTCCACAAATGGATGGAAAAGTCCGATGGCATTAGAGCCACCACCAACACAGGCTACTAGGACATCTGGTAAATTTTCACCTGTCAATTCACGGTACTGTTGTTTAGCTTCTCGACCAATGACACTTTGGAAGTCACGAACGATTTCTGGGAAAGGATGAGGCCCCAGGGCAGAACCAAGGATATAGTGGGTATCATCGATATTAGCCACCCATGAACGAAGGGCTGCATTGACCGCATCCTTGAGCACGCGCGAACCGTCTGTCACTGCTTCAACCTTGGCTCCCAAAAGCTCCATACGGAAGACATTAAGGGCTTGACGTTTAACATCCTCTTCACCCATATAGATGGTACATTCCATGTTAAAGAGGGCTGCAGCTGTTGCAGTTGCCACACCGTGCTGACCAGCACCTGTTTCAGCAATAATTTTCTTCTTGCCCATGCGTTTAGCGAGGAGAACTTGCCCCAAGGCATTGTTAATCTTGTGGGCGCCTGTATGGTTGAGGTCTTCACGTTTAAGGTAAATCTTGGCTCCGCCGATATGCTGGGTCAAGTTTTTTGCGTAGTAAAGGGGAGTTTCACGACCTACATACTGGCGCAAAAGTTGATTTAACTCTTCTTGGAAACTTGGATCTGCCTGACTTTCACGATAAGCCTCTTCCAATTCCAATACTGCTGTCATCAATGTTTCTGGGACAAAACGTCCACCGAATTTCCCGTAAAATCCATCTTTATTTGGTTCTTGATATGCCATTCTTTACCCTCTCTATAAATCTTCTAATCTTTTCATGATCTTTTTGTCCGTCTGTTTCTACTCCGCTTGATACATCTACTGCAAAGGGAGAGAAATGCTGAATTGCTCTTGCTACATTGTCCTCATTTAGCCCGCCTGCGATGAAGAAAGGCCGGGCTAGTTCTGTCGTATCCAGTCGGCCCCAGTCAAAGGTTTGTCCACTCCCTGCCACAGGAGCATCAAAGAGTAGATAATCTGCCTGAGAATTGGGTACATGCCCATTCCCATCAACTTGTACAGCTTGAATACTGGCACAAGGTAAATTTTCAAATAGTTTATCTACTACCTGACCGTGAACTTGTGCAAAGTCCAAACCAACTTTGTCTACCGCTTCTAACAGTTCTGCCCGACTGGGTGAAACAAATACTCCAACTTTTTGAATATGGCTAGGAATAAAC
Source organism: Streptococcus infantis (assembly GCF_047464215.1). Taxonomy (GTDB): domain Bacteria; phylum Bacillota; class Bacilli; order Lactobacillales; family Streptococcaceae; genus Streptococcus; species Streptococcus infantis_P. Next base: position 113,929 of record NZ_JASHCG010000004.1, on the reverse strand, counting down.
TTAGCCAGCTCTGCTGCTTGTTCCAAGGTCACCTGTCTTTTGCTAGGTGCAAAGACAAAACCAATGTAGTCTGCTCCAGCCGACACAGCTGTTTTTACCGCTTCTTTGGTCGATAGTCCACAAATCTTAACCTTTGTCAATCTGCAACTCCTTGATTCTCTGGGCTACATCTTCTGCCTGCATGAGGGCTGTTCCTACTAAAATTCCGTTAAAGTATGGTGCTACTCGTTTTGCATCCTCCTCTGTAAAAATAGCAGATTCAGAAATGTACAAGCAATCATCCTTAAAGTGTTTGGCCAAGTCTAAGCTGGTCTGCAAGTCGACTCCAAAGGTTGTCAAATTGCGATTGTTGACACCAATAATTTGAGCTCCAAGTCTATGAGCCACTTCCAGTTCAGCAAGATTATGAGTTTCCACCAAAACTTCTAGACCCAGTTCTGTCGCGTAGTCGTAAAGCTCCTTGAGTCGTTTTTCAGATAAGGCCGCTACGATGAGCAAGATGACGGTCGCACCTGCATTGCGAGCACGGATGATTTGCTTTTCATCGATGATAAAGTCCTTGTTGAGCGTCGGAATCTCTACCTGACTAGAAATCTCTCGCAGATAATCCAAATGACCTTTAAAGAAAACCTCATCTGTCAGAACAGAAATCATAACCGCGCCGTTAGCCTCGTAAGTCTGGGCCTGTTGTACGATATCCACATCCAGATTGATATCACCTAGACTTGGACTTGCCTTTTTGACCTCAGCAATGATTTGCAAGCGGTCCTGATGGTTTTTCAAATATTCAGCCAAACGATAGCTTTCTCGCAAGGGCTGAAGTTCCTCTCGTTCCATCTTTTCAACTTCACGCGCCTTTTGCTCTAGGATTCGTGACAAAAATTCCTGACTCATCTTTGATACTCCTGTAATAGTCTGAGTTTTTCAAGGGCCTTACCACTGGCAATCACTTGACGTGCCAATTCAACTCCATCCTTGATACTGTCTGCTTTACCATTGGCGTAGAATCCGAGACCTGCATTTAAAACTGTTGTTTCCAAGAATGGACTTGGTTCGTTATTAAGAACACTGACAAGAATGGCTGCATTTTCATGAGCATTTCCCCCACGAATGTCTTCAATAGCAATGCGTTCCATTCCCAAATCTTCTGGAGTAAAGGTTGATAAAGTAATTTCACCATTTTCAAGAAGGGCAATACTGGTAGTTCCATTCAAACCAGCTTCATCCAATCCTTCTGGACCGGCTACTACAATGGCACGTTTGCGGCCCATGTTTTTCAAGACCTGAGCAGTACTTTCCAGAAGTTCTGGGCGACTGATTCCTAGAAGCTGTGTTTCCAAGACCATTGGGTGAATGAGCGGACCTGTCAAATTCATGATGGTTGGAATTCCCAATTCCAAACGTGCTGGCATGATATATTTCATAGCTGGATGCATGTTTTTGGCAAAGAGAAAGACGATTCCTGTTTTATCAAACACCTTACCCAATTGTGATGGTTTGAGGTCAATATTGATTCCCAAAGCTTGCAAGACATCTGCTGACCCAGATTTAGAAGAAATAGAGCGATTTCCATGTTTGGCCATGTGGATTCCTCCACCTGCCAAGACAAAGGCTGCAGTTGTAGAAATGTTGAAGCTAAATGACTTATCTCCACCTGTACCACAGTTATCCATAGCATCTTGAATATTTGTTGGAATGTGTTGAGCATGTCCTCTCATGACTTGAGCGAGGGCTGTTCTTTCTTCAGGTGTTTCTCCCTTCATTTTAAGAGCTAAAAGTAGGGACGCAATTTGTGCTTCTGTCACTCGCCCTGTTACGATGCGTTCGATCACATCTGTCATTTCAACACTTGATAAATCTTCAAAGTTGGCTAATTTTTCAATAATTTCTTTCATTTTGTGTTCCTCACTTTACAACTTTCTCGATAAAATTCTGAATAGAAGATAGGCCATCTGGCGTTCCAATACTTTCTGGATGATACTGAAAACCATAAATCGGCAAGGTTTTGTGTTGAATCCCCATAATAGCTTGGTCATCTATCGAACGAGCTGTCACTTCAAACTCTTCTGGCATCTCTTCGATTAAAATACTGTGGTAACGCATGACTGGACGATTGTCCTCAATCCCTTGATAGAGAACTGATGGAGTCTCAAATCGGATTTGACTTTGTTTACCGTGCATAACTTTAGGAGCCAAGCCTAACTTGCCACCAAAGACTTCTGCGATGGCTTGGTGCCCCAAACAAATCCCTAGAATAGGTTTCTTACCTGCAAAATCACGAATCATTTCTTCCATTTTCCCAGCATCAGCTGGCCAACCTGGGCCAGGAGAAAAGACCAGTCCATCTGCCTTTGTAGCTTCTTCATAAAGGTTTGGATCATCATTTCTCAAAACCTGAACTTCTGCGAAATTCCCGATATATTGAGCCAGGTTATAAGTAAATGAATCATAATTGTCAATCAATAAAATCATGGTCTTAGTTCTCCCATTCTAGTCATAGATTTAGCTTTGTTAATCGTTTCTTGGTATTCGTTCTGAGCGATGGAATCATAAACAATTCCTGCACCAGCCTGTACGTAGGCTGTTTTATTTTTAAGAATCATGGTTCGAATTGCAATAGCAAAATCCATGTCTCCAGTTGCTGATAAGTAACCGATAGCTCCTGCATAGACACCTCGCTTCTCTTTTTCTAGTTCATAGATGCGTTTCATGGCCCGAATCTTTGGTGCTCCCGATACTGTTCCTACCGGAAGTGTCGCCTTTAAGGCATCCATGGCAGTCAGTTCTGGTAATAAATGTCCTTTAACCACGCTGGTCAAATGCATGACATAGCGGAAAAGTTCGACTTCCATATACTTGGTTACTTGGACACTTGCTGTTTCAGCAATTCTACCGATATCATTTCGTCCCAAGTCCACCAACATTCGGTGTTCTGCCATTTCCTTTTCATCAGAAAGTAGATCACTTGCAAGTGCCGCATCTTCCTCATCATTGGCACCTCTAGGACGTGTACCTGCAATTGGATTGGTTGTCACAATGCCATTTTTGACGGAAACCAAGCTCTCAGGACTGGCACCGATAATTTGATAATTTCCAAAGTCATAAAAGTAGAGGTAATTTGATGGATTGGTCACTCGGAGATTTCTGTAGAAGTCAAAAGGATTTCCAGTTACTTCTGCGGAGAAGCGCTGACTGAGCACACATTGGAACATATCTCCCTTGCGAATCAAGTCGCGAGCTGTTTCTACCATCTCTTCAAATTTCTGAGGTGCAATATGTGGTCTAAACTGAAGTGGAGAAACGTCCAAATCTTCAAATTCATTTGGAGCAGGGATTTTCAACTCTTCTAAAACCTGATCTAAAGCCACTTCTAGTTCTTCATTACTACGATTACTGTAGAGAGCATCCTCGATGACATTAATTTTTTCTTTCTTATGGTCAAAAACTATATAACTCTCATATACGAAGAAATGCATATCTGGCGTCCCAATGGTATCCTGAGGGATTTGGCCGATTTCCTCATAGAGCGAAATCATATCGTAACCCACAAAGCCAATGGCTCCCCCACCAAAAGGGAGGTCTGAATGGTGCTGACTCTTATGAGTCACCTCATAGAGGAAATCCAAGGGATCACGATCAATCACCTGACCATTTTGATAAAGAACTCCATTCTCAAACTTAATCTCAAAAACTGGGTTATAGGCTAAGATAGAAAATCGAGCATTTTCTTTTTCTCTTGGGATACTTTCAAGTATGACCTTGTGTTTTCCGTTTAAGCGCATATAAGCCAAGATTGGTGATAAAACATCTCCATGAATGATTCGTTCCATTGTAATTTCCCTTTCAGTTCTTCTTAAATTTCGTGTTGATTCTACAAAAAATCCCCACGCAAAATAACTTGCGTGAGGACGAAATTCGTGGTGCCACCTCAATTATAGGATTTCTCCTATCTCTCATTCCTGTCTCAGATAGCTCCTGTAACAGGTTGTGCGATAAAGGGCACTCCCTCGAGAATCATGTTTTCTTCTCTCATTTCAGATGGACCCAACCTTACAGCTTTCTCTGCTTGTTTTCAGCAACCACAAGCTCTCTGTGAGAGAAATCTCTGTATCTTTTCCATCTTTTATTTTTTAGCTTCAAGATAATCTGCAATAGCAGCTACGTCCTTGTCTCCACGACCAGAGACATTGATGATGATAATCTCATCTTTACTTAGTTTCGGCGCACGTTTAACTGCTTCAGCGATAGCATGTGAGCTTTCAATTGCAGGGATGATTCCTTCTGTTTTGCTTAATAAAAGCAAGGCTTGGACAGCTTCTTCGTCTGTCGCTGCTACATATTCTACTCGACCAGAGTCTTTAAAGAAGGCATGTTCTGGACCAACCCCTGGATAGTCCAAACCTGCTGAGATAGAGTAAACTGGCGCCAGCTCTCCATCTTCCTTAAAAACTGCATAAGTCTTCATTCCATCGACAATTCCGACACTACCCTTGGTCATAGTTGCTGCGTGCTTGTCTGTATCAAGTCCATGACCAGCAGCTTCTACCCCAACCAATTTTACTTCTTCATCAGCTACATACTGTGAAAAAGCTCCGATGGCATTAGAACCACCACCCACACAGGCAATAACGTAGTCTGGCAGACGTCCTTCTTTTCCCAAGATTTGACGACGTGATTCTTCACTAATAACCTTTTGGAATTCATGGACAATCGTTGGATAAGGATGAGGGCCTACAGCAGATCCTAAAACGTAGAATGCTTCAAGGTCATTCATCCATGCTCCAAAGGCTGCATCAACCGCATCTTTGAGGGTACGAGTACCAGTTTCAACTGCGTGAACAGTTGCTCCCATCATCTCCATGCGGAAGACATTGAGACGTTGACGCTCCACATCTTCTGCCCCCATATAGACATCACATGCCATACCAAATTTGGCCGCAGCTGCAGCTGTCGCAACACCGTGCTGGCCAGCTCCTGTCTCAGCAATGACACGCTTTTTACCCATGCGTTTTGCTAGAAGGATTTGTCCTAAAACGTTGTTGAGCTTGTGAGATCCAAGGTGGTTAAGGTCTTCACGTTTGAGATAAATCTTAGCTCCACCTAAGTGCTCTGTCAAGCTTTCTGCAAAATAGAGCGGAGTCTCACGACCTGAATAATCCTTCAAGTAATGACGATATTCTGCCAAAAATTCTGGATCGTCCTTGTATTTATCAAAAGTCACTTCCAACTCATCTAATAAAGCCTGAATTGGTTCTGGTACAAAACTACCACCAAATTGTCCAAAATAACCTTTAGTTGTCATAAATTTTTCCTCCTTCTATATGAATCCAGCCTTTTGTTTGCTTTTAGTAGTAGGCAAGGAGCTGTAGATAGAACTCAAGTTCATCAAAGCGACTTAACGCCCTAATAAAAGATAAACAAAATGACGGATAGAAAAAACCCACACACGGAATCTATTTCCATGTGAGGGCGTTCGTAACGCGGTACCACCTCAATTGTAAAGAGAATATCCCCTTTACATCTCTGCCTTGTCTAACAACAAGTTGCACTGTAAGGTGTGCCTACCGAATTTTCATTGTTTCAAATTCACTTTTAAAATCAGCCCAATTTCACTAGTTTCAACCACCTGTTCACAGTAACCACAGGCTCCCTGAAGATCAAAAATAATTACTTTTCTGATTTGTTGAGTTAATTATATGTTATTGTTTTTTCTTTGTCAACCGTTTTCACTAATTTTTTACTAATTTTTTTAATTATTTTTCTGAAGCGCCTAGAACTTCTTCAGAAACTCTGACAAAAGTTTCAATGATATAATCTACTTCTTCATCCGTTAATTTCGTGTGAAGTGGTAGTGTAATTTCATTTACAAAGAAAGCATAAGCTCGTGGATAATCAGCCATGTCAAATCCTAGATTCTTATAGGCTGTCAAAAGAGGAAGCGGTTTGTAGTGAACGTTACTTGCGATTCCAGCTTTGGCCAATTCTTGGATAATTTGATTGCGTTGTTCGAGACTTGCTCCTTCTACATGGGTAACGTAAAGGTGACGACAAGATTCTACAGTATCTGTCTTATGAGCCAATGGGTGAATACGAGTTCCTGCAAATCCACGGTCATAGCAAGTTACGATTTCTTTACGACGTTGAAGCAAGCCAGGATAACGATCCAATTGTACCAAACCAATTGAAGCCATGATATCCGTCATGTTGCACTTGTAGGCAGGTGTTACGATATCGTATTCCCATGAACCTAGTTGCATCTTGGCAAGAGCATCTTTAGTTTGACCATGAAGAGATAGGATTTGGAATTCCTTGTACATTTCTTCATCATCAATAGCTGGATTAGCTTTCCAAGTAGCACTTCCTCCTTCAGCAGTTGTGAAGTTCTTAACTGCGTGGAAAGAGAATGATGTAAAGTCTGCAATGGAACCAGCTGGTTGTCCTTTATAGGTTGAACCCAAAGCATGAGCACTATCAGAGACAATCACAATACGGTTAAAGGCCTTTTGCCACTTGCTAGTAGCTGTAAAGAGGTCACGTTTCTTCTCAACAACTTGGAACAAACGGTCATAGTCACAAACAATCCCTGCAAGCTCAACCGGAATAATCACCTTAGTCTTTTCAGTAATGGCTTGCTCAAGCAAGTCATAGTCCATTTCAAACGTATCTGCTTGGATATCCACCATGACAGGTGTTGCTCCCACGTGAGTGATGACACTACATGAAGCTGTATAAGTCATAGCTGGAACGATGACTTCATCCCCAGGTCCCACTTCCAAAACACGCAAAATCAACTCAAGAGCGGCAGTTGCAGAGTTGAGGCAGACTGTCTTAGGTGTCTGAGTATAGGCAGATAGACGACGCTCCAATTCTTTTGTCTTTGGACCTGTTGTGATCCAACCAGAACGGAGGGTATCTGCTACTTCAGCAATTTCTGCTTCGGTAATATCGGGTGGTGAAAATGGAATATTGTAATTTGGCATTGATTTACTCCTTTTACTGTATTCACTCTTGTGATTACTTATTTTAAAACTTCAAATACAGTCTGGAACATGATTTTGATATCTCCGAAGAAATTAAAATCACGTAGGTAGGCTAGATTATAGTGCATCTTTTCTGGAAGGACTCTTTCGACATAAGCTTGGTCGACCGACATACCTTTTGCAGTCATTTGACTAATAATGGCATCCTCGTCCTTATAGTTAATGCTGGCAAGCGATGTAATCCCTGCTGGCAAGAGCAAGGTAGCCATCATTTCAGGGCTGTACTGCTCAGTATAGCGTGGTACTTCTGGACGAGTTCCCACAAAGGACATCTCTCCTTTGAGAACATTGACCAATTGTGGAAGTTCATCCAAACGAACACGGCGAATGAAATTTCCAACCTTGGTGATACGGCTGTCATTGGCAGAAGTTACTAGACTTCCTTTCTTGTCCGCATCCGTCACCATGGTACGGAATTTCCAAATCTTGAAATGTCGGTTGTACTGGGTTACCCGCACTTGCTTGTAAATGACTGGACCCTTGCTATCTAGCTTGATCCAAATGCTTAGAATTAGAAATACGGGTGAAGTCAAGATTAACAAGACCAAGGCTAGAAACAAGTCTAGACAACGCTTGAGAATCAGTGAACCTTTTCTTCCAGAGACGAGCTGGTAGTATGGTTTTACCTCGCTCAATTGCATCTCCTGAGGTAGTTCATCCCATTTCAGCATGCACATTCTCCTCTGTTTTTAATATGTAATCTTTATTAACATTCTACATTATACCACAAAATGAAAGAGGCGGTGCAAGAAATCTGTATTTTAAAGGAATTCTTCCTTAGGATAGAGCTCCTGCTTGTAAACTATACATCTTGTGATAGGTACCTCCCAGGGCTAAAAGTTCCTCGTGTGTGCCGCTCTCGATAATTCGTCCCTTGTCTAGAACATAGATACAGTTAGCATCCTGAATGGTAGAAAGACGATGGGCGATGGCAATGGTCGTCCGGCCCTGTCTCATCTTGGCTAGGGAATTTTGGACCAAGGCTTCTGTTTCAGAGTCAATATTAGCTGTCGCTTCATCCAAAATCAGAATTTTCGGTTGACTGGCAACAGTTCTAGCAAAGGCAAGTAGTTGACGTTGTCCAGTAGAGAAACTCGAACCACGCTCAGATACAGGGGCATCATAGCCTAATGAAAGATCCCGAATGAAAGAATCTGCATCGACAAATTCTGCCGCAACCTTAACCTGGTCATCGCTGATATCTTGGTACATAGCGATATTGGACTTGATGGTCCCATGATAGAGGAAAGGTTCCTGTAGAACCAGACCGATATTTTTTCTCAATTCCTCTTGGCTATACTTACGAATATCCACTCCATCTAGGAGAACTCGACCAGACTGAAATTCATAAAAGCGCATGAGAACATTAATGATAGAAGATTTCCCAGAGCCAGTATGCCCGACAAAGGCGATGGTTTCACCTTTATTAACCGTAAAAGAAATATCATCGAGAATCTGGTGTTTTCCATCATAAGAGAAGGACACATGTTCAAAACGGATATTTCCTTCTCTAATCTCCGCTTGTGCATTTTCTTGGGCCGGTTCATAGTTGGATTCATCGATGAGTGCAAAGACACGACCTGCTGAAACCATGGATGTTTGAAGGGTAGAAAAGTTCTGTGTCACCTCGATGAGGGGATCAAAGAGACGATTGATATACTGGATAAAGGCATACATGGTTCCTGCCGTTATTCCTAGATAGAGACCGCGATAGCCAAAGTAAGCCATCAAAACCGCATATCCCAACAACTTCAACAAACTCATAGCTGGACGTAAAAAGAGAGAATCCAAGGCTACTGAACGGTTAGCGTAGACTAGGTGTTCCTGATTTATCTCATCAAACTCTTCTTTCAGGCGTTTTTCTTGGTTAAAGGCTTGAATAATACGAATTCCTTCGATATTTTCTGCCAGCTTACTGTTAATATCTGACAGTAGACTTCTGGTTTTTTCAATGACCTTGACCGATTTTTTACGGTAGAGATTGACCAAAAGGAAAATCAAAGGTAGGAAGAGCAATACTAAAGCAGTCAGACGATAGTCCAGAACTAACATGGTATAAAGGGTCGTCACGAATATAAAGACTGCCGAGATAAAGCTGGACAAGATCCCCGAAAACATATCACTGATAGTCTCGGTGTCATTTGTCAAACGAGAGACAATAGAGCCTGCAGGCGTTTTATCAAAGTAAGACATGCCTAGCTTCTCCATATTAGCAAAGGCATCACGTCGGATATCTCTAACGATGCTGTAGGACACGCGCGCAAAGAGGATGTTCCCCACATATTGGACAATGGTTTGAAGAATGTAGAGACCATAGTAAACTAGCAAAACTGTAACAGCAAGCTGATTAAGGTTGTTTAGATACTGGTCGATAAAGTGAGAAGCTACCAGGGGGATAATACTCTTGATAACAGTCGTCGTAAGGAGAAAAGCTAAGGCTAAAAAGGTGAGGAGACTATAGGGCTTGAGATAAGACAACAAACGCTTCAATACAGCCCATTGTTCTTGTTTATTCCGCATCTTCTTCTCCTTTCATTTCTAACTGTTGAGACTGGTAGGTCTGGGCATACCAACCATCCAAGGCTAGTAAGTCTTCATGCCTACCTCGTTCAATGATGCGACCATCCTGCATGACCAAAATCAAATCTGCATGAACAACTGCGCTAAGACGATGGGCAGTGATGATAGTCGTTTTATCTTTGCGAGTTTCCTTGAGATTATCGATGATTGCGAACTCTGTCTTAGCATCCACAGCTGACAAGGAATCATCTAAAATCAAGATATCAGGATTTAAAATCATAGCCCGACTCATAGCCAGACGTTGCTTTTGCCCGCCAGATAGACTAACACCTTTTTCCCCGATAACTGTATCAAACCCCTCAGGCATGGCTTGAATGTCTTGATAGACTTGAGCCAACTGAGTTGCTTTCTCTACTGCAGAGAAAGGTAGGTCAGGATTTCCAAAACAAATATTCTCTATGATAGAACTAGCAAAGAGAAATTGGTCCTGTGGAACGTATCCCATCAAACCACGTAAGTCAGCTAGTCGATAGTCACGAATGTCATGACCATTTAGATAAATAGCTCCTTTGTCAACGTCATACTCACGTAGGAGCAATTTAATCAAAGCTGTTTTCCCTGAACCAGTTTGTCCAACCAAGCCTAAGGTTTGCCCTTTTTCGAGGCTAAAATGGATATCTTTCAGCGTCTCTTCGTCTTCAAAGGCAAAACGATCAATGGCATAGTCTAAGCGCCCATTTTCAATCCCGTTAAGTGGAGATGCTGGGTCTTTGACAGGTGACTCTTGAGACAAGATGCTCTCAATTCGTTGATAAGAAACCTTCCCTCTTTGAGTAATATTAAAGAGGAAACCAATAGCCATCAAGGGCCAGACCAACATATCCAAGTAAGAGATAAAGGTGACAAGATTCCCAACGGTTACTTGTCCCGCTTGCACCATAAAGGCACCGACTAAGAGAGTTAAGGCATAGGAAGAACCAACAAAGAGTAGAACCATGGGGTCAAAGAGACTATCATATTTCATAGTTTGCAGATTCTTTTGGAAGGTCAAATCATTGACTTCCTGGAAAGATGCCAATTCATCAGACTGATAGCCAAAGGACTTGGTTACCTTGATACCTGATACAGATTCTTGAACCTTATTGTTGAGTTCAGAAAAGGCTGCCTGTGATTCTCCGAAAGCCTTATGGGTCTTTCTCCCCAGACGACTAGTCGCATAGGCCATAAATGGCAAGGGCAGAATGGCAACCAAGGTCATCTGCCAAGAAATGCTAAAGAGCATAGTCAAGAGAGTTACCAAGGCTGTGATAGAGGCATCCACTGCCATCATGACACCACCACCTGCTAAACGAGTCAGAGCATTGATATCATTGGTTGCGTGAGCCATCAAATCCCCAGTCCGATAACTCTGATAAAAAGCGGGAGACATCCTTGTAAAATGTTCAAATAGTCTTGAACGCATGATTTGTCCAAGTCGGTAGGAAGTCCCTAGGATATACATGCGCCAAACATAACGCAGATAATACATCCCGAAAGCTGCCAGCAGGAGATAAAAGAGATGGAGCAGGAGCTCATCTTGTGTTAATCGTCCCGAAGTAATGGCATCAATCACGCGCCCCATGACCATAGGTGGGATAAGGTTTAGTACAGAAACCAAAACCAAAGCTACAATTCCAACTAGGTAACGGCGTTTTTCTAATTTAAAAAACCACCAGAGTTTTTGGATGATGGACATAAAATTCCTTTCTAATAACAAATGGAAACCTGAGGCGACTGCCTCAGGTTTTTCCTATTCATAGGTGATGACACTAACTTAAACTTTGTCATATTCAGCGATAAAGATACTCAAAGGAGTAACATTTCATTTATTTTCAATCCTTTACATAAATCATTCTCTATTATATAGGAATGACCTGGATTTTTCAAACTATACGCTGGGGAAATACTTCTTTTTCTGGTATAATATTGTCTATAATCTGAATGAAAAGGTAAACATTATGAAACTGATCTCATGGAATATTGATTCCCTAAACGCTGCACTCACGAGTGACTCTGCGCGTGCGAAATTATCACAAGATGTCCTCCAAACCTTGGTAGCCGAAGACGCTGATATTATCGCCATCCAAGAAACCAAGCTTTCAGCTAAAGGTCCTACTAAAAAACACCTCGAGGTGTTGGAAGAACTCTTCCCTGGATATGAAAATACTTGGCGTTCCTCTCAAGAACCTGCTCGTAAAGGTTATGCTGGAACCATGTTTCTCTATAAGAAAGAACTCACTCCAACTATCAGCTTCCCAGAAATCGGTGCACCTTCTACCATGGACTCTGAAGGCCGTATCATCACTTTAGAATTTGATACATTTTTCGTGACTCAAGTTTACACACCAAACGCTGGTGATGGACTCAAACGCTTGGAAGATCGTCAAGTCTGGGATGTCAAATATGCGGAGTACTTGGCTCAACTAGACAAGCAAAAACCTGTCCTAGCAACCGGGGACTACAACGTTGCCCACAAGGAAATTGACCTTGCCAACCCAGCCAGCAACCGTCGTTCACCAGGATTTACAGACGAAGAACGTGAAGGATTTACAAAACTTTTAGCCAAAGGATTTACAGATACCTTCCGCCATGTTCACGGAGAGGTTCCAGAACGCTATACTTGGTGGGCACAACGCAACAAGACTTCAAAAATCAACAACACAGGCTGGAGAATCGACTACTGGCTCACAAGTAATCGTGTCGCTGACAAGGTTACCAAGTCAGATATGATCGACTCCGGTGCCCGTCAAGACCATACACCGATTGTCATGGAGATTGATTTCTAAGGAGAAAACGAATGGACTATCAAGCTGTCATCCCTGAATTTGTCGTATCGGATATCGAGAAATCGCGTCACTTCTACTGCGACTTATTGGGATTCTCTGTCGAATACGAGCGTCCAGAGGAAAAATTCCTCTTCCTTTCACTTGAAGATTGCCAGCTAATGCTAGAGGAGGGGAGTAAGGAGGAACTAGCTGAACTGAACTACCCCTTTGGTCGTGGAGTCAATATCTCCTTTGGCATAAAGGATGTCCCTCGAGTCTATCAGAAAGTAATCGAGTCTAACTATCCTATTCATCGTCCTTTGACTAAAAGAGAATTTCGTGTTGGTGAACAATATATCTACCCTCATGAATTTGCAGTTTTAGACCCAGATGGCTATTTTTTAAGATTTAGTGAATAGGATAATAAAGCATTAGAGTGGGAAAGTAATAAAAAAAGAGGCATGTGCCTCTTTTTTATGTTTCCTATATCCTCACCTGTCTATCTTCAGACCGTTGTCCTGTGACAAACATGGTGAAGGTTGCCTTGCAGACATTTCGGCCATCTTGGTTGATGATGTCAACATCGACGACACAAGTGGTACGTCCTTGATGGACACATTCTCCTTTGATAGTGAGAACATCTCCTAGATTTCCGGCTTTCAGATAGTTGATGGAAGACTGGAGTGTCACTCCGTCTAAGCCAAGCGAAATCACCACAAGGCCACTAATTTGGTCACAAAGGGTAAATAGATAGCCTCCATGGGCATTCCCATAGTAGTTGAGTGAGGAGTCCACTACTTTTGTTGTCACCACCACGTGACCGTCTCTCATTTTTTCAATTTCGTAATTTTCAAAGGCAGATATAGCGTCAAAGTGAAAATCTTTCATACGTTCCTCCTGATATTTCAAACGACACTATGATACTACTTTTCAAGACTCTACGCAAGAGAGAAGCACTTATTCGGGCAAAATACCAACCTGCTCCACAAAGCGCATAAAGGCAGCTTGTCCTTCTTCTGTTTGCTTGTAAACTCCTGCATCTTCCAAAACTCGTGCAAAGATTTTTCCAACAGATTCTTGGACGATATTAAGAGCTTGGTCTTTGTCAGTCAATCCAGGATGAGATTCTTTCAACTCATCTGCCCATTCTTGGTGATAATCTGCTACTAGAACATCCTCTCCGACTAGATAAGCTGCTACTTGCTCCACTTCTTCCTTCAAGCGTGGTGGCAAGATTGCCAAACCCATGACCTCTATCAAGCCGATATTTTCCTTCTTGATATGTTGAACATCCTTATGGGGATGATAGATACCATCTGGATGCTCTGGAGATGTTTGATTGTCCCGCAAGACCAAATCCAACTCAAACTGCCCATCTCGTTTACGGGCTATCGGTGTAATAGTATGGTGCGGTATTCCATTACTTTCTGCCAAGACCTGTACACTTGGATCTGAGTATTGACGCCAAGCCAGTAAAATTTTCTCAGCAAGGTTAGTCAGCTCGTCTTTTGAATCCGACGTCAATCGAATCACAGACATAGGCCACTGGACAATTCCTGCTTTGACAGTTTCAAAACCTTCAAAGGTAAAGTTTTTCTGTAAATGAGCCACTTCCATTGGGAAAACATGACGACCACCTTGATAATGATCGTGCGTCAGGATGGAACCACCCACGATTGGTAAGTCTGCATTTGAACCAGCAAAATAGCCTGGAAATTGCTCCACAATTGTTAACAAACGTTCAAAACTTTGACGACTAATCGCCATAGGACGATGCTTGCTATCTAGGAAAATACAGTGCTCATTAAAGTAAGCGTAAGGCGAATATTGGAAGCCCCATTCCTGACCAGAAATATCAAATCGAATAATACGGTGATTGCTTCTAGCTGGATGATTGACACGACCATGGTAACCTTCATTCTCCATACAGAGTTGACATTGAGGATAGTTGCTCGACTTGATCAACTTGGCTGCCGCAATCTCCTTTGGATCCTTTTCAGGCTTAGAGAGGTTGATGGTAATCTCCAGTTCACCGTAGTCAGATGGTACACGATAAGCAATATTCTTTGCGATAGCCTTCAGTTTGATGTAGTCATTCTTCTGACTGAGTTGGTAGAAATCCGCAATTGCCTGCTCTGGTGACTGGGCATAGGTATCCCAAAAGTCACGATTAACCTGACTTGGACAAGGGGTTACCAAATCCATGAGGTCAGCACCGAGAATCTCACGCGCAGCCTGACTATCTTCAATTGTTTCCAATCGAACGGCTTCCTCGACAAGCTGATCTTTTAGTTCAATCAAATCATCCTGGTCAGTCTCAACTTCAAGAACTCCATCTCCCACCAGTGCTAAAACACGATTGGTCAGATAGATACGATCCAACTCTTCAAAGCTACTTTCTGCAATGATTTTGGTCACAAAATTTTCTACTAAGGTCACTAGAAAACCTCCTTCTTACTTTCTAAATAGTCTCTGACAGCATCTAAATCCTGAAAAACTTGTTCTGTTTTATTTAAGAAAGACTGTGCTGGTATTTTTAAATCTGGAATACAAATAACTGGAATCCCAGCTCTAGATGCCGCTTCAATCCCTGCTTCACTATCCTCTAGTACCAAGCAATTCTCTGGTAAAACGTTCAAATCACTACAGGCCTTTAAAAATATATCAGGGTAAGGTTTGCTTCGCTTTACATCTTTTGCAAAAACTAAATGGTCAAATAGTGATAGTATACCATTGCTATCCAATATCATTCTAGCTCGAGATTCAACACTTGATGTTGCTAAAGCGATTGGAATGCCTTCTTTTTGCAAATAAGTAAGCAAATTTTTAGCACCTTTTTTTAAATTTACACCTTTGGCTAAGATTTGAGCTTCCAGTTCATAAACTTTAGCCAAGGTTTGGTCAAAGTTCCAAGGTAAATCATAGGTGTCCAAAAATCGTTGAACATTCTCCTCTTCCCTATGTCCACTGTAGTCTCTAGAATAAGTTTCTTCTGTGAAAGGAATTCCAAAATCTCTAAGCAATTCTTGATAAACTTTTAGAGAAATGATTTCAGTATCGGCTAATAAGCCATCTAAATCAAATATTACAGCTTCCATATCCTTCTCTCCTAGTCTAAAACGCGAGTTCCACCTGCAACTTCAGCGATATAGAAACTTGGAGCGTAGCCAACTACTTCTTCGTAGTGTTTGCCAACAGTTTCTTTAAAGGATTCAACTGCATCTTTTTGAACCAAGGCAATGGCACAACCACCAAAGCCTGCTCCTGTCATACGAGCGCCTAGAACACCTTCTTGAGCCCAAGCTGTATGAACAAGAGTATCCAATTCTAAGCCAGTCACTTCGTAATCATGCTCAAGAGAAACGTGAGACGCATTCATCAAACGACCAAACTTGTCCAAATCTCCTGCTTGAAGAGCCGCTTGTGCTTTAAGTGTACGTTGGTTTTCAAGAACGGCATGGCGAGCACGTTTCAAACGATTTTCATCTTTGATGAGGTAACTGTATTCATCAAAAGCCCACTCATCCAATTCACCCAAGGTTTGAATATTCAAGGCCACTTGGAGTTCTTCTACTGCTTTTTCACACTCAGCGCGGCGTTCATTGTATTTAGAATCCGCAAGTTCACGGCGTTTGTTAGTGTTCATGATAACAACGACATTGTCCTTCAAATCAAGAGGAACCAAGTCGTATTCTAGGGTATTAGTATCTAGGTAAATAGCACGTTGATCTGCTCCCATTCCGATAGCAAATTGGTCCATAATCCCAGAGTTAACGCCGATAAAGTTATTCTCTGTTAGTTTCCCGATTTTAACCAAATCTAGACGGTCCAATTTTAGGTCAAAGAGGTATTCTGCTACGACACCTGTCAAAAGTTCCAAAGATGCTGAAGAAGACAAGCCCGCACCATTTGGGATATTCCCAAAGACATAGAAATCAAAACCTTTGTCAATCACATGCCCAGCTTCTTGCAAGAAATGAAGGACACCTTTTGGATAGTTAGTCCAGTTGTGCTCTTTCTCAAATTTGAGGTCAGCAAGAGGCACTTCGATAATGCCCTTATCCTCAAAGTTGGCTGAGTAGAAACGCAAAACTTGGTCATCACGCTTACGAGCAGCCCCATAGGTTCCGAGTGAAATAGCTGCTGGAAAAACATGACCACCGTTATAGTCAGTATGTTCCCCAATCAAGTTGATGCGCCCTGGCGAGAAGAAGGTTTGGTCTGCTTCTTGACCAAAAACAGCAAGAAAATCCTTGCGAAGTGCTTCAGCAGTAAGATGTTGTGTCATATGAATTCTCCTTTTACGAAATATTAGGTAAAAAAGTTTATCCTGTAATCGTTTTCTTCTATTGTACCCAAGGGTTTTGCTTAGGTCAACATTTTTACCGATATTTTACTAAACTATGAGTAAAAAGGAAGAAAAATATGCTATAATAACCTGAAAAGGAGGGGAATTATGGCTACACTCAAAGATATTGCTCAGCTAGCCTCTGTCTCGATCGCAACTGTATCCCGTGTCCTCAATCGCGATCAGAGTCTATCTGTCACAGAAGAAACCAGACATCGTATTTTAACCGTTGCCGAAGAACTAGGCTATACCAAACATCTCAAAACAGGTGAATCACATAAACTCAAACAGAAAATTGCCATTATCCAGTGGGTCAGTGAACAGGGAGAGTTAGAAGATCTCTACTACTACCAGATTCGACTAGGAATTGAAAATAGAGCCCAAGAATTAGATTATGACATTCTGCGCTATTTTAATGATCAGCCTTTCACGCTTAGTGAAGAAGTGATTGGGATTCTTTGTATTGGGAAATTTAGTCAAGCACAGATTGCATCATTTGAAGAATATCACAAACCCCTAGTATTTTTAGATAGTGATACAATTGCCCTTGGTCATACCTGTGTTATTACAGATTTTTATAATGCTGTTAGACAGGTTGTTGATTACTTTACAGATCATGATCGTAAAAAGATTGGTATCCTATCCGGTCTTGAAACTACTACTGACCATGAAGAAGTCATCGCAGATAAGCGTTTAGATTACTTTATATCCTATACGCAAGAAAAAGGAATTTATAACGAAGAATTCATT
Organism: Streptococcus infantis; assembly: GCF_047464215.1. Taxonomy (GTDB): domain Bacteria; phylum Bacillota; class Bacilli; order Lactobacillales; family Streptococcaceae; genus Streptococcus; species Streptococcus infantis_P. The sequence continues at coordinate 96,467 of NZ_JASHCG010000004.1, read as the reverse complement.
TTCCAAGGTCTATTTACTGCCCAATCTGGATATGACTTGATGAAGGAGGCTATCGAAAAATTAGGAGATAAACTTCCACAGGCCTTTTTTGCTGCCAGTGATAGTTTGGCCATTGGTGCCCTTCGTGCCCTTCAAGAAGCCAGCATCAGCATTCCTGAGCGCGTCAGCATTATTTCCTTTAATGATACCATTCTAACCAAGCAAGTGTTCCCACCACTTTCCAGTATCACAGTCTACACCGAAGAAATGGGACGCACAGGAATGGATATTCTGAACAGAGAAGTCCTTCACGGACGCAAAATTCCAAGCCTTACTATGCTAGGAACCAAACTAACTTTAAGAGAAAGTACCTTGCATTAATCACAACAACTGAACATAAAAAATCCTAATAGAGATTCTCAAATCTCTATTAGGATTTTCTTTTTATCCTCAATGAAAATCAAAGAGCAAACTAGGAAGCTAGCCGCAGGTTGCTCAAAGCACTGCTTTGAGGTTGTAGATAAGACTGACGATGTCAGTTACCTATATCTACGGCAAGGTGAAGCTGACGTGGTTTGAAGAGATTTTCGAAGAGTATTAATCCATCACAATCATAGACTTGATAGTCTTGCGTTCATCCATGTCTTTATATGCTTGATCAATCTCGTCCAGGGTATAGCTATCAGTAAAGACACGACCCGGATTGATATCACCGTCAAGAACTGCTTTTAATAAAACTTGTTTATCATAAGTAGTAACTGATGCTGCTCCACCTGCCACTGAGATATTTTGAGCAAAGGTCGAACCAAGCGCACGGTTATTGTAGTGAGGCACACCGACAAATCCCATGCGTCCTCCATTATGGAGTACACCGAGAGCTTGGTCGACGGCTGCTTCTGTACCGACACATTCGAGAGCTGCATCTGCTCCACCACCGAGAATTTCTCGCACCTTGGTAATGCCTTCTTCACCACGCTCAGCCACAACCGCTGTCGCACCTGACTCCAAGGCCATCTTTTGACGGTCTTCGTGTCGACTCATAAGGACGATTTGTGAAGCTCCACGCATCTTAGCTGCGATAACAGCACATTGCCCAACAGCTCCATCGCCAATGACCACAACCTTATCGCCTTTTTGAACATTAGCAACACGCGCTGCATGATAGCCTGTTGGCATGACATCCGCCAGAGTCAAGAGAGACTTGAGCATCCCTTCTGTGTAGTCAGACGGTTGCTCTGGGATTTTAACAAGGGCCCAATTAGCGTAGTGGAAGCGGAGATATTCAGCCTGGAAATTCCCTCCTAGATTATTTCCAATATGATTGTCACAGGAACCATCAAATCCAGCACGACAAGCATCGCATTCGCCACAACCATGAGTGAATGGCACAATCACAAAATCACCGGGCTTGACCGTTGTAATGGCTTCTCCAATTTCTTCAACGATACCAATCGCTTCGTGTCCACTATTTTTGTGACCTGCTTTAATATCTGGATTGCGATAGCTCCATAGATCTGAACCACAAACGCAAGCACGAACTACACGGATAATGACATCATCCGATTCTTGAATGCTTGGACGCTTGATTTCCTCAATGCCGACCTGACCTGCCTTGGTATAAATTGCTGATTTCATTTAAAAATTTCCTCTCTCTATGTAACTACCTTTAGTATACACTTTTTATTTAGCTTTCGCTCACTTATACTACATCTCATTAATGATGATGTTCCTGTCCATGACTTTGACCTACTTCCAACTCCTCCATATTTCGCTTATGGGCTTGGTGTGTTTCTAGGTCTGCATCAACCTCAATGGTGATATTTTGGAAACCACAATCTTTGAGTTTGCTTCGAATGGATTCTTTACAGACCTCCATCTTTTCAATTTCTTTTAGACAAACATGGACAATGGCATTTTTTTCCAAACCATCCATGGTCCAGAGATTGAGCTGATTGATACTAGCAACGTGGTCCAGTTGCTCCAAATCACTCTTTACTCGCTGGATATCCACTCCTTCTGGCACGGCGTCCAAGAAAATCTTAAGTGTAGACCAAAAACGTGGAATAGCTTTTGAGAGAATAAAGATCGAAATAACCAGAGACAAGAGAGGATCTAGGATATACCAGTCGGTAAATCGCAGAACAATGGCCATTAGGATAACAGCCACCCAACCCAGAGTATCTTCCAGAAAGTGCAGGCTCAAAATAGACTCATTCTTGGTTTTTCCCTTACGAACCACTAGACTTGCCAATACATTGATACTAACCGCTATGATTCCTAGCCAGAGGATTCCCTCATCATTGACCGGTTGTGGATGAAAGAGTTTCGTTATATTTTCTAAGATAACCAGAACAGAGCCTGTCATGAGAATCACAGCCGTTATCAAGGCACCTAGAAGGCTAAACCGTTTGTAACCCAAGGTATAGTGGCTGTCTTCTTCACGATTGGAAATTGTTTCAAGAAAGGCTGATACCCCTATTGCAATTGCATCCCCCAAGTCATGAATTGAGTCCGCAAGAACTGCACTCGATCCAAAAATCCCTCCTGCGATAAACTCAACAATGGCATAACTTAAATTCAAGAAAAAAGCTAACCAAACTGTATGTTTTGTCTTCATAATCATCATTCCTTTGTTATAATAGATTCATGAACATCTTGTTCATTATCATTATCTAACATTCATTTCAGAAAGGATAGGAGCAAACTGTTTACTTTGTAAGATACGGAACAGTTTGTTCAAAGTGTCCATATGACTGCTCAAGATCGTCGCATTACCAAGACTCGAAAAGCTATCTATACTGCTTTTTTACAATTACTAAATCAAAAAGATTATGAATCCATCACGGTCCAAGAGATCATCGACCTAGCCGACGTTGGTCGTTCAACCTTCTACAGTCATTATGAAAGTAAGGAATTACTCCTAGATGAGCTCTGCCGTTATCTCTTTCATCATCTTTTTGAACGCGAGGAAAATATTAGCATCGAAGCATATTTGACACATATTTTTTTGCATTTTAAGAAAAATCAAGACCATGTCACCAGCCTTCTTTTTTCAAAAAATGACTACTTCCTTCGTCAATTGCAAAAAGAATTAGAACACCATGTTTATCCCATGGTTGCAGAGGACTTGCAAGTTTCCTATCCTAAGATTCCGGCCTCCTACCTCAAACATTTTGTTGTCAGCAATTTTATTGAAACACTGACCTGGTGGTTAAAAAAAGGAAAATCTTATAAGGAAGATCAAGTAGTGAGATTTTACTTAGACGTCATAGAAATGACAACCAAACAAAAATAGATCATCATTATTCTAGCTAGAGAGGAAATCTTATGAACTTCGTTATTATTCTTGCTATTTTTTTAGCCTTCTTACTTCTTGCTTTTCCTCTTCTTCATTTATTGGCTAGCCTTTCAGAATTAAGAAAAGGCAGGAATCCCCTAGGAAATCGGCTTCTCCTTATCGGAAGTAGCCTTGCAACCTTATCTATCTTTCTCTACTTCTTTTTGTTGATTGTCGCACTATCTCTTTGGCTGATTGGCTGTGGATTAATTTGCTACGGGGCCTATTGGAATGACAAACAGAAAGGAACCTTTAAAAATCATCAGAATTACATGTGCTATAGTAGTGACACTTATACTACTTTTATTCTAATACAAAAAAACCTATCTTATCTAAAAAGCAAGATGGGTTTTTTGTTAGTATAAAGTAATTTCTATATTTATTTTTGAAGTATTCCTGCTTGAAGGAGAAATTCACGCGCTACTGTTTCGGCCGACTTGCCTTCCACACCAACCTGGTAGTTCATCTGACTCATCTGGCTTTCTGTAATCTTACCAGCTAGTTTATTAAGAACAGCTTCCAACTCAGGATGTTTTTCGAGTAACTCAGCTTTCATGAGTGGAGCCCCTTGATAAGGTGGGAAGAGATGTTGATCATCCTCCAAAACCACTAAATCATAGCGAGCAATTTCAGCATCTGTTGAGTAAGCATCTGTAATTTGAATGTCACCTGACTGGATGGCTTGGTAGCGAAGAGCTGGTTCCATGGTTGCCACATTGAGATTCAATCCATAAACAGACTGCAAGCCCTTGTTTCCATCCTCACGGTCATTAAACTCCAGAGTGAATCCCGCCTTGAGCTGTCCTTCTACTTTTTTCAAGTCTGAAATCGTCTTAAGCCCATATTCTTGCGCAATTTTTTTAGGAACTGCTATAGCATAAGTATTTTGATAAGTCATGGGTTTAAGAAAGGCTAGTTGATCCTGTTTGGCAATACCATCACGAGCCACCTCGTAAACCTTTTCTGGGTCATGCCCAATTTGTGGAGATGGTTGGAGGAGACTCTCTGTCACTGTTCCAGAAAATTCTGGATAGATATCGATATCACCCTTTTTCAGCGCTTGATAAAGGAAATCTGTCTTCCCAAAGTTAGGCTTGACCGTCACCGTCATATCTGTATTTTCCTCAATGAGAAGCTTGTACATATTCATGAGAATCTCAGGTTCAGGTCCCAACTTCCCAGCTATAACCAGATTTTCTTTCTCTTTATTTGGAATCATGCTTGGAGCATAACTAGCTCCCAAACCAAGCACCATAACAGCAAAGGCTGCAACAATCGTACGCAACTTTGCCTTTTCCAACCATTTGAGAATAACATTAAAGAGAATGGCCAAGATGGCTGATGAGATTGCACCGATTAAAATGAGACTAGCATTCCGACGATCAATTCCCAAAAGGATAAAGGAGCCCAATCCACCAGCTCCCACAAGAGCGGCTAAAGTTGCTGTCCCAATGATCATGACAGTTGCTGTACGAACCCCCGATACAATGACAGGCATGGCAAGTGGAATTTCAAACTTCTTGAGTCGCTCCCACTTGGTCATTCCAAAAGCAATCCCTGCTTCTTCAAGACTAGGATCAATGCCGTTTAAGGCTGTAATTGTATTTTCTAAAATCGGGAAAATAGCGTAAATGACAAGAGCTGTGAGGGCTGGTAAGGTTCCAATTCCCATGAAAGGAATAAAGAGACCCAACAAAGCCATTGAGGGAATGGTCTGGAAGATACCCGCAACTTGTAGCACCCAGTTCGCTACTTTTTTGTGACCATTTAGATAAACAGCAAGTGGAATGGTTAGAAAAATAGCGACCAATAAGGTCAAAAGAGACAATTGTAAGTGTTGTCCTAGAGCTGTTACCCATTCACTAAATCGCTCTTGAAAGGTTGAAATCAAATTAGACATGAAGGCTACCTCCAAACAAGTTTGCTACAAAGTCTGTCGCAGGCGCTTGTAAAATTGTTTCAGGTTCTGCCACCTGGCGAATTTCTCCATCCTGCAAAACTGCAATTCGATCCCCTAATTTCAAAGCCTCATCCGTATCATGTGTTACGAAGATGGTCGTCATACCGAACTCCTTGTGCAAATCCTTGGTGAGAGCCTGCAACTGCTTGCGAGAGATGGCATCCAAGGCTGAAAAGGGCTCATCCATCAGCAAGATTTTTGGTTCCCCAATGATTGCTCGTACAATCCCAATCCGTTGTTGCTCCCCACCAGATAACTCGCTTGGTAAACGATGGGCATACTCTGCAGCAGGTAGCCCCACCTTGTTCAAGAGTTCTTCGGTTTTAGAGGTGATTTGCTCCTTGCTCCAGCCCTTCATCTCAGGAATGAGAGCTATATTTTCCGCAACCGTCAAGTTAGGAAATAAGGCAATGGCTTGGAGGACATAGCCGGTACTGAGACGTAACTCCCGTTCATCATAGTCCTTGATGCGTTTCCCATCCATATAGATATTGCCATCTGTCGGCTCCAAAAGACGGTTCACCATCTTGATCATGGTAGTCTTACCAGATCCTGAAGGACCCACTAGCACCATGAATTCTCCATTTTCAATGCGGAGATTGACATCTTTTAAAATGGTCTTTTCCGTGTAGCGCAAGGCTACATGTTTGTATTCAATCATAAATCATCCTCAAGCAACTGTCTTTCTTTCAAAACATCTATTAAACTCATAGCTGGACGTCCTAATACCTTTTCGACATCTGCTGAAACTCCAGCTTGTTCCCCAGCTTTAATTGCTGTATAGGTGCTGACCCAGGCATCGTACTCCCAAGTTTGTGCTGGCCATTTTTTCCGAGACTCAAAAGCTTCTTCTACTGATTCATCTACATACGTGATGGTCTTATCGGTATTTTTTGAGAGAAGCTCTACGATTTCTTCCATATAAAGATCCTCTGGTCCTGTTAGATTCAAGGTTTGATTTTCCCATTTCTTAGCATGTAAGAGAATCTCTGCTGCAACACTAGATGTGTCCTTACGAGCAACTGCTGAAACTTTCCCACTTCCTGCTGGACCACGAATTTCTCCATTTTCAAGAGCAATATCTAACAAGAAGTCCAAGTAAAAATTATCTCTCAAAAATGTATAGGTGAATCCTAACTCCTTGATATAGGCTTCCGTCTGGGCATGATCTCGAGACAAGGTGAAAGTCGCCTTCTCATCTGCCCCATAAAAGGAGGTATACACAATATGTTGCACCCCTGCTAGTTTTGCAGCATCTAAAAACTCCTTGTGCTCCTTGACACGCTCTGGATTTTCCCGAGCAGATACCATCAACAAGGCATCGATACCCTTTAAGGCCTCAACCACCTCTGGACTATTGGTATACGACATTCTACGGATTTCCGCAGACGCGTAAACTTTAGCACGCTCTGGACTTCGTGCTAGATGGACGGAAGCGATTCCTTTTTTATCGACAAGATCAGCCACATAGGAGCCTAAGTTCCCTGTTACACCTGTAATTCCGATCATAACTGCTACTTCCTTTCCCTATATATCATTTTCTTTAGCTTTTAGATTTGAGATAATACGCTCTTGATAAGCTTCAAATTCTTGGATTTCTTGATCCGAAAAGCCTTGATAAAAAATCTCTCCCAGTTCTTTGCTGACACGGTCTCCGATTTCTTTTTGCGCCCAACCGAGGTCTGTCAAAGAGATATATTTTTTCCTTTTATCCTGCGTGCAAGGTTGAATCGTGACCAAGCCTTGTTCTTCCAATTTCTTAACCATACTGGTCAATGTATTATTGGCTAGACCCGTCGCAAGAGCGATATCGGTCGCTGTAGCGCACCCCAACTCTTGCTTCCACAAAATCGTTAAAATTTTCCCTTGTTCACTTCTGTATTGAGCATCTGGTTCCTTACTCAGCAACTTTTGAAAGATACGTCCATTTAACAATCGAATCTGTAGAGCTTGGTAGCCCCCTAACATCTTGTTCATTTTGTCTCCTTTTTGTTCTATACCGAACCTTTTTAATAATTGTAACACTCTGAATTACATCTGTCAACTATTTCGATATGGAAGTAATAAAAAACTTCCTACCAAAAAGTAGAAAGTCATCATTTTTATAAAATTAAACATGAATCACATCTGAATCATTCCTCTTAAAGAAACTACTATGGACCAGATAAGGACCATACTTACAATTTTGACTATAAACCAACCATAAGGGAATGATAATAATTTTTATAAAGTAGAGTAAGCAAAAAAGTAAAAAAGAACTAAAACTAATAGTTTTTAACTCAAAAAAGTAAAGATAACAGACAATTGATGTATTCAATAGAATATTAAATCCCGTAGCAAAACTAGCTGATAAGATATTCGTCTTGATCTGAGGATTAAAGAGTTTGACAAGAAACAAGGCTAATAAAGAAGTATTATAGATACAAATTGGCTTGTAATCATGACGATAGAGAACTAAAAACAAGAACAAAGAATGCTATAGCGGATTGAACTTAGAGTAATACAATATAGATTCTAAAACATTTTTAGCAGCCTTGGTGTACTGTTCTAGATTCATTCTACTATATTTTCCGTATAAAAGCAGACGAATGTCTACTAGGAATGTTGAGGTTTAGCAGACTATTGGGAATGATGATGCTATAGATTCCTTATCTCAAATACTGCCGTATGAATCCACTCGTTATTCATTTGAAAGTCATTTTCTATGATTTTACTAAAGGTGAAACCGTTTTTTAAAAGCACTCTCTGAGAAGCCAGATTGTCCCTTGCCGTCCCTGCGATAATCTTATGTAAACCATAAGTAGTAAAGGCCTTTTCTAAAACGAGTTTAACTGCTTCGCTTGCATATCCTAAATTAGTAACATTTTCTCCAATCCTATATCCAAGTTCTGCTATTTTTCTATCCTTTCCTAAAACACTTAAATTGATTCTTCCGACCATAGTACCTTGTGCATCTCTAATAAGATGCATATAGACATCATGATTCTCTTGTTCCCTTAACAATTCCCTTGTAATTTCTTTAAAACCTTCTAAGTCAAAATAGTGAGCTGGTCTAGGAGGTAAATTCCGCTCAAAATACTCCCGATTTTCTTTTTCAAAAGAATAAACATCTATGCTATTTTCTTCAGACATCAGCTCTAAACTTATCATTGTAAACCATTTCCTATCATTCTATAAATTCAAATGTACTCATGTTCACACAAAGTGACATTTAAAGAGATATCTTAATTTTTTCATATCGTATCTACATTATAACACAACATATAACACAACATACTATGAAGAAAAATAATATCCATCAAGGTCCTCATAAATTCCAACATCTTGCTAAACAAGCTGGAACGCCTCTGAAAGTTGTTTTTGAACCCTACTTGCTTCATCTTCATAAAATAATCATGACTTACAAATAAAGAAGAAAACCATCTCAAATTTGATGAGATGGTTAATCATTTAGTCTACTTTATAAAAAACTTGTTCTGATCTGGTTGGAGCAGCTTGACCAGCAATCAGCCTATTTTGAGTTAAATCAGTATCTAACCCAGGCATAATAAGTCCAGCAGGATAAATACTCATTCCATAGCCTGAGATACCATCTCTAATGCTAAATTCAATCGTTCCATGGCTACCCATGCTCTTTTTTTCAATGTTTCTACTGTTTACTAGTCCATTTTTATCGAATGTAAATTCTTGCCCAAGTCCATTTCTCCAAGTTCCAACTAGAGTCGAGAAATCTCCATTTAGAATGGCTTGCTCATCTATTTTTTGTGATTCAGCATTCGTTTGCTCTTCTTGTGTCGAGATTTTTTCCTCAGTAGTCGTAACACTATCTTGAGTAGTCGTTGTACTAGTGGTTGTTGTACTAGTGGTAGAAACCTGTTCTGTTGTAGCATTTACTGCTTCTACATCTTGCTTTTTATGATTAAAGAAGAACATAAAACTTATCAGTACTATAGCAATTAAGCAACTTAACAGAATCAAAATCCAATTGATGCCTTTTCCTATTTTCATTTATAACTCCTTTATATTATTCGTATTTAATTATATCATACTAAACTGATACTAGGAAGAAATTGTATAAAACAAAGACTAGTGGTGTGAATTTTGCTAAAAACCATCAAAAAATACCCCTTGGCATGAACCACGAAGTGTTTCGAAACGTTGATAGTATCGTGTTGATGAACCTTTTGAGGCAACTGACTTCGTCAGGTTGCAGCCACATTTGTAAGCGACTAAAGTCGCTAGAGCTATCCTAATTGCGCACCGCCAGTTCTCATAGAAAAAAACACCTTGCAAGATGCAAAGTGTTTTCGTTTGTATTCTGCTACCCATCAACGAATTAACGTTTAGAGAACTGGCTAGCTTTACAAGCTTTTTTCAATCCTAGTTTGAAAAGTTTGGCTTTTAGGACAGCTCAAAAGCGCTTGATAGGAAACATCCGAAGAGTTTCTGCCGATTTTTATTTCAAGAAAATAGTGCAATTTCTTAACGCAAAACTTTCAATCCTATCCTCTTCCTTCTTATCCTAACAAAGTTTGTAATATTGGAATAACAACGATAAATAGAACCGTACTTAGAGTCACCACATTCGTAGAGAATTCCACATCTCCTTTTCCCTGATTAGCAAGGATCGGAAGAACAGCTAAAGCTGGTGTAGCGGACTGAATCATAAAGGTCTTAAATTCTACTGTCGCCATATTTGGAGCAAAGAATTTCAATACAAGAAGCATGATTAGAGGAGCTAGGATAAAGCGTCCAACTAAAGTGACAATTGTATCTTTATCAAAAGTAATAGTTTTCAAGCCTGCCTTTGCAAGAACGATACCAATATAAATCAGAGATAGGGGAGTAACGATATTTCCAACATAGGTTAAGGTATTCGTTGCGAAATCTGGAATAGAGATTCGAAGAATCAAACATAGCAGAGCTACAAGAAAACCTACAAGCGGAGCTGGTAGCAATTTCTTCCAGTCAAATTTACTTGTCTCCTTGCTTTGACCCGATTTACTGTCGCTCGTCATCAAATACACGCCCAATGTCCAGGTGGAAATCGTGTTGGTGATATAGTAAATTAAGAAATAAGGAAGAGCCTGATCCCCAAAAAGAGCAACGTTTAAAGGTAAACCAATAAAAATAGTATTAGCATTCACAAAGGTATTAATCATGGTTCCTCGCCGTCCTGGACGAACCTTGAAAACCACAACTGCAATATAAGCTACGATATAGCCCAAGATAAAGGCCACAAATGTATAAAGGAGACCTCCAGAAAGACTGATTAGTTTATCTAGTGTTAGGTATTTCATTACCGACACAAAAATTGACGCTGGCAAGGCTACATTCATGATCAAACGAGATAGGTTAGGTCCAAAGGCATCTCCAAACCATCCCTTCACCTGAAGAATATACCCCAAAACAATAATAGCGATAATCGGAATGATACTCGTAATCGAGGTTAAAAAGAGTGACATAGGCATCCTTTCTAAATTACTTAAGTCCACAGCCCATACAAATCTGTCGCTATAGAAGTATAGACAGCAGAAATGAATTATTTATACTCTGGATACCACTTCAAATCACGAACCGCTTTGGCCATATCTGTTTCCTTAGCACGCGCAAGACCTTGCTCTTGTGCTTTTTTAGCGACTGCTTCTGCTACTTTAATAGAAACATCTGCTACATACTTGAATGGCGGCAAGACAGGAGCTCCTGGTTGGCCTGGATTGACAATACCACTCAATGAATGAGCCGCTGCTCCAATCATTTCGTCAGTCAAAAGACCTGCTTCAGAAGCCAGCATACCTAGACCAAGACCTGGGTAAATCAAGGCATTATTGGCTTGACCAATCACATAGTCTACACCTTTATAAGAAACCGTATCAGCAGGAATGCCTGTTGCGACAAAGGCTTTCCCATCTGACCATTCAATCAAATCTTTGGCACTTGCTTCTGCCAATTTAGTTGGATTTGACAAAGGGAAAATCATCGGACGCTCTGTGTTTTCACACATAGCCTCTACTATTTCTTTAGTGAAGGTATTAGGTTGAGTTGAAGTTCCTACAAGAATGGTTGGCTTCACAGTCTTCACTACTTCAAGCAGGTCAGTCAACTTGTCTGCATTACTAAAGTCAGCACGTTTCTTAGCAAACGGTTTTTGTTCAGGGGTTAGGTCATCCATGTCATCAAAGAGAAGACCTTGTTTATCAACCATAAAGAAACGTTTATAGGCTTCTTCTTCAGAAAGACCTTCACTCACCATTTCACGAAGAACACGAGAGGCAATTCCTGCACCCGCAGTCCCACCACCATAGCAGAGATAAACTTGATCCGTTAATTTTTCACCACTAACATCCAGTGAACCAAAGATACCACCTAGGGTAACGATTCCTGTACCTTGAATATCATCATTAAAAGTTGGAATTTGTTTCCGGTATTTTTCAAGAATATTGGCAGCATTCGAGCGGCCGAAGTCTTCCCAGTGAAGGTAGAGTTTAGGAAAGAGACGTTCTGCTGTTTGAACAAATTGTTCAATGAAGTCGTAGTAACGATCTCCACGAACCCGTTCGTGACGATTTCCTAAGTAATTAGGATTGTTACGAAGTTCTTCACGGTTAGTCCCTGCATCAATGACTAAAGGAAGAACCATAGAAGGATCGATTCCAGCAGCACCCGTATAGACCATCAATTTCCCAACAGAAATATCGACACCATTTGTTCCCCAGTCACCGATTCCAAGGATTCCTTCTGCATCTGTTACAACAATGAGACGAATCTCGCGATCCCCAGCAGCATTTTTCAAAGTGGCTTCAATATTTTCAGGATGATTGATATCAAGATATCCCGCATATTGGGGATCTACAAAGAGGTCACTATAGCCTTCAATGGTATCTGCAATGGTTGGATCGTATACAATTGGATTGAATTCCTCCAAATGTTGAGAAAAGAGGTAATAGAAAAGAGTCCGGTTGGTATTAAAAATTTCCATTAGGAAAAGACGTTTTTCCAAATCATTGGCTTTAGTTTGCATTTGCGCATAAGTTTGCGCCGCTTGCTCTTCAATCGTTTGAACATACGGTGGCAGTAAACCAATAAGGCCTAGTTCCTTTCGCTCCTCTAAGGTAAAGGCAGTACCTTTATTGAGGAAAGGGTTGTTTAAAATATCATGTGCAGTCATAGTGCAACCTCCTTTTTACTTCTATTATACCACTTAAAACGAATTGTTTATAAAACTTTGTTGTTTAAAAAATACTATTGTATACGCATATGTTATAATGAGTCTACGAAGGCAATTTTCTAATAAGCTCTTTATACTTAAAACACTATTGTTAATGGCACTTTAAGTTGTTATATTTTATAAAGTTCTGAACTCATAAAACTCTCGATGATCACTCTTTACTAAAAGTTTCGAGTAAAAGAAACTAACCATACAAATTGGCAATCCGAATTAAAATAAAAATTATATAAGTTTGCTATGCAATACTTTGTATTTTTTAAGATGTTTTTTTGTCATACAAAACTTGTATTCTATTTATATGACGAATAAAAACTATTTACAACAATATATTTCCCAAAAAGTGAAATATTTTCGAACACAGAAAAAAATGAGCCAGGAAGAACTTTCGGAACAAGCAGGACTTGGACTTAAGTATATCAATCAACTTGAAAACCAAAATGTGAATCTGACCATTCACAGTCTTGAAAAAGTGATTATCGCCCTAGAGATGACCCCAGAGGAATTTTTCAATTTTGATAGCCTTGAATCAACCTCTGATAAGACCGACAATCTTTCACTCAAAAGAATCAACATGAAGGTTAAACAACTCCCTATTGATAAACGAGAAAAGATGTTGGTCATTTTTGAAAGTATCTTAGATAACCTTTGATATCCCTGACTCACTTACATTTTAACCGGTGAATACTCGTATAGTCAAATTGTAGGGTACGGATAAAAATTATTTATCTGGTGATTTCCATTTATTTTCCTTCTCCAATTAATGAAAGTGAGCCCATATGAATTTAAAAGATCTACAATATTTTTATGACCTCTGTCAGCTCCAATCCTATACGGAAGTAGCAAAACTACACAAAGTCAGCCAACCATCTATTTCTTATGCCATCAAGCGCTTAGAGGAATCTTTTAATTGCAAATTGATTCACCACGATCCCTCGCATCGTTCCTTCAAACTAACTCCTCAAGGACAAATCCTTCTAAAGCATACAGAAAAGATCTTACCTGAGGTCATTTCTACTCGCAAAGAAATCAATCGCTCCTTGGCCCAATACTCTACTGTAGGATTCCCTCCTATTATCATTCAGTATCTATTTGCTACCTTAAACGAAAAAGATAAATTCGATTTTTTAAAAAAAGTACGCCCTATCCGCGGTGGCTCCGTAGAGTTATTAAATCTTCTACTCAAGGGAGACCTTGATGCAAGCCTACTAGGTTTGATTGAACCACTCAATCATCCTTCAATAGAGACGCATGAACTCTTTCATAAAGAACTGTATGTCGTTTTATCTAAGAACCATCCTCTTGCTACTGCTCTTTCCCTCACTTTTGAAGATTTAGTAGATCAATCCTTTATACTTTTAGATGAACACTTTGTTCACCTGAAAGCTTTTGAACTACTTAATCAAAAGTATCAAAACAAGGCAGAAATATTCTTCAAGAGTGACGACATTGTCATCATTAAAGAACTTTTAAAGAAAGGGATTGGCCTTAGTTTACTGGCTGATATCGCACTTTCTGATGAAGATGATGATTTAATAAAAATCCCTCTAATACCGGAGGACCAGATAACATTTACAGTTTATTATGCTTATCTCAAATCAGCTACACTGTCATCAGAAGTAGAAGCCTTATTTAATCTCATTAAATCATATGAATAGAAAAAAACTCTAACTATCAACTACCTGTGAACTGCACCCCAAAAGTTAGTTTTTTTCTGTCTAACTTTTGGGGTGCAGTTCAGATTGAAGCGTTTTTTGTTATCCCATTAACAGAGGAAAATTGGCATAATTTATTTTTTAGTGCTTTTCAGGCTATATTTTGATCATTTGAGGACGGTATCATTATTTAAAAGGATTTATCTGATAAGATAGAAGCATGAAAAATTTAAAAGAGGATAACATTAAAAAATCCTTATGGCACATCAAACGCCATTGCGAAAATATAGAGAAAAACACTGAAGATAGTAAAAGAAAGATCGAACTCCTCCATCTGAAGGAAAGCGTCGAGATACCAAGGAGAGTTTTTAACGATGAGAAACCCTATCCGAATTTGGATAGGGAGGAAGTGTTTTGAAACCTCGTTGCAATGAATTTTAGTTCAGATTCCACTTTTTGTATGGCCTAGTTTAATAAGTATTTATTTCAACCAGTTTCAAAAAGCTTTCGCTTCAGCATTACTAAATATTCCGTTCAGATTTATTTTTTGTTATACTAGATTAAGTTTTAGTTGAGTGCTGTCAATTTTGACTCCTAGTGTAAGCGAGTTTGTTATTTTAAATCTCGTTACTTCTACTAGCATTATATCACAAATTAGATTCAAGCATTTTCAAGACTTTTCGTTATAACGGACTTCACATATTTAATAATAGAGAAATAATTATCTGTTATACATAGTAGAAGAGGAGAAATTCTACACTGAAATTATTGAACCATCAAAAATTGAATATTATGGGTAAAAAAGACAGTAGCAAAATTTAATCTGCTACTGTCTTTTTGTTAACCATTTTTTTCCTTTTTGATAGTACTCGTCTAAAAGTATCTTACATTCTTTTGCTAAAGCATTTGCTAATGCAGGGGGAACTGCGTTTCCAACATGTTCACAACGTTTAGAATGATTACCAAAGAATTTATAATCCAAAGGGAATCCAGTAATCGCTGCAGCTTCCCTAACAGTGATACTTCTATGTTCTCGTGGATGAACTGGAAAATTACTATGTCCAGGAACCAGTGTAGGACTTGGTTCATAACCAGCTAACCTCATTGTAGAACCACGAGAATAAAATTTACTTATTTTTAAATCAGCTGGCAATTCATCAATATGATTTGCGATCGAATCACCTTCAGGGATATATTTAAAACGACATACTGTTTTTTCATTGTGATTCATCGGAACATTATCCAAATCTTCCTTATCTGTATAGTCAATTTCACTCAATGCATCATTGACTGTTTTAGGCTTAGGAAGATCTAAATAATCAATCGGCATATCTTTTTTAAAGATATTCTCGCTCATAAAACGAGGCTCAGGAAATTTATATTCTAATTCTAGGTCTTTCCTTACTGCAACAATAATAACACGTTCACGTTTTGTTGCTGAACCATACCAAGCAGCATTCAACACTTTATGAACAACACTATAGCCAAGTTTTTCATAAGTCTGATAAAGGTCATCAATAACTGAAATAAGATATCCGTTCTGTTTTAATGACTTCATCATGTCAGCCTTCTCATATCGCAATGCTTTGCCTTCTTCTTCAAACTCCTCTGTTATTCCATTGACTTTTCTGAGACTTGCTTTTTGCCCTTTATAGCGTTCTAATTTTTGCCAAATTTCATCAACCTGCTCTTTGATTTCTACTGGTGTTTCAGGGTCTAGAATTTCTGCATTTACAATACCCGGAACATTCTCTACAATAGAAATTTTAGGTTTAAAAGCCTCAACAAGATCAAGTTGCTTTCTATACAATGTATTTCGTTCATCATTTGGACTTCTTTCACCAGCTAAACTAAATCCTTTACAGACAACTCCACCGAACATTACATCAAGCTCACCTGATTTCAGTCCAGTTTCTTTTAATAATTCATAGGGCTTTAATTCTTCAATTGGTGTATTGTCAATAATTGCCTTTTCTTCTGCTAAATTTGGATTATTAAAAGTAAGCGTCTCTAAACACTCTTTTACAAAGTCATTCACATAGACTGTCTTAAAATTCTCTTGCATGAAGCCTAAGTGAGAACCTCCAGCTCCCACAAAAGTTTCAAAAATTGTATAACCAGTATTCATTAGTTATTAAAATCTCCATTTCTTAAAAGTTCATAGAACTTTTCACAGTATTGTTTAGCAATGGGTTGCTCTTTTATTTTTTTAATTAAATCATCTTTCGACAGATTAAATGGATCATATTTGACTTCTTTTATTTTATTTCTTGGTTTAAAATCTACGAATCCATAATCATCACGCATAATATTTAACCAACTGGAAACATATCTTCCCTCGCTCTCAGTCAAATACAGAACCTCTTTATTTCTGTATTCTTCTTTTATTTTTTCACCAATTTCTTTATTACTTAAATTTACTTTCTCCGTATTTGAATCACGATTATTGTTTAAAGTCGCCAGCAAAACTTTAATGTATGGTTTAATATAAGCATCAAATAAGGTATATGAAAACTCAGATAAGTCCAACATAGCCATCCTTTTTCCACTACTTGTCAGATGATTTTTACTATCAATAAATCCTAAAGAAGCTAGAGTAATAAAGACGTTGCGCCAGTTTCTATTATTGATTGTTTCTGTCTTTTTGAGATGCTCTTCCATCTTTTTTCTATTCAACGGCTCATTCGAGCCATGATTAAGGATATGCCAATACTCTATATATTTTAGAGCTATAAAATACTCAAAAATTCGATTGTCACGTAAGTAGTATGATGAAATTGCAATTGTATTAGAGTCTTTTTTAGCAAACTTATCTAAAAGTTCTCTATCAATCTCTCGTACATTCTTCGACGCTAAATTGATCTCAATTATTTTAGTTGATTTAGGGTATTTAAAACGTCCAATATTTAGTTTTGTATTCTTATAGAAATCAGATGGGATTACAATTGCTGTATTATATTCTTTTCCTTCATCATATAAATATTCCGAAAACTTTCTCGGAGAAATTTTTTGTTCAAAGAAATACTCATATTGGAACAGTTGGCCAATCCCTCTGACATACTCTGTTACACCAATATCAGCTCGTTTACATTCAAGAGTAGACAATAGGCGGAATTGACCATCAGTTATTGTGAAATCAGAAGTAATACCATTGATGTATTCAACTTCTTTTTCATAGTTAGCATTATCTACTTCTTTTTTGTCCAATAAAATTTCAGAGATTCCTTTTTTAATCTCGTCACTATTGTTTATTGTATCTTGAAATGCCTTTTCTAATATATCAATACTTGAACACATACACACGTAACTCCTTTTCGTATTATTTATTATATCATACTTGAGCCTTATTGACTTAGACCACACAAACTATATAGATTTTCACTGTACACTTCTAAACACCTGCAAATACTGATACTTCCTGACCATCTTACTTTCATCACTCATTTCAATTTTAAAGTAGAAATAATGATCTCGTCCGTCCTTGCTGTTTTCTTTATTAAGTTTGAAATAGTTCTTCTGATTCATTGCCATAGTTCTGAGAATATCATCAATTATAAAGGTTAGAGGAACATCCATTGAAGAAAACTTCTGAAAGTCTTCTTCAAAGCGGATATAGTCTTCTGAAAAATAATCCATCTGTAACTTATTCTCATATAGTTCTTTTCTACTCATAGATAACCTCTTCTAATAACTGATTGCTCAAGAAGTCTTCTACTTGAATCAGTCGGTATCCTTCATAGGTCTTGATGGATACTTCTTTTGCTGAAATTTCTCTCACTTCGCCAATCAAAGTTATTTTTTGAGCTTTTTGTTTTACTGTAAAACGACCTTTTAAATGCCCAACATAGAGCTGAGAAAGTAACATTAGTTTTTCTGTTCTGTTCAAGTCACTGGTTAGATCGACACGATATTTTTCTTCTCCTAGTGACGTGGTATGTTCAGATAAAAAGAAGCCCATCCATTTTTGCATACCTGAGTCTTGATATTCTTGGGCTGACCGATAGGGCAAATAGGAACGATCAATCATTTTAAACCATCTAGTCCACCAGCAGAATGACCTCTGATTAGTTTGCTTCTAACAATGCTTCTTGATGCTGACTCAAGTGCATTGGCTTTCAAGAGTGAAGCGAAGCCAAACTGATCTCGGATACTGTCAATCGCTGATTGGAGTCTTTCTTCTTTTTCTATTTTTTCAACATCATCAAATAAAGAAATGAGTCCAAACGATTCATCCACTAGACCCAAATAGTTGACGGCAACGTTTCTTACGGCACCAGAACTGTATTTCTGATGAAATAACTGTAAAACCACATTAGTTAGAGTGTCAGTCTGATTAGTTGGTTCGATCTTTCTTTGTGTGTTGATTGATTTTCTATTTTCTTGTTTGGAATAGCCTACGTGAATAGAGACAACAGTTGCTTTCTTACCTGCTCGTCTAAGACGAATAGCAACCTGTTCTGCCATCTCTCGAAGAACAATCTCGATATCCCTTTGCCTGATATAATCTCTTGGCAAGACTTGGGAGTTCCCTAATCCTGTGCTCTTTGGTTTATATGGATTATTAACATTGCTTTCATCTACTCCATTTGCGTAAAACCAGAGACGTAGCCCTACTACTCCTAAAGACTTTTTTAGTAAATTGGGATTGCTATTTGCAAGTTCCTTGATAGAAAAGATTCCCAAGTCATTTAATCTCTTTTCCATACGATGACCAATTCCCCAAAAATCTGTCATGTTAGGAATTGCCTAAACCTTTCTTTCTACATCTTCATAAGACCAATTTGCATGCATAGTGTGCATTTTCTTAGCTTCATTTCTACTGCCATCTTTCAACCGTATTACTGTAATCATTAGTTGAGCTAGTTGATTTCTTCTTTAAAATCATTATATTAACGCAACCCCCTTTTGGATCGACCTCTACCCTACCTGACCTTATTATATTCATGTTTATGTTAGGATTCAATTTATCGTATGTGAAACTAGTTCCAGAATTTGAAGATAGTGGTGCATTTAAAGTTCTGCTTTTACATTAATTTTAACTGAAATAATGTATAAAACAAAAATAAAGTACACTTTTAAAAGAATGTACTTTATACTTCTAATTCAGTTGTATCAATGTTTTAAGTATTATTGAGTCAATTGTGCATAAACTTTTAGTTTTAAGTTTTCACAGTTTTAGTTTTTTTAAATTTTTTAGCCAATTCAACCAAATTTAAAATTCCATACTTTTCTGAAATCTCAATCGGATAAGTTGAATATACATAATCAATGAAATCGTTCCAATTCATATTCTTCGTTTCTTCTATTACTCTGTCAATTATTGATTTTTCATTTTCATCCAAATCGATAATCAAGTTATCTTTGTCAAACTTTGCTTCAACTATATATTTTTTAGTTCCAAAATTTGATACTTTTTCAACTATTGTTAATTCTGAGTCTTCATCTGCCGTATCGAAAACATCTGAGACATATGGACCATAGTGATCAAAGTACCATTTTATATCCGTTAATTGTTTGTCTGTCATGAGCGCAGATTCCCAATCAACTAAATAGACTAATTTGGTTATACGGGTTTTTGTCAATTCATAATTGTTTGAATATTTTTTTATAATATATCTTAATACATTATCTACCTTAGCTTTCATGTAACCCCTCTCCACTCTTAATTATTCTTTTAGTATCCATAACATCATAAAGATATTGGCTATATTTTTGAATATCAGCTGAAAACCGTTTCTGAAACTTTTCTTCCGCTTCATTTGCTTCGTAATTAGGATATCCGTCCAATCTATCTTTTGTTGATTCAATAACTAGAACACCAATTGAAGGACGACCATCTCTTGAAATATTTAATACGTAGAAAAAGCGAGACTTCATACTTAATTTCTCAAGCTCATCTTTAGAATAACCAACAGAGAATTGTTCACTATAGTATTCAGATGTTCCATGTTTAGGTAAAATCTTGACAAAATCATCACTGTCTCCATCCCAACATTTAGAAATAAAGCCTTTATCTCCTGCGTAAGATTCTCTACCTATTTTGTTATAATTTGGACTCGTACTATACCTCCCAACAATACGAAAATTATTCTCTTCTTCATCTCTTACATATACAGAAATCCTCTCAGATCTTGTAAACTTTAATTGTTTATGTAAGAAAGCAAGGAAAGAATATAAATGGTTCTCAATAACGCGACCATTAATTTCAATTTCCTCTCGTAAATAACTAATCATCTTTTTATTTTTCGAATTAAACTCTACAAATTTATTTTTTTCTTGTTCGAGTTCTGTAATTCTTTTTTCTTTTTCTTCTTCAATCCCTACAATTCTATCCTCAAATTTTTTTGTTTCATATGTATTCATAATAAAATCTAAAATAACACATATAATACCTAAGATAACTAACCATCCTAAATCAGTTCGAAAAGCTGCAATAACTATGGTGAGAATGTACAATAGTGGTTTGAAGAACATTGTAACTTTTGAAGTTTTCCAATAACTTTGAACTAACCCAATGAACTCCTTTATTTTATTTCTAACAATTTCCATGCCTTGACTTATCCTTTATTAAATGTTTTCTTCCGTTCTTCCATAAACTCAATTAACTCTTTCTTGAAAATTGCCTTTTCCTTATCAGTCAATCCTTTTGAGTTCATACGAAAAAGCAACTCAATATTATCTAATTCATCATCTGTATTATCTGAGTTACCAACTAAGTAATCTACTGAAACATTCAAAATCTGTACGATTTTAATTAGATTTTCTTGTGTTGGTTTTTTAACTCCTCGTTCCCATGAAGCATATGCCTGTTGGGAAATATCTAGTTTTTCAGCTATTTGAGCTTGTGTTAGTTTTACTTGTTTCCTTAGTGTTTTCAAGCGTTCTGCGAATTCCATATGTGACCTCAAAAAATTATTTTAAAATTTTGCAGAAAACCGCTGACATTTACAACTAATGGTTGTATAATATAGTCAACAACTGGTAGTTGTATAGCGATTGAAAATAATAACCTTATCTTCAAGGCTAAATCACGATCATTGACAATTAAATAAAAAGTGCGTCTGACAACCAGAGAACTGATTACCAAAACTACACTAAACTTCGTGCCTTTATTGTAATTGTTTTGGAAAGAAAAGTCAAGTCCCTAAATGGTTGAAGTGAAGATATAAAACATTTTTGTGGGCTTCCACGAATTTCGGACTTTCGCACTTTTCCGAATAGTAAAGTGAACTGGCTTCGCCAAAGGGCGTAAGGTAACCCAATGGGTATGATAATGACTACCTATTGAGATTAGCTGGGAAAGCTATGGTAATTGATGCAAAGCACCTTGCTAAACGTTGCCACCGTGAAGGAGAGTTCCTTCAACCAAATAACTTTTCTTTACTGCTGTCTATCTACCTCGATAGACTCACTCTAAAGCTACTATGTATTCTTTTTCTTAGTAGCTTTTTTACTTTTACAATAAAGGAGGAAACTATGACAAACTTTTTTCGCACTACATGTCAAAGACTTTACGATAATTACACATTTACTTATAGAATCTTCAGTTCATCTGATAAACTAATCGCACAACTATACACTCAAGCTTTGAATAACTTAGAGTCTTTAGCAAAGAAATCACTTGTTACAGGATTTTCTCATGCTGAAGTGGAATTCTATACTAGAATGTTTAAACGAAAACTTTTTACTCATTACTACTCAAGAATGAAGCAACTAGCTTAACTCTTTTTATTTTACACTCAGAAAGGAAGCTCTTATGATCCCAGAAACACTTGTCATGCTACCAAAATTTATCGGCACTGCTTACTACGAAAAATTGGGGAATGCTCCACGTATGTCTTTGGTAAGGAAGGAAAGTACCAAAGACATATTTTAAATAGTGAAACTCATGGTGCCTTCCACGTTATTACAACGGCTTCTACAACAGTCTTTCCAGAAGATGCTCTTGTTGAAGCAGTTAATCCTATTTTCTTATCGGACACTTCGCTGAATGGAAATTCTGTGGTACCTGCTCTCAATGTTTTTACTGAGAAGCTAGTACTCAAAAAATAACAAAATAAAGGAGAAAATAAAATAGCTAAAACTGGATTAAACTATGGAATCTATAAAGCACTAACGCATAGTGACACGATTACAACAAAGACTTATGTCAACACTTCTAATGTAGTTCCTATGACAGTAGGTGAATTTGCTTTAAAGTCTCTAAAACAATAAGGTAAAAATAAGGTAAACTTTTCAAAAAAACACGAAAAAAGCACCCATAAGGTAAACTTTTGAGTGCTTTGAAACGTTGATATAATCGGTTCGATTAACGTTTTGAGAACTGGCTAGCTTTACGAGCTTTCTTAAGACCTGGTTTCTTACGTTCAACTTTACGTGAGTCACGTGTAAGAAGTCCTGCGCGTTTCAATGAATCGCGGAAGTCTGGGTCTACTTGAAGAAGGGCACGAGCGATACCGTGACGGATAGCTCCTGATTGACCAGCGTATCCACCACCTACAACGTTAACGAAAACGTCGTATGAACCTACAGTTGAAGTAACTGCGAATGGTTGGTTGATGACAAGACGAAGGTCAGCGTGTGGGATGTACTCTTCAACATCTTTTTTGTTAACAGTGATTTTACCAGTTCCTGGAACAAGGCGAACGCGTGCAACAGCGTTTTTACGACGTCCAGTACCTGCATATTGTGCTTGTGACATACTTTATTGTTCCTTTCCTTAGATAAGTCCTGAAATATCAAGAACTTCTGGTTGTTGTGCAGCGTGAGTGTGCTCAGCTCCAACGAATACTTTCAATTTCATACCTTGAGCGCGGCCAAGAGTATTGTGTGGAAGCATACCTTTAACTGATTTCTCGATCAAACGTACTGCATTTTTAGAACGAAGTTCACCAGCAGAGATTGATTTCAATCCACCTGGGTGGTTTGAGTGAGTGTAGTAGATCTTATCAGATGCTTTTTTACCAGTCAATTTAACTTTTTCAGCATTGATAACGATTACGAAGTCACCTGTATCAGTGTGTGGTGTGAATGTTGGTTTGTTTTTTCCGCGAAGTACGCTAGCAACAACTGCTGAAAGGCGTCCAAGAGGTACATCAGTTGCGTCAACAACGTACCATTTGCGTTCTACTTGGCCTGGTTTAGCCATGAATGTAGTTTTGTTCATGATTTCTCCTATATGAATATCGTTTTTGTTTACAGGGCGGATGTTCCGGTCCGCGGGGTATTTGAAAGGTTCCGGGGCCTTACAAATGGGGTAAACAATACCGTCTACTATTGTATCAAAATTCTCAGATAAAAGTCAAGAGATTGGGAAAATATTTTTTTATTTCTGCCAGATTCTCAACCTTTTTTCTGCCTGTTCCTGAAGGATTGTTTGAAAAATTTTAGAGAATAAGTAAATAGCGCAAGTCAAGAATAGCGTTACCACTAGATAATTGATCAAACGACCGTGGTCTCCAACCAATGGTGGTCTTGTCAAAAATCCATAATCTCCACCTGTTACTAAATTAACCACGAAAATCAAGGCATTGAGCGAAGACGTGATAATTAGGATTCGTTTGAAATCCAGTAAACTAGCATCGTAGTTCTTCAGGAGATAAATCAAGGAATTTCCAAGAAGGGCTAAGTGTCCGAAAATAAAGGACAAAATGGCAATGTGGGGGAAGGGATAGGGATCTGGCACTGGATAAATAAAAGCTGCCAAAGTTCCAAAGGTTCCCAATACAGCAAAATACTGCTTGACTCTAGAGACACCCGGGGTCAAAAGCACTACAAACATAGCCAAACGGCAATGATAAAAGGGTAGACTTTCTGTCAAAGGCATCTGATTAACCAAATACCATCCGTAGAGCAGGATTAACTGCACCGCCTGTAAAATCTGGAAAAATCGCTGACAGACTTTTTTCTCACCATAACGATAGGCAAGAAACACAGTCAATGCTAATAAGGTAAATAGACTTCCATACCAAAGAAGGTCAAATTGGGGTGGCTCCGTCGGCTGCGTGCTAAATAAAGCATCCCAAAAATTCATGTAACTTTCCTCATTTTCATATAAGCCAATCTCTTACTGATTTTTATAGAGCCTAGCTTATATTTATTTCTTATATTTTTGTGTTCCAAAGAAGCTAGTGGCCTTAAGATAAAACAAAGCTTCTAATCAACATATTGTTTCCGCTCACCCTGATAAACCTGCCATAGAATATCCATTTGTTCCTTAGTTATTCTTTTTTCAGATAAAGGAGGGAGAGCCGAAATGTCGAAAAATCCTAATTCAGCAACTTCTTGATTTTCTTGAAAGTCCCCATCCAATAGTCGACAATCAAATACAAACTTGGCATACTGCTTACTCTGCATTTGAAAGCGATTGGTATCAAAAACTGCCAATAAAGAACCTACTTCTGCAAAAAATCCTGTTTCTTCCTGGATTTCTTTCCGAATATTCTCCTTAGGAGAATAGCCAACTTCACCAAATCCTCCTGGCAAAGCCCAAGTATCCTCTCCTTGTCCTCTAACCAGGCAAATCTTCTGGTCTTGAACAATCCAAGCCCGCACATCCATCAAGGGAGTTGCATAGCTACCTGTTGGTTTTAAAATTGCAGTCAATTCCTCTTGATTGAGCTCTGTTTGATCCTGCAAGACACTCCATAAAATCTGACGTAAATCCTCATAACGTTCACGGTCATAAGGATCCTTGGAATAGGTCAACCCAGTATCAGTGATAGCTAACATTCTCTGAATAGCTTTGGCGAAATCAGTTGTGCTCATTTTCTAGGCTTTCTACTAGCTTGGCTAGATTCATAGAGTTCGAACCTTTAAGCAGAATCTGGTCATGTGCACCAAGACTTTCCTTGACCTGCTTAACCATAGCTTCAAACTGGTCCTCATCGGCTGTTTTCTTGAAGTAGTACACATGGCCGATTGGGAACATTTGACTGGCTAGTTGAGCCAATTCAGCAATGTCTTCACCGTAGAAAATTACGGTATCAAGGGCATCGGGTGTAATGCTCAAAATCATCTGATTATGAAGTTGAACAGACTGATCACCAAGTTCTTTCATATCCGCCAGAACTGCGAGTTTCTTGCCACCTTCATTGGCTGGGATGGCTGAGAAAGTCTCCAAAATCAACTTCATAGCTGTTGGATTTGCATTGTAGACATCTGATAGGATATCCGCACCGTTGGCTGCTTTTTTCCACTCGGTACGATTGCGGGTCAATTCTAGATTTTGGAAGGCTTGACGGATTTGCTCCTCAGTCACTCCTTCTTGAAGAGCAACATAAGATGCAATCATGGCATTAGTCGCATTGTACTTACCTGTTACTGGCAAGTCAAGAGCCTGCTCTAAGAAATTGGCCTTGAAGGTTAAGCTATCCTTACGCTCAATCAATTCTGTAATTTCGAGTTCCGCACCTGAACCAAAACGAACTACTTTTTGATCAGCAGGTAGATAATCCTCTACAATAGGATCAGCTGGCGCCAAAAGTAAGGAACCCTTTTCCATCCCATCAGCGATTTGCAATTTCCCTTTGGCAATTTCAGAACGGTCCTTAAAGAAAGCCAGATGAGCTTCTCCAATCAAGGTCACGATAGCTGTCTTTGGATGAGCTAGTTCAGATAGGAGATGGATGTCTCCTAGGTGATCCTGTCCCATTTCCAAGACCAGCTTTTCAGTATCATCTAGCATATGAAGAACAGTGTAAGGGAGGCCAATCTCGTTATTGTAGTTCCCTTGCGTTTTGTAGGTTTTGTAGCTTGTAGAAAGCAAATGAGCCAACATATCCTTGGTAGTAGTCTTCCCATTCGAACCTGTAACAGCAAAGACATCTACTCCCGTCTTTTGAAGGTAATAGGCTGCAAGAGTTTGAAAGGCAGTCAAGACATCTTCTACCAAAACATAAGGATGGTTTGCTACTTCCTTTTCTGATAAGGTTAGAGTAGCGCCGTTTTCAAAAGCCGTCTCGATAAAGTCATGACCATCACGCGCCCCCTTGAGTGGCACAAATAAATCTCCAGGTCCAATCAAACGGCTATCAAATTCTGCCTTAACTAGCGGACTATCCGGATAGACTGATACGTCATTTTTAGCACCAACAAGACGCGCAACTTCGTGAATCGTAAGTTTCATGTTTACTCCTTTAAAAAGGGGCAAGGAGTCCTTCCCCGCCCTTATGTCTGTCTTTACAATAGGTGCGCTTCACGCTTGTCAAAACTCTCTTTAGCAAGATCAACTAAACGTTCAATTAATTCTGGATAAGAAATTCCCATATTGTCCCAAAGCAATGGATACATAGACCATTGGGTAAATCCTGGCATAGTGTTAAGCTCATTTAGGAAAACTTCTCCCTTATCTGTATAGAAGAAGTCGCAACGTGATAAGCCAAGTCCACCAATAGCACGGAAGGCTACTTCTGCATTTTTTCGCATGACTGCTACCACATCATCGCTAATCTTGGCTGGAATATCCATAGTAATCTTATTGTCGATATATTTGGCATCGTAGTCATAGAAGGCTACGTCCTTGATAACTTCACCAGGTAGAGTGCTCTTGACATCATAGTTTCCTAAAAGTCCAACTTCGATTTCACGCGCATTGACTCCCTGTTCTACCAAGACACGGCTATCGTACTTGAAGGCAAGCTCTAAAGCTTGGCGAAGTTCCTCTTTATTTTCAGACTTAGAAATACCAACACTAGAGCCCATATTGGATGGTTTGGTAAAGACTGGGTAACTTAATTTTTCTTCTACTTCTGCAATCTTAGAAGCCAAATTATCCCCTTCAACAATAGCTACGTAAGGAACTTGGGCAATCCCAGCAGACTCTAAAACACGCTTGGTTGTAATCTTATCCATAGCAAGGCTTGAAGATAGGATGTTACAGCCAACATAAGGCATTTTCAGAACTTCTAAGAAACCTTGAACAGAACCATCTTCTCCCATAGGTCCATGAAGAACTGGAAAGACCACTGCGCCTTCTTCATAGATAGCACTTGGAGCAATTTTCTTGTCCCAATCGATCGTTTCATTGGTCATGAGACGTTCATCCTGCCCAGGAGTTTGGCTAAATTCTTGGGTTTTGATAAAGTCTCCAGACTGGCTGATAAAGAAGGTTTTTACTGTGAAACGATCATAGTTAACCGCACGCATGACACTCTCAGCTGACAAGACAGACACTTCACGCTCTGCACTGCGTCCACCATATAATAGAATAATTGTTTGTTTCATATGATTGTCCTATTTCTACTAGAATACTCGCCTTTTAGTATATCACATTTGTCTATTTTTTTAAACTTGAATAGCACAAAACAAGAAAAGAGACTGGAAGAAAAATAGTCCAGTCTCTGTGTTCTTAAATATTTTATACCTGCTAGCTAATTATTTAGCGATTGAACCTCATAGACTAGAGTTCGGTACGATTTTCGATGGCTCTTAAGAGTGTTACTTCATCCGCATACTCGATATCAGCTCCCACTGCTAGACCTCGTGCTAGACGAGTAACCTTGATCCCTGCAGGTTTAAGAAGTCGAGAGATATACATAGAAGTCGCCTCACCATCAGCTGTCGCATTGGTGGCTACGATGACCTCTGAAACCTCGCTATCCATGAGACGAGTCATGAGACTTTTAAGATTGATATCGTCAGGGCTAATCCCATTCATTGGTGAAATGAGGCCGTGCAAGACATGGTATAGTCCATGGTATTCTTGGATATTTTCCATAGCCGCTACATCTCGGCTATCCTCTAATACTAGGATAGTTGTCTGGTCACGACTAGGATCCGTACAGATAGAACATGGGTCCTCGTCTGTTAAACGTCCACAAACAGAGCAATAGCTCAATTCTCGCTTGGCCGCAAGGAGATTTTTTGCAAATTCATTGACATCGTCATCCGACATCCCAATGGTATAAAAGGCCAGTCGGGTTGCTGTCTTAATCCCGATACCTGGAAGTTTAGAATAGCTGTCAATCAGCTTGGCTATAGGTGTTGGGTAAAGCATGGCTTCCTTTCTAGTTCATTGGATGGTGTTGGTTGTAAAGATTGATAATATCGCGCGCAATAGATGGACCGACACCGTTAGTTAGGTTGGTATTGTGAGGGAAAACAACCGCGACTGCAATCTGCGGATTATCTGTCGGTGCATAGGCGACAGCGTTGGTATTATTGGCTTTTTGTCCGCCGTTCACGTAACTTTCAGCTGTACCGGTTTTTCCACTGATAGAGACTGCTGCCCCATTTGAAAAGGCACGACCTGTCGTAAGTGCACTTGTTCCGTGCGATACCTGGTAAAATCCTTGTTGTAGGATAGACATGTCAGACTCAGAAATATTGATTTTATTCATTTCGGTACTAGCTGTTTGCTGAATCAAACTTCCTAAACCGCCTTGCTCATTATTATCATAGACTCCCTCTACTATACGAGGAGCCAAGCGAACACCATTATTGGCAATAGTTGCTACATACTGAGCTAGCTGCATCGGGGTATAGTTATCGAACTGTCCAAAGGCGTTATTTAGATAATTCGCCAAATCATAATCTTTAGGGATAAATCCTGTTGACTCTTCTGGTAGATCAATTCCTGTAGAAGCTCCCAGACCGTATTCACCAAAGGTTGAACGTAATTTCGCCATAGCAGACTCAAGATTGCTGGTTCCTACTGTCATATTAGGCTGATAGGTTTGCCCCATGATTCCAAGAGCTGTCTGGACCATGTAGGTATTTGATGAATATTCCAAAGCCTCAACAGCTGTAATCGGGAAGGAACCGTAAGAAAGGGTATACCAAGAATTAATTGGTGCAGAACCTTGAAAGACAATTGGTTGGTCTGTCAAGGTTTGGTTGCCAGATAAGACTCCATTTTCCCAACCTGAACTGATGGTTGCCGCCTTAACAACAGATCCTGGAACAAAGACATTGGTGACAGTTCCGAGTGAGTCTGGATTCAATTCACCAGATTCAAGATTGTGCTTGATTCCTGACATGGCTAGAACAGCTCCTGTCTTAGGATTTAGGGCAACCGCATAGACACCTTCTGAATATTGGGCACCTCCGTTAGCAAGCTCAGAATTAAAATAGCTTTTCAAGAGGCTATCCACACTATCTTGGAAGGCCAAATCAATGGTCAGTTTAATGTTTTTACCCTTGCTACCTTCCTCAATGTTTTCTACGCTCTCCATATCTCCATGTTTATCGAGATGGATTTCTTTAACAGTACGTTTCCCTTGTAGGACTTCCTCATACTGTTTCTCAAGGTAAGAGGTTCCAACACGGTCATTGAGGGAATAACCTTTTTTAAGATAGGCATCTACTTCCTCAGCTGGAAGGCCTGATTTTTCACTTGAAACACTTCCTACGATAGAGGCCAGAGAGGTTTCAAGAACCTTGCGATCCCACGAAGTCGAGATGCTAATCCCAGGTAACTCTTTAGAGGCAGAAGCAATTTGAGCGACCTGAGTATCGCTTAAGGGATCCGTTTGGATATTGCCTGTTGCAAAATTTCCAACTGCATTGAGCTGACTAAAGAGATAAATAGTCTTCTTTTCATCCTCTGTATAATTAGTTTGGCTAGAGGTAACACTCTCAACAGCATTGTTATAAAGATCCGATTCAGAAAGTTGGTTACCATCTGAGTCAAAACGCTTATCTTTTGGAAGAGCCTCTACCGTTTTTTTATAGACAGCTGGGTCCGCTAGATAATAATCAGCCATCTGACGTTCTGTCAAATTTGGAGAGGAAACTGTTACATACGTTAAAAGTTTAGTAGAAATATCCTTTAAATCTGTAGCCGTCATCTTATTACTTCGTGTGAAAGCCACGACTTGTTTGACGGTATTTTCTACCAAGGGTTTTCCAGCTGCGTCATAGATTTCTCCACGAGCAGAACCCGTTGTTACCCTAGTTTGGCTAGCAGACGCTAACTTGGCTTCATAGAAATCCTTATTTACGAATTGCATATAGAGCAAGCGACCAATGATGGTCATGAAGAGTAAAATAACGATTGCAAACAATAAATTAAGCCGAGTCGGTATCGAATGGCTATTAAATTTTCTCATACAAAGCAGTCTCATTTCTAATCAAAATCTTACTCTTCATTGTACCATAATTTGATGAGAAAATTATGGAAAAAGAAAAGACTTTTCCTTTTTATCCCAAAACAAAGCATCTATGGTATAATAGAAGTAGGCGCTATATTATTTGCTGGATTTTTTATCAATAAAATTTGACAAATAGCTACAAAGGAGTCCCATGAACAAGCAAGACATCTCTACGATTATTGATCTTCACTTTGAAGAAATGACCGATTTAGAGCAAGAGATTGCCCGCTATTTTTTGCAGGCAGATACCATTCATGATGACTTGTCTTCTCAGCAGGTCACTCAAAAACTTCATATTTCACAGGCCGCTCTCACTCGCTTTGCCAAAAAATGTGGTTTTACGGGTTATCGAGAGTTCATTTTCAAATACCTACAACAAATTGACAACCTTTCAGTCCCACAACAGGATATGAATCCTTTGACCCAAAGAGTCTTGAGGAGCTATACAAACATCCGAGAAATGACACAAGAATTGATTGATGATGACCAACTGGAGCGCATCGCTCAAATGATTGATCAGTCAGAACGCGTCTATTTTTTCGGAACTGGAAGTTCTGGACTCGTTGCGCGTGAGATGAAATTACGTTTCATGAGACTAGGTGTCGTTTGTGAGGCTTTGACAGATCCAGATGGTTTCGCCTGGACAACTAGTATCATCGACGAAAAATGTTTGGTCTTTGGTTTCTCCCTTTCAGGAACAACTCCATCCATCATTGATAGTCTACTTGACGCTCAAGATATGGGGGCTAAAACTGTTCTTTTTACGAGTACGCCTAGCAAGGAAACTCAGAAATTTACAGAAACTGTACTGGTAGCAAGCCAGAGTCAGGCTTCCTATATCCAACGCATTTCTGCCCAACTTCCGATGTTGATCTTAATTGATCTCCTCTATGCTTATTTCCTAGAAATTGATCGTGAAAGTAAAGAAAAAATCTTTAACAGTTATTGGGAAAATAAAAAACTAAATGGCTATCGTAGAAATAGAAGATCTAGATAAGCCTTCATCCCTTTCAAGCGAATAATCATATGAGTAACCAGCGATTAAAGTCGCTGGTTTTTATACTTTCAAACCACGTCAGCTTTATCTGCAACCTCAAAGCTGTGCTTTGAGCAACCTGCAGCTAGCTGCCTAGTTTGTTCTTTGATTTTCATTGAGTATTAGTTTGCTCAAATCCTATAACTAATGACTTATGAACATAAAATTCTACACCTAATTCTTGATATAAAAAAGCGAACAAGACGGAATTCTGACTCTCAGAAAACTCGTTTTGCTCGCTTTTTATAATTGAGATTAGTTATTGGTTTCAATCTCTAAAGTTTGGACAGTTATTACAGCAGTTTCTTTAAACAATGCTACTATTCTGCAATAACTTCCCACGAAATCTATACTTTCTCAAAAGTGTTTCTTGAGTTTGACAGATTCTATTCGTCTTCTTTTTTCTTTCCCATTGCTGCTAAGCCAAGAAGTGCTCCTACAGCTCCCAAGCTTGCAAGGGTAGCAGTTTCTTTTGCTCCTGTTTCAGGGAGAATGTCTTGACGATTTGCAGGTGCTTGATAAGTCTTTTCTTGTGACATAGCCTGAGCTACATGTGACTGCTCATCCTTGTATTCTGGGAGCTCATGGACAGTTGCCTCTGCTCCATTGACACCACCTGTGAACTCTGGAACATCATGGATAGCTGCTTCTGTTCCATTGACATTACCAGTAAACTCTGGAACATCATGGATAGCTGCTTCTGCTCCATTGACATTACCAGTAAATTCTGGAAGTTCATGACTAGCTGCTTCTGTTCCATTGACATTACCAGTAAACTCTGGAAGTTCATGACTAGCCGCTTCTGTTCCATTGACATTACCAGTAAACTCTGGAAGTTCATGACTAGCCGCTTCTGCTCCATTGACACCACCAGTAAACTCTGAAAGTTCATGACTAGCCGCTTCTGCTCCATTGACACTACCAGTAAACTCTGAAAGTTCATGACTAGCCGCTTCTGCTCCATTGACACCACCAGTAAACTCTGGAAGTTCATGACTAGCCACTTCTGAACCATTTACTCCACCTGTGAACTCTGGATCTTCTCCACGAATAACTGCTTCAGAGCCATTTACTCCACCAGTAAATTCTGGAAGTTCATGACTAGCTGCTTCTGTTCCATTGACACCACCTGTGAACTCTGGATCTTCTCCACGAACAACTGCTTCAGAGCCATTTACTCCACCAGTAAATTCTGGAAGTTCATGACTAGCTGCTTCTGTTCCATTGACACCACCTGTGAACTCTGCTACTTCATGGATCGCTGGATCTGTTTTACCTGATTCAACTTTCTTAGTTCCGACTAGCACAATCTCATCTCGCGGTGCTTCCACAACTTCGCGAAGTTTTTCAGTACGACTTCCATCCAATGCTACTTCTATGCTGACGCGTTCTTTACCTTTACGACCAGCCTGAACTACTCGAGTTTCACCTTCTGGAAGTGTTGAATCATCTTGCTTCACTGTCTTAAATCCGAGAGCTTCTTCAACAACTTCAAGGCTTGGCTGACTAAAACTCAATTCTTTAACGCCATCACCTGGCACAGATGTTCCTTCAAAAGTACCAACTTCGATGACACGATCTTGAGCTTCTTCACGTTCAACCTTAACTGTCTTACGTGTGTCTCCATCTACTTCTATATAAGTCGTTACTTGACCTGCTTTGCCCTCTGAAACAACTTGTTCCTTGCCTTTGGCTAAGAAGGCATTCTCACGACGAACAGTATTAAAGGCGATTGATTCTGTCGTTACTTCAAGGCTTGGTTGCGTTTGAACTAAGACCTTATCTCCTTCAGTCGGAAGATTTGAATGTTTTACTTCCTCTTTCGGAGTTGCTTGAAGCTGATTGATAGAAGTTAGAGCTGCTTGCAAGGTTTTGTCTACTGCATCCTGTGTCTTAGCATCTCTGATGGCAGTAAGGGCTTGCTCTCCAAGTTCAACCAGTTTTTCCTGTGCAGCTACATCATCGACAAGTTCAGAAGCTTTTTTCTCGACTGCTGCAGCCAATTCTGCAATCGCCTTATGGCGGTCAACTTTAGACTCTTCTGGTTTGCTTGGTTCTTCTGGTTTTGGTTCCTCTTTCGGAGTCGCTTGAAGCTGATTGATAGAAGTTAGAGCTGCTTGCAAGGCTTTGTCTACTGCATCCTGTGTCTTAGCTGCTTCGATCGCTGCGATGGCTTGTTCTGATAACTCGACTAGTTTCTTCTTAGCTTCTTTATCGTTGCCTAGTTCCTTGCTCTTGTTTTGAATGGCTTCTGCCAAGCTTGCCATAGCCTTATCGTAGTCAATCTTAGGATCTTCCGGCTGTGCTGGTGGCTCTGGTTTCGGATCCTCTTTCGGAGTTGCTTGAAGTTGATTGATGGAAGTTAGAGATTCTTGTAAGGCTTTGTCTACCGCATCCTGTGTCTTGGCTGCTTCGATCGCTGCGATGGCTTGTTCTGATAACTCGACTAGTTTCTTCTTAGCTTCTTTATCGTTGCCTAGTTCCTTGCTCTTGTTTTGAATAGCTTCTGCCAAGCTTGCCATAGCCTTATCATAGTCAATCTTAGGCTCTTCCGGCTGTGCTGGTGGCTCTGGTTTCGGATCCTCTTTCGGAGTTGCTTGAAGTTGATTGATGGAAGTTAGAGATTCTTGTAAGGCCTTATCGACTGCATCCTGTGTCTTGGCTGCTTCAATCGCTGCGATTGCTTGCTCGGACAACTCAACTAGTTTCTTCTTAGCTTCTTTATCGTTGCCTAGTTCCTTACTCTTGTTTTGGATGGCCTCTGCCAAACTTGCCATAGCCTTATCGTAGTCAATCTTAGGCTCTTCCGGCTGTGCTGGTGGCTCTGGTTTTGGATCCTCTTTTGGAGTCGCTTGAAGCTGATTAATACCAGCTAGAGCATTTTCCAAAGCCTTATCTACTGCATCCTGTGTCTTAGCTTCCTGGATAGCAGTAAGAGCTTGTTCGGCCAACTCAACTAATTTCTTCTTAGCTTCCTTATCATCGCCAAGTTCCTTGGTCTTGTTTTGGATGGCCTCTGCCAGACTCGCCATAGCCTTGTCGTAGTTCGGCTCCTCTGGCTGGTCTGGTGCCGGTGTGTCATCTGAACCGTAGTTGTCTTCCTTATCAAGGATAGCTTGTAAGGTTGTAGCTGTCAGCATCAACTCTTGCGCATCGACAGTGCTTGCTGAAAGTTGTTCTGATAATTTGTCCAAGTTTGACTTGAAGGCTTGACGCGCCTCTGGAGTGTTTTTCAAGGCTGTTTGGTCAAATTTAGCCAATTCATCCTTCCAGTTCTTCATAGCTTGAACTAATTCTTCTTTGGTATAAAGAGCGCTATCTTCACCACGAGTGATGAACTGGTCAACTTGGATACCAATATTTCTAGAGGTATCATTTCGTTTTGGATCCAATTGCAAGGTTACAGCATGCCAACCTTCTTCTAGCCCAGTCAAACGAACGAGAGTCTGATCGCCTTGACGTGTAGCTGCTGTACCACTGAAGTACTTCTTGCCATTGACATCAGAGGCATTTCCTTGACCATCTTGATACTCAAGTTCTTTACCATCCAGAGTTACCTTGTAGATACCATGTCCAGGATCAACAAAACCTTTGATTTCAAGACCTGTTCCATAGAAGTAAGCTGTTACGCTTGCATTTTTCTTTTGCTCTTCAGTCAAACGACCAAATGATGCCCAAGACTCAGTGTTTTGGTATTTGCCAGAAGAATTGGTTTCATGGTGCCAACCTGGGCTATAGTCAAGTTGACTGGCCTGATCATCGTGACTTACTTGATCTTTTTGAAGCAATTCAGCCTTCATTACTCGAACAGTTGCTTCAGTTGCAAATCCAAGCAAGGCATCGTCTGAAGCGCTAGTCATTTTCACTTTAAAGTCAAAGATTGAATCAGCTTGTTCCGTAAAGTCAATTGTAGGAATGGTCAAAGTCTTTTCTGTTTCACCATCTTGGAAGGTCAAATCAGCCGTTGTATCTTTATAAACCTTACCGTGAACCCCTGTTCCTGGCTCAGTCACGACATGAACTGTCGCAACTCCTTTGCTACCACCAACACGTTTGATGGTTACAGTAACTGGTTGGCCTTTTTGAACTTCATAGGTTGTTTCTTTCAACTCAAACATACCTTTACCAGCATTGTTGAGCGTGTAGATACCTTCAGTTGCAATAGCTTTTCCAGTTTTGTTAACGAGTTTGATGGTATGTTCACCTGGAGCTAAGTCATCTGTTTCATAAACCATCTGGCTACGTTTACGAGCTGCATTATTGGTTTGTACGTCTGCAACCTTTTGACCATCAACGTAAACCGACATTTCTCCGTGGTTTGGATCCACTGTAGATACGACATAAGCCTTAGTTCCGTTGAAACGGTAAGTTACGCTTGCATCTTTTTGGTTAGTCCACATAGATGTTCCGCGGATACCTTCAGATTCGTCATACCAAGTTGTATTTGCTTTATCTGCTGTTGTATTTGAATGGTAATCCAATCCAAGAGGGTAACCATCTGTTTTCTCGATACTACTTGGTGTTTTATAAACAGAGAAGTTTGTCAAAATAGGAGTCGCTTGCGCACCAGTAATAGTCACACGAATCTTTTGTGCTTCTACTGGTTGACCTTGGATAAGGCGACGATAACCAACAGTTGAGCCTTCACCGTATGGTACCCAACGGCCATTGAGTTCAACTTCAACCTTGAATCCAGAGATACGCTGACCTTTAGCGATATCTTCTTTGAGTTCAATCACGTCAAAGCGTCTCTTTTGACCAAGATCAACAGTAAATTCACCTGTCTTAGCATCATTTGCTAGTGCCCAGCTAGTATCATCCTTACCATCTGTTAGGTTGCTTGTTTGATACAAGTGATTCTTACGAGTAGAGCTTGCAGTTACAGTTGCACCCTTAGCAAAGTCAGTCGCATACATTTGATCCAAGGTTGCTCGGAATTCTTTCAAACGAGCGACATCTGCATCTGCGAATTTACCTTCTTTATTAGGTGGAATATTGAGTAGAAGTGGCGTTCCACGACCAACAGACTTGAAGTAGATATCCATCAAATCTTTGATTGATTTTGGTTGTTGATTATCATGGTAGAACCAACCTGAACGGATAGAAACGTCTGCTTCACCTACAGAGTACATATCACCATCTGGATCTCCGTGGTTGAGATAGTCATTTCGAACATCATCAGTGATTTTAGCTTTCTTGACCTTATGCCAAACTGGATCTCCTGCGATACCACGTTCATTACCAATCCAACGTACACTTGTCGGTTGTGCAGAGAAGATAGCGATATCTCCTTCAGCTTCCTTGATGTACTTGAACCACTC
Source organism: Streptococcus infantis (assembly GCF_047464215.1). GTDB lineage: Bacteria > Bacillota > Bacilli > Lactobacillales > Streptococcaceae > Streptococcus > Streptococcus infantis_P. The sequence goes on along the minus strand of NZ_JASHCG010000004.1, from coordinate 59,863 downwards.
ATCAAAGGTATAAGTTACTTTTTGAGCTCCGCTACCACGCGCACCATCCATCCATACTTCGATAAATTTACCATTGTTTCCGTATTTAGGATTGCCAAGGATTTCCTTGAGTTGGTTGAGATAGTATTCATTGTACTCTTTCTCAGTTGCAACATGATATTTAGGATGGTTGGCATCCCATGGTGATAGGTAAACACCCATATTCATGTCATACTTAGTCGCTGATTTAGAGATTTCTTCGAGAAGGTCTCCCTTACCATCTTTCCATGGACTAGCAGCAACCGTGTGGTCTGTGTATTTAGATGGATAAATCACAAAACCGTCGTGGTGTTTGACAACCATGATTGTTCGTTTGAACCCAGCATCCTTCAAGGTCTTAATCCACTGGTCTGTATCAAGGTTTGTTGGATTAAAGTTTTGAGGATTTTCTCTACCGTTACCCCACTCAGAGTTAGTGTAGGTATTCATACCATAGTGGATGAAGGCAGCCAATTCTTCTTTATGGTAGTCCAATTGAGCCTTGCTTGGTAGTGGTCCATAGTTTCCAATTTCTGTTTCTTCGTCTTTTGAATCCACTACTGGAGTTGCAGGAGTTACTGGTTTTGGATCTTCAATTTTTTCGTATTCAAAAATAACTTGGTTCACTCCTTTATGTTGGATTGTTGCTTCTTGACTTGCATTGACTGCACGGTAGCCTGCAATGTCTTTGGCTTGGAATCTATGAACAAAGGAAACTTCATATTCTTTACCATCGTTATTATCCACAGTCGCAGTTGCTAATTCTTGGTCGGTACCTTTCAAGCGGTAACGAATGTCGAAGGAACCTTTATTGACTTTATAAACAACCTTGATGACGCGAGTTCCTGCAGGAGCCTTGCTCACAACGCTATAATCATCTCCCCAAGCATCTTTTAATTGCTTGTTGACAGCTTTGCCATCAATTGAGACAATCTCATATTTGTCTTTGTTCTTCTTGTAGAAGTCAGTCTTTTCAATTTCTGTTTTATAGTTATAGTCGAACTGAGTTCCAACTTCTGTCTTTTCAACAAAAGTATCGTTTTCTTTGACTGGATTATCATTTTGGTCTAGGTGTTCGACAACAACTCGTCCATAATCAACACCTTCAAGAAGAGTCGCTACACCACTTTCATCGAAGGAATATTTGTTTTCACCGATTACAGCTGTCTTATTTCTGAGCATTTCTCCCTCTGGAGTGAAGTAATAACGATTGCCGTTATCGCCTTGATACCAACCTTTGACACCGTACTTGTCAATAATTTCTTTGACCCATGCCAATTGTTCTGGTGAGAGGACAAGCCCTCCTCCAAAACGGTCTTTTTCAGCAATGTTCGCATTATCGACAGTACCACGTTGGTGAATTCCGATAACTTTTCCTTCACCGTTGATAATCCCACCACCTGAAAGACCTGATACAGAAGTCAAACGATAAGTGACACCAACTGTTCCCTTATCATCATACTTTTCAGTACCTTTAACAACACCGTCCGCCTTATATAATTGACCAGGAACAATTGGTTCCTTCAATTCTGGAGATGTTGAATCTGTAGGGTAACCGATGGTGCTAACAGGTTCTCCAGCTTTGTATTCTCGATGTTCTGCTAAAGGAGTAAAGGTAGCTGCCTTATTTGGACTTGCAATTGAAAGTGGAACTGGAGCTACAACCAAGGCTAGGTCATTCTTATAGCCTTCACCGAATTTTTCTTTATTCCAGAAATGAATGTCCTTTTCCTTGAACAAAACAGTATTTCCTGAGCTTGGCAAAGAATTATTCTTAGCAGTATTTGAACCTACATTGTAATAGAACTTAGCCGTATCACCACCACGGATAGAACCCGCATTAGTATCCGCATCCTTGACCAAGAAGTTGTGGGCCACTGTCAAGATGACATTTGGAGCAACAAAGATACCTGAACCTGAGTTAAGGTATCGCTGACTACCGCCATTTGCCAGAGGTGAGCTAAAGATTGAATAAACCATAGTAGCAGATGTAGCTGGTTGACCTTCATAATTGATATGCTTAAGGTCTTGTCCGCCATTGATAATGGCTCTATTTTCTTTTCCAGCTTCAGATGGAGCTGCTTCTGCAGGTTTCAAAACGCTCTTAGTCTCTACTTGTGGGCTATCTTTTTCTGATACAATAGCTGCAGTATCGACTTTTTTCACTGGAGTATCAGGATAAGCACGATCAGAAATTTCTTCAGGGAGTAAATCGCCAGCCACTTCAGCAGTTTTTCCTTCCTCTGCCACCTTCTCGACAGCAGGTTCTGTTTTTTCAGTTACTTCTTCTTTGACTGCTTCTTCTTTTTCATGATCTACATCTGCCACTTCTTTTGCTTGACTATCTACTTCAAGTTTTGGTTCTGTTACGATTTCATTAGCCGAAACATTACCAGACGCAAAAAAAGCAAGACCAACTGCGACAGAAGCAACACCAACAGTCAGTTTACGAATACTAAATATTCTACCTTTTTCTAAAAAATATTGTTTCATCAAATACTCCTAATCTTCTAGAGCAGTCAGCTACTGCCCAAGCCCAGCTTTAGCTGGCGACATTTTTTGTTTGATTCCCTAACTTAAAATTCTTTCCCTGAGCTATTTATTTTGAGTAAATATAAGATTGTAGAAATCGCTTACATTTTTAAAAAATAAAATAATGCTTCCATTAGCAAGAATTTTTCTAGAGTTTTCGCATTATTATAAATATACTATGTTATATTAAAAAATGCAAGGGTTTTCAAAGTTTTAACTAGATTTTTACTAAATGATCATTTTACTGTTTATGACTAAAAAATCCTAAATTGGCAAGGCCAACTTAGGATTGTTTTGTTTTGAAGTGATAGTAAGCTCCAAGCATACCCGCAGTATTTTGATGACGCGCAAACTCTAATCTTGTTTTTTCCGCTAAACTTGGAACAAGCGCATCTTTCAGAGCTGTACGAATTTTCGGTTTCAAAATCGCTTCCTGCCCCATAATACCACCACCTAGTATAACAACCTCTGGATTGGCAACATAACAAATGTTAGCAAGACCTTTCCCAAGATAGTCTACCATACGGTCAATTCCCTCCATACAGAGTTTATTGCCTTCTGTAGCTTCTTTGAAAATTCTACGACCATTCCAATGGGCTACTTCTTCACCATGAGCCTTAGCTACATACTCAACCAAGGCAGTTGTAGAAGCTAAATCTTGGAAAGCCCCATCTTGCATATGCATATAGCCAACTTCACAGGCAGAATTACTAAATCCATGGAAAATCTGGCCGTCAATGATTAAGCAACCGCCGATACCTGTTCCGATGGTCAAACATAGCGTTATTCCTGCACCTTTTCCAGATCCAGAAACAGCTTCTGCTAGCCCTGCACAGTTGACATCGTTCTCAATCTCACATGGAATCCCAAATCTTCCTTCAATTTCTTTTTTAAATTGAGTCCCAGCATAATTCGGGATCTGTGGACCTGCATAGAAAATCTCACCCTTATCCGGGTCAACCATTCCAGCTGAGGAAATAGCCACACCTGCCACTGGACCTTTTTCTAGATAGCTAGCTACAATATCTTTTGTTTTCTGTAAGATATGTGGGCCGCCCTTATGAGCCTCAGTTGCTACTTCGTGAGACTCTACAAGTTGTCCATCTTGGTCAATCAAACCGTATTTGATATTAGTTCCACCAATATCAATTGCAACGTAATTAGTCATAAAGCCTCCTATTGATTAGAGGAAACGCTCCTTAGTTTCACGAATCAATGCCGCAGCTGCTTCTACAACTGGACGATCTTCTTCGGTCACTGGTGTAAGTGGAGAACGAACTGATCCGATATTAAGTCCTTCATTGATTTTCAAGACTTCCTTGATAACGCCGTACATGTTTCCATGTGCCGCAGTCAATTTACCAATGATAGCGTTGATTGCATATTGCAATTCACGCGCTGTTTCTAGGTCTTTGTCTGCAATCAATTGGTTGAGTTTCAAGAAGAGTTCTGGCATAGCACCATAAGTACCACCGATACCAGCTTTAGCACCCATGAGACGGCCACCAAGGAATTGTTCGTCTGGACCATTAAAGACGATATGATCATCACCACCAAGACTAACAAAAGTTTGGATATCTTGAACTGGCATTGAAGAGTTTTTAACACCAATAACACGTGGGTTCTTCAACATTTCTGTGTAAAGACTTGGAGTCAAAGCAACACCTGCCAATTGAGGAATGTTATAGATAACATAGTCTGTGTTTGGTGCTGCTGCACTGATGTCGTTCCAATATTTTGCTACTGAGTATTCAGGCAAACGGAAGTAAATTGGTGGGATTGTTGCGATAGCATCTACACCCAAGCTCTCTGCATGACGAGCAAGTTCGATACTGTCTTTAGTATTGTTGCAAGCCACGTGAGCAATAATTGTCAATTTACCTTTAGCAACTGCCATGACTTCTTCCAAGATCAATTTGCGGTCTTCTACGCTTTGGTAGATACATTCACCTGAAGAACCGTTGACATAAAGTCCTTGAACACCTTTATCAATAAAGTATTGCACCAAAGCACGAGTACGTTCTGGGCTTACTTCGCCCGCATCATCATAACATGCGTAGAAGGCAGGAATGACGCCTTCATATTTTTTTAAATCTGACATAGATTTCTCCTAAGATTTCTTATTTTCTGCCCTGAGCAGATGATTTTTTACTATTTTAGTATACACCTTGTGAAAAGCGCTTTCAATACATCCAAGCCACTTAGATTTTAATTTCTATTCATCTCCCATAGCTTTTCATGTTTGAAAGTAGTTTCATATCATTTTCAATCTGCTTGATATTTAGCAAACAATTTTTCCATTAATCCAGACTGGCAAAAGGCAAGAAGGCCAAAGCCAAAGAGTAGAAATGCTGATCCACCGAGCACTAGAGTAAAGCCTGATAGATAGAGAAGCATCATGATTAATAAAATAATCGCAAGCATCAAGAAGAACCACACGAAATTAAAGCTTACCAAGAGCAAGCCCTTTTGAAGAACTTCTTTCCAAGTTAAGTCATAGCGTGCTGCAATTGGATAGCTAGCCAACATCACTAGGGTTAAAAATATCAGAATTCCCAAGCAAATGGCTTTAATGAGCTGGAAGCCTAGGCCTGTTTGCCCCCAGAATAGAGACAAGTCAACTACACTAATTAGAAAAATTCCTAGTTCCAACAAACCTAACTGGAGGCCTAATTTCAAATTTTGCTTAAAGGCTCTCATATACGTTTTAAAAACAGGAACACGACGACTACTCTTAACTTCGAAGATTGTCTGATAGAGACTAATTTTTGCTACTCCGATTGTCACAATAGGCAAACAAGACACAACAAAAAGTAGGTTGACCGTCACGATATCTAACACTTTCTCACAAAATCGCATAAGAAAGTTATCCGTATCGAATGCTGCTTTTATCAATCCAGATCCTTTATGTGCCATTGTTTGCTCCTCCTAACTGACTAATCGATTAAAATTTTAAATAAGTATTTGCGAACTTTATCTTCCATACCTGCATAACCATTAGGTTGATGAGGTTCACCTGGGAAGAAGATTGCAAAATTGTGATAACCCAACAAAAGTGGGTAGTGTTCGTGACAATGGACAAAGCCAATATCACTGGCTTCATCAAAGGCTACAGCCTCGTCTTTTACACGAGAACCGTAACTAGAATACTCATGTCCTTCAACTAACAAATGCAAATCTGCATAGTTTTTATGATGCTCAAAGCGATCATTTTCATCTTGGTTGAGAACATTTTCCTGTACAACTAGAAAGACTTTATCCCCATCAATCTCGTATTTGCCTAATTCAAAGCTATCCTTACGATGCTCATAGAGATAATCAATAGCCTTATCTAGATTAGGATGAATTCCCTTGTAAAAGCTAATGTTTTTTAAATCATCAAAAATCATAGTAATTTCCTTTACCTGATTGTTACCTTCAGACATACGATGTCTAGCCAGTAAGTTTATAAGTGTCTAACAAAACTTCATGAAGTAAGCAACTCCTCTCCATTTTGTAGACACTTATATATCCTGTATTCTCTTAGTCTATCAACTATACTGCTGCATACTGATAAACAGATTCTACTATATTCAATTTTCGCAGAGGACTATCCTTTGACAGCTCCCATAGTAATCCCTTGAGTAAAGGATTTTTGGAAGACCAGGAAGACTGTTACGATTGGCACAGCTGCAAGGGCAGCCCCTGCCATGATCAAACCATAGTTAGTTGCCATCTCGGCCTGCATAGTCGCAACCCCGAGCGAGATGGTCAAGTTTTGACGTGAAGTCAACATTACCAATTGCATGAAGTAGTCATTCCAAGTATTGATGAAAGTGAAGATTGCAAGAGCTGCAAATCCTGGTTTTACAATAGGGAAGGCTACGCTCCAGAAAGTACGAATCTCACCACATCCATCGATTTTAGCAGATTCGAGCAATTCTGTAGGAATGTTTTCACTGAACTGTTTCATGAGGAAGACCCCGAATGGCCATCCAATCAAAGGCAAGATAACTGCCCAAAGAGTATCATGGATTCCCATGAAGTTGACGATACGTACCAATGGCACAAGGACAACTTGTTTTGGAAGAGCCATGGCAGCGATAAAAATTGCAAAGAGAATGCGTTGACCATAGAAACGTTTCTTAGCCAATACATAACCTGCTAGTGAAGAGGTTGCACAAACCAAGAACATTGTTACTAAAGAAATGAACACTGAGTTCCACATCCATTGCAAGGCTGGGTTTTGCACCATCAATTGTTGGAAGTTCTCCATTGTTGGAGCTTTAGGGAACCATTGTGGTGGAATCATAATGGTATCTGGTTGTGATTTGAATGCACCTGTCAAGATCCAGTAGAATGGGAAGATAAACAGTACAGTCAACAAGAGCAAAATGATTGTTGAAATAACAGTAAAGGCTGTTAATGGTTTCTTTTGTTGTGTAGGTTGCATAGCTGTCTCCTTTCCTTAGTATTCTACATCGTTTCCGAGGATCTTGAATTGAGCGAAGCTGACAAGGGCAATCATAACTGCCAAGAATACACCAATTGTATTGGCATAGCCATATTCAGTCAATTGGAAGGCTTTTTCGTAGAGGTAGTACATAAGTGTACTTGTTGAGTAGTTTGGACCACCAGATGTCAACAACTGAATCAAGGCGAAACATTGGAATGAGTTGATGGTTGTAATGATTGCGATATAAAGTGTTGTTGGAAGAAGGCTTGGCCATTTAATCTTCCAGAATACTTGGAACTCAGTCGCACCGTCAACACGAGCTGCTTCTACAAGTGAGTTATCAATATTACCCATTGCAGCGATGTAGAGAATGATTGGTTGACCAACTGATGTTGTCAAAAGGATAATCATAATCGCCATCAAAGCCCAGTTTTTATCTCCCAACCAAGAAATGTTTTGGCTGATGATATGGCTTGACTTAAGCACGAAGTTCAAAATACCTGATAGTGGATCGTAGATCCATTTCCATACTACTGTTACGGCAACACTACCTGTTACTACAGGAAGGAAGAAGACGAAACGGTAGAAAGATCTAGCGATGGCATTTTGTTGGTAAGTTTGTGATGCTACAAAGAGCGAGAAGAGTACAACGACTGGTACAGACCCGATAACCAAGATTACGGTATTAATCAAAGATTTTGTAAACACAGGGTCTTTAAACATACGAATGTAGTTGTCCAAGCCCACAAACTCAAAGCTAGTCATCGAATAGTTGAAGAAACTTGTGATGAAGCCCATGATCATTGGAGCTAAAACGAAGACGGTAAAGAAGATTAATACTGGTGCTAGGAATGCGTAGGAAATAATAGTTTCCCGCATGCGAATTTTATTGATTTTCACAGTTGGCACCTCACTTTCACATAGTTTTGTTTTTTTGACTGTTATCTGACCCTGATCTAAAATCAAAATGAAATTTTTCTAAGATTCGTCAATGTAAAAACTTCATTTTAATTTTGACCTGTCAGTTGCTTCTATTTCAAACAAAAGTCCCCCTTTTCATACACAGATATGCTCAGGGAAAAGGGGGGAACTCAGTTTTTATTTAGGGCTTATTATTTAGCTGCTTTTTTGATTGTTTCATTCGCTTTTTCAGTGAATGCTTTCAATGCTGCAGCAGGTTGTTCGTCACCATTTGATACAGCTTGCAACATTGGGAACCATAGAGTTCTCATTTCAGCAAATCCGTCGATTGTGTTGTAGTATGGAGAGTAGTATTGAGTCCAACCACTGATTGTTTCCATACGTTTGTCGTCGTAAAGTTTTCCAAATGAAGTACGAACTGGGAAGGCACCTGTACGAACTACGTCTTTAGGACCCCATTCTTTATCATCAGCGATGAATTGGATGAATTTCTTAGCAGCAGCAACTTTCTTTTCATCTTTGTTGTTAAATACTGCAAATCCGTTTACAAGGTACTCAAGAGCTGGTTTGCCTGAATCAGATGGGAATGGAACTTCTACCACTTCAACTTTACTTGCTTCCAAGAGTTTAGCTTGGATACCGTTTTGAGCTGGTGCCCAAAGGATTGTGTATGATGTTTGACCGTTTGCAAAGTTTTGGATGTCTGCTCCACCGTCAAATTGTGAACCGTTGTTCAACAAACCATCTTTGATCCAGCTAGCTGCTTTTTCAAGACCTTTAACGAATTTAGGATCGTCAGTTGTGTATTTAGTTACTTCTTTATCAGTTACAGAACCGCCGTAAAGGTTAGAGATGAAGGCACGTGTTCCTTGGTCTCCCCCTTGACCAGAACTGAACAATGAACCTGGAGTGTATCCTTTATCTTTAAGTGCTTTCAAGACTTTTTCAAAATCATCAGTTGTCCAACCTTCTTTAACAAGGTTAGCTACACCAGCATCTTCCAACATTTTCTTGTTCATAGCCATGTAGAATGGTGCAGAACTGATTGGATACATGTATGCTTTGTCACCAGCTTTACTTGCTTGTACGATGTTTTCGTTGTTAACATCTTTCACAAATTCATCTGTAAAGAGGTCATTCAACTCAGCCAATTTACCATTTTTACCGTAATTGATGATACGACCTGGTGCATCGAAAAGTACATCTGGAGCTGTACCAGCTTCGATAGCTGTTGTGATTTTTTCTGGTCCAGATTTGAAGTCGATTGTTTCTAATTTAACTTTGATATCTGGATTTGCTTTTTCGAAAGCTTCGATGATAGATTTTTCATAAGTTCCAACACCGTCACCAGATTTTTCTTGAGTAAATACCGGGAATGCCCACCAAGTAATTTCTGTTGTTGCTGCTGCATCGCCTGATTTGGCAGCATCTTTGTTAGCGTCTGATTTGCCACAAGCAGCAAGTGATAGAACCGCAGCACCCGCAAGTACTGTACAAGCTAGTTTTCTAAATTTCATTTGTATTCTCCTAATTGATAAGCGTATCCATATTGGATAATGAGCAATGTCGACTTTGTATACGTTTTCATTTTTTCCTACTAATCAACCACTCTCCTCGTTTTTTATATTGTGTTATTTAAGACCCGCAACAAATCGTTCCGTAATCTCTTTTGGTCTAGTAATAGCGCCACCAACTACGATACCTCGCACTCCGTAACCTAGGATTTGCTTAGCTTGTTCTGGTGTGTGAATTTTTCCTTCAGCGATGACGTCCACCCCTGCATCACAGAGTTTCTTGATGAGTTCAAAGTCTGGGCCATCCACTTTTGGACTGTAAGAAGTGTAACCTGATAAGGTTGTTCCGACAAAGTCAATTCCTGCTTCAACTGCTGTTAGGCCTTCCTCAAAGGTACTTGTATCAGCCATCAAGAGTTGATTTGGATATTTTTCTTTGATCTGACGGATAAATTCTTGGATCTCCAAGCCATCATGACGTTCACGTTTGGTACAGTCAAGAGCAATGACTTCGATGTCAAGAGCTGCTAGTTCATCCACTTCCTTCATTGTAGCAGTAATGAATGGTTCTTGCGGTGGATAATCACGTTTAATAATTCCGATAATCGGAAGTTTAGTGACCTCTTTAATCTCCTTAATATCTCGAACACTGTTTGCTCGGATACCGACTGCGCCACCTTGTTCAGCTGCTTTCACCAACAAGGGGATAACTCCTCCCGCTTCTGTATAGAGCGGTTCATGAGGAAGTGCCTGACAAGAAACGATGATTCCATCTTTGATTTGTTCAATCAAGGCTTCTTTACTAATTTGTGGCATCTACTTTCCTCCTTTTCTTTTCCTTTGTGTTTATGTGACTATTATAGCTTATTATTAAAGCGCTTTCAATAACTTGTGCTAGAATAGATTGGAGTTTCAAAACAATTTTATGCAACAGTTTCTTCTGAAAGTAGTTTCAGGGGCCTAACATCTATCCCAACACCTCTTAAATCTTAAAACCAGCCCTTTTTTAAAGAAAAAGGCCGTAACAAATTTCCGTTACGACCCTTTCTAACTAATACTCTTCGAAAATCAAATTCAAACCACGTCAGCGTCCCCTTGCCGTACTCAAGTACAGCCTGCGGCTATCTTCCTAGTTTGCTCTTTGATTTTCATTGAGTATAAGATTTAGTTTTACTAAGGAAACCTTCAATTTTAACGATTTGACTAAGCTTCTTTTCTCTTCCCAAAAGCAAACATACCAAGGAGCAACCCCACAAGTCCTACTGATGCAAGGGCAGAGGCATCTTCATTTCCTGTCTTAGGAAGAATATTTTGACCAACTGCAGGTGCTTGATAAGTCTTATCTTGTGCCATAGTCTGAGATACAATAGACTGCTGACCTGTGAACTCTGAGACTTCCTGGTCTGCAGCTTCTGCAGCATTGACTCCACCTACAAATTCTGGAGATTCTGCTTTTGCTGCTTCTACTGCATTCACACCACCTGTAAATTCTGGTTGTTCATGAACCGCTGCTTCACTACCATTGACTCCACCTGTGAATTCTGGTAATTCATGCACAGCTGCTTCACTACCATTGACTCCACCTGCAAATTCTGGTACTTCGGCTACTGCAGCTTCCTCACCATTGACTCCACCTACAAATTCTGGTACTTCGTTAACAGCAGCTTCGCTACCATTAACTCCGCCTGTGAATTCTGGAAGTTCTGCTATCGGTGCTGCTTCTTCGCCTACTGTACCAATAGCTTCAGTATACTCTGGAAGCTCCGTTACAGCAGCCTCTTCGCCATTCACACCACCTTCGAATTCTGGTACTTCATGCACAGCTGCTTCACTACCATTGACTCCACCTGTGAATTCTGGAAGTTCTGCTATCGGTGCTGCTTCTTCGCCTACTGTACCAATAGGTTCAGTATACTCTGGGAGCTCCGTTACAGCAGCCTCTTCGCCATTCACACCACCTTCGAATTCTGGTACTTCATGCACAGCTGCTTCACTACCATTGACTCCACCTGTAAATTCTGGATTTTCAGCAGTCGCAGCTTCTACACCATTCACACCACCTGTGAATTCTGGAACTTCGTGAACAGCTGCTTCACTACCGTTGGTAGCTCCAGGAATACCTGCTCCTTCAAGACTCACTGGAAGATTGTGCATACTCTCGATCGCTCCAGAAGCAAGTCCAGTTATTTCTTGACCACGATCTGACTTGTCTATTGTAAATAGCAAAGTCTTAGTATCATACTGGGTCATGAAGTTTACTTTTTTACCATTTGCCAATTGAAGTGTTGGAATTTTGTTAACCAAAACTTCTGAATCAAACTCTACTGCAAGAATTCCCGGCCATTTTTCAATAACATTTTTAACTTTGGCTTCTTTAGGAGAAATTCTTTCCTTCATTAAGAAATCCCAGTTGAATTTCTTGAAGGATAGAGTATAAGGATTGCCACCAGCTTCATGATGTTCGTACAAGAGACCAAATTCTTTTGGTCCGATCTGTTGAAGTGAGTTATAGGCATACTCCCCTTCTTGAATCAAATGATGATGCAGCCAAGTCAACTCGCCATCTTCTTCTACGCGAGCTACTCGAATGTAACCATTCTTACGACCTGGGCCATTGGCATTTGCTAGAAGGATATACTCCTTACCATCTTGAACCGTATGAGTCGCTGCCATTTGAACATAGACATCTGGTACATCATAGCGTGCTACATAGTTGTCCCATGTAATGCCACCATCATTACTTGTCGCAACCTGCAAATCACCAGTCAAACCACGCATAAAGAGTTTCAACTGACCATTGTTCAGCTGAACAACTGAAGCCTCCGTATTTTGAGCATAGTAATTATTCATGTTGCTTGAATCAACTACTGTACCATCATAAAGTGTACGGTTATCATTGACACCGCCACCCATATGCCAAGTCTTACCATGGTCATCTGAGTAGATGATACGAGATGATTGAGATCCATTGAGGTGGTTTGTTCTATTCGTCGTATAAACAGGAACGACGATACGACCTTTATGAGGTCCATTCTGGAGGGTAATGCCCACTCCAGGTCCCACACCTAAGAATTTCATCCAATCAGCTTTGACCATTGGGGTAATATCTTGTGGTGCAGACCAAGTCTTACCGTCATCATCACTGTAAGACATCCATAGGTAGCTGTCTTTAGCAATTCTAAATGGAGAAGTTTTATTGCTTGTAAAATAGATATTTCCTAGCAGTTGATCACCCTGATAAAGATCACCCTTATCGCTATAAGCCGGCTTGACTGGATTTACAACAACACGGTAATCCGTTGCCTGACCATCTGGCGTGTAGACAACACCATTTTCACGAATGGTATAGGCTCCATTTTCTCCTTCACGATAGAGAATTTGGTAGGTTTTCCCATTAATTTCTTTATAAGCTTCCTCTTTTTCAGCTGACATCCCAAAGATACCTTTTCCTTCTGGGAACATATCATAGACTGAAAAGATGCGCTTGGTTTCAGTATCTTGGGCTAAAACCATATCGATATTTACTGGTGAACCAACAGATGGATCAGTAGCTTTTGGATTGTCGCGTAGATTCGTAAGGGTGATACGATCGCCCCATGTTTGACCCTGATCTTCACTTCGTTTGACAACCATACCGATATCGCCCCAGTCATAGTGGTGCAAACGACGTTCATCAGCTCCAGCAATCAAAGTTCCCTTGTCAGTCTTAAGGAGGGCTGGAATACGATAGCTATTAATACCATCTGGATTTGACTGCCCATTTTTACCAGCTTCAAAAACATCCTTTTTATCTGTTATCTCAGCTCCTTCTGGAAGCTTTTTCTCTAATTCGGATCTTTCAAAGAGGTAGCTACGATTTTGAACTTCTTCTGGACTAAAGGCACGATCGTAAACAGTTAGATTACGAACTTGTAAACCTGCCCCCCAAACCATACTTCCTGCACGATTTGTGGTACCAATTTGCATATGATTCACATCAGGCATATCTTTGATAAAGCGTCCTGATTTCTTACTTGTTCGTGACAAAACTCCGTTTACATAGAGACGAACCTGCCCATCTGGAGAATCTGCACTTGGTCTTTCAACTGTAAAGGTTACTGAGTTCCACTGACCTGGTTTGACTGTCAAGGGTGCATCTGTATATCTATCATAAAATTGATCGCCGTTTTGATCGCGGCCCTCAATCAAGGCAACGTTGTTATACACAGCCATTGTAAAGTATTCATTTCTTACCTTATCACTTGATACTGAGAAAAGGTTGTAAAATGCTGGCGCAGAAGCATCTGGTTTGAACTCCATATGAATGGTCGCATTTTGAAGCTGTTTCAGTTTGTCCAATTGCTCTGTCAGATCAATTCTATTGCTATTTGCAGCATTAGTCTCTACATCTTCCTTTTCAAGAACAGTATTGACATTTTCCAACTCTCTAGCATAGTAATCACGTGGAAGTGCAGCTGGATCTTTTTCGGTTTCTCTAGTTGCTGTTGCAGTTGTCTCTGTTGCAGTTGTCTCTGTTCCAGTATGTGCTTCTGTAGATGCATGTGTGACTGTATCTACCCCATTAGATTCCGTAACATTCTTTTCAACGATCTCTGCTTTTTCAGGCTGTTCCTTTTCGACACTAAGCTCGGTGGTCTCTTTACTAGTGACCGTTGATTCTTGTGCCAATACTGGCGATGCACCAAAAACAACTGCTCCAATAACGACTGAAGCGGCTCCTACTGTAAATTTGCGAATTCCGTATCGTTGTTTTCTATCCAACTGATTATGCTTCATCTTTCTTCCTTTCATTTTTAAAAATAAAGCGCTTTCTTTTTCGCTTAAAATTTTTAGCCATCTGACTAAATGACAAAAATTACTTTTTCACGAATGGTTACACTCGCTCTTTCAAATTTTCTCTCACTTAACGACCCATCGTTAACTAGAGTCTCCTACTCCTTTCAAATTTTATCTTATTCTCATTATATAATAAATCCTCCCCTTTTAAGAGAGATTGAGATAGAACAGATTATACTTTCAGTTTTTGAAACATAAGTTCAGACATTCGAAACTACTTTCGGATGCTTTGGATTTTTCTAACAGAAAATTGCTTCATTCGGTTGAATCGTTTTTTTAATGAACTTTATCTCAAACTTATACTCAATGAAAATCAAAGAGCAAACTAGGAAGCTAGCCGCAAGCTGCTCAAAACACAGTTTTGAGGTTGTGGATAGAACTGACGAAGTCAGTAACACATATACGGTAAGGCGAAGCTGACGTGGTTTGAATTTGATTTTCGAAGAGTATTAACTATTTGACTCCTGATTTATCTAGATCAAAAAGGCCGTAACTAGTTCTAGTCACGACCCTTTCTAATATAAGATCAAATTTCTCTATGAATTTCGTTGATTTTAACTATTTCATTGATCTTCTTTTTTCTTACCTAGGGCAAACATGCCGAGGAGTATTCCTACAAGTCCTAGAGAGGCAAGAGGAGCAACAGCTTCACTTCCTGTTTCAGGAAGAAGTTGATGACGAGCAGCAGGGGCTTGATAAGTTTTATCTTCTGCCATGGCCTGAACCACAATTGACTGTTCTCCCTTGTACTCTGAGACCTCATGGACACCAGCTTCAGCACTGTTTACACCACCTACATAGGCTGGAACTTCTCTACTCGCAGATTCTAGCCCATTGACACCGCCTGTGTATTCTGGAACTTCTAACTTAGCGGCCTCTACTCCATTTACACCACCTGTATACTCTGGTGCTTCTAACTTAGCAGATTCTACCGCATTGACACCACCTGTATATTCTGGCACCTCTAACTTAGCAGATTCTACTCCATTGACGCCACCTGTGTATTCTGGAACTTCTAACTTAGCAGCCTCTACTCCATTGACGCCACCTGTGTACTCTGGAACTTCTAACTTAGCAGCCTCTACTCCATTGACACCACCTGTGTATTCTGGAACTTCTAACTTAGCAGATTCTACTCCATTGACACCACCTGTGTATTCTGGAACTTCTAACTTAGCAGATTCTACTCCATTTACACCACTTGTATATTCTGGCACCTCTAACTTAGCGGATTCCACTGCATTGACACCACCTGTGTATTCTGGAGAATCTAACTTAGCGGATTCCACTGCATTGACACCACCTGTGTATTCTGGAGCTTCTAACTTAGCGGATTCTACTGCATTCACACCGCCTGTATATTCTGGCACCTCTAGCTTAGCGGATTCTACCGCATTCACACCGCCTTCGAACTCTGGACTCTCTGCCTTAGCTCCTTCTTCGCCATTGACACCACCTTCAAAGGTTGAAGTGTCTGACTTAGCGGACTCTACTCCATTCACACCGCCTTCGAACTCTGAACTCTCTGCCTTAGCTCCTTCTTCGCCATTGACACCACCTTCAAAGGTTGAAGTGTCTGACTTAGCGGACTCTACTCCATTCACACCGCCTTCGAACTCTGAACTCTCTGCCTTAGCTCCTTCTTCGCCATTGACACCACCTTCAAAGGTTGAAGTGTCTGACTTAGCGGATTCTACTGCATTCACACCGCCTTCGAACTCTGGACTCTCTGCCTTAGCTCCTTCCTCACCATTGACACCGCCTTCGAAGTCTGAAGCGTCTGACTTGGCTGCTTCTACTGCATTGACTCCGCCTTCGAACTCTGAAGTGTCTGACTTGGCTGCTTCTACTGCATTCACACCGCCTTCGAACTCTGGACTTTCTGCCTTAGCTCCTTCCTCACCATTGACACCGCCTTCGAAGTCTGAAGTGTCTGACTTAGCTGCTTCTACTGTATTCACACCGCCTTCGAAGTCTGAAATTTCATGAACCGCAGCTTCCCCTTTTGAAGTTTCCACTGGAATATATTCTGGAACTTCATGGACCGCGGCTTCTTCGCCGTTCACACCACCTTCAAAAGCTGGCACATCATGAACGGCTGCTTCGGCACCATTGACTCCACCTTCAAATTCCGGAACTTCGTGAATAGTTCCTGGTGGATTTTCTTCAACCTCTATTTCTGGAATTTCATGAACGGCTGCTTCCTCGCTGTTCACACCACCCTCGAAGTCTGAGACTTCATTGACTGCTGCTTCAGCACCATTCACACCGCCTTCGAACTCTGAACTCTCTGCCTTAGCTGCTTCTTCGCCGTTCACACCACCTTCAAAGGCTGGCACGTCATGAACGGCTGCTTCCTCACCGTTGACGCCACCATCAAAGGCTGGATCCTCATGAACTGTACCTTCACCATTGACTGCACCTGTAAATTCTGGGACTTCATGAATTTCTGCTTTTGCTCCATTTTTACCACCAGGGACTCCTGCACCTTCAAGACTTACAGGCAAATTATGCATGCTCTCAATTGCACCATCAATGATTTCTGTAATTTCTTGACCAATATCTTCCTTGTTAACTGCGAAAAGCAATGTTTTTGTATCGTATTGCGTCAAGAATGTTGCAAAATTACCATTTTCCAGTTTAAGAACTGGTGGCCGATTCACCAATACTTCAGAATCAAATTCTAAAGCAATGACATTTTTGCTCATCTCCACAGCATTTTTCACAGTTGCTTTTGTTGGAGCAATTCTATCCTTGCTTAAGAAATCCCAGTTGAATTTCTTATAAGATAAGGTGTATTCATTTTGAGTGGCACTTGCATGCTCATAAAGTAAGCCAAATTCACCATTTCCAAGATCTTGCAATGAGTTATAGGCAAATTTGCCACTTTGAATTGGATTGTGCTTGAGCCAGGTTAGATCTCCATTAGCTTCCACACGCGCTAAGTGCACCAGACCATTGTAACGTCCTGGCCCACCTGCATTACTGAGGATGATATATTCCTTACCATCGTGCACCGTATGAATGGCAGACATTTGAACGTAGACGTCTTTGACATCTGAATAGCGTTTTACATCTTTTTCCCAAGTTGCTCCGCCATCTTTACTTGTCACTACTTGAAGATCACCTGTCAATCCACGCATGAAGAGTTTGAGATCCCCATTATTCAACTGAACAACTGTTGACTCCGTATTTTGAGCACCTGGATTATTCATAGTTGAAGAGTGAATTGTTTGGTTGCCTACTGGGCGGTTATCATTGACAGCTTCACCAGCGTGCCAAGTTTCACCATGGTCATCTGAGTAAATGACGCGTGAAGACTGAGAACCACTTAGGTAGGATACGTTATTTGTAGTGTAGGCAGGGATAACAAGACGCCCTTTATGAGGTCCTGAATGTAAGGCAATACCTGTACCAGGTCCAGTACCTAAGAAGTGCATCCAGTCCTTACGAATGCCGTATGTAATATCTTTAGGTGCAGACCAAGTTTTTCCATCGTCATCGCTATAAGACATCCAGAGATAGTTGGTGTTTGAAACTCTAAAGATATTCTTGTCGCTATAATCGAAGTAGACATTACCAATCAGTTCTTCACCTTTATACAAATCACCCTTATCACTATAGGCTGGTTGCTTAGGATCAACTACAACTCGATATTCTGTCTTTCTATTTTCGGGATCAAAGACTTCACCATTTTCACGGATTGTATATCGTCCTGCTTCACCTTTTTTGTATAGAACCTGATAAACCTTATCTCCAATTTGCTCATAGGCTTGTGGTGCTTTTCCTGGTAAATCTCTGACAGCTTCACCTTCTACGAACATATCAAAAATAGAGAAGATTCGCTTAGTTTTCGGATCTTGGACTAGGGCCATGTCAATATTGACTGGTGATCCCGCATGAGCTCTTCTGGCATTCTCATTATCACGAGGATTTGAGATGACAATTCTATCTCCCCATGTTTTACCCTTATCATCACTACGACGAACAACCATACCGATATCGCCCCAGTCAGAGTGATGCAAGCGTCTCTCATCTGCACCAGCAATCAAGGTTCCTTTATCCGTTTTCAGCAAGGCTGGAATACGGTAGCTTGCGATACCATCTTTATTTGGCTTGCGGTTCTCACCACCTTCAAAAACATCCAGTTTATCAGTAACTTCTGCTCCTTCAGGAAGTTTCTTCTCCAACTCTCCTCTTTCAAAAAGTTGGCTACGTTTTTTAACTTCTTCTGGAGTAAGAGTACGATCATAAACCGTTAGATTACGGACTTTAAGATTAGCACCCCAGAAGTTTTTGCCTGTACGTTTTGTTGTACCGATTTGTACATGATTAACATCTGGCATGTCTTGGATGAAACGACCAGACTGAGGACTTGTACGCGACAAGACACCATTCACATAGACACGAACTTGACCTTTTGGTTGGTCTGCATTTGGTCTTTCAACTGTAAAGGTTACAGAGTTCCACTCACCTGGCTTAATCTTCAAAGGAGCAGTTTTATAATCACCATAGAATTGGTTTCCATTTGCATCACGACCTTCAACGATAGCTGTGTTATCAAGGATGGCCATAGTGAAATACTCATTTACTTTGGTATCACTAGAGACTGAGAAGAGGTTGTAAAAACGTGGAGCAGATGCATCTGGTTTGAACTCCATATGGATGGTCGCATTTTGAAGTTTTTTAAGCTTGTCTAGCTCCTCCTTCATGTCAACTCTTTGACCGTTTGAAGGATTGGTTTCAACATCTTCCTTCTCTATAACAGTATTGGCATTTTCCAACTCTCTGGCATAAAAGTCACGGGGAATATTTCCAACTTCCTCGTCTTCACTCTCTGTAGCTGGAGTTTCGTTTGATGCTTCTGTTCCTGTTGGTTTTTCAGACCCTGGGTTTGCTTGCAACTCTTCACGGCTCACTTCTGTTCCACTATTATTTACTGTGGTTACTTGGCCTGCAAGCTCCTTATCTAAATTAGCTAGACTTCCTGTCTCTACTTCCTTAGGCAATTCTGGCAAAGATTGCCCCGCTGTTTCACCATTCGCTGATGGTACCTCTTGAGCCAAAGCAGGGGCAGCACCAAAAACAACCGCTCCAATCACTACTGAAGCTGCTCCAACTGCAAATTTCCGAATTCCATATCGCTGTTTTCTATCAAAATGTCTCTGTTTCATGTTTTCCCTTCCGTTATTTTAAAAAATAAAGCGCTTTCTTTTTTGCTTAAAATTTTTAGCCTTTCAGACTAGCTGCAAATAAGAAACTGTATTATTGAATGGAATTGCCATTCTTTGTAAATGAAATGCTGTTGCTCTTTTATAAATTCCAAGTTAAAAGATTCGCAACTAGCTATACTCCTTTCACTTTTTATCTTAACCATATTATATAATAAATATTCTAAATTTTAGACTTTATAATCCATAATAGATTCTACTTTCAAAGATATTTAGAAGTTTCAAACTACCTGAAACTACTTTCTCATTATCTGAGTCACATAAAGAAAAGACTGTAGTTCATTCGAAACTACAGAGCTTTTTTTCAATTTTTAGTGACCAAGATAGGTAAAGGGGATCTCACTACCACACAACCAGTTGTAAACTTGATCATTGACATGAACATTCATGGCTTCGTGAGCATATTCAGGCATGATACGATAACTCTTTTCACAAGTCAAACGGTTGTAAATAGCAAACTGAGTGATTGGATAGCAGACATCGTCATCAAGTCCAGTAATCATCCGAACTTCCCCCTTAATACGATGGGCAAGATTTTTTACATCGATATAGCTAAGTGTTTCCATAATCTGCTCTTCTGTCTCATGGAATGGGTCATGGAACTTAAAGTAACGAAAAAGCTCATCATAGGCTTCGCTGGTATTTCCAATCTCTATCACTCGTCTAAAGTCTGATAAAAATGGATAAATAGCAACGGTTCGCTTGATACGTGAATTTAACCCCGCAGCCACTAGAGCCAGCGCTCCTCCTTGAGAAGCTCCATAGCTTGCTAATTGGCCTTCATCCACTTGTGGGAAGCTAGCGACAATCTCAACTAATTGATAAATATCAAGATAAACATCCTTATAGAAGAGTTGCTCTTTTCCTTCTACTGCACCACGAATAATTTGGCCCTTAACTGTATTTCCGAGTGGCGAACGTAACCCATCTTGTGAGTAACCAGACTGACCACGGACATCCATAGATACGACACCATAACCAGCGACTGTAAAGGCTAACATATCTGTCCAATCCCAACAACGTCCCATATAGCCATGGAAGTGAAAAATAACTGGTACTTTCTGTTCTGATTTTGGTAAGACCACGCGCGCATAAACA
The DNA here is from genome assembly GCF_047464215.1 of Streptococcus infantis. Classification (GTDB taxonomy): domain Bacteria; phylum Bacillota; class Bacilli; order Lactobacillales; family Streptococcaceae; genus Streptococcus; species Streptococcus infantis_P. The sequence goes on along the minus strand of NZ_JASHCG010000004.1, from coordinate 39,278 downwards.
AGACCTTCCCGAGTGCCCTTAAAAGTTAGCTCATAACACTTCACATTTGGAATACGAAAATCACGTTCCTCTAGTTGGTAATCTGGCAAGACTGAAACCTTCTCAATCTCCCCATCCCAAAAATCGTCAAAGTCTTGCGGAACTTCATCTCTTCCCTTATAATTTTTCATTTCTTCTATTAGTGCTGGATTTCTCATAAAACCCTCCTTAATTTTGTAACCGTTACCATAACTCTAACACATATAGGTAGGCTTTGCAAGATAGATTTTTAAATAGAAAGTGATTTTAATTTTGAAAATTCATAAAAGCTTATCTGAAAGTAGTTTTATCCATTCCATTCTGTATAGATTCAATACTCTTTCAAAGAATAACAGCTTCTTTGGTCTCTCCTCCAAGAGTCATTGAAGACTAGTCTTATACTCTTCGAAAATCTCTTCAAACTAGGTCAGCTTTATCTGCAACCTCAAAGCTGTGCTTTGAGCAACCTGCGGCTAGCTTCCTAGTTTACTCTTTGATTTTCATTGAGTATTAGCATGTTTTCGGGTATATATAGTAGATTGAATCTAGAACAGTACACTATAGTTGTCTATCTTTAAACTAGTTTTTTTACAAAAAAAGCTTCATAACCTTAATAGAATTGTTCTACCAAGATTACAAAACTCTTTCTTATTTCAAATCTTTTTTATAGCGTTCCAACTCTGCTTGGTTTGCCCAAACATAGTGACCTGGACGAATTTCTACCATAGAAGGTTTATCAGTTTCATAGTCATGTTGATCTGGATCATAGACTTTCAAAACTTTTTTACGTTCCAAGATTGGGTCTGGAATAGGAACAGCTGATAGAAGTGCTTGCGTGTATGGATGAACTGGATTGTTAAACAATTCTTCAGTCTCAGCCACTTCAACAATGACACCCTTATAAATTACCGCGATACGATCAGAGATGAAACGAACTACTGACAAATCGTGGGCGATAAAGAGATAAGTCAAGCCTAATTCCTTTTGGAATTTCTTGAGCAAGTTCAAAACTTGGGCACGTACTGAAACGTCCAAGGCTGAAATCGGCTCATCCGCAATAACGAAGTCAGGTTGCATAACCAAGGCACGGGCAATCCCGATACGTTGACGTTGTCCACCTGAAAACTCATGTGGGTAACGTGTCAAGTGTTCAGCCAAAAGTCCCACTTCACGAATGATATTTTGAACTTTTTCTTTTCTTTCTTCTTCATCTTTAAATAAATGGTGGTTATAAAGACCTTCAGAAATGATATAGTCAACCGTTGCACGTTCATTCAAACTTGCAGCAGGGTCTTGGAAAATCATTTGGATACGACGGATTAATTCCGAAGCTTGTTCACGTGATTTTTTACCATTAATTTTTTGACCTTCAAAGATGATATCACCTTTGCTGGTATCATTAAGACCGATGATAGCACGACCAATTGTTGTCTTACCACTACCAGACTCTCCAACAAGTGAGAAAGTTTCTCCTTTGTTGATAAAGAAGTTCGCATTTTTAACAGCGACAAACTTTTTGCTTCCTTCACCGAAGGAAATTTCTAAGTCTTTAATTTCTACTAATTTTTCAGACATTTCCTTCCTCCTAGTCCTCAAGATGTGTAAAGCCCATCTTTTCACGAATCTTGTCGTGTAAATCTGCAATCACCGCTGGTTTTTCAACTTTTGGAGCTTGTTCATGAAGCAACCATGTCTTAGCCCAATGAGTATCAGATACTGCAAACTGAGGTGCTTTTTCCTCGAAGTCAATCTTCATAGCATAATCTGAACGAAGAGCAAAAGCATCTCCCTTCAATTCAGTATAAAGCGATGGAGGTGTTCCAGGGATTGAGTACAATTCACCTTTGTCATCCGCAAGTTGAGGCAAGCTTGACAAGAGGCTCCATGTATATGGATGACGTGGGTCGTAGAAGATTTCTTCAACAGTACCATACTCAACGATTTCACCAGCATACATAACCGCTACTTTATCAGCGATACTTGCTACGACACCTAGGTCGTGGGTGATAAAGATTGTTGTAAAGTGGTATTCGTGTTGAAGTGACTTCAACAAATCAATAATCTGTGCCTGAATGGTCACGTCAAGAGCTGTTGTCGGCTCATCACAGATAAGAATGTCTGGACGACAGGCAAGAGCAATCGCGATAACAATACGTTGACGCATTCCCCCAGAATATTGGAAAGGATACTCGTCAAAACGTTTCTCAGAATCTGGAATACCAACTTTATTCATATAGTCAATAGCCATCTCTTTAGCTTCTTGAGCAGTCTTACCTTGGTGTTTAACAATAACTTCCGTGATTTGACTTCCGATTGTCTTGATTGGGTCTAGACTGGTCATCGGATCTTGGAAGATAGTTGCAATCTTGGCACCACGAATAATTTCCCATTCTTTATGAGAAGATAAGGCTGTCAAATCTTGTCCACGGTAATTAATACTACCTTGTGCAATACGACCATTTTCTTCCAACATTCCTGTGAATGTTTTTGTCAAAACTGATTTACCTGAACCTGACTCCCCAACTAAAGCGAGAACCTCTCCCTCGATCAGATCGATGGAGACGCCTCGAATAGCTGTCAAAATCTTGTCACGAACATCAAATTCCACGACAATATCTTGAGCAGTCAAAATTACATTTTTTCCTTTTATCATGTCTACTCCTATCTATGTGTACGTGGATCACTAGCATCCGCTAGGTTCTGACCAACTACGAACAGTGACAAGGATACCAAGACCAAAGTTGTCAATGGAATCCAGAAGAGGTAAGCATTTGTTGTTACGTTCTGAGAATAATCCGAAATCAAACGTCCCAAACTTGGTACTGTGATTGGCAAGCCGAGTCCAAAGAATGACAGGAAGGCTTCATATGAGATAAATGCAGGAAGCATTTGTGATGTAGTTGTAACAATAACAGAAACCAATTGAGGCATGATATTTTTAATAACAATCTTATGGGTTGGTGTTCCCAGTGTACGAGAAGCAAGGTTGTACTCCAAATCACGGTAACGCATGATTTGGATACGAATCATATAAGCAATACCAATCCAAGTAGTTACACTCATGGCAAAAATCAAGTTCCAGAAACCTGCACCGATAGAGTAAGTCAAAACAATAACGATCAAAAGTGAAGGGATGTTATTGATAACGTTATAAACTTCCATCATGATACGGTCAACTGATTTTGAAATCCCCCAGATTCCGCCGACAATAACACCAATAACAACGTTGATAAAGGTCGCAATTACGGAAATCAAGATAGAGTTACGTGCTCCAAACCAGACACCGTCAAAGAGAGATTTACCATTACTATCTGTACCAAACCAATGTTCAGCATTTGGCTTAATGTAACGAGCGCTAAAATCATTTACCTTACTTACATCATTGAAGTCAAAATCAGAAAACATTGGATAGATGAAACTCATCAATACGATGGAAATCAAAATACCAAGCATGATGATTGTTGATTTTTTCTTCAAAAACTGTCTAAAGACAGAACCCCAATATGAGTAGGTAGGAGCATCAATTGCTTCAGAGGCAAAATCATCTCGTTTTACAAATTGAAATTTATCATTACTAATCGTAGACATTATTTGCCTCCTTTCTCTGTCAATTTAATACGTGGGTCAATAATAGTCATCCAAATATCTCCAATCAAGTAAGAGAAAATTGAAACACATGTAAAGATGAAGACCAGACCAACTACCATATTGTTGTTTGAAGCCTTTACAGAGTCGATCAACATTTTACCCATACCTGGGAAGGCAAAGACTGTTTCAGTAAGAGTTGCTCCACCAATAACACCAATAATTGAGCCTGGGATACCAGAAACGAGTGGTACCATAGCGTTTTTAAAGATGTGTTTGTTAGAAATTTCTTTTTCAGAAAGACCTTTAGCTCGAGCAAAACGGACAAAGTCTTGAGATTGTAAGTCAATCATGTAACGACGAATCCAGATAGCTAGACCAGGTGCTCCAAGTAAACCAAGAATGACTGATGGAAGGACATAAGATCGCCAATCGCCAGCACCCAAGATTGGGAATGAGTCTGGGAATCCGATAGAAGAACCAATCAAACGAATGATATAAACTAGAGCAATCGTTGGGAGGGCCATCAAGAAGGTCAAAGTACCTGTAGATAGGCTGTCAATCCAAGTATTCTTGAAACGAGCCATTGCTGAACCAAGAGGAACTGCAATCGCATATGAAATCGCAAGACCAATCAAACCAGTGATAGCAGAACTTGCAATCATTGATGGGTACTGATAGTTGCTCTCAGTAGCTGTATATGGATCATCTTTACCGTAGTTGGCTACTTCACGAGCATCAGCTTGACTCGGAGATTTATAAGTTCTTGAGTAAATGTTAACTGATGATGTTTTCTTACCAGTTGGGAATTGAACTTCTGAAGTCTTCGTTTGTCCTTGTCCTTGTGTGATTACTTGAAGAACAGGAGTATTGGCATAAGTTGGATAAGAATCTCCTAGGTTCAAGTTGACAAAGTTTTGGTGAACAAATGGGAACTGACTATTGAAGTACAAGAGGTATTTGTGTTTAGTACCTGAACCCACAAGAGACCAACCGATAGCAGGGTCATTCTCAAAGCGCAAATAACGCTCTAAGTTAGGATTCTCAGGGTCTTGGATCTTGTTTGTATGGTCAATATCAAGTAAGTTTGCATAGAATTTGAACACACGCTCAAAAATAGGAATTTCACGTGTAGCGTAGAATTGTCCACTCTCTGTAAACTCACCTAGAGTCCAACCATTCCCAAGTTGTTGGATATATTTTTCATAGATTGCTTTATTTGTATCATTTGCATCTACTGTAACAGAAGAGTCAATGCTACTAGCTTTTTCCTGCAACTCTTTCGTATCGTAATATTCGATATAACCCATACGCTCAAAGACGGTATTTTCATAGTTATCACGTTTATCAGCTGTCGTTGCAATTTTATTGTAGTTAGTATCTTGTTTGAAGATCAACTTCCGTGGAACCATCGTATAGATGATTGTGTAAATCAAGGTCGTTACTAAGAAAATAGAAACCAACGACCGCAAGATACGCATAAAAACATATTTTTTCATATTATTTCCTTTAAATCCCAAAAGAACCTTCTCCTTTAGGAGAGAAAGTTCTGATGAGCATTATTTATTTCACATGACTCGCTAACTCTTTTTGAGCTTTTTCGTTTGATTCAGCTTTTTCTTTAAGCCATTTTTCACGAGCTTTTTGGTATTCTTCTTTTGTAATAGGTTTTTCACCAACCTCAGTGTACTTCAAGTAACCTGAGTTTTCTCCTTTAAGACCCGCAGCGGAGTAAGAAGAAGTAAATGGAATAACTTTAGATACAAATGATACAGCGGTTTCTTTTGGACCTGCCATCACAGGAATTGTCAAACCGTTGTCTGTTAACCAAGCTTGAGCAAGGGCATATTTTTCGTAGCGTTTTTGAACGTCTTGATTTTCTTTATTTGCTTCATCAACTAATTTTTCATAGTCAGACAAACCAAGTTTTTGGATAACTGATGCGTCAGTATCTTTGTCAATACCCATAAGCAAGCGAGTATTTCCGCCTTTAATCGTGTACTGCTCTAAGAAAGTTGAGGGATCCTGATAATCTGGATTCCATCCAGTCAAAGTATGAATATCCCAGTCTTGTTCTTTTGCTGTTGGAGCACTGAATGAAAGTGGTAATGCTTCTGCTTGAGTCATTTGTTGAAGATCGATTACAACATTGTCTGATCCAAGTACGTTTTCAATAGATTGTTTAAGTGATTGAACACGGTTTACAACAGCTGTAGATTCTTGGATTGTTAGAGCATCCAAGTGGATTGGGAATTCTACCCCTTCAGCTTTCAAGCTTTCTTTTGCTTTTGCAAAGGCTGCTTTAGCTTTTTCTTCATTGTAGAGACCATTTTGTGAATCAGCAAGTGAAATGTTTGACCATGTGCCTGAGTTTGTCTTCGAAAGACTTTCTTCTACAAGTTCACCAAATTGTTTGTCACCAACTGGAAGATTATATGGTGTGAAAGTATTACGGATTGCAACTGCAGCTCCTTCTGTGCCATTTGTCTGTGCTGAGTAAGAATTACGATCTACCGCAAAGTTTAGGGCTTGACGGAATTCTTTATTTAGCAAGGCTTTTCTTGTAGATTCTTTTTGGCTATCTGTTGTTTTTGAAGTGTGGTTATAAGTTGAACGACCATAGTTCACACTGACAGTAGCGATGGCTGATCCTGGTTCGCTAAAGTAGATGTTGTCTTTGAACTCAGACGCATATTTTTCGTATGTTGAGCTAGTAGGATAAATACGAGCTTTACTGTATTGTCCTTCTGAGAATCCTTTAGCAACAACATCTTGGTCTTTCCCATCCCAGTATGTAAATTTAATGTTTTGAATTTTAACTGCATCTTTATCCCAATAGGCATCATTCTTAGCCATTTCGATTGAAGACTTAGCTGTGATTGCTTTCAAAACAAATGGTCCATTATACAAAATAGAAGATGGATCTGTAGGTGCACCAAAGCCTTCCCCTTTAGATTTAAGGAAATCTTCATTGATTGGCATCATCACGCCATTTGTCGTTTTATCATTCCAGAAAGTCTCTGGCTGATTCAAGGTGTATTCCAGAGTGTTATCATCAACTGCTTTTACTCCAACAGTTGAAAAGTCGTTTGTTTCACCGTTAATGTAAGCGCTGAGTCCTTTAATTGAAGAACTAATAACAGACAGCCCTTTTGATTTTCCTTCTACCGCGTGTTTCAACCCTGTCACAAAGTCTTGGGCTTTAACTGGAGCGTATTCTTCTCCTTCAGCAGTAACCCACTTAGCATCCTTACGGATTTTATAAGTGTAAGTCAAACCATCTTGTGAAACTGTCCATGATTCAGCAATCGATGGTACGAGGTTGCCATATTTATCATTAGCAAGCAAACCATCTACTGCATTTGTAGTTACAAAAGAAGTAGAATCAACGTTGTTAACAACATAATCCAATGTTTCTGGATCAACTGAATAAACGTATTTATAATCTGATGCTAATTTTGCATTGCTTGAACCTGCATTTGAATTCGTGTTTGAACATGCAGCAAGCACTCCTGCCGCAAGCAAGGACACCCCCGCTACTGCAAGAATCCGACTTTTTTTCATGTTTAATTAACTCCTCTATTAAAATTAATGAGATACTGTTGATTATACCATAATCCCTCTCAAAAGTAAACGAATTTTCAGAATATTTTGTCGCATGCCTTTTGAAAGCAGGAAAACTTACATTTTCAGAAAAGAAACTATTGACGAGATTTAATTTAAAAGGTATAATAATAAAAGTTAAGGCGGTATAGCCAAGTGGTAAGGCACGGCTCTGCAAAAGCTTGATCGTCGGTTCAAATCCGTCTACCGCCTTATAATACCGATTTTATCGGAATTTATCCAGACAAAAAGCCCGATTTTATGGGCTTTTTTATTTTTATTTCATGATAAAAAAGGATAACTTTAAAAAACTGTTGGGGCGAGTTTGGGGCGAGGACGTTTTAAAAACTTCATTAAAAGTCTTGATTTTCTCACTTCCCCGTGACATGATGTAATCAAGCAAAGGAAAGGGGAAAAGTGAACAAAGAAGATTGGATTAGCGATAGACAATATCCCTGAAACAGGAACTGCTATCGCAAGTCTAATGACCGCGATAACGGTCGCAAGGCAAAACAAAAAGCGTAACCCAAAATTCTGACAAAAGAAAAGGTAAACGCTAAGAGGTCGGGGCGAAAGCCCCTTACACCTCTATTTTATCAAACGAAAAGAGGAAAAGCAATGGTTAGTGCAATAGCTATTTTTATAATTGCAATCAATGTATACATTTATCTCAAAAATAAAAAGGACAAATAAAATGAGAAAAGGTATTCAAGAATTATTAGACAGTTCGATATCTACATCTGCTATTTCGCAAGGCGCTGGAGTTCCGTGGACTACTGTTTCTGACCTTAGAAAAGGAAAAACAAGCATGGACAAAATGGCCCTTCTCACAGCAGAAAAACTTTATGATTTTGCCATATCTGACAAGCAGTGATTTCGGTCACTGCTTTTATTATTTCAAAAAACCTCAAGCCTGAGCCTGCGGTTTGTGTAATCTATTTTAAAATTCTCGAATAAAAAAGGAGCATTACAGCCCCTCTTTTGAAATAACGGACACTTGGCTGGTCGGTGTACCCAGCATCTCAGATACCTTTTTCAAGGTGCGGCAGGAACCTTTCTGCCCTCAAATGTCTTCCGTTAATTTTATTCTAGCACTATCTACTTTTTTTGTCAATTTTTCTCAATCTACCAGACTTAATACGACTTTGTAACTTGTAATCTTGTATACGATACATGGTCGGGACGTAAAAGAAATCGCCACTTCTATGTAACTTGATAGCAACAAGTACATTATCATCAAATCTTTTTACATATTCAAAACTAGCGCCTTTCTCTCGTGGATTGATCCCAACGAAATCTGGATTACTTAGTATGAGTTCCAAGTCTTCAATATGCTGAATCACATCATTATGATGGCGTTTCATCATATGACTTCTCAGCCCTTCTTTGTTAACCTTGATGTCGCTCGCTTCAAGAACAATATTAAAAATCTCTTTTACTTCATTAGTAACCTGACCAATTTTTTCATGATTCATCATTTCCTCCGTTATTCCACAACTATTATATCACATTTTATTTGGTCGTAATCAAGCATCAAGCTCAATCGTAAACTCCGGCTTGTCTGTCATACTATAGTGAAATGAAATAGAATCTGAACAAATTTACCAGAGTAGTTAAGTCAATTTCTAGCATTTTTTAGAATTCACAGTGTACCATTTTGTATTTGATCTACTATATCATCTGGTTTCAGGTAGTACCAGCTGTCTGTCGCCTCTATATTATCAAAGGCTCCTACAGGGGTCTTTTCTTTTTTACTACTAGAAAAGCTTTATCAGTTCTACTCTGATAAAGCTTTTGTTTTATTCTGTTTCTTCTTCTGATTCGAGTGCTTGGATTTGAACCTTAAGCTTGGTTACACGTCCATTTTTGACCTTATCATTGGTTAGAGTGATATGCTTATTGCTACTTTCTAACTCATAGCTAAGTTTTTCTGATGTTGGAATAGTTCCCACACCAGTCAAATAGTAACCAGCGATCGTATCTACATCGTCACTTTCAAGTTCGACATCAAAGTAGTCATTGAAGTCATTTAAATTCATTGTTCCTTGGACGATATAGGTATCTTCTCCAATTGTATGAACATAGACTTCAGCTCTGTCAGTTTCATCATCAATCTCACCAACAATCTCTTCAAGTAAATCCTCAAGAGTGACCAAACCAGCCATTCCCCCATACTCATCTAGTAGGATAGCCATCTGTCTTTGAGTATTTCTAAACTCTTTTAATAAATCATCTACAAAAATGGTTTCAGGTACAAAGAGTGGATCTTGTAAGATTCGCTTCCAGACAATATTGTCAAAACCGCTGGCAAAGGCTTCTTTGAGGAGACTCTTAGTATGAATCAATCCAATAACATTGTCCTTATCTCCATCATAAACAGGAATACGAGAAAAATTCTGTTTTAAGATACTTTGGATAATGGTTTGAGTGTCATCTTGAATATCTACCATGAAAGCATCGGTTCGAGGAACCATGACTTCACGTGCCATGAGCTCGTCTAGCGAGAAAATCCCTTGTAACATTTCAATTTCATCAGCATCCAAGGTTTCTTCACTCTTAGACAACATGTACTCAATCTCATCACGAGTCATTTTTTCATCTGCATCGTCAAATGTCATCGGTGTCAATTGACTCAAGAGATTAGTTGATGCCGAGAGCATCCAAACGAAGGGACTCACAATCTTACCAAGAGCAATAATAAACGGTACTGTTCGGATAGCCAAGGCATCCTTAAGATTTAGAGCAATTCGCTTAGGATAAAGTTCGCCAAAAACAATAGAAATATAGGTCAAGAAAGCTAATGATAAGAAGCTAGCTACCGCATAGGCAGTTTCGCTATTTCCCATCCAAGAGGCGATTAACTCACCTAGTGAATCTGCTAGTTTAGCCCCTGACAAGATCGTAATTAAGGTGATACCAACTTGAATGGTTGATAAAAAGTGATTCGGGTTTTCAAGTACCTTTAGTAAACGGATATAGCGTTTATCTCCCTCCTCAGCTTTTTGCTCAACACGTGAACGACTAAGTGAAACCATGGCCATTTCTGTTGCAGAGAAAAAAGCATTTAAAAAGGTCAAAACAACTAATAAAACAAATTGCAGTAACAAATCCTGACTGCTCGGGTCTTCCATTTTCCTTCTCCTAAAAAGTATAATTGAAACTATTATACCATATTTTCCAATTTCTACACATTAATTTTCAATTTCTATGATAAAGGGTCGCTGAATAGAGAGCTGCAATCCAAGTTCCGACGCCCTAGTTCCAGCCTTGTGAATTTTCAAAAAAGCTCTTTAAAAATCTGAAAAGAGGAAAATACAACCAATCGTGTCAACAGTTCATGACTAATAAAAAACGAGGTTGGGATTTTCCCTCAACCTCTTGATCAATTAGTTAGCTTTTGTGACTGTGACCTCACCTGTTCGGTAATCTAACTGAATTCCCTTTTGGACATTTGGAATCACGACATTAAACTCCAATTCTCCATCAGAGGACTTAGCTTCAATCTGGGATGCGGACGGCACCAAGTCTTCCTCAGACGCATAGAGCAACGTCACACGGTAACGCACTCGTTTGTTTTGATCTAGGGCTTTTCGAACCAAACTCTCATAGTAGTTTTGACCTGTGGAATCTTCTGCACGCGCTTGGTTGGCCCAAGCTGTCTGTACGGCAATATTTTTAGGATTGCTGGTAGAAGCATCAAAGCCATCTAAGCCACCGATCAAGGCATAGCCTAACAAGTGTCCTCTATCAACTGCGTGATTATAACTTCCTTTTAGGTTCTTAACCTGATGCCAACCCGCAGGCGTCCAAGATGTTGAACCATTGCCAGTTTCTTCACGGTCCTTGTACTGTCTTGTTGCCTTTGACATGATTGCATTCGCTACTGTGGGAACTGTCTCTCCTCCTACAATCTTTGTTTTATTATCCGCATAGGGTTTGCTTGAAACCTTAGCATCCAGATTGGTTTTATTGTTATTGACGATAAAGGCTCCTGCGCCATTCCACTCTAGCGTGCCCTTGATTTGTTTTTTAACTGAATCTGTTAGGACACTTTCTGCCAGTTCTTGACTTGGAGTATCAGACGACTGTGATTTTTGTTTTACTTGTGTTTGTGGTGCAGTGTTGGAAGACTGCATTTGTTTAATATAGTAGCTTCCTGCTGACAAGAGCAAAAAGAGCAAGAGGCCAATTAGGGCCTGCCTTGTTTTTTTATTCATATTTTCTCCTTGTACTCTTCGAAAATCTCTTCAAACCACGTCAGCTTCATCTTGCCGTATATGTGTTACTGACTTCGTCAGTTCTATCCACAACCTCAAAACCGTGTTTTGAGCAGCCTGCGGCTAGCTTCCTAGTTTGCTCTTTGATTTTCATTGAGTATTACATTCACTTCCTAGAAAAAGACTGGTCTCCCAGTCTATTTTCCTGTAAATTTTGCGATGAGTTCTTGCCATTTTACTGGCGCTAAAATAGCCCAAGGATCTTGACCTTTTCCTAGAATACCATAGCCAATCATCAAACCAATAGCAAGAGCTAAGAATCCTAGTAGTAATACTACAATTACTAGGATAAAGCGACGTAAGACATATTTGGATTGTTTATTCATCTTCATCAGCTTCCACACTTACCCGTTCAATCTTAGCTCCTAACTGGGCTAATTTTTCATGAAAACGGTAGTAACCTCTATCTAAATGGACAAGCTTTCCTACAACTGTTTCGCCTTCAGCTACCAAGCCTGTCAAAATCAAGGCTGCACTGGCACGTAAGTCTGTCGATAGAACTTCTGCCCCTTGGAGAGGCTGTCCTCCGACGATACGGGCTGTATCACGGATGATTTCAGAGTGCAAGCCCATACGACGCATTTCCTCTAAATGTTGGAAACGATTCTCAAATACAGTCTCTACCATAGTTGACTCACCTTGAGCAACGGTCATTAGAGCAGTGAACTGTGCTTGCATGTCTGTCGGAAATCCTGGATGTGGAAGTGTCTTAACGTGGACAGCCTTTAATTTTTCACGTTGAGAACGAATACGAATTCCTTCGTCCTCATCGATGACTTCAACACCCATTTCCAATAATTTAGCAATCAAGGGGCGATTGTGTTCCCAGATAGCATCCTGAATCAAGACATCTCCACCTGTAATGGCAGCTGCTACCATGAAGGTTCCTGCTTCGATACGGTCTTGCACAACATTGTGGGTCGCACCATGTAGTTGCTCAACACCAGTAATCGTCACAGTTTCTGTTCCTGCCCCCTTGACCTTGGCACCCATTTTATTTAGGAGAACAGCCAAGTCGACAATCTCAGGTTCACGCGCAGCATTTTCAATGACAGTCACTCCGTTAGCAAGAGTTGCCGCCATCATCAAGTTTTGAGTAGCACCTACACTTGGGAAGTCCATGTAAATGTGAGCTCCGTGCAAGCGTTCTGCCTTAGCTTCGATATATCCTGCCGTTTGAGTAATTTGAGCCCCCATCGCTTCGAGTCCCTTTAGGTGAAGGTCGATAGGGCGACTACCGATCGTACAGCCACCTGGCATAGAAACCTTTGCATGTCCTACACGAGCCAAGATTGGCCCCAATACTACAATTGAAGCACGCATCTTGCTGACGTACTTATAAGGTGCTTCTTCGGTGATGTCTCCAGTAGCATCAACTTCAACAATATGTGCTTCTTGATCAAATTCTACTTTCGCATTTAATCCACGAACCACCTGATTCATGGTAAAAACATCCGATAAAATAGGAACATTTTTTAAGACCGTTTTTCCTTCACTTGCTAAAATAGTTGCTGCAAGCAGTGGCAAAACTGCATTTTTTGCGCCCTCGATGGTAACACTTCCAACCAAACGATTATCGCCACCTTGAACTACAATTTTTTCCATAAAGTATTTTCCTTCACTTACAATTTTAGAATAACGTTCTAACTGCTTCTTGCCAAAGTTGGTAGAGGTTCAGAAAAAAGGAACTAATCAGATATCCTAAACCGATACTACACAATACTACCAAGAGTCGAACCTTCTTCGCATTATCCTTTGTCACCTTCAAAATTTGATCCCATCTGACCAAATCTTTCAAGAGCTGAAAGACTAGGTAGACAAAAAACATATGACTACTAAGGGTAAAAAACAATTGAATCATTTGCCTATTATACCATCTTCTTTTTTTCTACGCTAGTTTAGGGATTCGCCTACTGTTTAGGGATTGTTTTTTAAATAGTCAATCGCATCTTGAAGCGTTTTGACTGGAACGATTTTCATGTCTGTTTTAATCATTTGAGCTGCTTCTAGAGCTGTGTCATAGTTACTCTTGGCATTTGGATTTGCCTTTTTAGCTTCCTCAGTTACTGGATTGTTAGGAGCAAAGAATACAGTAGCTCCCTTTTTAGCTGCGGCAACCACTTTTTTATCAATTCCGCCAATGTCACCTACGTTACCATCTCTATCGATGCTTCCGGTACCCGCAATGATACGTCCATTTCGAAGAGTAGGATCTGCAATTTGCGTATAGATGGATAAACTGAACATCATTCCGGCACTAGGACCTCCAATGCCAGCAGTTGAAAATTTGATTGGTACATCACTAGATACTTCTGTGCGGTCAATCAAACCTATTCCGATACCATTCTTCCCATTTTCTAGAGTAATGATCTTTCCTTCGGCAGTCTTAACTTTTCCATCCTCCTCATAAGTAACCTTCACCTGATCGCCTAGAGTTTGAGAATTAACGTAATCCACCATCTCTTTTGAACTCTCAAAAGTTTTATCATTCACAGCTGTTACGGTGTCAGCAATATTAAGAACTCCCTTGAAAGTCGAGTTATCTGTTACAGTCAAAACGTAGACACCCAAATATTTGAGCTCTATTTCCTTACCCGCCGTCTTTAGACCTTGATATTTGGCCATGTTTTGCGAAGTTTCCATGTAAAACTGGTTGATTCTCATAAATTCTGCATCTGATGAACCACCAGTCATCTCTTTGGCGCTATGTATGTCCGTGAAAGGAGTTAGCCAGGCATAAAACAAGTCAACCATTCTAGCGTGCTTAACTCCAACCGTCACAAATTGGTAGGAACCTTCCTCTTGGTCAGGTTGGTTATTAACTTGTAAAACCTTTCGAATATCTTCAGAAGTTCCTGGCACCTCGATATAATAAGGCAGGGGCACCGTAAAAGCGATAAAAGTGATAATGAGCCCAATAATGAGATATAAGGGCCATCTAGTTTTTTTCTTCATTGTTTAACTCCTCTAGGACAGCATTTGGTACATAATCACTGATATCTTGACCAAATTTCAATAGTTCTCTCACAGCTGAAGAGCTGATGTAAACATGCTCCGGCCGACTGTGAAGGTAGATTGTCTCCATTTCTCCTGCTAGCTGATGGTTGTAAAAATCAAAACTGGCTTCATACTGAAGATCTGTTGCATTACGCAAGCCACGCACCAAGACCTCTGCACCTAATTTTCTAGCAACATCAACGACTAATTCATCGTGAGAAGCTATGACTTGGACATTTTTGAGATGTGCTAGTGCTTTTTCAACAGTTTTCTTTCGGCTCTCAATCGTCAAAAATCCTGTTTTATGAGGATTATAAAAAATTCCTACATACAATTGATCAAAGAGCTTACTTGCACGCTCAATGAGATCCAAATGTCCATTGGTCATCGGATCAAAGGAACCTGTAAATAGCCCAATCTTATCTGACATAAACCGTCACCTTACTAATCCCATATATTTTTTCCTTCCAGATACCCAAACAGGCGATTTCTTCTGGAAGTTCTACTGATTTATCGGTTTCGCAAACCACCATGACATCTTCTGAAAAAAGATCTCTCTCTGCCATTTTTTCAATATCTGACACGATTTGTTCTTTTGCATAGGGAGGGTCCAAAAAAATTAGATCAAAGGCACCATCCACCTGTTCTAATGCACGACTGGATTCCATTTTCAATAATTGAAACTTGGAAGTTTCCTTAGTCATTCGGATATTTTCTGCGACTATATTCTGGGCTCGGCGATCCTTCTCGACCAGAACGGCACTGGACATCCCTCTTGAGACTGCTTCGATGGATAGACCACCACTGCCAGCATAAAGATCTAGCACTCGCCCACCTTCAAAGTAGGGACCAATCATATTAAAAATAGCGCCCCTTACCTTATCTGAAGTAGGTCGAGTTGTTTTACCGTCCAGCGTCTTTAAAGGACGCCCTCCGTAGATACCTGATACGATTTTCATACCGTATATTATACCAAATTCTTATCAAAAAAAGAAAATCGAACCTTACGGCTCGATTGATTAAAGAATATTTTCGTAGGTGTCTCTCACTTCTTGTGGCCAAACACTGGTTTGGACTTCACCGATGTGCTTCTTACGAAGCAGGAACATAGCCATACGAGATTGGCCAATTCCTCCACCAATTGTCAATGGGAAGAGGCCGTTTAAGAGAGCTTTGTGCCACTCCAAAGAAAGGCGGTCTTCGTCTCCTGTGATAGCTACTTGGCGACGGAGGGTGTCTTCATCGACACGAATGCCCATTGAAGACAATTCAAAGGCTGCACCCAAATTATCATTCCAAACAAGGATGTCCCCATTCAAGCCATGATAGCCATTTTCAGATTCAGTTGTCCAGTCATCATAGTCTGGTGCACGTCCATCATGAGGTTTTCCATCTGACAATTCTCCACCGATACCAATTAGGAAGACCGCACCGAACTCCTTACAGATAGCATTTTCACGTTCTTTTGGTGTCAAGTCTGGGTAGCGTTCTACCAACTCTTCTGTATGGATAAAGGTAATTTGCTTAGGCAAAATTGACTCAATATCATAGCGTGCTTCTACTGCTAACTCTGTCAAACGAATCGCCTTATAAATCTTTTCTACCGTTTCTTTAAGATAGGCAAGATTGCGCTGTCCGTTTGGAATAACTTTTTCCCAGTCCCACTGGTCTACATAGACTGAGTGAGTCGCATCTAGTGAATCTTCGTCTGGACGAAGGGCCTTCATGTGAACAAAGAGGCCTTCACCCTCGCCAAAACCAAAACGGGCCAAGGTATGGCGCTTCCACTTAGCAAGCGAATGTACCACCTCATAAGATTCATCTGGAATTTGCAAAACCTTAACAGAAACTGGATGTTCAATCCCTGAAAGGTTATCCTGCATCCCGTCCCCAACTTTACTCAAGATTGGACCCTGCACTTCTACAACTTCTAACTTATCTTTCAAATACTGGGTAAAGGTATTTTTTACAAAGGAAATTTCTTCCTGTTGATGGATAAAACTTTTCTTCATACATCTCTCCTTTTGAATAATAAGATGATTATACCCTTTTGCTAGTAAAAATAAAAGTAAAAATTTAAAAAAGAGCTCATTTGAGCTCTAAAAGTATTAATCGTCACTTCCAAAGATACGCAAGAAGCTAAGAAAAAGGTTGATAAAGTCAAGGTAGAGGCTAAGCGCCAAAGAAATTGCCCAACCTGTAGCGACTTGACCATTTGATTCTTCATAAACATAGCGAATCTTTTGGTTATCCCAAGCAATCAAACCTGCAAAAACAAGAACCATGACTATACTGATAATGTAGTCAAAGAGACCACTGTTTAAAAATACATTGACAATCATAGCTAAAATGAAACCTACCAAGGCTGCAATCAAAGCACGCCCGATACCACTCAAGTCCTTTTTAATCACAACTCCGACAATTGCCATGACAAAGAAAAGGGCAGCGCTGGAAATGAAAGCCGTTAGAACCGTTCCTGGTAGATAGAGCGACACGATGAAACTCAGTGAAAAACCGTTCACTACTGAATAGATGAGAAACATCGGAAGAGCTGCTGGGCTATTTTTATAAGCCATATTACTGGCTGCAATTACAAGAGCAACTTCAACTACTCCTGTCACGATTAGCCATATGCGGGCATTAAGCATCAACTGAACAAGAAGGTCTTGGAAGGTTGTTAACATCAAGGCTGAAACAAGTGCAGATAAGGCGATCCCAATTCCTACAAAAGCATAAACTTTTGCATAAAATTGATTCAAACCTGAACGTTCTTGAATAATTGTTTGATTCATATCTTTTTCTCCTTATGAAATCTTTTTACTGATTATAACAAAAATCAAATCATTTAACTCAAATAAAACATGAGTATACCTGCAGCAATGGCGACATTGAGGCTTTCTGCCTGCCCTTTCATGCTGATGTGGACCAATTGATCTGCCTGGTCTGTCATGAATGGACTAATGCCTTGACCTTCATTCCCCATGACTAAGACAAAATCTTCTAACCGAGTCAGTTCACGATAATCTTTAGAGTTTTGTGATAAGGTGGTTGCCAGAATTGGTAAACCGCTCTTTTTAGCTTGTTCCACAAACCCTTCGACAGACATGCGATAAATCGGCAAATGGAAATGACTGCCTTGCATGGAGCGAAGCGTTTTGAGGCTATAGATATCTGCTGACTTGCTGGAAACGATGACTCCAGAAAAACCTGCTGCATCTGCCGTCCGAATCATGGTCCCAACATTTCCAGGATCCTGCACATCTTCTAAGAAAAGATATTTCCCCCGACTCAAATCTGGTAACTGCTCATCCTCCTTTTGAACAATGGCAACAATGCCCTGAGGCGTTTGAGAATCTGCTAAATCGAGCAAGATTTCTTCTGTCACAAGGACAGTCTGAGGATAGTCTACTAATTTTTCACCATACTCTGCGAGAGCAAAAATTTTCTCAATCTTTGCACCAGCTTGAATAGCTTCTTCAAACAGATGCCATCCCTCAATCAGATATGAGGTTTTCCGATATTTTTTTCGATGTAATTTTTTGGCATTTTTCACCACAGAATTGGCTTTAGAGGTTATAATAGTCATAGAAATATTATAACACAATCAAGGAGGTTTGGTATGCAAAAGGTTAAAATGATCGCCCAAGGTCGCGTCCAAGGAGTGGGCTTCCGCTGGGGTGTCTATACCCTAGCTCTAGAACTAGGTGGCATTACGGGTCGTGTCTGGAATAACGATGACGGAACCGTTGAAATCCTTGCCCAAGCAGAATCTTCAGCCATCATGGCTAAATTTATCCAAGAGATCCGAAAAGGCCCTACCCCATTCTCTAAAGTAACCTATCTTGATGTTCAATTGAGTAACTTTCCATCTTATTCAGACTTCAAAGTCGCAAATTAGGTCTCTAGAACTATTGTATATTTTCCAAAAAAACAGTAGAATAGAAAGGTATAATTTTTAAAGAAGGAATAAAAACAGTGAAATCAATTAAACGAATCGCTCTCTCAGTCATGGGAGTGGCTATGCTATTAGTCTTGACAGGTTGTGTCCAGGTTGATAAATCAACAGGACTCCCAACTGGTCCCGTTTGGGATTTCTTGGGTGCTCCAATGGGAGAAGCTATCAAATACTTCGCTAATGATCAAGGTCTCGGTTTCGGTGTTGGGATCATCATCGTAACCATTATCGTTCGCTTGATTATCCTCCCACTTGGTATCTACCAATCATGGAAGGCGACCCTTCACTCTGAAAAGATGAACGCTCTCAAGCACGTCCTTGAACCACATCAGACTCGCCTGAAAGAAGCAACGACACAAGAAGAAAAATTAGAAGCTCAACAAGCTCTCTTTGCTGCTCAAAAAGAGCACGGCATCAGCATGTTTGGCGGCGTGGGATGTTTCCCTATCCTCATTCAAATGCCTTTCTTCTCTGCTATCTACTTTGCTGCCCAACATACTGAAGGAGTTGCCCAAGCAAGCTACCTAGGAATTCCTCTAGGCTCACCTAGTATGATTTTGGTTGCCTTTGCTGGTATCCTTTACTATCTTCAATCACTCCTTTCTTTACATGGAGTTGTGGATGAAACTCAAAGAGAACAAATCAAGAAGATGCTCTATATGAGCCCCCTCATGATTGTCGTGTTCTCTGTCTTCTCACCAGCCAGCGTTACACTTTACTGGGTTGTCGGTGGTTTCATGATGATCCTTCAACAATTTATCATCAACTACATCGTTCGTCCAAAACTTCGTAAAAAAGTACGTGAAGAATTTGCTAAGAACCCACCAAAAGCAAGCAAAACTTCAAGCACTCGTAAAGATGTAACCCCTGAACCAGCAACAGCTATCACAACTTCTAACAAGAAGAAAAACAAAAAACGCAATGCTGGAAAACAACATTCTAAATAAAAAATAAAAGGCTTAGCTTAAATGCTGAGCCTTTTCTATAGTCAAAAAGAGGCCGAGAAAAAATTCCGACCTCTTCTTTCATTTTATCCATGTACACGTTTCATGTAATCTTGATAGCTTTCTGTATCCATCAATTCCTTAGCATTCTTAACACGATCTGCTGTTGGAGGTTTAACTCCTTCAAGTGAATACGGAATCCCAAGCTCACGCCATTTGAACTCACCCATAGTGTGATAAGGCAAGATTTCAAACTTATCAACATTTTTGAGAGTTTTTACAAACTTACCAAGTTCAATCAAATCTTCATCGCGGTCTGTCAATCCTGGCACTAGCACGTGACGAATCCAAACAGGTTTACCGATTTCTGACAAGTACTGAGCACAAGCCAGAATATTTTTATTGGTTTGACTGGTAACAATCTTGTGTTGTGCTTCGTTGATTTCCTTGATATCAAGGAGAACCAAGTCTGTCACGGCCATTAACTTGTTGAACTTTTCTAGATAGCGTGGTTTGTTACGGAATGGAAGGGCACAAGTATCCAAGGTACAGTGGATACCCTTTTCTTTTGCCTTGGTAAAGAGGGCAATCAAGAAATCAATCTGCAAGAGGGCTTCTCCTCCGCTGACTGTGATACCTCCCTTGTCTCCCCAGAAACCACGATAACGAAGCGCTTCTTCTAGAACATCATCTACTGTTCGTACACGAGATTTATTGGTTTCCATAGCCCAAGTATCAGGGTTATGGCAGTATTGGCAACGCATCTGACAGCCTTGCAAAAAGACAATAAAACGAATTCCAGGGCCATCTACCGCCCCAAAACTCTCTGTCGAATGCACCATTCCTGTCACTTGTCCATAGTCAATTATTTCCTCAGACATATCGTTACCTTCCTTGAAAACGTTTTATAGTCTTTATTATACCATGACTGAAAAGAAAAACCACAGATTTTGCCTATTTTTTAGAAAACAATCTGTTTTTCACTTTCAACTTTCATGATTTTCAAAATATTTATTAATCCTTGTCAAAATCAAACCCATAGAGAGTCGCAAAATAATCCTCTGGTCGCTCTGCTCGGCGGATCAAGCGTGCTCCACCGTCCTCTGTATAGAGAATTTCTGCCGAACGAAGTTTGGCATTGTACTGGTATCCCATAGAGAAGCCATGCGCACCTGTATCATGAATAACTAACAAATCACCAATTTCTGTTTGAGGTAATTCACGATTAACTGCAAACTTATCGTTGTTTTCACAAAGGGAGCCAACAACATCAACTACTTCAGTCTGACCATCAGGATGCATCATATTGGTGATGTGGTGATAAGCACCATACATAGCTGGTCTCATAAGGTTAACAGCTGACGCATCTACTCCTAGATAAGTACGATAGGTTTTCTTTTTATGAGTAACTTTTGTAACGAGAATGCCATGAGGTGCCAACATAAAACGTCCTAGTTCTGTAAAGATCTTAACCTGACCAAGGCCTGCTGGTGTCAAAACCTCTTCATAAACCTGACGAACTCCCTCACCAATCAAAGCGATGTCATTAGGCTCTTGATCTGGGCGATAGTTGACCCCGATACCACCAGAAAGATTGATAAAGTCCAGTGAAATACCTAACTTTTCCTTGATTTCTACCGCTAACTCAAAGAGCTGGCGAGCCAATTCTGGATAATAGAGATGAGTAACAGTATTGGAAGCTAGGAAGGAATGAATCCCAAAGGTTTTAGCTCCCTTTTCTTTCAAGATGGCAAAGGCTTCAAAAAGCTGTTCCTTAGTCATCCCGAACTTAGCTTCACCAGGATTATCCATAATGTCCGTGCCCAGTTCAAATACGCCACCAGGATTGTAACGGCAAGAGATGATTTCTGGGATGCCTGCTGCACGTTCCAAATGCTCGATATCTTCAAAGGCATCTAAATTAATCGTCGCACCTAATTCACGAGCATAAGCATACTCTCTATCTGGGGTGTTATTAGATGAAAACATCATATCCGCCCCTGTAAACCCAAGCTTGTGACTCATTAAGAGTTCTACATAACTAGAACAATCCACTCCACATCCTTCTTCTTGCAAAATCTTCAAGATAGCTGGTGTTGGGGTTGCTTTAACTGCGAAGTATTCTTTAAAGCCCTTATTCCAAGAAAAGGCCTTGTTTACTGCGCGTGCTTTCTCACGAATCCCTTTTTCATCGTAAAGATGGAATGGGGTTGGAAACTCCTCAACAATCTTTTCTAAGGCATCACGTTTAATAAATGGTGTTTTCATAGGACTCCTTCATATTCATTATCAAAGAAAGGCTGGGACGAAAGTTCCAACCTTTGTATTTCAAGTCAATTCTTATTTTTCTGTATCGAAGATATTTCCAACTTCAACAGCAATTTGTTGGTTCTTCACATCAATGTTCGTGACTCTCAAGAGTGACTTGTAGTCAAACTGTTGTTCACGGTCTTCCTGTGCATTATCAGCAAAGACAGCTACACCAGCCAACTCTGAATCAAACTCAGACAAGAGGCTAATCATCCCGTTAATGGTTCCTCCACCCTTCAAGAAGTCATCGACGATCAAGACACGACTTCCTGCTTTGAGGCTACGTTTTGAAAGGAACATCTTTTCGATACGGTCACTAGAACCTGAAACATAGTTGACACTAACAGTTGAACCTTCAGTGATTTTCAAGTCGCGACGGACAATGACAAATGGTACGTTGAGGACATTTGCTACCGCATTCGCAAGCGGAACCCCTTTGGTCGCAACAGTCATAACGGCATCAATCTTCTGATCCATAAAGCTCTTAGCAATAATGCGACCGATATTTTTCAAAATAGCTGGAGTGCTCAATAGGTCAGATAAATAAATGTAGCCACCTGGCAGAATGCGGTCACTCTCTGAAAGTTTATCACGAAGCTCTTCGATAATCGTTTTAGACTCAAGGGTAGAGATCGATGGTGTAAAAATAACACCACCACCAGCACCTGTCACCGTTTGAATATGACCGATTTCAATTTCTTCGAAAGCACGTTTAATGATGACGATATCTTCAGAAATAGACGATTTGGCAGATTCATACTTTTCCGCAAAGGTGTTGAGACTGGTTAATTTGTATGGATTGTTAATCAAGTAATTGGAAATGACAACCATCCGATCACTTCTTCTTAATTTCATTATATTTTTACCATTCTTTTTTATTTAGTCTTTTTCTCATTATATCACACTAAAGCAAAAAAACGAACTTTATTGCCTAAATAAAGTTCATTTTTTTAGTTTCTAGTCTAATTTTGGCTTGTAGAAGGAACGATTGTCCATAGCAAAGACTTTATTGGTCATTTCTCCCTCATCAACAAGGGCCAGAGCTGTTGTCATCATCATCATGCTGGCATCCAAATTATCAATCATATGAATAATTTCTGCTTCCATCACTCGAGGACGAACTGGACTACCATACTCAAGGAGACCATGATGACTGAGAATGACATGGCGAAGAAGTACAACTTCTTCTCTGGTATCATCAATGCCAAGCTCCATTACTGCTTTGGTAATTTCGCTATCAATCAGAGCGATATGACCGATAAGGTTTCCTCTTACTGTGTACTCTGTCTGGTCAGGACCTGTCAACTCAATAACCTTGGCCAGGTCATGCAACATAATCCCCGCGTAGAGCAAGCTCTTATTGAGCTGAGGATAAATATCTGCAATTGCTTCTGCTAAACGAACCATAGTAGCTGTATGATAAGCAAGACCTGTTTCAAAGGCATGATGGTTGGTCTTAGCAGCTGGATAGGAGTAGAATTCCTTGTCATACTTAGTGTAGAGATTCCGAACAATTCGCTGCCAAATTGGATTTTCAATTTTAAAAATCATCTGCGCCATATACTCACGAATCTCTTTGGCATCTACTGGAGATTTAACCTTGAAGTCCGCTGGGTCATTTGGTTCGCCAGGTTGTGGTAAGCGAAGGGTGATTTGATTAACCTGAGGCGTATTGTTGTACACTTCACGACGACCTTGCATATGGACTACTTTCCCTGCTGTAAAGGTTTCAACATTGTGGGGTTGAGCATCCCAGAGCTTCCCTTCGATTTCTCCACTATCATCTTGGAAGGTGAAGGCTAGGTAATTTTTCCCAGCACGTGTCTGTCTCAGGTCAGCTGACTTGATCAGGTAAAAGCCTTCAAAAAGCTCATCTTTCTTCATGTGACTAATCTTCATATTCTTCCTCATCTTCTTGGAATTGGAGCAAATCAAGCGCAGGCTCACCTTCTGATAACTCAATGTGACGAAGCGTTCGCTCGATAGCTGTAGTACGACGGTTTAATAAATCATCAATATTGCCAGAGGCATGTTGGAGATGTTTTTGTGCCTTGACCAGAACACCTCCAAACTTGCCAAATTCTGTTTTGACACTAGCTAGGGTTTTACTGATATGGTCTGCACTCTTTTGGATATTGAGAGTCTTGAAGCCAACTGATAAGGAGTTAAGAAGAGCCGACAAGGTACTTGGACCTGCAACAATAATCTGTTCCTCCCGTCTCAAATCATCAAAGAAAATCGGATTGCGAACGATTTCCGAATAGAGACCTTCTGTCGGAACAAACAAGACTCCAAAATTAGTTGTCCGAGGTGGCGCCAGGTACTTACTCTTGATATCCTTGGCAAAACGCTTGACGCTTGCTAAGAGAGACTTACGGCAGCGCTCGATTTCATCCTTATCACCTGCTTCATAGGCTTCTTCCAGACGGTAATAATCCGCCAGGGGAAACTTAGAATCAATCGGTAGATAAACATATTCCTGGTCACCTTTCCCAGGTAACTTGATGGCGTATT
The DNA here is from genome assembly GCF_047464215.1 of Streptococcus infantis. GTDB lineage: Bacteria > Bacillota > Bacilli > Lactobacillales > Streptococcaceae > Streptococcus > Streptococcus infantis_P. The sequence continues at coordinate 15,075 of NZ_JASHCG010000004.1, read as the reverse complement.
CCACACGTTCACTAGAGTTTTCAACTGTAGCAAATTCTCGTTCATACTGGGCAGGTGTCATGATGTCCTCTATGATTTGCCCCAGTTGTAATTCACCTAGAATTCCTCGCGTTTTAGTTCCAGAAAGGACTTTATTAAGCGCACCGACATCTCGCGCAACCGTCTGCATTTCACCCAGACCACGATTGACAGATTCCAGTTGTTTAGATACCGTCTCGAAGGAGGCCTGCAAGCGTGTCTGCAAGGTCTTTTCTAATTTTTCCTCAACCGTTTGGCGCATTTGTTCCAAGCGTTGCTCATTTGATTCCTGCAAGGCTTGGAGGCGTTGGTCGGTCTTATCTCTTGTTTGAAGGAGGTTCTCATTCATTTCCTGCCGAACTTGAGTTAAGCCTTGGTGCAATTCAATACGCACCTCCTGCAAACGGTCACTAACAGCTACTTCTAGATTTTTTTGATCTAGCTGACTAGCTTGTCTGGCTTGTTCAAATCGATAATCTAGCTGGTCTGATAGGTTATCTGCTTGGTCCTCCAAGCTCTTGGTCAGATATTTTTCCTGCTTGTCCTGCCTTTGCCAAATAAGAAAGAGGCCGGCTAGATTAGCAACTAATAAAACAACAAGTAAACTTTCCATCCTACCTCCTGTCCTTACTATGCAGCACAACCACATAACCATCTGGGCAAGTCACCGAAACTTCCCTATCTATATATTCGTTAGAAGCGTAAACTTTCTTAAAGAAAAAATTCTCCTCTGTCAGTTCATACTTGGCACCGAGTATTGTCAAACGACTATCCCTCACAGGCATAAAGGCCAAATAATCATAGTCCGAACGTGGTTCAAGTTGACTGGTTCCTTCTGGACAGTAACGAATCAAATTTTGCCCATCCTCAATCTCTATTTGGCACATATAGGGTGCCAATTTGGAATTACTGGGTAGAAAGACATTGGCCAACATATGATCGATGCGACCACCTAGGGCACCAAAAATGGTCACCTGAGCTTGAGGATTTTTTTCAAAAATCGTTAACAGTGCTAGTTCCAGATCGGTATCATCTTTTTCTGGCTGGGCTTGCACAAAATACTGGGCACGTTTTTGAATCACCTGACGTTCGTCTGCAGTCACCGAATCAAAATCTCCAACTGCTAGAGCAAGAGGAAGTTTTTTCTCTAGTACCCAAAGCGAGCCTCGATCCACACCGACAAAGCAATCAAAATCTGTTCGATAGTGACCACGGTCTCCGCCGGCAAAAACAGCAACCCTAGTCCAGTTGTTTTCTGAGAGCTTGCACTCGTTCATTGACATCTCCCTTAAAGACATAGGACCCTGCTACAAAAACTGTTGCACCAGCTTCTTTGGCTTGAGCAATGGTTTTATCATCAATCCCACCATCCACTTCGATCTCAAAGTTCAAATCTTTTTCCTCACGAAGGGAAACCAATTCACGTATCTTATCCATGGTTTCTGGCAGAAAGGCTTGCCCACCGAAGCCAGGATTCACCGTCATGACCAAGACTTGATCAACTAAGTGAAGCACATGCTTGATAGACTCAACAGGCGTACCAGGATTGATGACTACCGAAGGTTTGACACCGAGAGAACGAATCTTTTGGAGAGCGCCATGGATATGAGGTGTTGCCTCGACATGGATGCTGATAATATCCGCTCCTGCACGCGCAAAATCTTCTAAATGATGTTCGGGAATTGATACCATCAAGTGGCAATCAAAGACCATCTTGCTGTGGGGGCGAAGACTTTCAACCACACCTGCACCAAAACTAATTTGGGGTACAAAGTGACCATCCATGATATCGATGTGGGCATATTCTGCCCCAGTTGCTTCTAGGCGTTTAATTTCACGTTCAAAGTTGGCATAATCCGCTGCCAGAATTGACGGAGCAATCTTGTATTGAGACATAGGTTTCTCCTTATTTTGGAATTTTTTTGCTGACTTTTTTATAGGTTTCTCTACGATTTTCAATCTCACTGAGGAATTGCAGGTAGTTGTCAAAACGGAAGGTAGCAATGATCCCCTCTTCTACTGCTGGTTTCACTGCGCAAGATGGCTCATGGGTATGAGTACATGTACGGAACTTACAGTCTCGGCTGACAGAGGCAATCTCTGGAAAGGCCTGGTTGAGGTCTTCTGACGTCGATACTTCATAATCTAGCGATGAAAAACCTGGTGTATCTGCGATTTTCCCACCATTGAGGTTGTAAAAACTAACAGCTCGAGTAGTATGGCGACCGCGACCCAGACTGTCTGAGATTTCTCCTGTTTCAAGATTGAGATCTGGTGCGATTTTATTGAGAAGGGTTGACTTCCCAACACCTGTCTGCCCCATGAAGACCGTAACTTTATCTGTCAACAAGGGCAAGAGTTCCTCTTTACTCGTCACAAAGTCGTAACCAATAGCATCATAGGTTTTCTCGTAGAAATCCAGTTCTCTCCTATCCTCTAGTAAGTCCATTTTGGAAATATAGACGATAGGATGAATGTTCTTGTGTTCCAAAAGAACCAAGAAGCGATCCAGCAAGTTGCTATTAAAGTCAGGTTCTTTAACGGACATAATGACAACGGCTTGGTCAATATTGACAATCGGTGGGCGAACCAGACTATTTTTTCGTTCATGAATCTTGAGAATATAGCCTTCGGAATTTTCCTCCGCAGAAAAATCTACCCAATCTCCAACATAGGGCGTGTGACCTTTTTTACGGAAATTCCCACGCGCCCGTGTTTGATAAACCTGACCATCACTTTCCACATAGTAGAAGCCGGCCAAGGCTTTAATGATTTGTCCCTGCATCCTAGAGTCCTTGTCCTTTAAGCGCATCTGCTAGACTGGCAAATTCTTCTAAGCCAAGAGCTTCTCCTCGTACACTTGGGGATAGTCCGGCCTGGTCCAAAGCCTTAGTCAGTTTGTCCTTGACTTCCTCAGTCTTGCCAAAGTAACCTGTCAAGTTGTTCCATAAGGTCTTGCGACGATGGGTGAAACTAGCCTTGGAAACCTTAAAGAAGAAGTTCTCATCTTTTACTGCTACAGCCGGTTCTGGGCGACGTACCATTTTCAGGATAGCTGAGTCCACGTTGGGCGCTGGCACAAAGACCGTGCGAGGTACGATAAAAGCAACCTTGGCAGTCATATAATACTGAACGGCAATCGATAAGCTGCCGTAAGCCTTGGTATTTGGTTGAGCAGAGATACGATCTGCCACTTCTCTTTGCATCATAACCACAAACTCACTAAACGGAATGCCACTTTCAATCAAGTGCATGAGAATAGGTGTCGTGATATAGTAGGGTAAGTTGGCTACTACCTTGATTGGCAAGTCAGGATTTTTGAAATTCTGGATATGTTGCGCTAGGTCAACTTTTAGAATGTCCTCGTTGACTACGGTCACATTGTCAAAATCTCGCAAGGTATCCGCTAGGATTGGTACCAAGCGGTGGTCAATCTCAAAGGCCATAACTTCAGCTGCACGCTCAGCCAAAAATTCCGTCAAGGCGCCAATCCCTGGCCCGATTTCGATGACATTGACCTGGTCATCAATTTCAGCCGTATCAACAATTTTTTGAAGGATATTGGTATCGGTCAAGAAATTTTGTCCGAAGGACTTTTTAAAAGTAAAGCCGTGACGCTCCAGCACTGCCTTGGTCACGCTATAATCTGCAATTCTCATTTATTCTCTTTTCTATTTATTAGCTAAAAATAATATATAAAACCCACATAATTCCTAGTGCCAACAAAATCCAAAACACTAAAAGAACACGAGGCTTGTTCCCTTTTGAATCAGATCCAGTCATATCAAGCACTTTCTTATCTTCTTGGGGGTTCGTTTTCTTCAGTTCATCCTGATAGGCAACCGAATCTAGAATATTGTCTTCTGGCAATAATTCTGAAGCATAATAGTCAGGAAAACCCATAGCAAGACCAATTAAGTTCTTTTCAGTCAAAGAAAAATCTAAATCTTTGGGTTGATTTTCCCGAATAGCCCGTATATTTTTTAACAGTTTATCAGAAACAACAGACACTTGGTCCATAAAAACAACATCTAAAGGATCAAATCCGAGCACATCACCATCTTTTACGTTTGCAAGAATATAACGAACAAAGGCATCATATAGTTGCACGGATTGCGGGGCATTTTCTTCTAAAAAAGATCGGTTTTTGAGGGCATTCTGCTGGAATTTTTCAATAGAAAGCAAGATAGCTACATTCTGCTCTTGGTAAAATCTTTCTGCTTGCTCTTCATCTTCTTCCAGTTTTTCTGCTGTTTCCCAGAGAGCAATCGGAGCTTTTAAATCTTCTTCATCCCAAAACAATTGCCAAAAATAGGGTATTGTGTAGATGCCTTCTGTTAAGATACGAGCTTCATCTCTGTTTTTTAAGTAAATATAACTTCTATTTGCCATATCATTTCCTTTCACAACCTTTGAAAAAGGTTAGTGGTTCAAGTAGGATGTAGATAAAACTATATAGTTTCCCAATGTAAAGAAACTCTCTAATCTTTAGCGCTGCCTTCTAGTTCCTCACCAAGCTTTTGCATCTCTTTAAAAGCTGTTAGGCTAACATAGGCACCCGCTTCATAGTATTCCGTTGGATTAATGGCATAGTCAAAAACTTCAATCATGCCTCCTGCTTCTTCAATCATGCCATTCCATTTTTCATCAAAGACCATTCGCAGACGTTTCCAATCAGTAAATACAGGCACAGAATTTCGCCCATCTTTTCCTTCTTTAACTGGAATGTTGAAACTAGAATCTTTTTCTAAAACGAAGGAATTTCCTTCCTGACTATCGCCCTTAAATTCCGAAGCCGCATCTAGAGGAATTAGGAATTTAGCTTTCGGCATAGCTTCTGAAAAGAACTTATAATAGAGCTTATAAATTACTTCTTCATCTTCTGTCGTCGGGCTATCCAATTGTCCCATCAACAACATCCATCTTACTAGGTCAGGATTCATTACAGGAACTTGTATTTCTGGTAAATCAGAAAAATCTGGTTTTTGGACTAAGGCTGAAGCACTGATGCTGACTTCCTTGGAATTAAAGATTGCTCCCAAGGCACCATTTAAGTAAAAGGCTGTTCCAAGGAAATTCTCAATCCCTTTTTTATCTTCCGTATTTTCAATCAGTTTTACGACAGAGTTTGGTCGACTATCAATGGTTTCCTTGAATTGGCGATACCAAGATGGCGTCAAAAGCATGATCATGGGATCCGTACAGAGATACCCCTCTTCTCCCCTGTCATAGGTCGTTGAGAAAAGATAGGGTTCGCCTGTTTTTTCTGAGAAAACTGCATAAACTGAATCTGCTGCTAACAATTTGTCCTTGACGATTTCCGCTAGACCTTCCAACTTGCGAGTGTTGGCTTGATAGCTTTCTTCACTTTCAGTTTCCTGATTTTGACGGCATTTCCATAAAAAGAGACGTAAAATTTCTACGCTATCATCAAGGCTAGCTGCCAAATAGTCTTCATTTGTTAACTGACCCTCTTGGATGGCTACAAAAGCACGATAAAGAGCATCTGAATAGCTAGATAATTTTTGCTCTTCCTCAATACCTGAACTAAAGAGCACACTTCCTTTTTTCAGTTTATCCAAAGAAGGAATCCTATCAACCACTAGATGGGCAAGAACTTCATCAGTTAGACTATCTGCATCTTTGTTTTGACTGCTGAGTTTTTTAACCTCTACAGTACCAAGACTTTCCATTCCTTGGTCGGGATTGCAAAACTGCAACTGATCCCCAACCTTGAGACTACCTTCTAGACTCCCAACAATCAATAATTGATTCGTTTCCTTCATCGGGAACAAATCTAGAACTCCAATACATGCATTGTTTTTAGATTCTTCTCTTTCTTTCTGTGCTTCACTTATTTCAGTTGCCTCTGCAGTTTCTGTCTTTTTTAAAAAATCAAAGATTCCCATAACTTTTCCTCATTGTCTCCACTTAGCGCAAATCCTATGGAGTCACTTTTCTAATGCTTGCTACCAAGCCTGATTAAACCGTATATGATTACTTCTATTGTATCATATTCCCCCTACATTTTGGGGGAGTTTCTCAATCCTCATACGATTTCATGGCATCTTCAACTTCAGCTAGACTGATGCCAAATAATTCTAAACGCTTGAGAAGTTGTTTACCATTGGAATAACCGATACGAAGGCTTTCTCCTAAATATTCTCTGCGTTTTCGGCTGTCTGCTCCAGCTAGAAAACCAAGGCGAATCAAGTCACTACGGCTAATATCAAAGTCACTTTCTACTTCAAATTGCTCTGTTACTTGAGCCAGTGCTGTTTTCAAGTCTTCATAACTGGCATGTTCGATTCCTAGGGAACGTCCCTTGGTCTTGGACTTGGGAGCAGCTTCATCACGTTTGAGAAAGGCATGCTGGACTGTTGGGATGGCGGTCATAATCAGGCGCCGGATTCGTTCCCCATTATAATCAGGATCTGTAAAGACAATCACCCCATAACGTTCATGTAGACGTTGGATTCGTTCAAGATCCTGCTCATTGATAGCCGATCCACGAGTCTCATAGGTCTCCACATCAAAATAACGTTTAAGATTGACCGTATCATCGCGTCCTTCAACTACGATGACTTGGGAAATTTTCTCTTTCATGATTTACTTTCCAATCCAAAGATGCCTTCTGCATTGGCACTTGTCGCAGCAGCTAATTCTTCCGTCGTCATGTCACGCAAGTCGGCAATAAAGTCTACTACATAGCGCGTGTAAGCTGTCTTATTTTCACGCCCACGCTTGGGTACTGGGGCTAAATAAGGCGCATCTGTCTCTACCAAAATCTTATCCAAAGGTAACTCTTTGGCTGCTTCCTGAATATCTGTCGCCTTCTTGAAAGTCACCACTCCAGAAAAGGAAATAGTCATACCAAGATCTACAAACTTCTCCGCCCAATCCAAAGAACCTGAAAAGGAGTGCATAATCCCTCCACGAGGTCCGACTCCCTCGCTCTTAATAATCTCATAAGTGTCTTCTAGCGCATCACGGGTGTGAACTACAAAAGGTAAGTCCAGTTCCTTAGATAGCTGAATCTGACGACGGAAAACTTGTTCCTGTACTTCTTTAGGGGCTGTCATCCAGTGGTAGTCCAAACCAATCTCGCCCAAGGCAACAATTTTTGGATGTTTTAGTTTTTCTAACAAGTAAGACTCCACTTCCTCTGTGTATGTCCCTGCTTCCGTTGGATGCCAGCCAATCGTAGCATAGAGTTGGTCATACTTGTCCACTAGTTCAAGAGCACGCTCAATAGTCGGTTTGTCAAAACCAACAATATTCATCCGAGTTACACCCATTTCAGCCGCTAAGGCAAGTTCTTCTTCTTCGCGTCCCAAAAATTCTTCCACATTCAAGTGGGTATGTGTATCAAAAATCATTTATATTCCCTCATTTTTTCTACCTTCTATTATACCAAAAAACTAGTCTCATTCTTATAGGAAAAAATATTTTGAAATCACTCATTTTTTCTTGACGGTATTTTTTCGTAGCAGTATAATAACTCTTGTTGAAATTTTCAGAAAAGGAAAGAAAATGTTTACAAAACTAAAATATACCTTTATTGGTCGTCCCCTTAAGTCCTTAACTGAAGGCGAGGGAGGACTACTTGGAAAAACGCAGGCACTCGCAATGCTATCAAGCGATGCTCTATCATCTATTGCCTACGGGCCTGAACAGGTCATTCTCGTATTGGCTAGTCTTTCTCCGCTTGCTATCTGGTGGAGTCTTCCTATCGGCATTTTTGTCCTCTTACTATTAGCTAGCCTGACCATTTCTTACCGACAAATCATCCATGCCTACCCTCAAGGTGGAGGTGCCTATATGGTTACTCGAGAAAACCTCTCCCCTGAGTTAGGTTTGATTGCTGGGGGAAGTCTGCTTGTTGACTACATGCTAACAGTAGCCGTATCAGTGGCGGCAGGCGCTGACGCTATCACTGCTGCATTTCCTGCCCTCCATCCTTACAACCTCCACATCTCCATTTTTCTAGTATGTTTGCTCATGCTTTTGAATCTGCGAGGCTTGAAGGAATCTGCCAGCTCTCTGATGATCCCTGTCTACCTCTTTATCTTTAGTACGGTCTTCCTCTTATTGTTTGGTATCTTCCAACTATTGACTGGTTCTCTCAGCTATCATGCAACTTCTGCAATTGGTCAAACTGTCCCAAGTCTCTCAATTGTCCTAATTTTAAGAGCCTTCACCAGCGGTTCAGCTTCATTAACTGGAGTTGAAGCCATCTCAAATGCCGTTCCATTTTTCAAGACTCCTAAAGAGAAAAACGCAGCCCAGACGCTTACTATCATGTCTCTGATTCTTGGATTTCTATTTGCAGGAATTACCTTCCTAAACTACTGGATGGGCATTACTCCTCAACACGGAGAAACAATCCTTTCACAGATGGCTAAAGGGATTTTAGGGGATTCTACTCTCGGTCAGATTGTTTATTATCTCTTCCAATTCTCAACAGCCCTAATCCTAGCCGTTGCTGCAAATACTGGTTTTTCTGCCTTTCCGATGTTGGCTTACAATATGGCCAAGAACAAGTACATGCCCCATCTCTTTATGGAGAAGGGAGACCGCCTAGGTTACTCAAATGGTATCTTAACACTAGCCTTTGGCGCTATGATTCTTCTGCTCATTTTTAACGGAAATACAGAACGCTTGATTCCTCTCTATACTATCGGAGTTTTCGTTCCTTTTGCACTTTCTCAAACAGGGATGATTCGCCACTGGAAAAAAGAAAAAGGCTCTCATTTCTTAAAGTCTGCCTTTGCTAACATCCTCGGCGCTATCATTTGTTACGCTATCGTCCTTATTCTACTCCTCTTCAGGCTTGGAGATATCTGGCCATTCTTCCCAATTATCCTGGTCCTAACCTTCCTATTTCTGTCCATCCACAGTCATTACCAAAAAGTGGCCAAACAACTTCGACTCTATGAAGGGATTCAAAAGCAAAGCTACGATGGCAATGTCGTTCTTGTATTAGTGGGAAATGTTACTCGAGTCAGTGTTGGAGCGATTAATTACGCTCAAAGCATCGGAGATGAAGTTTTGGCCATGCATATTTCCACCAAGGAAACCGAAGAAAAAGACCAAGAAATCCTCCAAGAATTTGCCGACTACTTCCCAAATATTACTCTTAAAAACATTAATACCAGCTATCGCGATATTATCACACCTACAGTTCGATATGTTCGAAAAATATCTCAAGAAGCCAAGAAAAAGAACTACACGGTTACAGTTCTTGTACCCCAGTTTATCCCTAACAAACCTTGGCAAAATATCCTCCACAATCAAATGAGCCTTAAATTAAAATATGCTCTCAGATGGCACGAAGATGTCGTTATTGCTAGCTATTCATATCATTTGAAAGAATAAAGAAAAGGCATTACCAGAACCAATAAGCTCCTGGTAATGCCTTTTTTCTGAATCTAGTCCCTAAAATTAGACTTATACTCAATGAAAATCAAAGAGCAAACTAGGAAACTAGCCGCAGGCTGCTCAAAGCACTGCTTTGAGGTTGTGGATAGAACTGACGAAGTCAGTAACCATACCTACGGAAAGGCGACGTTGACGCAGTTTGAAGAGATTTTCGAAGAGTATTAAAATTTTATTGATAACCTTCTTCTATCGAACGTGGTTAACCAAATCTTCTTGGGCTTTTTTATTAGACTCAGCTTTTTCTTTTTGCCATTTTTCATAAAGTTCTTGGTACTGTTTAGCTGTCACAGGTTCCTTTTGCAATTCAACATATTTGTAGTTGTCCGCATCTCCTTTGTGCCCAACAAATGAGAAGGCCCCTGTAAACGGAACTGTCTTACGGAAAATAGGATTTGCTCCTGCACTTTGAACTGGTAGGAAGAGAGCACTATCTGTCAACCAAGCTTGAACTTCGGCAAATTTTTCATAACGTGTTTGCGTATTTTCATTCTCACTATCTGCCGCATCCAACAACTTCTTGTAGGTAGCTAGACCGAGTTTTTCCTTGATCTCATTGTCTTTTCCTGGAGTCAAGCCAAGATTTTTCAACTGAGAACCAGAGTCTGGATCCAAAAGGTCAAGATAGGTTTTCGGATCTGAGAAATCTCCACTCCACCCTGAGATATCGATGTCATAATCCTTTTGATCGGCGGTATCCGCAAAGAAGGTAGCATTGTCTTTCTCATCTGGTGACAATTGAATGATATCAATCACAACATTATCTGATCCAAGCGTTGCTTCAACGGTTTGCTTGAAGGAGCTTGCTTGCTGAACATCCAACTTAGCAGTTTGGTCTACCAACATATCCAAGTGGATAGGGAAGGTCACGCCTTCTGCTTGCAAACTTTCTTTAGCCTTGGCAAATTCAGCCTTAGCTTTTTCAGGGTCCAAGAAAGCAGCTTGAGCATCGTTCAGATTGATATTAGACCACTCTGTACCATAGTTGACCATCTTTTCATTGACAGCATCCCCAAAGTTTTTGCCACCGATTTGAACAAAGTTACTTGGTGTGACTGTATTTCGAAGGATTCGATCAGCCCCATCTTCTCCATTTGTCTGGGCAGCATAGGCATGACGGTCAAAGGCAAAGTTAATAGCTTGACGGAAATCTTTATTTTGCATTGCTAGACGTGAGTCCGTCTTTTCTTTATCCGTCTGTTTCATGGTTTGCTTGTAGCTTTGACGATTAACATTGAAGAGATAATAGAAGGTTATAGCATTTTGAGGAGTATAAGTAATCTTGTCCTCATTCCCTTTTTTCAACTGGTCAAAGACTGAGCTTGTTGGGAAGGTACGCCCGTCTGTATAGTTGCCTTCTAAGAATCCTCTAGCCAAACTGTCTTGGTCTGAACCGTCATAGAAGGAAAGTTTTACTTTCTCAATCTTCACATTGTCCTTGTCCCAATAATTAGGATTCTTTTCAAACTCAATCAAAGATTTTGAAGTGAATGATTTGAATAAATATGGCCCATTTGACAGGATACTAGATGGAGTTACACTTCCAAATTCGTCCCCCTTAGATTTCAAAAAGGCTTCATTGACTGGACTCAAAATTCCACCTGTTGTCTTAGAATTCCAGTAGGACTCTGGCTTGTTTAAGGTATATTGGAGAGTATAGTCATCGACTGCCTTGATTCCAACAGTCTCAAAGTCTGATGATTGCCCCTCAATATAGTCCGCCAAACCTTTGATAGAGTCTTGCACCAAGTACAAGTTTTCTGCCTTTTTATCCGCAGCATACTTTAGGCCTGTCACAAAGTCGTGAGCTGTTACTTCAGCATATTCTTCTCCTTCAGAGGTATACCACTTAACACCTTGGCGAATTTTGTAAGTATAAGTCAAGCCATCTTTTGATACTGTCCATGATTCAGCCATGGAAGGAACCAGATTGCCATACTTATCATTTTCCAACAGTCCATCAATCAAGTTTGTTGTAATGCTGGATGTCGAGCCACGTGTCGAAGTAATGTAGTCTAATGTATCTGGATTGCTAGCAAATACATAAGAGTAGGTTTTATCAGATGCATTTGACTGTGTCGAGCTACAAGCTACCATCAAGAAGCTAGCACTCAAAATTCCAACCCCTAGTAAGAGAGCTTTTGATTTTTTCATAAATATTCTCCATTTATATAGTATATGAAATATTATAGAAAAAATAGAAAGCTTATACAAACTATTATTTTAGGGCAAAACAAAAGCCAGTAGACTCGAGTTCCTACTGACTTCATTGTTGAATTCGTTTGGATTATGCAGCCAAAACTTTGCGTCCTTTACGACGACGAGCTGCCAATACGCGACGACCGTTTTTAGTTGACATACGGTTACGGAATCCGTGTTTACGCGCACGACGTAGTTTACTTGGTTGATAAGTACGTTTCACGATGAATACCTCCTCATAGATTTTGTATTCGTTTAGCCGGCTATAAAGTGATCAGTTACTAAACATACTTTACTATTCTATCTGATTCTTTTGCATTTGTCAATAGCTCTGACAAATGTTTCCAGCTTTTTTGCTGAGGAGATAATTTGAAAATCCTTCCAATTTACTTTCGAAATCTATAAAATATCTAATGTACTAGTAATTTACCCAATTGGTACACTCAAAGTTCCAAGTTTTTCCTCTTGAAACCTTCCGCCTGCCTATTAAATGTAAAAGGTGTTTTCTATATTTTCCTTCTGTCACTTCTTGCATTTAAAAAGCAACAACACCGTAGGATGACGATTCTACCGTCTTTTAATTGGCAATAAACAAGATATTTAGTAATAATCCTTTCTAGTTATCATCGATTAAATCTCATTTTTAAAAAAACTAATATGTGTAGTTATCTAAAACCTCTATCTATTCTTCTTAAACAACACAAAAACGCTCTAGACGTAAAAATAGTTGTTATCCTAGTTGATTAAAAAAATCTCTGATTTCCTCATCTTTTATAAAATAATATATAATTTTCCCCTCTCTTCTAGTGTCCAAGATGTTTTGATTGGCTAGTTTACGAAGATGGTGGGAGGCAGATGCCATACTGAGATCTAGTAAACAGGCTATATCACAGACACAGAGTTCTTCAACAGCAAGGAGATAAAAGATGATATTTATCTGTTTATTATCGGTAAACTTTGTTAAAATGCGAAGTGATTTTTGGACTTTTTCCTTTTCAAGGTAGTTCGTTGCGGTTGTAACATTTTGTTGATTTATAATATTCACTTGGCATATACTATCTTTTTTCATAATTTTTTCTCCTAGCCGAACACAGTCCTTAGCATGTCAAAGCTGTTGTTTTCAATCAGGATATACATCCCCAATCCTAAATAAACAACGGCAATAAACCATCTGCTATATTTTTCCAAAGTTTCTCCAACAGAAGGGACTTGTGCCAATTTTTGGGCAGAAAAAACCAAGAGATAAATCATGACTAGAAAAGTAAGTAAAGCCACTATCAAATTCGCTAAATTTAAGGTAATAAAATATGGGACAAAAACACCAATATTGTCAGCACCACAACTTGCAAAAGTAATCATAGCGACTAGAAAAATCAGGTTTTTATTATCTTTGCGCAAACCATCTTTTGCAATAGCTTCTCCATCAGAATCTCCTAAAAGCAAAACTTTGAATCCTAGGAAAATTGGAATCAAACCGAGCAAACCTAAAATCTCTTTACTAGGAATATAATTTAAGACAAATGCAAAAAGTAAACTTAGCAATATTAGACTAACAGAGCCTAGAAATTGTCCTAAATAGATGTTAATGATGTCTTTTCTGCTTTTTCTTTTGGCAAAAAATAACATTAGGATAATAAGTAAGTCTACGGCTGTCCCAGAATACAGGATTATTGAAGTAACAACATTTTGAATCATAAAATACCTCATTCAAATATATTTTTGAATATATTTTAACATTAAACTTTATAGATGTCAACTTCAGCTCCATCAAAATATAGATAAGAAGGTAGTGTACCAAACATTAAAAAGCCCTGCCATCGAAATGATAGCAGAGCTTAATTTCAATATCTAAATGATATATTTATCTAAAAAAGGTAGTGAAAAAGGTAGAGATTGAACTGAAATATAGTAAAATTAACAAAAGAAAAAAACGCTTGGAATGAACTGCACCCCAAAAGTTAGACATAAAAATCTAACTTTTGGGGTATTTTTATTATGAAATTAACTTATGATGATAAAGTTCAGATCTATGAACTTAGAAAACAAGGATATAGCATAGAGAAGCTTTCAAATAAATTTGGGATAAATAATTCTAATATTAGGTACATGATTAAATTGATTGATCGTTACGGAATAGAGTTCGTCAAAAAAGGAAAAAATCGTTACTATTCTCCTGATTTAAAACAAGAAATGATTAATAAAGTCTTACATGAAGGCTGGACTAAAGATAGAGTTTCTCTTGAATACGGTCTCCCAAGTCGTACGATACTTCTTAATTGGCTAGCACAATACAAGAAAAACGGGTATACTATTGTTGAGAAAACAAGAGGGAGAGTACCTAAAATGGGACGTAAGCCAAAAACGAGACCTGAAGAGAGGACAGAATTAGAACGTCTTCAAGCAGAAAATGAGTACCTGAGAGCGGAGAATGCTATCCTAAAAAAGTTAAGAGAACTCCAATTGAAGGAGGAAAAAGAGAAAGAAGAAAGACAGAAATTGTTCAAGAATTAATTACTGAGTTTTCGTTAGATATTCTTCTAAAAGCCATTAAACTAGCTCGTTCGACCTACTACTATCACTTGAAACAGCTAGACAAACCAGATAAGGACCAAGAGCTTAAAGCTAAAATTCAATCCATTTTTATCGAACATAAGGGAAATTATGGTTATCGTCGGATTCATTTAGAACTAAGAAATCGTGGATATCTGGTAAATCATAAAAGAGTTCAACGCTTGCTGAAAGTACTCAATTTACAAGCTAAAATGCGACAGAAACGAAAATATTCTTCTCATAAAGGAGACGTTGGCAAGAAGGCAGATAATCTTATTCAACGCCGATTTGAAGCAACCAAACCAATGGAAAAGTGTTATACGGATGTGACAGAGTTTACCATTCCAAATAGCACTCAGAAACTCTATTTATCGCCCGTTTTAGATGGTTTCAACAGCGAAATCATCGCTTATCATCTTTCTACTTCACCGAACTTGGAACAAGTGAAGAGCATGTTAAAACAGGCCTTCACAGAGAAGTACTATGAGAATACGATTCTCCATAGTGACCAAGGATGGCAATACCAACACGATTTTTATCATCATTTTTTAAAGAATAAGGGAATCCAACCATCTATGTCACGTAAGGGGAATAGCCCAGATAACGGTATGATGGAATCTTTCTTTGGCATTCTTAAGACTGAAATGTTTTATGGTTATGAGAATACGTTTCAGTCACTTGAGCACTTGGAACAAGCTATTGTAGACTATATTGATTACTACAACAACAAACGAATTAAGGTAAAACTAAAACATACTAAGATTAGTAGTGAGGAAATCTCCGACGGGAGAAAGTACTCACTACTTTTTCGTTATGTTAAAGTAGTGGTGTCTTGTTAAGTCGATAAGTCCTTTGGCGCTAGACGTCGTA
>NZ_JASHCG010000003.1:0-204093 GCF_047464215.1 Streptococcus infantis | reverse complement strand
GTTTTAGTGTACACTTTTTACACTAAAATTTAGTTCAAAAAAAGACAATTTCCTTAGTTTGACTATGGAATTCAAACTACTTTTCATCAAATACCTTGATATACTTGACAAATGGTAGAAAAGGACTCAGTCCTGTGCAATACAGAACTAAATCCTTTGAATAAATTAATTGTCTAACTTTTTGGGGTCAGTACATTCATCCCTGATACAATGCGTTTTTTTGATTATAAAGACTTTTTGCCTAACTTCTTCTAGGCGTTTAGAACCTTGTCTAAGAATTCTTTAAGACGCGGATGTTGTGGGTTATCAAAGATTTGGTCTGGTGTTCCGTCTTCTAGGAATTCACCATCTGCAGTAAATATAACTCGATTGGCAACCTTGCGAGCAAATCCCATTTCATGGGTTACGATGATCATGGTCATACCTTGTTCAGCCAATTCCTTCATAACGTTAAGAACGTCGCCGACCATCTCAGGGTCAAGGGCAGAAGTTGGTTCGTCAAAGAGCATGATATCAGGGTTCATGGCTAGACCGCGAGCGATAGCCACACGCTGTTTTTGACCACCTGATAGGCTTTCAGGATTTGCATTAGCCTTATCAGCGAGTCCAACTTTTTCAAGAAGTTCCATTCCCAATTTTTCAGCTTCAGCCTTAGTCATCAACTTATGCTCTACTGGTGCGAAAGTGATATTTTCCAATACCGTCATGTGAGGGAAAAGATTGAAGTGCTGGAAAACCATTCCGACATTTTCACGAACGTGGTCCACGTTGGTTGCTTTATCCGTCAAATCATAACCATTAACTGTGATATGACCTTTTGTACCTTCCTCAAGGAGATTCAAGCTACGCAAGAAAGTTGATTTACCTGAACCAGAAGGTCCAATGATACAAACAACATCTCCTTCATAGAATTTTGCTGAAATTCCTTTAAGGACTTTGTTTTTACCATATTGCTTATGTAAATTATCGACATCGATTTTTAATTTAGCCATTATTGAATCCTCTTTTCTAAGCGTTTTGCAAGTCTAGTAAGAAGAGTGATAATCACAAGATAGAAGACTGCGAGAATTGCATACATTTTGAAACTTTGGTAGTTACGAGCAATGATAATCTTACCAGTCTGGAAGAGTTCGACCAAACCGATTGCAGATACGATAGTTGTATCTTTAAGTGCGATAACAAATTGGTTGACGAAGTTTGGAAGCATAAGTTTGGTTGCTTGTGGCAAGACAATCTTACGCATGGTTTTACTGTAAGAGATACCAAGGCTTCGACTAGCTTCCATTTGTCCGATAGGAACAGCCTTAATACCACCACGAACAATTTCAGCGATATAAGCGGCTGAGTTTAGGGAGAGTGCGATTGTACCAGCGACAAAGTCATTGATTGGACTCTGTTGGCCTGTAAGGGATTCGATAAAGTTAGGAACTCCCCAGAAGATAAAGGCAGCAAGAATCATCAATGGAATACCACGAATCACATCGACAAAGATTTCTGAAATAAGACGAAGTGATTTATAAGGACTAACGCTAAACATACCAAAGATAATCCCGATAACAATCGCAATTGCAAAGGAAATCAAAGCTAGAGAAAGGGTAATTCCAAGTCCACTTAGGAGTTGTTTGTAGTTGTTTTTCAACAAGCCCAAGATAGTAGTTTCGTCAACAGTTGATGATTCACTTGTTGAATCAGTTGCAAGGTATTTATCAAGAATCTTTTGGAACTCACCACTTGCTTTAAGATTTGCAAGACCGTTGTTGAACATTTCAATCAATTCAGGATTGCTTCCCTTTTTAACTGCAAAAGCAGTTTCACCGATTGGAGTACCTTCGATTGGTGTTTTTAATTTTTGACCTTGACTGATAGAGTATTTAAGAACTGGTTCGTCATCCATTACGGCGTCAATTGAACCAGTGTTCAAGCTATCATACATAGATGAACCGTCTGCAAAGGTTTTAATTTTATAACCATATTTGCTTTGATTTTCAGTTAGGAAGGTTTGAGAAGCAGTACCGTTTTTAACACCAACGGTTTTACCATTCAAATCTTCATAAGAAGAAATGGTACTTGATTCCTTAACTCCAAGAATAGTATTAGCTGTATAGTAAGAATCAGAGAAATCAAAGGTTTCTTTACGAGCATCTGTAACAGACATACCGGCAATCATACCATCAGCTTGACCAGATTGAACCGCGTTAATAGCAGCGTCAAAACCTGGGTTGGTGATTTCAATTTCAAAACCTTGGTCTTCGGCAATAGCCTTGATCAAGTCCATATCAATACCAGTGTACTGGTTGCTTGAGTTTTGGAAAACGAATGGTGCAAATGAAGAATCACTTGCGATAACGTATTTTGATTTGACTGGAGTAGCTTTTTGACCTGCGCTTGTAGTAGAAGTGAGAGAAGTCACTTGTGAACTAGTTTTAGAGGAACTTGTCCATTTATTGATAATTTTGTCCAAGCTACCATCTTTTTTCATCTGAGCTAAAGCTTCGTTAAATTCTGTAACTAGGTATTCGTACTTGCTACCTTTTTTAACTCCAAAAGCAAAGCTTCCAACGGCTTCTCCGACCATGTTGATACTGAGATCTTGCCCTTGGTTAATAGCGTACTCGATGACTGGTTTGTCATCCATGATGGCATTTACAGCCCCTGTACTGAGACTGTTATTCATCAAATCACCAGTATCAAAGGTTTTGATAGTGAAACCATATTTATCTTTGATGCTTTCTAGGAAACGTTGTGCGGCAGTACCGTTTTTAACACCAACAGTTTTACCACTGAGTTCTTCATACTTAGTGATTTTGTTAGACTTAGTCGTTGCGATGACAACTTTTGTATCATAGTAAGTATCAGACATGGTAAAGACGTTTTCACGTTCTTTGGTTTTTGTCATACCAGCCATGATCGCATCTGCTTGCCCTGCTTGGACCGCATTGACAGCAGCATCAAAGCCTGGATAAGACATTTGGATATTCCATCCTTTTATCTCAGCGACTTTATTGATGATGTCGACATCAATTCCTTTATAAGTCTGGTCTGTATCTTTAAACTCAAAGGGTGCATAAGCGGTATCACTAACAATCTTGATAGTGTCCGCATTAACATAGCCTAAAGAGAATAAGGGAAATAAAAATAATAAAAATGCAAGGATTTTTTTCTTCATGTTTAGTCTCCTTTTTAGAATATTTACCCATTATAGCAGAAAATAAAAAAGTTGGCAAATATTTAGTGTTTTGATGTAAGAAGATATGACATAGGATACTAAGCGGCAAGAAGTTGAGAATCAGTAAGTCGATCCTTTTTATGGTAAAATAGAAGGATAGAAAATGTGTATGAGGCAATTATGATCAATAGAATTACAGACAACAAATTTAAACTTGTATCCAAATACCAACCATCTGGGGATCAACCGCAAGCTATCGAACAGTTGGTAGATAATATCGAGGGTGGAGAAAAGGCTCAAATCCTGATGGGGGCGACTGGTACAGGTAAGACCTATACCATGAGCCAGGTGATTTCCAAAGTTAATAAACCAACCCTAGTCATCGCCCACAATAAGACCCTAGCAGGCCAGCTCTACGGGGAGTTTAAGGAATTTTTCCCTGAGAATGCCGTCGAGTACTTCGTGTCCTATTACGATTACTACCAGCCAGAAGCCTACGTGCCATCGAGCGATACCTACATCGAAAAAGATAGCTCGGTCAATGACGAAATTGATAAACTACGCCACTCCGCTACATCAGCGCTCTTGGAGCGTAACGATGTCATCGTTGTAGCATCCGTATCTTGTATTTATGGTTTGGGTTCCCCTAAAGAATATGCTGATAGTGTAGTAAGTCTGCGCCCAGGACTTGAAATTTCTCGTGATAAACTGCTTAATGAATTAGTCGACATTCAATTTGAGCGTAATGACATTGATTTCCAGCGTGGAAGATTTCGTGTACGTGGGGATGTGGTGGAAATTTTCCCAGCATCTCGTGACGAGCATGCCTTTCGTGTTGAGTTCTTCGGAGATGAGATTGATCGTATTCGTGAAGTCGAAGCTCTTACGGGGCAAGTTCTGGGCGAAGTGGATCATTTGGCGATTTTCCCAGCGACTCACTTTGTGACCAATGATGACTACATGGAAGTAGCTATTGCTAAGATTCAGGCTGAATTGGAGGAGCAGTTAGCTATCTTTGAAAAAGAAGGTAAACTCCTCGAAGCGCAACGCTTGAAACAACGGACAGAGTACGATATCGAGATGTTGCGTGAGATGGGTTATACCAATGGTGTCGAAAACTACTCACGTCACATGGATGGACGAAGCGAAGGGGAGCCACCTTATACTCTTCTTGACTTCTTCCCAGATGATTTTCTGATTATGATTGACGAGAGCCATATGACCATGGGGCAAATCAAGGGGATGTACAATGGAGACCGTTCGCGTAAGGAAATGTTGGTTAATTACGGTTTCCGTTTGCCGTCTGCCTTAGACAACCGTCCCCTCCGTCGGGAAGAGTTTGAAAGTCATGTCCACCAGATTGTCTATGTTTCAGCGACGCCTGGTGATTACGAGATGGAACAAACGGACACTGTGATTGAGCAAATCATTCGTCCGACGGGTCTTTTGGATCCAGAAGTGGAAGTGCGCCCAACTATGGGACAGATTGATGACCTCTTGGGGGAAATCAATGCCCGTGTTGAAAAGAATGAACGTACCTTTATTACAACCTTAACCAAGAAAATGGCAGAAGACTTGACAGACTACTTCAAGGAAATGGGGATCAAGGTCAAGTACATGCACTCGGATATCAAGACTTTAGAGCGGACAGAGATTATCCGAGATTTACGATTGGGAGTCTTCGATGTCTTGGTTGGAATCAATCTCCTTCGTGAAGGGATTGACGTTCCTGAAGTAAGTCTGGTTGCTATTCTCGATGCTGACAAGGAAGGCTTCCTCCGAAATGAACGTGGTCTTATTCAGACCATTGGACGTGCAGCTCGTAATAGTGAAGGGCATGTTATTATGTATGCTGATACTATGACTCAGTCTATGCAAAAAGCCATCGATGAAACAGCTCGTCGTCGTAAAATTCAGATGGCTTATAATGAAGAGCATGGCATCGTACCACAAACTATTAAAAAGGAAATCCGTGATCTTATTTCTGTTACCAAGACAGTTGCCAAGGAAGAGGACAAGGAAGTTGATATCAATAGCCTCAATAAACAAGAACGAAAAGAACTGGTCAAGAAATTGGAAAAACAAATGCAAGAAGCCGTCGAAGTGCTTGACTTTGAACTGGCTGCTCAGATTCGTGATATGATGTTGGAAGTCAAGGCGTTAGATTGAGAAGTTATATAAATAGTGTGGAAAGGTATATTAATGAAAAATAGACACCTAGGAATTGAAGCTTGTAGAATTTTAGCAATGCTGATGATTTGCAATCTACATGTTCTGGGCATGGGAGGAATTTTAGAAAAATTTGCCATTCAAAAGAATTTTTATTATATTTTTGCAAATTATTTAGAAGCATTTTCTTATTCGGCAGTAAATATTTATATTTTAATCAGTGGCTATGTCGGACTTCATTCTAAATTTAGTTATAAAAAAATGTTTAGTTTTTGGTTGCAAATCATTTTTTATACGATTTCAATCACATTAATATTCGCACTTTTTTCAAAGTCATCCGTTAAACTAAGCGATTGGCTCTCTGCTTTTACGCCAATTAGCCATGGTCAATACTGGTATATGAGTTGTTATTTCGGTTTAATGTTAGTGGCTCCATTTTTAAATCAAGCTATATTAACAGTAAAACAAGAATTGTTATTACTTTTTGTTAGTGGTGGATTTGTATATTTCTCTATTATTCCAACAATATTTAAACAAGATTCGTTAGGATTGTGGGGTGGATATAGTGTTTTATGGATGATACTCCTTTATATGATAGGAGCTATCATCAATAGATTAGACTTTGAAAATCGTTTTAAAGTTTGGCAAGTTGCTGGAATGATTATCTTACTGACAAGTTTAACTTTTCTATTGCACAGTCTTGGCTATGAACAGTGGAGAAGTTATACATCTCCAACAGTAATTCTTCAAGGAATATCAATATTTCTACTATTTTTAAGTCTCAAAAATTTTCCATTAACTTTGAAAAAAATAGTTTTAACATTATCTCCATTAACATTAGGAGTCTATTTGTTTCATGTTCACCCTCTGATTTTTAGAAGGATTTTACCCAACATTTATTCTTTAGTTGACGGACAGAAATTCGTTATATTTGTCACGATCATTCTCTTAATGACACTTCTAATATTTATTGTAGGTGCATTTATTGAGTATTTAAGAAAAAAACTATTTATATATATTTCTGGTAAATTATAAGATCAAAAATTATTCCCTAACGATAAAAAATTTGTATCAAATAGGTTTAATGTTTATCTGTTTATGATGAATTAGAAGGAGAGAGAAGAAACGATTGAGAAAGAATGTTAGTGCACACAAAAAGCATTCTAAATCAAAGTGAAAAATAGGTTGGTTAGACCGCATGAATCTGTGGTTTGTGCTACATTCAACAATTGCCTGGATCCTTGATGCAAGCGTTCTGTTCTTTTCTGCTCTAGGAATGTTATGTCTATTGTACGGAACACCCCTTATTCCAAGTCCCTATCGGGAACTGCATTATAGTTTTCCACTTTATTTAAATATCGTCCTTTTGGTGAATGCATCTTATCATACTTTCCTTCGTACCTTTAAGAAAGACTGGATTTCCTTGCGAAATTTTGCAGAAATGTTTTTATATCCTAACGGAATTGCTTGTGTATTCCAGTTAACGATTGGGATGACCTCTAAAAGAGGAACAAGATTACTTCCGATATGGGCATTAGACTATCGCTATATCTGGTTTCCCCTCGTTACTTATTTCATTTTCTTTCTAGTGCCTATTGTGACAATTATAATTTACAAATATATTGAAAAGAAAAGGAGTCAATCATGATGAAACATCTAACGATATTTAGGGTTATTTACCTTTCGTGCCTGGTATTTGTACTGATTCATTTTATCTTAGGGCTTTTTGGCTTATCTTTTACCCCAGTCTTGTGGAATTTCTGGTTCTTTGGTCTTTGTTTAACCCTATTTATCCAACCATGGACCATCTTTTATAAATCTAGAATCTTTCAATGGCATCATCTGATTTTTCAAGCTCTCAGTGGATTCGTTGCTCTCATAATCTGGTTTATGATATTTTTATTTTTCTCCACGGTTCCAGATTCATCTATGCCTATCAATTTAGACTACTATGTGATTAGGGAAAAAAATGAAATAAGAATCATCAGAGGATTCTTATTTCATGAAATTCATGAATATCATGACTTAGTTAATCCTTTGATTATGAAGTCTAAAGTTAAGTATGTAGAAAAAAATTAAACATTAGAAAGTGAGTCCTATGTCTAGAGCACAATTAACCATTCTAACTAATATTTGTTTAATAGAAGACCTTGAAAATCAGCGCGTGGTTATGCAGTATCGATCGCCTGAAACCAACCGCTGGTCTGGCTATGCTTTTCCAGGAGGTCATGTGGAAGATGGTGAGGCCTTTGCAGAATCTGTTATTCGTGAAATATACGAGGAAACAGGTCTGACGATTCAAAATCCTCAACTTGTCGGCATTAAAAATTGGCCACTAGATACAGGTGGCCGCTATATTGTCGTTTGTTATAAGGCGACTGAGTTCTTTGGTACCCTTCGTTCTTCAGATGAAGGAGAAGTTTCTTGGGTGCAAAAAGACCAGATTCCAAACTTGGATCTGGCCTATGATATGTTACCTTTAATGGAGATGATGGAAGATCCGGATAAGTCTGAATTTTTCTACCCTCGCCGTACAGAAGACGATTGGGAAAAGAAAATCTTCTAATCCTTTACTAAATAACCTAACTTATCCAAGGCCTTCTCGATATAGAGAAGGTCTTGTTCGTTTTCAGCTTCGACTAGGTGATAATGGACGCCATCTGTTAATTCAGAAAGTGGTCTAAAGTCAGACCTTTCGACTTGCTCTAAAAAATGCTGAACGTCCCGACGACAAGAGAGTTTGAGCAAGGTTTCAATTTCTCCATAGACAGGATGATCAATCAAGGTATTCTGAACACGTCCCCCATTATCGACGATAGCTAGAAGTTCTTGACCGATTTCTTCCATCTCGTGCTTTACTTTAAACAGCTTGTGAACATACGGACTGGTTTTGCTTTCTTTATAAATATAGCCACGATTGGTTGATAAGATAGGAGCACCATCAGCACGCAGTACTGCAATGTCCTGAACGATAATCTGGCGAGTGACATGAAAATGTTCTGCTAAGCTTTTTCCGTTTAGAGGTTTTTGAGCTTCTTTTAAGAGTTGTAGAAGTGCTTCTTTTCGATTTTTTGTCATATTCTTCTTTCTTAACGCTTAACGGCGTTTTCTCAATGCTTTATAAACAGCCAAGGCTAGATAATAGTCTACCATACTATGGATAATAGTACCAAATCCAACCAAGACAAACAAGACATAGAACATATTTTTTAAGTCAGTTCCAGTACTAGCATAAAAAATCATACAAGCCAAAACTTCAGCAATAGCATGAACCAAACCAAGTACAAAATTGAAAATCAATGAAGATTTCTTATTGTCCAAGGTTTGAGGATGTTTTTGAAGATAGAAAGCACCCAGACTTCCAAAAAAGATATGGGAAAAGGCGCGAAGTACAATGACAATCGGATACCCAGCCATGAGAAATCCTAAACTAGAAGCTATAATAACAAAGATAGCCATCCATGGCGAGAGAAACATAGCGATAAAAATAGCAACGTGACTTCCTAAAGTGTAGGAAGCGGGAGGAATGACAATTTTAAAGGGCATCACCAAAGGAATCAAAATAGCGATAGCTGTTAGCAATGCGGTCAAGGTCATGAATTGTGTTTTCTTTTGTGTATTCATAATAACTCCTTTTAGCTGTATATACAGTTGTATAGTACAATAAAAAATCAAACAAGTCAAGAACTAAAATTGATTTTTGATGAGATTATCTTGAAATAAGGTTAAAAAATAAATAAATTTTTTAAAAAATAAGAAAAAAACTCTTGCACTAAACAAAGTAGTATGGTATACTTATATACGGTTTGAAAAAACTGCCTAAGACAGTAGGGGAGATCGACTCATAAATATCCTACCGAGGACAAAACGTATCATGTAAAAAGAAGCGTATTGTACTTTCGTGTCTAGGTTTGGGCGCGTTTTTCTTTTGGAAAAATTCCCCAAGCAAAATAATTACGGAGGTGAACACACTAATGAGTGAAGCAATTATTGCTAAAAAAGCAGAACTAGTTGACGTAGTAGCTGAAAAAATGAAAGCTGCTGCATCAATCGTCGTTGTAGACGCTCGTGGTTTGACAGTTGAACAAGATACAGTTCTTCGTCGTGAGCTTCGTGGAAGCGAAGTTGAGTATAAAGTTATTAAAAACTCAATCTTACGTCGTGCAGCTGAAAAAGCTGGCCTTGCAGAACTTGCATCTGTATTTGTTGGACCATCTGCTGTAGCATTTTCTAACGAAGATGTTATCGCTCCAGCGAAAATCTTGAACGACTTTGCTAAAAACGCTGACGCACTTGAAATCAAAGGTGGTGCAATCGAAGGCGCTGTCGCATCAAAAGAAGAAATCGTTGCTCTTGCAACTCTTCCAAACCGCGAAGGACTTCTTTCTATGCTCCTTTCTGTACTTCAAGCGCCAGTGCGCAACGTTGCTCTTGCAGTCAAAGCGGTTGCAGACAGCAAAGAAGACGCAGCTTAATCTTAAGCTACGCAGCGTAGCCTAGCTACAAAAATATAAACATAAAATATAAACTTATTTGGAGGAAATAACAATGGCATTGAACATTGAAAACATTATTGCTGAAATTAAAGAAGCTTCAATCCTTGAATTGAACGACCTTGTAAAAGCTATCGAAGAAGAATTTGGTGTAACTGCAGCTGCTCCTGTAGCTGTAGCTGCTGCTGGTGGTGCTGAAGAAGCTGCTAAAGATTCATTTGACGTTGAATTGACAGCTGCAGGCGACAAGAAAGTCGGCGTTATCAAAGTTGTACGTGAAATCACAGGTCTTGGTCTTAAAGAAGCTAAAGAACTTGTTGATGGTGCACCAGGTGTCATCAAAGAAGGCGTTGCAGCTGCAGAAGCTGAAGAAATCAAAGCTAAATTGGAAGAAGCTGGAGCTTCAGTTACTCTTAAATAATAGAGTTTCCATGAAAAATGACCGAAGCTTAGGCTTCGGTTTTTTTATTGGTTGGGATATATAGTGAAATGAAATAGAATCTGAACAAATTTACCAGAGCAGTTAAGTCAATTTTTAGCATTTTTTAGAATTCACAGTGTACAGTTTTGTATAGTAGATTGAATTTAGAATAGTACGTTATGGATTCTAAGAAATCAATTTGACTTTCCTAACCTCTTTGTTCACATCTTATTTCAATCCACTATATAAAAGGTGATGGGTTTGAGTAGTTTGTCTTGTCTGATTCAAGTTAAGAACTAGCTAACATAAATAGAGGTTATAAATGTGAGTAATAAAGGAATGGGATTAGGCGCTTCAATAGTATCTAATAATATTTTAGAAAATAAGGCCAATATAAAATGGATATTACGCGAGAACAGTGTTAATGAGTTAGATAACGGATGGCGTTTTTTATCCGAAATAGATACAGAAGAATATCTATCACATGCTGAAAATATGTCGATATGTGACTGGAGTACAATTCTTGAAATAGAACCAGCAGTATTATCAATTTTTAACATGCCTATTGGAACAGAACTCATACTTATTTACGAAGGTGAGAAGAAGTATTTCATAGATTCAAGTAGTGGTCAAAAATTATCTTACTAGGGTATTGAAACTGACTTCATATACTTACGATTTCATAGAATGATGAGTGCTATGAAGCGAAAATAGATACTATATAGATTTGGTCTAATCTATCTGAGAAATATTCCTAGTAAAGGACAAGTTTGAGAGAAATCTGAACTTGACAATTGATGCACAAGCTATTATGATAGTCAGAGAACGGATTTAAATATTAAAACATCAGATAAATTAGCAGGAATGATGATTGGAATATAAAAATTAGAGTTGTGATGATAGTTAATCTTAAAGATAAACAAGTATAATTTTTTCCAATCCCAATTGCAAATCTACCAAGCCGCTAGCCTGTGTTTTTTTGACAAAAAAGGAACGACACAATTTTAAAATAGAGTTTCAATGGTCCTTCTTATAGTTCTTAGTTTCCAATGATTATGTTCTTTAGCATTGAAGTAAAGGTATCCCCAAATGGTAACTTTTCTGCTTAAACTAATCTCCGAGTTCATAACTAAAACTCATTTAAAATCAAAAAGAGCAGAAATGTTTACTTCTATAGCAAATATATTCTAGTTCTTTGTTAGAAATTCTTTCTTTACTTTCCTAAAATACTATAAGATTCATTGATTAGTTGGTAATTTCTAAGTTAATAACTGGATTAGGATATTTATTAAGTAGCCTGTCAACAAAAAATGTACTTTGATTTTAATGGAGTGTTAATAGGAAATCCAATTGGTAACTCAAATAAATTGAATAAGATCAACAGCATTAGTCCAAAAAATAAATTTCATGATGAGGCTATTATGTGGGCTCAAAATAATAGATAGGTGGAGATTATGATTTTTAATAACTTGATGAAAGAAAGAAGAGATAAAAAAATTAATAGTCTTCCAAAAGAAGTACAAAGAAAATTAAAAAAGTTTGAAGAGCTTGATTCGAGTGATTATCAACTCCAAGTAATAAAACCTAGTAATGATTTGCCTAAAGAAGGGGATCTGTTTGTTTTATCCCCCAAAAAAGGATATTATTTTTTGGGGAAAGTTATGGAATTAAACATTGTATCAAGCAATAGCCTGATGAGTGGAAGCTATGTTGTCGTAATATTTTCAACATGTTGCAATACTATGGATATCGAAATATTTAAACCTAACTATCATGAATTGTTGACGGATCCTTTTATTGTTAATAATCAATATTGGGAAAAAGGTTACTTTTACGTAATTAAACATTCTCCTCTCAGTGAAGAAGAGAAAAAACTGGAGATAGGATTCTATAAGATTCATCCTTTAGGAGATTCATTTTGTACTTCAAGTGGAGAGCGTTTAGAACATGAACCTCAGATTTTAGGAATGTACGGACTTTGTACAATTACAGGAGTAGCTGCTGAAATTAACCGTTCATTAATTATGAATCCATCTATTATTCCTAATTTTGTATTAAAGAATGATAATCTGTCTACAAAAAAATTGATAGTTTCATAAAAAATGATGAAGGTATAATTACGATAGATATTGGAGACAAATTGGTTAGAGAAATTTCAAATTATATTGAAGTACATTTTGGAATTTACATGAATGGTTATAATTGGGAAAAATTTTTAGATTCTTACTTCCGTAAAAGTAAGATGAAGAAATTTGAAGATTTAGAGATGAATACAGATGCTGGAACCATTGAGTTACACTTTTTAGGCGGGGATTTCGGCATGAATAAAAATCTATATGACCAGATTGTTTATTTATTTATGAATCCGCAAATAATCTATTCTTTTATAAGTAAATATAATAACGAAATTATGTGGGAATGACACTGTCTCGTTAAACTCTTTAGCTTCTACTTTTTGTGAGCTGTTTTTTACACATTACGTAAATACAGATGGAATTTTAATTATATTATACTGAAGAACCAATAGTTGTTTTTTATAAAACCGAATTAGGGACTTGACGTGAAGAACAATGTATCAACTAATTTTCAAATATCTCAAATCATATTGTTTATTACATGGAGTAATGATGAAATAGTGGAGTGGACAAATGATTTGAGAAACATTATATATTTTAAAAAAGGATTACTGACTGAATAAGTAGTACAAAAGACGGTGAAGAGTATCTTAGAATTATTAAAAGTGGAAATTAGAATGTTGTTACCTTTTCAGAGAATACTAAAAGTAGTTAACACATTTCATTCTAAAATGGAGTGATACAGTAGGTGAAACAATAAGTGATGCGATTCAAAAGGAATTCATTATAAAAGAGAATAGGGTAAGAAATGGTGGAGTAGTTCGTTCAGACTTACCTGTAGAAATTTTATATAAACCTCAAAAAGCTGGTAAACATAACGAGTGGCAAATAGATCATATTATTCCTAAAACCAAAGGTGGTTCTAATAGCTATGCTAATGCACAGTTTTTTCCTAGATTTGAGAATAGAATGAAATCTGATGATGATTCAGGAGGTGATTGAGATGTCTTATGATGTAAATGTAAAGACTTTATATGAAGGATGTTATTTAGCAAGTATTTCTTGCGCAGTTATGTCTGCTAAATTTCCAGAACTATCTTTTGAGCACTCTTGGGACGGGGCTAGTTATTCCGTTCAGGATGGTTTTGGCAGTCGAGGAACTGTTACGTTTCAAAATGATGTTTGTGTATGTGCTATTCGGTCTGATAATAGTGAACGTTTAAGCCATTTCCTTCCTTATACATACTATTTTGAAAATTGTCCAGTTCAAAATTTTCGATTGGCTGAGGAAGAGACCTTGCAATATCTATTGGATGAAAGGAATGGAGAAATTCTCCCAGTTATTACAGCTTGTTTCTGGAATAACGGGAATGAGTTAGAATCTAATGATAGTTGGAAGGATATATTCTCTAACGGTGGAGATATTTTGATTCCTCAACTCTCTTCTTTTGAAATCGGTTTAGAGCATTGGAAAAATTACTATGATATGAATACAGCGGAGTTGAATTTAGTTGTAAAGTTATTCAAAGAAAAAGTGTCTAATCCGCAACAAGATATCAGACTGGCTGATGATGTAGAAATCTTATCTAAATATGGATTAGAGGGCTTTAAGGAAGCTAAGGGATTATTAGAAGGCATGTGCATTTATGTGGATTAGTAGACAATCTGTTAATTAAAATCAATAAATCTCTTGAAGATTTTCTTCAGGAGATTTTACTTATGGTTCACTATAAAGTTTACTGCTAGCTGACTATGTTGCTATAAACATCGCTTTTGAGAAGAACTCAGAAAAGCTAGACTACATCTACGACACCGAGAACTGCCTGCTTGCGATCAAGAACAAGAAGGGTCTTCTCATGGCTGCACTTTACGACGGAGATGAGAATCGTGTTTTCACTGCTAGCCGCAAGGAAGGCAAGTACACCTATCAACTCTTCCAACGCAAAGCCGAGGATACTCAATCTGGGGATCAGGTAACGCATGCAGGTAGAGATAAGTCAGGTCGTAAGTCGCCATATACAGCTCCAAGTGGGGAAGAAAACTCCCTCTTCTGGTATGGCTTTAGCCAGAATGTCCTCCAATCCCTATCCACCCTACCACAGACAGTAGGAAGCATCTGGCACAGCATCTTTGACAATGTGTTGAGAGCCTACCACCAGAAAGTGGCTAAGGGTCGAGAAACTAAGGAAGGAATCGTCGTCAATCCACCAGAACTTGGGAACCTACCTGGACAGGGAGAAGTAACCTATGCCAGTCAGGTTCAGGATGTCCTCATCCCTTATACCATACGAGAGGATACCTACAACTACTACGAGGAACGCAACTATGTCAATGATATCAATCGTGAACATACAGAATTCCTTGAAACCTATGACCATGATGGCAAGGCACGAGAGATCTATAGTTATGGCAAAGGTCGAGCTAGCTACCTCAACAACCAAACAGGTGACAGCTACAACTACTTGGAAAACAGTCGGGCTCTGTGACAGGTTTGACCAAGGATGGAAAAGCCGTCGCATCAATTATCTATAATCTCTCTGGGGCAAGAAAGACAAGCACAGACCCAACAGCACAGCCGTTTGCCTATAACGGCGAGGATTGTGATGATACTGGACTTGACTATTTACGAGCAAGATATTATGATAGTCAGGGAGGTACTTTCTTAACCTAGGATAGCTACCCAGATGAGGACACAGATCCTCTCAGCCAGAACCGTTACAGCTATGTGCAGAATAATCCCGTCAACTACACCGACCCGAGTGGGTACTTCTGGAACAGTATCAAAAAAGGCTGGAACTATGTTAAAAAGACGGCCTCTAATGCATGGAATGGTGAAAAATATCTTAATGGAGGAAATTAATAATGAATACAAATCTAATAGCTTTAAGAAGAAAAAAACGTTTTGAGGGTTTAAATTTAGAAATTCAGAAGGAGTTAGAGAACTTTTATGATACAAAGGCAGCTACTCATCAACTAAAAGTGATTAAAAAAAGTAGGTCAATTCCAAAAGTGGGAGATGTATTTCTTGTGTCTCCTAGGGAGGGAATTTACTTTTATGGTAAAGTGTTGGTTTCTAATATAGTTAGAAAAGTTCCAGATTCTTTTGTGGAAGGGAAACATGTTGTATTTATCTTTAAAGGAATTACTCATGAAAAAAATATTGATAAATACAAGCCAGATTATTCTAACTTGTTAATTCCGCTTGCTATTGTAGGTGATGAATATTGGAAAAAAGGATATTTCCATACTATCGCTAATATTCCCTTAACAGAGGAAGAGAAAAATCTGGATTTCGGCTTTTATAAACTTAATTTAAAAGGTAACTTTTTCTGTAAAGAGACTGGGGAATTATTGGATAATGAGCCTAAATTATTAGGGATGCATGGAATAACAACCATCAGTGGAATAGGAAAGGAAATTGAAAGAGAATTAATTATTAATCCCTCCTTATTAGAAGAAACTGAGTAGTTTGAACTTTGCGATAATCATTAAAAACTCTCGAAGAAATTTTTCATCGAGAGTTTTATACTATCACCATCAGCTATAATCTCTCTGGGGCAAGAAAGACAAGCACAGACCCAACAGCTCAGCCGTTTGCCTATAACGGCGAGGATTGTGATGATACTGGACTTGACTATTTACGAGCAAGATATTATGATAGTCAGGGAGGTACTTTCTTAACCTAGGATAGCTACCCAGATGAGGACACAGATCCTCTCAGCCAGAACCGTTACAGCTATGTGCAGAATAATCCCGTCAACTACACCGACCCGAGTGGGTACTTCTGGAACAGTATCAAAAAAGGCTGGAACTATGTTAAAAAGACGGCCTCTAATGCATGGAATGGTGAAAAATATCTTAATGGAGGAAATTAATAATGAATACAAATCTAATAGCTTTAAGAAGAAAAAAACGTTTTGAGGGTTTAAATTTAGAAATTCAGAAGGAGTTAGAGAACTTTTATGATACAAAGGCAGCTACTCATCAACTAAAAGTGATTAAAAAAAGCAGGTCAATTCCAAAAGTGGGAGATGTATTTCTTGTGTCTCCTAGGGAGGGAATCTACTTTTATGGTAAAGTGCTAGTTGCTAATATAGTTAGAAAAGTTCGGGATACTTTTGTGGAAGGGAAACATGTTGTATTTATCTTTAAAGGAAATACTCATGAAAAAAATATTGATAAATACAAGCCAGATTATTCTAACTTGTTAATTCCACCTGCTATTGTAGGTGATGCATATTGGAAAAAAGGATATTTCCATACTATCGCTAATATTCCCTTAACAGAGGAAGAGAAAAAGCTGGATTTTGGATTCTATAGTATTCATTGTAAAGGTAACTTTTTCTGTAAAGAGACTGGGGAATTATTGGATAAAGAGCCTAAATTATTAGGGATACATGGAATAACAACCATCAGTGGAATCGGAATGGCAATTGAAAGAGAATTAATTATTAATCCCTCCTTATTAGAAGAAACTGAGTAGTTTGAACTTTGCGATAATCATTAAAAACTACAGACACGACAGGGAATCCATTCGCCTAGTGAATCTTCTCTTGATATAACAAATCGTATTGTAAATTATGGTGAAAATTAGGAGGAAGCTAATGAAATATTATAGAACTTATTGGGAGCAGTCATCTCTCGAATATGCAACATGGATATTTTCAGAAGTTGATAATCAGGGGGATGAGATTAGAAAACTAGAAATTTTTTTAGATGGAAAAATTAGTTATTATGATGCTAATACTCCCTTTGAGTTGGGTGAATTTCCTACCGATGAAGATTTAGAATCTATCAACGATAGTGAGGAAATTACCGTAATAGAAATTTCAAAAAATGATTTTGAAAAAACATTACAACTTTTTAATGATAAAAATCAGACGGGGGGCCAATAATGGAATACTATCGAACTTATTGGTAACATGATGATGATTATCCTGTTTGGATTTATTCTGAAATTGATAATCATAAATACGATACTAGAAGAATTGAAATATTTCGGAATGGAAGTGCCAAATATTTTGATAATAGAACTCCATAGAACGCTTTGACATATATGTGTGATTAGGAGAGTGAGACTGTCGGGTAATGGTCACTAGTGGAGTAGTAATAGTCAAATAGTTGAAGCTTCTTAGGCTGATATTGTGATGACGAAGCCTACGGTTGAACGTCTACCAATGACAGTAGAAAATTTTCGAATGTTTGCGGTTAAATTGAGTACTTTAATATCCAAGTGCGATATTGGAAAAATAAATTATCTGCTGCAGAATATAGAATTTAGAGATAATGCTCCATATCAGATCTTTGAATGAGAGTCAATGAAGGGATTAGTCTGCCGATGCATGATTTTGCAATACAAGGAAATGTCATTACCAAGAAAATAGAATCTGATCATATATTCTCAAAGAAAAAATTTGTTACTTTGGAGGGATTTGATAAGAAAAGAAAAGAAGTAATCTTAGAAAGGGAACTTCAGAGCATGATAGATAACTTTATCTATGATAAATAAATTGGAGGTAGTTTATGAATGAAAAATTAAATTTTTTAAAGAAATATGTTCCATCTGGAGAGATGGTCGAGATTTTATCTAATTTTGAAAATCTGTCCAATCATCCTATTCCACAATATTGGCGGGATGCGTTTCAAACATCAGATTTTTCTAAAAGAAAACAAATAATCCTAGGAGAATGGAAAAAATATCTAGCTGAGGAACTCAGCAATACAATCTCATATCTAGAGGAATTTTCAGAAGATATAGATCTTATCAAAATTGGAAACAATTACTCATTGCTTTATTCGATTAGAACGTATCAAAGCAATAGCTTGGTTTTTTATGAGGGCAAAATGCCGATTTCGAACCAAGAGTTTACAGATCACTTTAATCAGTCCAAACTAGAACTTGACGGAAGTATCCGTGATTTCTATACACACATTCATGCAGGTTTTAATGATTTTACGAGTAAAAGTATGGGATTAGACGACCTAGATATGATTGAACCAATAGCCGATTATGATTGGGAATTTGAGGAGCAGTTAACAGCTGACATTTCCTGTTATTACAATTTTTTTAGCAATGGTATGGGAACGTATCTCGTATTAGATTTGTCTAAACCAATAGATGAAGGAGGTGTATTTTGGTCAAAGGATGAGTTGCCAGAATATCCGATACCTTTTTGGGATTATGTGGATGAATGGATAATTATCGGTTTAGATTTTTGATGACATAGGATTATGAGTTAAATCAATCTAAAATCTCTTGAGGAATTTATTCTTCAGGAGATTTTTTTACTTATGGTGTCATATAAAGTTTACTTATAGCTCAGATAGAATAAGTTTGAGAGAAAGCTGAACTTGACAATTGATGCACAAGCTATTATGATAGTCAAAGAACTGTTTAGGTTTTAAAGCAACAGATAAAATAGCAAAATTGACGATTGAGATATAAAAATGAGATATTGAGGTATGAAAGTGTGTAGAGTAATAAAATTATTTACGGATACGATTTCTTCAGAGCACTTGGATTTTTCTTTTCAGATTGCTCATGAAACTCAAGAGGCAGATATCGTTCAGATCTTTGATGGAAGACAGACATTCAATTTATCAGTTAATTATATTAAGTATCTATCGTTTGTTAGTAAAAAGTATAGCGAACTATATAATAAAGAATATGAACTTGATGGCTATGGAATCTACCAAGTTTTTGATAGTAAATTATCGAAAGAAGTTAGTTATCGTTCTTGTGGTATATGGTCAGCTGATGATTTTAATCATTACGTTTTCCTTTCTAATAAAGGCATGATGGAAATACTCATAAATGTTTCCTTGACATTTAAATTTGAAAAAACAGCTACTGAACTGCAAAAAATATCGGGCGTCCCCTTGAAAATAAGTGAAGTAGGGAACATCGAGAAAGGTTTATGTTATGTAGAAGCTAGTTTAACCAATGACGGTGAACTCTATTTGAAAATCAGTGATAAACTTATAAAATGTGACGATTATGTTGCTTTTAGATTGATTGATGAAGGACTGGATTTACGTTCAATTGAATCGGAATATGAGTTAGATATAGCAACTATTCATCCCGAAAATCATTTTGTTTATCAAGTTTTAAATGGTGGATTTATGGGGCTTGCCCAATCTATTTTATCGAGTTATAAGGTTATAAATACTTTGAATTACAATGCCTATTTATTAGTTTATGGGAGCGCTACTTAAGACTGTACAAATTGTAAAAGAGCGATGCTCCTAGTAAAGGACTTGCCTACTTTAGAAAATTTACCCAATACCCCAACAAATCCTAACAGCCAAAAACTTTATCGATATACATATTAATAAGCATATCAAGGTTGTAGAATGACTAATGGATTCCTAGAGGCCTCTTTCGTTTATCAAAAGTTAACCATTAGATTATTCCCAAAAATGTATCTGAATGAGTATGGGAAACGTCAAACAAGAACTACTAGAGTTGCGAAGTGCTGGATAAAAAGTGATACTAGTATGAATTTGAAAAAATTTTTAAACAGTTTATGAAGGGGAACTTTAAGTGAATATTTATAGAAGAATAACAAAGTTAGAGAAAAACTATTTAATGGTTAAGTGCTCTAATGATTTCAATCTAAATATTGATGGAAAAAAAGTACAAAGTGAAAGAGATGCGATAGAGATATTAGCCAAAAGTTTTAATATTGATGATCTCCAAGATGGTAATTGGGATGCATTATCTGATAGACTCCAGCGTTCTAATTATATACATCCAGAGAGGATTAATATTTTTATAAATAATTCAAAATATCTTTTTATCAAGGATGAAAACTCTAAAAATACTTTTTTAGAAATATTATCTGATACAGTTTCATGGTGGAAAGAAGATGCTGAAAGATACATAGTTGATGGAAAAAGAAAAACATTCAATGTATATCTGCTAGATTAATACTAATTGTTTGATATGATATAAATACAAGCATATATAAGGACTAGATGATTGCTAGACAGGTTGGACAAATGCTAATAGTTCAAAAAATTTAAATAAATAAAGGTGGATTATGATTGATGAATTAAAAAAGAAGATTGCTTCTACTGATGGTGTGGACTTCGGACCATTTGGAGAGGGGCTTTCTGATGAATGGATTACAAAAGCTGAGGAAAGATTACATTTTATTTTTCCTGAAAGCTATAAATGGTGGCTTAAAAACTATATGGGTGGAGAAATTTATGGAGAAGAAATATTCAGTATCTATGGATTAGATTTTGATAGTGTTGTAGGCAGGGATATCGTATACATAAATGAACTGAACCGAGAAGAAGGGTTTAGTAATTCTGAACAATTAGTCATCTGTGAAGGAGAAGATGGCATGTTTTATTTTCAAAAACAGGAAAGTTTGACCGATGAGTTAGCAGTTTTTAGAGATGGAGAATACTATGCTAGCGATTTTATAGAGTTTCTACTAAAAAGAATAGACGGCTAGTATATTTTAAAGAATCTATTGGATTAAAAAAGTAGGGATTATGCTCAGTAATGATAGATAGGAAGATAGACTGATAGTCGTTTCTATTATTTTTACTGATGTTCGCCAATATTTCTTTCTGGGATTTAAAGGAATATCAGATAGTTTTAAAATCCGAGTAAAAATTCCATCTAATCGTTAAAATTACTAGTACGATGCCATTGGTTACAGTTAAGATTATTAGAGGAAGTTTAAGAGATAAATTAGTCAGACACGACTAAAGTAATCAACAATCTTATTTATCTGTAAACATGCTCTCCTAGGAAATCAAAGGAAATTAAAGATTGAATAGGATATTGACAATTAAAGCATAGATGTATAAAAGTTTGATCTCGACCATAAAGATTGGAAAGACAAGTTGCTAGAGATAGTGCATAATAGATAGAAAAAAGGGGATAGCATTTGCTAATCTTCAGTAGACAGATGATTTTATTAACAATGATAGGACATCTGTTGATGTAGAAGTAATATTTAAGAATAATTTGGAGGTGGATTTTATGTCTGTAGGCTTAATGGTAGGTTATAATTGGTGGACAGTAGGAGAAGGGAGCTTTTTTAATTCATTCTTTTCGACTATTTATGTTCAGTTAGAGAATAATGACTGGGGAAGTAAGTATCCCGTTATCATGAATAAACTTTATTTTGGCGATATTCCTTTGGAAGATATTGAGAGTGGAATAGCAGAGTTGTTATCTATTCAAGAAGAGTTGAAAAAATTTCCACCTCACGACATCATATGGGATTTTGAAGATTTGTCAGTCACTCCTCCTTGGGGAAATCAAATTGCTTCCCATATCACAAATTTATCTCAATATTTTATAACTAGTTCAGGCAGTGATTTATTTGAAGTCATGTTAACTTGTTTTAGATTCGCACTTGAGGAAGGTAAAAATGTAGTTGTAAAAAGTATCTGAAGAAGGATTTTCTAAGAATTTTTTAAATCCAATGAACCATTCAAATTATTGAAACTCCGATTTTTATTATTTCATATAACTCTAAGGTGTAAAAAAAATAAACTGATTTTGTAGATTTTTGAAATGTCATCATTTTGAATACAGCCGTAAATAAAATCTGACTTATTAAACTATCATGGAAACCATTTGTTTAAATGCTAAAGGCTGAATAACCTATCTATGGTCATATTTTTATTGTTAAATTTTATAATATAGAGTGATGTGTTATATGTCATTGTGTAGAGGAGGGAAGAAATTGGATAATATAGTACTACGAAGTGAGTGGTTGGATGAATCGGAAAAGTTTTGCGAAGTTAGGCTTACTTGTAAAACAAAGTTTCTAACAATTTACCAAGTGTGCTATCTCTTTGAGGATGAGATGACGAAGGTATTACTGGACATGGATGATTATATAGAAAATCCTAATCTAGCAAGAAAGATCATTTTTGGAGATGATAGGGTTGGTGGAAGTGGTTATTTTGTTTTCACTTTTGCACCTATTAATGTAAGAGAAGAGTTAAATATTGAAGTGGATATGGAAGTAGCAGATAATGACGAGGGGCTCCATCGATGTCAATTCTATGTCAAAACTCAATTAGAAAATCTAAAGCATTTTAGAAATCATTTACCTAGAATTTTTTCAAAAGACTATAAAAGGACAGTAACATTACATGATGAACAAACTAGAAATGTAATGATTTAGCAAGTGTTTCTCGTTTATTCTATAGATGTATACATTTTTTATTAGATTTTAATTAAAAAAATTGAAGGGGAGGGACTAGTGGACATTTTAAAACTACAGGAAGAGATTGAGGGTACGAACTACTGGGACGCCTATGCATTAGACTTTAGAGCTTCATTTTTTGGAGATGAATGTAGACTCTATATTGAAGTTGAAAATGGACAATCGGATCAGTATTGCTGGGAGATTGTTTTCTACCGTTGCTTTAAGGTAAACTATGAGACGGACGCTGGTTGGACATGTTGGAAAAGTGAGACTGGCACAAGAAATTTCAATATGAAAGATATTCCTTTTGAAAATCTCATGTCTCACACTGTGCATGAGATTAGACTTATCGCCGAGAAAAACAATATGATACAAGCTACAATTACTTTATCAAGTATGTTAATTGAGATTGCATGCCAAGATATTCAAGTCTCTAAGGTCCTAGTGAGTGAACAGAACTTCTTTTGGAAGGTTTAGTTTTGATAATGATTAATAGTTGAACTAGGAGATTCTCTCATTTTTTGAAATGATTTAGTTAAGACTTAGTGAGAATCTGACTTGAAGGTTGACGATAAAACAGTGAAGTCAGCTTGATTCTAAAAGGCTTTGCTATTGCTTTAATATGTGAATAGACACAGAAGGACTAGTCCTTCAGTCAAAATCGACATATGACGAAAACTGGATAGATAGATTTGAAATCGTTCAAGAAGAGGGGGGGATCATCTAGGTACAAGGTATGAAAAAATTTTCTTATTGAAAAAAACTATCGCAAAAGATGGATATCCGATTGTAGTCTATTCTGTAAGTAATTTTTCAGTCGCAAGAAAGAGAAATTTTTCCATAATAACGAAGAAGTATTTAGAAATGCTTCTAGAAAGTAGAAGATCATATCGTCAATAAATTATCATTGTGTATTTTTATCAGCTCTTCTTATAGAAATGTGTCATTGAAGTTTGTACTTTTAGTTTCAGGAATACGATCAGTGAATGCTATTGATAATATTCTAAAGAATTGGAAAGATCAGTAAGAATTAATACTGAGAAAAATACAAGGGTGATGATAAAATAATTTTACTTTTTTATTCCTTTTTGATATAATAGACGACAAGAAAGAATATCTTATCAGTAAATCCCAAGCGAGCCTGAGATAGTGAGAGTCAGGTGGTTGAGAGATGAGTGTGGCGCTTTTGGTAAATTTTAAAAAATAATGAAGTAATAAATTAGGGTGGAACCGCGTTTCTGACGCCCCTAGTCGCAAGGCTTGGGTGTTGAAATTCGGTTCTTTTTGAATTCGTCTAATGCCTAAGTAGAAAGGAGCATAATGCTTAAAGGATCTTGTTTATGTAAAGCAGTGACCTACACTCTAGATGAGGAATTATCGGAATTAGTTTTTTGTCATTGCTCATTTTGTCGGAAAGCAACTGCGTCTGCCTATACAGTTAATGCTAAAGTTAGCAGTGAAAAGCTAGTATTGCATGGAAAAGAAAAGCTTGTTTCCTATAGTTCTTCTCCAGGAAAACAGCGTTATTACTGCCAGAACTGTCATAGTCAAATTTTCACTGTTCAAGAAAATATACCAGAAGTCTGTGCTTTGAAATTAGGTACAATAGATGAATGCGATCAGAATTTACAAACTGTTCCTAAACGTCATATTTTTCAGGACCCAGCCTTTTCTTGGTTGCTTGATAAATAAATCTAAGAAGATAATATAAATTAAAGGAGTAAACAATGTCTAAAAAATTGACTTTCCAGGAAATCATCCTTACTTTGCAACAATACTGGAATGATCAGGGTTGTATGCTGATGCAGGCTTATGATAATGAAAAAGGTGCGGGAACCATGAGCCCTTACACTTTCCTTCGTGCCATTGGTCCTGAGCCATGGAATGCAGCTTATGTAGAGCCATCACGTCGTCCAGCAGACGGTCGTTACGGGGAAAATCCAAACCGTCTTTACCAACACCATCAATTCCAAGTGGTGATGAAACCATCACCATCAAACATTCAAGAGCTCTACCTAGAGTCATTGGAAAAATTGGGTATCAATCCTTTGGAACACGATATTCGTTTCGTTGAAGATAACTGGGAAAATCCATCAACTGGTTCAGCTGGTCTTGGATGGGAAGTTTGGCTTGACGGTATGGAAATTACTCAATTCACTTACTTCCAACAAGTCGGTGGCTTGGCAACTGGTCCTGTTACTGCTGAGGTTACTTACGGATTGGAACGTTTGGCTTCTTACATCCAAGAAGTAGACTCAGTTTATGATATTGAGTGGGCTCCAGGTGTTAAATACGGAGAAATCTTCCTTCAACCAGAATACGAGCATTCAAAATACAGCTTTGAAGTTTCTGATCAAGATATGCTTCTTGAAAACTTTGAGAAATTTGAAAAAGAAGCAGGACGTGCCTTGGAATTGGGTCTTGTTCACCCTGCCTATGACTACGTTTTGAAATGTTCACACACCTTCAACTTGCTTGATGCTCGTGGAGCAGTATCCGTTACAGAACGTGCAGGTTATATCGCTCGTATCCGTAACTTGGCCCGTGTCGTAGCTAAAACATTCGTGGCAGAACGCAAGAAACTCGGATACCCACTTCTTGATGAAGCAACACGTGCAAAACTCTTAGCAGAAGAGGAAGAATAAAAACAGTTACAAGAATAGAAAAAGGGCGAACAAAGTGAGCCCGTATGGCACCCAGAGGCAAGTCGAAGACTTGCTATAGAGATAGGCACCGCCGTACTGCTATATGGGGATTTTTGAAACTTTAGGTTCAAAAATTAGTTAGCTAAATCCACTTTGATGAGACTGTTGGAAATCTATGTCAAGGAGGCATCAGATTTTCATACAGCCTCACAAAGTTAGTTAGCAACGTCCCCAGTATCTAAGGTGCCTATCAAAAAGAAGAAATTTTGTAAAGGAAAAAACATGGCAAAAAATTTATTAGTAGAACTAGGACTCGAAGAGTTACCAGCCTACGTTGTCACACCAAGTGAAAAACAACTAGGTGAAAAAATGGCAGCCTTTTTGGATAATAACCGCCTTTCATACGAAGGAATTCAAACTTTTTCAACTCCACGTCGTTTGGCTGTTCGCGTACTTGGCTTGGCAGACCAACAAACGGATTTGACTGAAGATTTTAAAGGACCTTCTAAAAAAATTGCTTTGGATGCAGAAGGAAACTTTTCTAAAGCAGCGCAAGGGTTTGTCCGTGGTAAAGGCTTGACTGTAGATGATATCGAATTCCGTGAAATCAAAGGTGAAGAATATGTCTACGTAACTAAGCATGAAGCTGGAAAACCAGCTGAGGAAGTTTTGGCTGGAATTCCAGAAGTATTGGCTAGCTTAAGCTTCCCAGTAAGTATGCACTGGGCAAACAATACCTTTGAATATATCCGTCCAGTCCATACGTTGACAGTTCTTTTGGATGATGTGGCACTCGATATGGATTTCTTAGATATTCATTCAGGAAGAGTTAGCCGTGGACATCGTTTCCTTGGTCACGAAGTAGAAATTCAGCATGCTGACAGCTATGAAGAAGACCTGCGCAAAGTTTATGTTATTGCTGATAGCACTGAACGCGAAAATATGATTCGTGAGCAAATTAAGGCTATTGAAGCTGAAGAAGGTGTTCAGGTACAAATTGATGAAGGACTCTTGAATGAAGTTCTGAATTTGGTTGAATACCCAACTGCCTTCATGGGGAATTTTGATCCTAAGTACCTAGAGGTTCCAGAAGAAGTTTTGGTCACTTCAATGGAGACTCATCAACGCTACTTTGTAGTTCGTGACCTTGATGGAAATCTAAAACCAAACTTTATTTCTGTCCGTAACGGAAATGCAGAGTATTTGGATAATGTTATCCGAGGAAATGAGAAAGTCTTAGTTGCGCGTCTTGAAGATGGTGAATTTTTCTGGCGTGAAGACCAAAAATTGAAGATTGAAGATCTTGTAGCTAAATTATCACATGTAACCTTCCATGAAAAGATTGGTTCATTACGTGAACACATGATTCGTACTGGAAAAATTGCTATCCTTTTGGCAGAAAAAGCAGGTTTATCAGTTGATGAAACTATTTATCTTGCTCGTGCTGCAGCCATTTATAAATTTGACCTCTTAACCGGTATGGTTGGTGAATTTGATGAGCTTCAAGGGATCATGGGAGAGAAATATGCTCTTCTCGCTGGTGAGAACGCAGCAGTGGCACAAGCTATTCGTGAGCACTATCTTCCTGATTCAGCAGACGGTGCTCTTCCTGAATCTAAAGTCGGAGCAATCCTTGCACTAGCTGATAAATTGGATACTCTTTTGTCCTTCTTCTCTGTTGGCTTGATTCCATCTGGTTCAAATGACCCTTATGCTCTTCGTCGTGCAACACAAGGGATTGTCCGTATCTTGGAAGACTTTGGATGGAATATTCCAATGGACGAATTGATTGCTAGCCTTTATGCTTTATCATTTGATAGCCTAACTTACGATAATCAAGAAGAAGTGCTTAACTTTATCAAAGCTCGTGTTGATAAGATGATGGGTTCTACTGCAAAAGATATTAAGGAAGCTGTTCTTGCAAGTTCAAACTTTGTTGTTGCAGATATGATTGAAGCAGCAGAAGCCTTAACTGAAGCTGCAAAAACTGAAAACTACAAATCATCAGTTGAATCATTATCTCGTGCCTTCAACCTAGCGGAAAAAGCAGAAGGCTCAGTCAAAGTTGATACTAGCCTCTTTGAAAATGAACAAGAAAAAGCACTAGCTCAAGCTGTAGAAAGCTTAGAATTGAAAGGTTCAGCTAGTGATAAATTAGAGCAATTATTTGCTCTTAGTCCAGTTATTGATGCTTTCTTTGATAATACAATGGTTATGGCAGAGGATGTTGATGTTAAGAATAATCGCCTAGCTATTCTAACTGAACTTGTGAATAAAGCAAAAACAGTCGCTGCTTTTAATCTTCTTAATACAAAATAGAAATTAAAAAGTAGATTGGAGGTTCAAATATGACACCAGAAAAAATCGCTCGTATTAATGAGCTTGCGAAAAAGAAAAAAACTGAAGGCTTGACTGCAGAAGAAAAAGTAGAACAGGCTAAACTTCGTGAGGAATATATCGAAGGCTATCGTCGTTCAGTTCGTCATCACATTGAAGGAATCAAAATCGTAGATGAAGATGGAAATGATGTGACTCCTGAGAAACTTCGTCAGGTACAACGTGAAAAAGGCTTGCATGGTCGTAGTCTTGACGATCCAAATTCATAAATAAAAAAATTCTCGGTTTGTGTGTGCGAACCGAGATTTCTATTATAAAAAAAGGAACCATTTTGGGTTCCTTTTTGTTAGTTATTAGTTACTTGCACCAGAAGTAGCATCCGCATCTCCATGGCCTCCGTCAGCTGAGTCAGAAGCACCAGAAGTAGCATCTGCGTCACCGTGGCCTCCAGCAGGAGCAAACGGACCGCTTCCTCCTACCAAACGTTGACCAGTTTCTTTCAAGTACCAGTCAAGCCATGGTTGGAAGTTAAAGACAATTTCATTGATACCAGCATATGAACCATCAGGATAGTACATTGCTTGGTAGTTGTGAGTATTGATAACACCGGCAGGAGAACCAGGAACAATTGTACGTACGTATTCTTGGTTACCGTTTCTAAGAGT
Organism: Streptococcus infantis; assembly: GCF_047464215.1. GTDB lineage: Bacteria > Bacillota > Bacilli > Lactobacillales > Streptococcaceae > Streptococcus > Streptococcus infantis_P. The sequence continues at coordinate 175,938 of NZ_JASHCG010000003.1, read as the reverse complement.
TCCGATAACCCACTCAACGTTTTTCATACGTGCTGGTGGAAGAGAACCGTGAACTGTTGACATACGGCTACCAGATTGAGGTGGTACACGTTTCGCAAACATTGTTTCTGGATCTTGATGAGCATTGTTGTAGTAGAGGAATTGGTTGTTATCGTCAGCGTATGTCAACTCAAAAGGCATAGCTTTCAAGAACATATCGATTTGGTTAACTGTAAGGATACCATGGTCAAGTTTAACGTATGTATCACCAGATACAGCTCCTGTGATTTCAGCGACTTTTTCTACCCAGTTTGGATCGTCAGGATCAACTTCTGTAATAGTTGTAGCGATTGGTTTTCCACAATCCAAGTCTTCTGGTTCAATTGGTTTTGGTTTTTTCAATTTAGAAACGACTCCCACGTATTTGACAAAGTTATCTAAACAAGTTTCAAGGAATTTAACAGTTCCTTCGTTGATAATATTTCCGTTAGCATCAAAAGCTTCTTTAGCTTTTCCAAGAAGGAATTCATTACCTGGTAATGTGTAGGCATTCACCCCTGGTGCATCAAGGATTTTACGAAGGTGAACTTGAGCACGAGAAGTTCCTTGGTCGTAGTAAGAAGCCCCCACGATCATCACTGGTTTGTTTTCAAATGGATGCACTTCATATGAAAGCCATTCAAGAACTGACTTGAGTGAAGCAGAAATTGTATGGTTGTGCTCAGGAGTAGCAATAATCACACCATCAGCACGAGTAATTTTATTGTAAAGAAGGCGCAATTGGAAACTTTCGTCCCATTTTTCGTCTTGGTTAAACATTGGAACTTCATCAATTTCAAGAACTTCTAATTCAAATTTAAGTTTGAAATTACGACGGATGAATTCCAAGAGTTTGCGGTTATATGATTGGTCATAGTTTGATCCAACAAGTCCAACAAATTTCATTCTTTCGATCTCCTATCTTACAAATTTTCCCAGTCAAATTCTTCTGCATCTTTGCGAAGCAATTCTTGCGCGCTACGCAATTTCTCAGTAATCTTGACAAAGATACGGAAGTCATCAAAGATGGCATCCAATTTATTAATGACATCAAGATCTACCAAGTCACCATTCTTATCAAATGCTTGAAGAGAATGAGAAAGCAAGAATTCGTCAGGTAGAACTGTCGCTTTAATCTCTGGCGCATTCAAAATTTGACGAAGTTGCAATTGAGCACGTGAAGAACCAAGAGTACCATATGAAGCACCAGTAATCATGACTGGTTTATTCAAAAGTGGGAACACTCCGTAAGAAATCCAAGCAAGGGCGCTCATAAGTACTGCTGGAATTGAGTGGTCGTATTCTGGAGTACCGATAATAACACCATCAGCTGCTTCGATTTTAGCTACGATTTCTATAGCCTCAGCCGGGATTTGTTTGTCGGCTGGTTTGTTGAAAACTGGAAGATCTTTAATTTCGACCAATTCGATTTCTGCTTTATCAGCAAAGTGTTTTTGCATATATTGTAGCAGTTGGCGGTTTGTGGAACGTTTAGAGTTGGTTCCTACAATAGCAATAAGTTTAAGCATGGGCTTTCCTTTCTCTTTTGCATTATTAATTAATTACCGTTGGATACCAGATGAACAAGCGATGCGTCCATCTTTGTCAATGAGGATGGCTTCGATACCATCAATATTTTCGACTTGCCACATGATTGATGCGCTACGTTGGCCAAACAATCGTGTAGTCCATATCTCGCCGTCGACAGATCGATTTGATATAATGGTCAAACTAGCTAAATCCGTTTCAATAGGATAGCCTGTTTCACTATCGAGAATGTGATGATAATCCTTGCCATTGATTTCAAGATGCCGTTCATAAATACCAGATGTAACAACTGATTTTCCAGTAATAGACAAGGTCATCAGGTGATTACCGCGTGGATTATTTGGATCTTGAATGCCGATTTGCCACGGACGTCCATCTTTTGATTGGTTGGTCCCAATTGTGAGGATGTTTCCTCCAAGATTGATAAGAGCAGAAGTGACACCCTTTTCTTTTAGAAAAGTTGCAACCTTATCTGCGCTATAGCCCTTTGCTAAACAACCTAAGTCAATTTTCATCCCTTTTTTTTCTAAAAAAACAGTAGAATTAACTGAATCGAGTTTGATCAAGCGAGGGTCTATTAGTGGTAAGGCTGAAGCAATTTCTTCAGGGCTTGCAACCTTTGCATCGGAAAAACCAATACGCCAGGTTTGAACCAAGGGGCCGATACTAATATTGAGATGACTTCCAGGTGCTAGACTATGGTCTAAACCTAAGGAAATCAGTTCAAATAAATCAGGATGAACCTTGACTGGAGCAATTCCAGCTCGATGGTTGATTTCCATCAATTCCGATTCAGAACTGTTGGCATTGAAGCGAAATTCAAGCTCCCTAAGCAAATCAAAAGCTTGCCTGAGCAGACTATCAGCCTGATCATGTACTAAGGAAATGGTAATCGTAGTTCCCATTAGTCGTTGAGAAGATGAACTAAGAGGCAAAAAACCAACTCCTTTCAAGTCAATTGGAAATAGTTGTAAATCCTATCATGAAAGTGATGTAAAGATTTATATTTTATTCCCATGTAAATAGAATATCATAAAGTCAGCGTTTTCACAAATCATTTTTTACAAAAAGTCAAGAAATATGCTCAAAAAAACTAAATTCCCTTAAAATAAAATTTGAAAACGCTGAAAATAAGTTGATATATGTTTTCAATCTTTTCGAAAATAAGGAAAAATAAGTAAAAAGCTTGTAAACGCTCACAGATAATGATATACTAGAGGGGTAAATAAAAATTAAAAGGTAGGAATTATCTAATGAGTAAAATCGTAGTCGTGGGTGCTAACCACGCTGGAACTGCATGTATCAACACTATGTTGGACAACTTTGGAAACGAAAACGAAATCGTTGTATTTGACCAAAACTCAAATATTTCATTCCTTGGATGTGGAATGGCTCTTTGGATCGGTGAGCAAATCGACGGTCCTGAAGGCTTGTTCTACTCTGATAAAGAAACGCTTGAAGCTAAAGGTGCGAAAATTTACATGAACTCACCTGTACTTTCAATCGACTACGATAACAAAGTTGTTACTGCAGAAGTTGAAGGAAAAGAACACAAAGAGTCTTATGACAAATTGATCTTTGCAACTGGTTCTACACCAATCTTGCCACCAATTGAAGGTGTTGAAATTGTCAAAGGTAACCGTGAGTTCAAAGCTACTCTTGAAAATGTACAATTCGTTAAATTGTATCAAAACGCTGAAGAAGTTATCAACAAACTTGCAGATAAGAGCCAAAATCTTAACCGTATCGCTGTTGTTGGTGGTGGATACATCGGTGTTGAGCTTGCTGAAGCATTCGAACGTCTTGGAAAAGAAGTTGTTCTTGTTGATATCGTAGATACAGTCTTGAACGGATACTACGACAAAGACTTCACACAATTGATGGCTAAAAACTTGGAAGACCACAACATCCGTTTGGCACTTGGTCAAACTGTTAAAGCTATCGAAGGTGATGGTAAAGTTGAACGCTTGATCACTGACAAAGAAAGCTTTGACGTTGATATGGTTATCCTTGCAGTTGGTTTCCGTCCTAACACAGCTCTTGCTGATGGTAAGATTGAACTCTTCCGCAACGGTGCTTTCCTTGTTAACAAAAAACAAGAAACATCTATCCCAGGTGTATTCGCTGTGGGTGACTGTGCGACTGTTTATGATAACGCTCGTAAAGACACTAGCTACATCGCCCTTGCATCAAACGCAGTTCGTACTGGTATCGTAGGTGCTTACAACGCTTGTGGACATGAACTTGAAGGAATCGGTGTTCAAGGATCAAACGGTATCTCTATCTACGGTCTTCACATGGTTTCAACTGGTTTGACTCTTGAAAAAGCAAAAGCTGCAGGCTACAATGCAACTGAAACTGGCTTCAACGATCTTCAAAAACCAGAATTTATGAAACATGACAACCATGAAGTAGCTATCAAGATTGTCTTCGACAAAGATAGCCGTGAAATTCTTGGTGCTCAAATGGTATCACGTGATCCTGGAATCGCTATGGGAATTCACATGTTCTCACTTGCTATCCAAGAACACGTTACAATTGAAAAATTGGCCTTGACAGACCTATTCTTCTTGCCACACTTCAATAAACCATACAACTACATCACTATGGCAGCATTAACAGCTGAAAAATAATGATTTGTGAAACGGAAGATTTAATTCTTCCGTTTTTATCATCAAAAAATAGTAACTTCAAATTCGAAGTTACTATTTTTGTTGTCTATGTCTTAGGAATTTTCTTCTTTTACAAAGGTGAAGCCTTCTCCTAGAATTTCGTGAGCTTCAGTGATGGTAATAAAGGCTCTAGGATCGATCGTATGAATCAGTTCTTTCATCTTAATCATTTCATTTCTTGCTACGATACAGTAGATAATTTTCAAATCTTTTTGACTGTAGTAACCTTGTCCAGATATGAAGGTGACACCTCTACCGAGCTCTTCATTGATTTTATCAGCTAACTCCATAGGCTTTTGGGTGATGATCATAAATCCTTTACCAGCATATCCACCTTCACCAATCAAGTCGATAACTCTAGAGACGATGAAGTCAAATAAAAGTGTATAGGTTACGAGACGAAGATCTTGGAAGATAATTAAAATGAGCATTAGGATAAGGAAGTCTAGTGTAAAGAGTAATTTTCCAACGGAGATATTGGTGTACTTGTTGAGAATTCGAGCGACGATATCTGTTCCACCAGTGGTACCACCAGCATTGAAGATAACACCTAAACCAAGTCCCAAAAGAACCCCCGCAACCAAGGCAACGATAACCAAATCTCCTTCAAGATTAAAGTGGAGAGGAATCTTTTCAAAGATTGCTAACCAAATGGATAAGGAAATGGTTCCGAGCAAACTTGTGTACAGAGTCTTTGAACCAAATATTTTCCAGGCTAGAATAAAGAGCGGGATATTAATCAACAGGTTCATCAAAGAGATGGGAATGTTAAAGAGATAATACGTAATCAAGGTGATCCCAGTTGCTCCCCCCTCGAATAAGTGGTGGGGCACAACGAAATACGTGAGTCCGAAGGCATAGATGGCAGCTCCGAATATAATGGTTAAAATAGACTTGATATGCCGTAGCATTGAGCTTACCTCCTTTTTTTAAAAAATCTAAAATGTTGACAGCCTTCAGGTTAAAAGTCTTTATTTTACTTTCATGGATTGAATTTTCTCAGGGTCAGGTGTGACACGGAGAGTCTTTTGTCCAGTATAAGTCACAAATCCTGGTTTACCACCTGTGGGCTTATTGAGTTTTTTGACCTCAATCATATCTACCTGAACGAGGTTGGAGAGACGGCCTTTTGAAAAGTAGGCAGCTAGCTCTGCCGCATCTGTCTTAACTTCGTCAGTAGGATTGAGATTGGCAGTGATAACAACGTGACTTCCAGGGATGTCCTTAGCGTGGAACCAGAGCTCTTCCTTACGAGCCATTTTAAAGGTTAACTCGTCGTTTTGAAGGTTGTTACGACCAACTAGGATAATGGTTTTTCCGTCGCTTGCAAGATATTTTTCAGGTTTCTGTCGTTTCTGGATTTTTTCCCTTTGTCTTCTGCGGATAAATCCTGTTTGAATCAATTCCTCACGAATTTCAGCAATTTCATCGAGTCCGGCTTGATTGAGAACTGTCTCTACACTTTCTAGGTAACGAATAGTAGCCTTGGTTTCTTCGATTAGTTCAGTCAAGTATTTAACAGCTTCTTTTAACTTCTGATATCGTTTAAAGTATTTTTGAGCATTTTGGTTTGGTGTTAAAGCTTTATCAAGTGCAATCGTGATAGGTTGATTGGTGTAGTAATTGTCCAAAATGACCTGATCTTGGTCATTGGGAACTTGATGAAGAAAAGTCGTTAGCAATTCACCTTTTTGACGAAATTCCTCTGCATTTTCAGTAGCAAGGAGTTCTTTTTCTTGTTTTTTAAGTTTTTGACGATTTTTTTGTAGCTCATTTTCAACTCGGCGAATGAGTTCACTTGCCTGTTGCTTGACGCGGTCACGCTCGGCCTTATCCTTGTAATAGACATCAAGTAATTGAGAAAGGCTTGAAAACTGATCGTCTAATTTATTGGAAAATGGCACACAAGAGAAGGATTTGTCTGTTAAGCAAGGATTGGTTTCTTGATTAAAAAAGCTTCGGAAAGTGGCTAGTTTATCATTCGTTAATAATTTTTCCAATTCGTTTGCTGTATCACGACCTAAACCTTGAAAGAGGGTTTGAAGGTTTTTAGCTGTCAATTCTTGAGTTTGTAGAATCTCAAACAATTTTTCATCCTTGATGGTAAAAGGATTGAGAGCCTCCGTACTTGGAGGAGCGATATAAGTAGCACCTGGTAATAAGGTACGATAGCTATTTTGAGAGAAACCGATATGCTTGATAACTTCAAGAATTTTGTGACTAGACTTATCTACAAGGAGAATATTGCTGTGTTTGCCCATAATCTCAATAATAAGCGTGGCTTGGATATGGTCCCCAATCTCGTTTTTATTGGAAACCGTGATTTCCACGATACGATCATTTTCAATTTGCTCGATTGACTCGATAACTGCTCCTTGAAGGTACTTTCTCAATACCATAATAAAAGTAGATGGCTGAGCAGGGTTTTCAAAGGTGGACTCTGTTAACTGGATGCGTCCAAAAACTGGATGGGCAGACAGGAGCAAACGATGACTTTTACGATTGCTACGGATTTGCAAGACCAGTTCTTGGTCAAAGGGTTGATTTATCTTTTGGATGCGACCATTGAGTAGTTCAGTTCGCAATTCCTCAACCATGTGGTGTAAAAAAAATCCATCAAATGACATGGTTCTCTCCTCGTGAATGTATTCCATAGTATTATATCAAAAAGGTAGAATAAAATCATAGAAATGTGATATAATAAAGCCAAGTAAAGAGAATCGAGAAATACATGTATATTGAAATGGTAGATGAAACGGGTCAAGTTTCAAAAGAAATGTTGCAACAAACCCAAGAAATTTTGGAATTTGCAGCCCAAAAATTAGGAAAAGAAGACAAGGAAATGGCAGTTACCTTTGTGACCAATGAGCGTAGTCATGAACTTAATCTTGAGTACCGTGACACCGACCGTCCGACAGATGTCATTAGCCTTGAATATAAGCCAGAGTTGGAAATTGCCTTTGACGAGGAAGATTTGCTTGAAAATCCGGAATTGGCAGAGATGATGTCTGAGTTTGATGCCTATATTGGGGAATTGTTCATCTCTATCGATAAGGCTCATGAGCAGGCCGAGGAATATGGCCACAGCTTTGAGCGTGAGATGGGTTTCTTGGCAGTACACGGCTTTTTACATATCAACGGCTATGATCACTACACTCCGGAAGAAGAAGCGGAGATGTTCGGTTTACAAGAAGAAATTTTGACAGCCTATGGACTCACAAGACAATAAACGAAAATGGAAAAATCGTGACCTGATAGCCAGTTTAGAATTTGCCATCACAGGGATTTTTACTGCTATCAAGGAAGAACGCAATATGCGAAAACATGCAGTGACGGCTCTTGTCGTCATCCTTGCAGGTTTTGTTTTTCAGGTGTCGCGAATCGAATGGTTATTTCTACTTATGAGCATTTTCATGGTAGTAGCTTTTGAGATTATTAATTCAGCTATTGAAAATGTAGTAGATTTGGCTAGTCACTATCACTTTTCTATGTTGGCAAAGAAAGCTAAGGACATGGCAGCTGGCGCCGTGCTTGTAGTCTCACTTTTTGCCGCTTTGACAGGTGCGCTTATCTTTCTCCCACGGATTTGGGATTTATTATTTTAAACAGTAAGAGGAAATTATGACATTTAAATCAGGCTTTGTAGCCATTCTAGGACGTCCCAATGTTGGGAAGTCAACTTTTTTGAATCACGTCATGGGGCAAAAGATTGCCATCATGAGTGATAAGGCGCAGACAACGCGCAATAAAATCATGGGGATTTACACCACTGATAAGGAGCAAATCGTCTTTATCGATACACCAGGCATTCATAAACCTAAGACAGCACTCGGAGATTTCATGGTAGAGTCTGCCTATAGCACCCTTCGTGAAGTGGATACAGTTCTATTTATGGTGCCTGCAGATGAGGCGCGTGGTAAGGGCGATGACATGATTATCGAGCGTCTTAAGGCTGCTAAGGTTCCAGTGATTTTGGTGGTCAATAAGATTGATAAGGTTCATCCTGACCAACTATTGTCTCAAATTGATGATTTCCGTAATCAGATGGATTTCAAGGAAATTGTCCCTATTTCAGCCCTTCAGGGGAATAATGTCTCACGTTTAGTCGATATTCTCAGTGAAAATCTTGAAGAAGGTTTCCAATATTTCCCAGCCGATCAAATCACAGACCATCCAGAGCGATTTTTGGTTTCTGAGATGATTCGTGAAAAAGTCTTACACTTAACTCGTGAAGAGATTCCACACTCAGTTGCAGTAGTGGTTGACTCAATGAAAAGAGATGAAGATACTGATAAGGTTCACATTAGAGCAACCATTATGGTTGAACGTGACAGCCAAAAAGGGATTGTCATCGGTAAAGGTGGTGTCATGCTCAAAAAAATTGGGACTATGGCCCGTCGTGATATAGAGCTCATGCTAGGAGACAAGGTCTTCCTAGAAACTTGGGTCAAGGTTAAGAAAAACTGGCGAGATAAGAAGCTAGATTTGGCTGACTTTGGCTATAACGAAAAAGAATACTAAGAAGAGGTGGGCAGTAGCCTGCTTCTTGTTTTTAGAGAAGGAGGAGTTATGCCTGAATTACCTGAAGTCGAAACGGTTCGACGAGGTCTTGAAAAACTGATTCTGGGTAAGAAGATTTCGAGTGTAGAAATTCGCTATCCCAAGATGATTAAGACGGATTTGGACGAGTTTCGAAAGGAAGTGCCAGGTCAAGAGATTCAATCGATGGGGCGCCGTGGCAAGTATTTACTTTTCTATCTAACAGACAAGGTCTTGATTTCGCATCTACGGATGGAAGGCAAGTATTTTTATTATCCAGGTCAAGTCCCTGAACGTAAGCATGCTCATATTTTTATCCAGTTTGAAGACGGTGGCACGCTTGTTTATGATGATGTTCGCAAGTTTGGTACTATGGAACTCTTGGCGCCTGAACTCTTAGATGCTTACTTTGTATCTAAAAAGCTTGGACCAGAACCTACTGAAGAGGATTTTGACTTAGAGATTTTTATAGGTGCCTTGAAGAAATCTAAAAAGCCTATCAAATCACATCTTCTCGACCAGACTTTGGTTGCTGGATTGGGAAATATCTACGTGGATGAAGTTCTCTGGAAAGCGAAAGTTCATCCTTCTAGAGCTTCTAAAAGTTTAAGCGCCCAAGAGGCTAGAAAAGTCCATGATCAAACCATTGAAGTTTTGGGGCAGGCTGTTGAGAAAGGCGGTTCAACCATTCGCACCTATACCAATGCATTTGGCGAAGATGGGACCATGCAAGACTTTCATCAAGTCTATGATAAAGCTGGACAAGCTTGTTCACGTTGTGGATCCATTATCGAAAAAATTCAACTCGGTGGTCGTGGAACCCATTTTTGCCCAAAATGTCAAAGGAGAAAGTGATGGGAAAAATTATTGGAATCACTGGTGGTATTGCATCCGGGAAGTCCACCGTCACAAATTTTCTAAGACAAAAAGGGTTTGAAGTGGTAGATGCGGATGCTCTTGTTCACCAACTTCAAAAACCTGGTGGTCGCCTTTATCAGATTTTAGTAGAGCATTTCGGTGAAAAAGTCCTTCTAGAAGATGGGGAACTGAATCGACCATTACTTGCCAGTCTTATCTTTTCTAACTCTGAGGAAAGAGAATGGTCTAAAGAAACTCAAGGAAAAATCATCCGTGACGAATTGAGGGCTTTGAGAGACAAGTTCAGTGAAACAGAAGAACTATTTTTTATGGATATTCCATTGCTTTTTGAACAGGACTATGCTTCATGGTTCGATGAAACTTGGCTAGTTTATGTAAGGCTAGATACCCAGCTGGATCGCTTAATGAACCGTGATCAGTTATCCAAAGAGTCAGCTGAAACTCGTTTAGCTTCACAGTGGCCTTTAGAAGAAAAGAAAAAATTTGCTACTTATATATTAGACAATAATGGCAGTCGAACGCGGCTTTTGAGTCAAGTAGTGACCTTACTTGAAGGAGGCGATGCCCATGCAAGAGATTAGTTGGAAGGATAATCTTCGTATTGCTTGGTTTGGTTGCTTTTTAACAGGAGCCAGCATTTCTCTCGTTGTTCCTTTCATGCCTATTTTTGTCGAACAGTTAGGAATTGAAGGAGATCAAGTTGCCTTTTATTCAGGTTTAGCTATATCAGTTTCTGCTATTTCTGCAGCCTTTGTATCACCAATTTGGGGTATCTTAGCAGACAAGTATGGTCGAAAAACCATGATGATTCGTGCTGGGCTAGCCATGACCATTACTATGGGAGGTCTGGCATTTGTTCCAAATGTTGTCTGGCTCTTGTTCTTACGGTTTCTTAATGGAGTTTTTACAGGATTTGTACCCAATGCGACAGCTTTAATTGCAAGTCAAGTTCCCAAAGATAGGTCAGGATACGCTCTAGGGACTTTATCAACTGGTGTTGTCGCCGGAACTTTGACTGGTCCCTTTGTCGGTGGTTTCATTGCCGAAATTTTTGGAATTCGAAATGTCTTTTTATTGGTTGGTAGTTTCCTGTTCTTGGCAGCTATCTTAACCATTCTTTTTATCAAAGAAAACTTTCAACCAGTGCCAAAAGAAAAAGCACTCCCTACAAAAGAGCTCTTTACTTCTGTTAAATATCCTGTTCTCTTGATAAATCTATTTCTAACTAGCTTTGTGATTCAATTTGCTGCCCAATCTATTGGTCCCATCCTTGCCCTGTATGTACGAGACCTTGGACAGAAAGAGAATCTTCTCTTTGTCTCTGGCTTGATTGTATCCAGCATGGGATTTTCAAGTATGATGAGTGCAGGTATCATGGGTAAATTAGGTGATAAAGTGGGTAATCATCGACTTCTTGTCGTAGCTCAGGGATATTCAGTTTTCATATATCTATTATGTGCAAATGCGACGAGCCCATTCCAATTAGGCTTCTATCGTTTTCTATTTGGTCTTGGGACAGGAGCTCTAATACCTGGTGTCAATGCTCTCCTAAGCAAAATGACTCCTAAAGTTGGCATTTCAAGGGTATTTGCCTTTAATCAAGTCTTCTTTTATCTAGGAGGGGTGATAGGTCCCTTAGCAGGATCAGCAGTAGCGGGACAATTTGGCTATCACTCAGTATTTTATGCAACAGCTCTTTGTGTAGCTCTCAGTTGTTTATTTAACCTTATCCAATTTAGAACATTATTAAAAGTGAAGGAAATCTAGTGCGAGTAAAAATCAATCTCAAATGCTCCTCTTGTGGCAGCATCAATTATCTAACCAGTAAGAACTCCAAAACCCATCCAGACAAGATTGAGGTCTTAAAGTATTGCCCTAAAGAAAGAAAAGTGACTCTACATCTTGAATCTAAGTAGAAATTATGGTAGAATAATAGGGATTTTAAGGAGTTTGATATGTATAACCTATTATTAACCATTCTATTAGTATTATCTGTTGTGATTGTGATTGCAATTTTCATGCAACCAACTAAAAACCAATCTAGCAATGTATTTGATGCCAGTGCAGGTGATTTGTTTGAACGTAGCAAAGCGCGCGGTTTTGAAGCTGTGATGCAACGTTTGACAGGAATTTTAGTCTTTTTCTGGCTAGCCATTGCCTTAGCATTGACGGTATTATCAAGTAGATAAGAAAATAATGGGCGGGACTAGGTCTTTGCCTATTTTTATTTTTAAAAGAAATAAGGTTTTACACCAAAAAGAAAATATTATAAATCTAGAAAGTAAACATGAAAGATAAAATAAAAGAATATTTACAAGAGAAGGGGAGTGTCACAGTTAATGACTTGGCCAGTGCTCTCGGGAAGGATGGTTCAAAGGACTTCCGTGAGTTAATCAAAACTCTTTCCTTGATGGAACGTAAGCACCAGATTCGCTTTGAAGAAGATGGTAGTTTAACCCTAGAACAGAAGAAAAAACATGAGATTACCCTAAAAGGAATTTTCCATGCCCATAAAAATGGGTTCGGTTTTGTAAGTCTTGAAGGCGAAGAAGACGATCTTTTTGTTGGAAAAAGTGATGTTAATTATGCCATTGATGGTGATACTGTTGAAGTTGTCATCAAGAAAGTTGCTGACCGTAACAAAGGAACTGCTGCAGAAGCAAAGATTATCGACATCCTAGAGCACAGTTTAACAACAGTTGTTGGGCAAATTATTCTTGATGAAGAGAAACCAAAGTATGCGGGTTATATCCGTTCTAAAAATCAAAAGATTAGTCAACCGATTTATGTGAAAAAGCCATCTCTCAAACTAGAAGGGACAGAAGTTCTCAAGGTCTTTATCGATAAATACCCAAGTAAGAAACACGACTTCTTTGTGGCGAGTGTTTTAGATGTTGTGGGACATTCAACGGATGCAGGAATTGACGTTCTTGAGGTCTTGGAATCAATGGACATTGTCTCAGAATTTCCAGAGGCTGTTATTAAAGAAGCAGAAAGTGTACCTGATGCTCCATCCCAAAAAGACATGGAAGGCCGTCTGGACCTGAGAGATGAAATTACATTTACCATAGATGGAGCAGATGCTAAGGACTTGGACGACGCAGTTCACATCAAGCACTTGAAGAATGGAAATTTTGAACTAGGAGTTCATATCGCGGATGTTTCATACTATGTAACAGAGGGTTCTGCCCTTGACAAGGAAGCCCTCAATCGAGCGACCTCTGTCTATGTGACAGACCGAGTAGTTCCAATGCTACCAGAACGCCTTTCAAATGGCATCTGTTCTCTTAATCCTCAAGTGGACCGCTTGACTCAATCTGCTATTATGGAGATTGACAAAAATGGTCGGGTTCGTAATTACACCATTACGCAGACAGTTATCAAGACAAGTTTCCGTATGACTTATAGTGATGTGAATGATATCCTAGAAGGTGATGAAGAGAAGAGACAAGAGTATAAGAAAATTGTTCCTAGCATCGAACTCATGGCCAAGCTCCATGAAATTCTTGAAGGTATGCGGATTAAGCGTGGAGCTCTTAATTTTGATACCAATGAAGCTAAAATCTTGGTTGACAAGCAAGGGAAACCAGTAGATATTGTTCTTCGTCATCGCGGTACTGCAGAACGTATGATTGAGTCCTTTATGCTGATTGCCAATGAAACAGTTGCTGAGCATTTTAGCAAGTTGGAACTTCCTTTTATTTATCGAATTCACGAGGAGCCTAAAGCTGAGAAAGTTCAGAAATTTATTGATTATGCTTCAAGTTTTGGCTTGAGAATTTATGGGACTGCTAGTGAGATTAGTCAGGAAGCTCTTCAAGACATCATGCGTGCTGTTGAAGGTGAGCCTTATGCGGATGTTCTCTCTATGATGCTTCTGCGTTCTATGCAACAGGCTCGTTATTCTGAGCATAATCACGGTCATTATGGACTAGCTGCGGACTATTACACTCACTTTACCAGTCCGATTCGCCGTTATCCGGACCTCCTTGTTCATCGTATGATTCGTGACTATGGACGTTCTAAGGAAGTAGCGGAGCATTTTGAACAAGTAATTCCTGAGATTGCGACCCAGTCTTCAAATCGTGAGCGCAGAGCTATTGAGGCAGAGCGTGAAGTTGAAGCCATGAAAAAAGCTGAATACATGGAAGAGTTTGTGGGTGAAGAGTATGATGCAGTCGTTTCAAGTATCGTCAAGTTTGGTCTTTTTGTTGAATTGCCAAATACAGTCGAAGGCTTGATTCACATTACTAATTTACCTGAGTTCTATCATTTTAACGAACGTGATTTGACTCTTCGTGGGGAGAAATCAGGGACAACCTTCCGTGTGGGACAACAGATACGCATTCGTGTCGAAAGAGCCGATAAGATGACAGGGGAGATTGATTTCTCCTTTATTCCAAGCGAATTTGATGTGATTGAGAAAGGTTTGAAAGACTCTGGCCGCAAGGATAGAGGTAGTCGTTCGGATAAGAAAGAAGACAAGAGAAAAGCTGGTCGCTCAAGTGATAAGCGCAAGCATTCATCAAAAGACAAGAAGAAAAAGAGCAAGAAACCTTTTTATAAGGAAGTAGCAAAGAAAGGAGCTAAGCATGGCAAAGGGCGAGGGAAAGGTCGTCGCACAAAATAAGAAAGCAAGCCACGATTATACAATTGTTGATACCATTGAAGCAGGAATGGTCCTCACTGGTACAGAAATCAAAAGTGTTCGAGCAGCCCGCATCAATCTGAAAGATGGGTTTGCTCAGGTTAAGAATGGGGAAGTTTGGCTGAGCAATGTCCATATCGCTCCTTATGAGGAGGGCAACATCTGGAACCAGGAGCCAGAACGTCGTCGTAAACTTCTCCTTCATAAAAAACAAATCCAGAAATTGGAGCAAGAAACCAAAGGGACAGGGATGACTCTGGTTCCACTTAAAGTCTACATCAAAGACGGCTATGCCAAGCTTCTTTTAGGACTTGCTAAAGGAAAACATGACTACGATAAACGTGAGTCGATTAAACGTCGTGAGCAAGACCGAGACATTGCGCGTGTTATGAAAGCAGTTAACCATCGATAGAAAGAGTGAAGTAAATGGAAAAACTAGTTGCCTATAAACGCATGCCTGTCTGGAATAAAGACACCATGCCAGAAGCTGTTCAAAGAAAACACAATACTAAGGTCGGAACCTGGGGCAAGATTACCGTATTAAAAGGGGCTCTTAAGTTTATTGAATTGACTGAGGAGGGGGAAGTTATAGCTGAGCACCTCTTTGAAGCAGGTGCCGATAATCCTATGGCGCAACCTCAAGCTTGGCACAGAGTGGAAGCTGCCACAGATGATGTAGAATGGTATCTGGAATTTTATTGTAAACCAGAGGATTATTTCCCAAAGAAATACAATAGCAATCCAGTTCATTCGGAGGTTTTAGAAGCTATGCAGACGGTGAAGCCATGTAAGGCACTTGACCTAGGATGTGGTCAAGGAAGAAACGCCCTCTTTCTCGCTCAACATGGATTTGATGTCACAGCTGTAGATCAAAATGAGCTATCCCTTGAAATGTTGCAAAGTATCGTAGAGCAAGAAGATTTAGAAATGCCTGTAGGTCTCTACGATATCAATTCAGCTAGCATTGGACAAACTTATGATTTTATCGTATCAACGGTTGTGCTCATGTTTTTACAAGCAGAACGTATTCCTGCTATTATCCAAAACATGCAAGAACAAACCTCAATTGGAGGTTACAATTTGATAGTGTGTGCTATGGATACAGAAGATTATCCATGTTCAGTGAACTTCCCATTCACCTTTAAAGAAGGGGAATTGGCAAATTACTACCAGGACTGGGAGTTAGTGAAGTACAATGAAAATCCTGGTCATTTGCACCGTCGTGACGAAAATGGCAATCGTATCCAACTACGATTTGCGACCATGTTGGCTAAAAAGGTAAAATAAGCTAATAAAACGAATAGAGGATAGAAAAATCTTCTATTCGTTTTTCTATATAAAGATTTGAGAATGAATTATTGTAATTATGCTATACTAGAAGTGTAGAAAATGATTAAGACAATCTCTTAACCCATATTTCTATGAAGTTTATTCTAAGTAATTTTAAATTTTCTATACAACTAGCAAATTTTTAATAGGGAGGTAGCGATATGCCTAGTCTTTTAGTCGAACTTTTTGATCATCACACTATCGAGAAAAATGTTTATCAGACTTTTATTTGTGATTGTGATGAGGTTTTATTTCTCTCCTTGAAAAAAATTACAGAAGATGAAAGATTGGCCTTGAAACATTTTTTGCTGGATCAAGTTTCCCATGTAAAACAAGTGCATTTTCGGCAAATAAGTCTAGATAAGATTACGGATGATTTGAATCTTTTCTTGACTAACTATGATTCAGTGACCATCGATGCTTTTGGCGGAGATAATCTATTAGCAATGGTTCTTTATCAGTATGCTTTGGAGAGAAATATACCACTTCTTGCAATGGATGTTGACCATGGTCTACAGTATGACTGGAAGCTTGGGAAATTGGAGAAAAAGAACCTGGTGGTCCCAACTCTAACCATCCAGCAGTTGATTGCCCTACGTGGTGGTAAACTACTAAAGTCCAAGCAACCTTTCCATACGCCTAAACAGATTGCTGCTATCAAAAAACTGGCAAATTTTGCCCTTACAAATCCTGAAGAGTGGTTAAAAGTAACACAATTTTTTGCGCTGGCAAAGACGAGTAATATTCATTCTGAAACAGGAAAAGTGCTAGAGAATAATGGGAAACGTTATTATTACCCTAAATCTATCATTTCCTTATTAACAGATGCTGGCTTGCTCCATATTGAAGAGGAAACTTCTAAACACGTTAGTTATACTTTTTCTACCCCCGAGGCCCAACTGCTTTGTCGGAGCAAAGGCCATATTTTAGAACTCTATCTTTACCTTCTAGCGCTAGAGTCAGAGTATTTTGATGAATGTATGATTGGGGCTGAAATTGATTGGAATGGTATTTTCCCTGAGGCTGATAATGTACAAAATGAGATTGATGTTGTCCTTCGTAAAGGTAGGTCCATTGTTTTTATTTCCTGTAAAATGACAGACTTATCAGTAGAGGCTATAAATGAATTAAAACTTTATGCCACCCATTTTGCCGGGGAAAGTTGTCTAAAACTAATTGTTTGTTCTGGGAAAATAAATCCAGTATACATCAATCGTTGCCATGAATACGGAGTCTTGGTCATAAAAAATGATCAGATTTCTAACATCATTCCGATGTTGGAAAAGAAACTCAAAAGAAAAAGCAGATAAAAACTCTCTCTTAAGTCGTTAAATAATCTATGAAAAGGCTGTTTTTCTCAGCCTTTTTCTTATCCTTTTCGAATAAAGTAGAAAAGGAGGTTTTATGTTTTTAGCTAGAGATGAAAAAGGGAGCCTAGTCAATGCCTTGGAGGATGAACTAGTCAAACAAGCTTATTATTGTCCAGCTTGTAGAACAAGTGTCCGCTTGAGGAAAGGAAAAAACGTGCGAAGGCATTTTGCCCATGAAAGTCTTAAACAATGTGATTTTTTCCATGAAAATGAAGGGCCAGAGCATCTGGAAAACAAGAAACGTTTATTTTATTGGGTTAAGAAGAATGATGAAGTTGAGATGGAATATCCCATACCTGAACTGAAGCAAATCGCAGATATCTTTATCAATAAGCAACTAGCTCTAGAAATCCAGTGTAGTCCCATTTCTTGTGACCTTTTGAGGGATAGAAGCAATGGTTATCGAAGTTTGGGAATTCAAGTTCTTTGGCTACTAGGGGAAAAGCTCTGGCTAAGAGAGCGTCTAACTAAACTTCAGAGAGATTTTCTTTACTTTAGTAATAACATGGGCTTTCATATTTGGGAGTTAGACCATAAAAAACAGGTTTTGAGACTCAAGTATCTCCTTCACCAAGATTTGAAAGGAAAACTCCATTATCAAGTCAAGGAATTTTCTTATGACAAAGGAAATCTTCTAGAAATATTACGGACTCCTTATCAGCAACAAAATCTTATCACTTTTTCGGTTGAACAAGATAAGAACATTTGCCATTACATTCAAAAACAACTCTACTATCAAACTCCTTATTGGATGAAGCAACAAGCTCAGGCATACTTGAGAGGGGAGAACCTTTTGAATCTGAAGAATCAGGACTGGTATCCTCAAGTAAGGCCTATAGAAAAAGGTCAATTTTGCCAGATAACTATAGATTTGCAGGGCTATTACAACAATTTTCAGGCCTATTATCAACAAAATCCCAAAACTGACACACAAAAGCTCTATCCCCCAGCTTTTTATCAGCAATATTTCTTAAAAAATGTGGTAAAATAGAAAGGATGGAGGAATCTTATGGTATTACAACGAAATGAAATAAATGAAAAAGACAAATGGGATCTATCAACGATCTTTGCTACTGATCAGGCTTGGGAAGAAGCCCTCAAGCAACTGTCAGAGGAAGTGGAAACAGTTGACCAATATGTAGGTCATCTTTTAGACAGTGCTCAGAGCTTGCTTGAAATTACTGAACGTTCTCTAGAGTTAGAGCGCCAGTTGGAGAAGCTTTATGTCTATGCGCATATGAAAAATGACCAAGACACACGTGAAGCTAAGTATCAAGAATACTATGCTAAGGCTATGACGATTTATAGCCAGCTTGATCAGGCACTTTCTTTCTACGAGCCAGAGTTTATGGAGATTACTGAGGAACAAATGACTGCTTTCTTGGCTGCTGAACCTAAACTTGAGCTTTATAAACACTTTTTTGATCAGCTCTTACAAAAGAAAGATCATGTTCTTTCACAGCGCGAAGAAGAATTGCTTGCAGGGGCCAGTGAAATCTTTGGGTCGGCAAGTGAAACCTTTGCTATTCTAGACAATGCTGATCTTACTTTCCCTTACGTTTTGGATGACGAAGATAATGAAGTGCAGCTTTCTCACGGAACCTACGTACGTTTGATGGAATCAAAAAATCGTGAAGTACGTCGTTGTGCCTATGAAGCACTTTATGCTACTTACGAGCAGTTCCAGCATACCTATGCTAAGACTCTACAGACCAATGTCAAAGTCCAAAACTACCGTGCTAAAGTTCGCAATTATGAGAGTGCTCGTCAGGCTGCTCTTGCGGCTAACTTTGTACCAGAAAGTGTCTATGACAATCTAGTGTCAGCAGTTCGCAAACACTTGCCACTTTTGCATCGTTATCTTGCATTACGTTCAAAAATCTTGAGTATTCCAGACCTCAAGATGTATGATGTCTATACACCACTTTCTTCAGTAGACTACAGCTTTACTTACGAGGAAGCCTTGAAGAAGGCAGAAGAAGCTTTGGCAGTTTTGGGTGATGATTACTTGAGTCGTGTGAAACGTGCCTTTAGCGAACGTTGGATAGATGTGTATGAAAACCAAGGCAAGCGTTCAGGTGCTTATTCAGGTGGATCATACGATACAAATGCCTTCATGCTTCTTAACTGGCAGGACAATCTAGATAATCTCTTTACTCTTGTACATGAAACTGGACACAGTATGCACTCTAGCTATACTCGTGAAACCCAGCCATATGTTTATGGAGACTATTCAATTTTCTTAGCAGAAATTGCTTCAACTACTAATGAAAACATCCTGACAGAAAAATTATTGCAAGAAGTTCAAGATGATGCAACTCGCTTTGCAATCTTAAACAACTTCCTAGATGGCTTCCGAGGTACAGTTTTCCGTCAAACTCAGTTTGCTGAATTTGAGCACGCTATCCACCAAGCTGACCAAAATGGTGAAGTCTTGACTAGTGAATTCTTAAATGAGCTTTATGCCGACTTGAATGAAGCTTACTATGGTTTGAGTAAAGAAGACAATCCTGAAATTCAATATGAATGGGCCCGTATTCCACATTTCTACTACAACTACTATGTGTATCAATATTCAACAGGCTTTGCAGCAGCTTCAGCCTTGGCTGAAAAGATTGTTCATGGTAGCCAAGAAGATCGTGATCGCTATATCGATTACCTCAAGGCAGGGAAGTCAGACTATCCACTTAATGTCATGAGAAAAGCAGGCGTTGATATGGAGAAGGAAGACTACCTCAACGATGCCTTTGCTGTCTTTGAACGTCGTTTAGATGAGTTTGAAGCTCTTGTTGAAAAATTAGGATTGGCATAAGACAGATGGTAAAGTCTTATAGTAAAAATGCCAATCATAACATGCGACGTCCTGTTGTCAAGCATGAGATTGTCGAGTTCATGCGCCACAGACAAAAGCAGGTGACGGGTTCCCTAAAAGAGCTAGAAAACTTTGCTCGCAAGGAGAATATTCCTATCATCCCTCACGAAACCGTCGCTTATTTTCGTTTCCTTATGGAAACCATTCAACCAAAAAACATTTTGGAAATCGGGACGGCTATTGGATTTTCAGCACTTTTAATGGCAGAGCATTCACCTAAGTCAAAAATTACCACTATTGACCGAAATCCTGAGATGATTGGTTTTGCCAAGGAAAATTTTGCAAAATTTGATAGCCGCAAACAAATCACTCTCTTAGAAGGTGATGCGGTAGATGTCCTGTCAACGTTGACTGAGACCTATGATTTTGTATTTATGGATTCTGCTAAGTCCAAATACATCGTCTTTCTACCAGAAATCCTCAAACACCTCGAAGTAGGTGGAGTCGTTGTCTTGGATGATATTTTCCAAGGAGGAGATATTGCGAGGGATATTATGGAAGTCCGACGTGGACAACGGACGATTTATCGTGGCTTGCAAAGACTATTTGATGCAACCTTAGACAATCCTGGCTTAACCGCTAGCTTGGTTCCTCTTGGAGATGGGATTCTCATGCTGAGAAAGAATCAAGCAGAAGTAGAACTGCCTGATATTGATTGATTTCAGATATTTTTAAGACAATTTGGTAAAATAGATAAGGTAAACCTTTATTTAGTATACAAAAGGAGTAAACATGAAGAAAAAACTAATGGCAGGAGCCATCACATTGTTGTCAGTAGCTACTTTGGCTGCTTGTTCAAACAGTTCTGAAGGAACTGACTTGATTAGCATGAAAGGCGATGTTATTACTGAGCATCAATTCTTTGAAGAAGTCAAAAATAATGCTACTGCTCAACAAGTCTTGCTGAATATGACCATTCAAAAAGTTTTTGAAAAACAATATGGTTCAGAAGTAAGTGATAAAGAAGTAGATGATGCAGTTGCAGAAGAACAAAAGAAATACGGTGATAGCTATCAAACGATTCTCGCCCGTTCAGGTATGACTGCAGAAAGCCGTAAAGCTCAAATTCGTACAAGTAAATTAGTTGAGTATGCTGTTAAGAAAGCTGCTGAAGCTGAATTAACAGATGAAAACTACAAAAAAGCTTTTGAAGAGTATACTCCAGAAGTAACGGCTCAAATTATTAAACTTGACAGTGAAGATAAGGCTAAGGAAGTTCTTGCCAAAGCAAAAGAGTCTGGAGCTGACTTTGCACAACTTGCAAAAGACAATTCTACAGACGAAAAGACAAAAGAAAATGGTGGAGAAATTACTTTTGACTCTGCATCAACAGAATTACCAGATGTAGTTAAGAAAGCAGCTTTTGCTCTTGATGTCAACGGAATTTCAGATGTTATCACTGCTCCAGGAACTCAAGCTTATACAAGTAGTTTCTACATTGTTAAGTTGACGAAGAAATCAGAAAAATCTTCTAACTTGGATGATTATAAAGAAAAACTTAAAACAATCATTTTGACTCAAAAACAAAATGATGCAACCTTTGTTCAAGGTGTTATTAGTAAAGAATTGCAAGATGCCAACATTAAAGTTAAAGATCAGGCCTTCCAAAATATCTTTACACAATACATCAAAGGCGAAACAACTTCTGACAGCAGCAGTAGCACCTCAAACTAAGATAGTAATGAACTACCTTCCTCTGTCTGTAAGGTAGTTTTTAAGTTTATAAAATATCAACATTATAGTTTTAAAAGTCCTAGTAACTTAAAACGCTCGATAGGTCGGATAAGGGGAATACTCAAGACATTCTAGTCCAGAGTCTGTTTTGAGTAAAATTCGAATGTTTATACTATAAGAGTTTTTTTCTAGGCTAAAAAATGGTATAATAGCATGTAAAACTAGAAATAATAAGGGAAAATAAAAATATTTTTCCGAAAGATAGGTGACATATGAAAATAAGTAAAAGGCACCTGCTGAATTATTCCATTTTGATTCCTTATTTACTGTTATCCGTTTTAGGATTGATAGTAGTTTATTCGACAACTAGTGCGACCCTTATTCAGGAGGGGAAAAGTGCATTATATCTAGTGCGAAATCAGGGGATTTTCTGGATAGCCAGTTTATTCTTAATAGCCTTAATCTATAAATTAAAATTAGGATTTCTTCGTAATGAGCGGTTGCTCTTTATCATTATGTTTGTCGAGCTGATACTCCTAGCTCTGGCACGGTTAATAGGTAGTCCCATCAATGGAGCATATGGCTGGATCAAGGTTGGTCCCATCACGATTCAACCAGCAGAGTATCTAAAGATTATTATCATTTGGTACTTGGCTCAGCGTTTTTCAAAACAACAAGATGAGATAGCAGTTTATGACTTCCAAGTTTTAACCCTCAATCAGTGGTTGCCAAGAGCCTTTAATGATTGGCGTTTTGTCCTCTTGGTCATGATTGGTAGTTTGGCAATCTTCCCTGACCTTGGGAATGCTACCATCTTGATTTTGGTATCCTTGCTCATGTATACCATCAGTGGAATAGCTTATCGGTGGTTCACAACTATTCTGGGCTTACTAGCTGGTGTCTCTATGATTTCCTTAACAGCCATTCGGATAATCGGTGTTGAGAAATTCTCTAAAATTCCCGTATTTGGTTATGTTGCCAAGCGGTTCAGTGCTTTTTTCAACCCATTTAATGACTTGGCTGGAGCTGGACACCAGTTGGCCAATTCCTACTATGCCATGGTTAATGGAGGATGGTTTGGTCTGGGATTAGGAAATTCTATTGAAAAACGAGGGTATCTGCCAGAAGCCCATACAGACTTTGTCTTTTCGATTGTCATTGAAGAGTTTGGATTTGTAGGGGCAAGTCTTATTCTCGCTCTCCTATTCTTCTTAATTCTACGAATAATTTTGGTAGGTATTCGAGCAAGGGATCCTTTCAACTCAATGGTAGCAATCGGTATTGGTGGTATGATTCTAATACAGGTTTTTGTTAACATTGGAGGTATTTCAGGCTTGATTCCTTCAACAGGGGTAACCTTCCCTTTCCTTTCGCAAGGGGGGAATAGCCTCTTGGTTCTTTCTGTAGCCATAGCATTTGTATTAAATATTGATGCCAGTGAGAAGCGTGCGCGACTTTTTAGTGAATACGACGCACAGCTTTAAGACATAGATAACAAGGAGAAAAAAATGTCTCTTCAAAAGTTAGAAAATTATAGTAACAAAACGGTCGTACAAGAAGAAGTGCAAATCTTGACAGAAATGCTCGAAGATATTACAAAAAATATGCTTCCTGCTGAAACCTTTGATAAGATTATGCACTTGAAAGAACTTTCTTCAAAACTTGACTATCAAGGGCTAGATAAAGTAGTAACAGGGCTTTCAAATGATGAGATGGTCTACATTTCTAGATACTTCTCTATTTTGCCTCTTTTAATTAACATCTCAGAAGATGTTGACTTGGCTTATGAGATTAACCACCTAAATAATGTTGATCAAGACTATCTGGGTAAATTGTCAACAACGATCAAAATGGTGGCTGAAAAAGAAAATGCTGCCGAGATTCTTGAACACTTGAATGTGGTACCAGTTTTGACAGCCCATCCAACTCAGGTTCAACGTAAGAGTATGTTGGATTTGACCACTCATATCCATACCCTTTTGCGTAAATATCGTGATGTGAGAATGGGACTCATCAACAAAGAAAAATGGCATAATGATCTTCGTCGCTATATTGAGATTATCATGCAGACAGATATGATTCGGGAGAAGAAACTAAAAGTAACCAACGAAATCACCAACGTGATGGAGTACTACAATAGTTCCTTCCTACAGGCTGTCCCTAACTTGATGTTAGAGTACAAGCGTCTAGCAAAAGAACAAGGTATTGATCTTAAACAAGCCAAACCAATTACTATGGGAATGTGGATCGGTGGAGACCGTGATGGAAATCCATTTGTAACTGCTGAGACGCTCATGCGTTCTGCTACCATTCAAAGTGAAGTGGTTTTGAACTATTATATCAGTAAGATTTCTAGTCTGTATCGTACCTTCTCTCTTTCAACGAATTTATCAAAAACTAGCAAAGCTGTTGAAGAAATGGCTGCTCAGTCTGGAGATACATCCGTCTTTCGTGAGAAAGAACCCTATCGTCGTGCCTTTCATTTGATTCAGTCCAAATTGATTCAAACTCTTTTGAATTTGAAAGAATGGTCTGTTGTTGGCTCGTCAGCTGATGAACGTCATCCTGTTGAACGTTTGCTCGGTGCCAATAGCCATCAGCAAGGAGCGGTTACAGATTACATTGGTAATCGTCTTTCAGGAGCTATTCAAGAGCTGGCTGAAGATCGTCCACCATTTTACGAAACAGTCGAAGAGTTTAAGCAAGATCTATACATTATTAAGGACTCATTACTTGAAAACAAGGCAGAGGCCTTACTCACAGGTGAATTTGCAGAACTTTTAGAAGCTGTAGAAGTCTTTGGTTTCTTCTTGGCTTCCATCGACATGCGTCAAGATTCAAGCGTCCACGAAGCCTGTGTAGCAGAATTGTTGGCATCTGCTGGAATCAATGACCACTATAGTGATTTATCAGAAGATGAAAAATGTGAATTGCTTTTGCATGAATTATTAGAAGATCCTCGAATCTTGTCTGCAACTCATGCTGAGAAGTCTGAACTTCTCGAAAAAGAACTGGCTATTTTCCAAACAGCACGTGAATTAAAAGATCGTTTAGGAGAAGATGTCATTCGTCAAACGATTATCTCACATGCAACAAGTGTGTCAGATATGCTTGAGTTGGCTATTATGCTAAAAGAAGTTGGTCTGGTAGATGCTGAAAAAGCGCGTGTTCAGATTGTTCCACTCTTTGAGACGATTGAAGACTTGGATCATTCTGAAGAAACTATGAGAAAGTATTTCTCTCTACCACTTGCTAAGAAATGGATTGCATCTAAAAACAACTACCAAGAAATCATGCTCGGCTACTCTGATAGTAACAAGGATGGTGGTTATCTATCATCTTGTTGGACACTTTATAAGGCCCAACAACAATTGACTGCTATTGGTGATGAATTTGGAGTCAAAGTAACTTTCTTCCATGGTCGTGGTGGTACCGTTGGCCGTGGTGGTGGTCCTACTTATGATGCTATTGCTTCTCAACCACTCAAGTCCATCAAGGATCGTATCCGTTTGACTGAGCAAGGAGAAGTTATCGGAAACAAATACGGAAACAAGGATGCAGCTTACTATAACCTCGAAATGTTGGTTTCAGCAGCTATCAACCGTATGATTACCAAGAAGAAGAGTGATACCAATACGTCAAATCGCTATGAAGCCATCATGGATCAAGTAGTAGAACGTAGCTACGATATTTATCGTGAACTCGTATTTGGAAATGAACATTTCTATGATTATTTCTTTGAATCGAGTCCAATCAAGGCTATCTCAAGTTTCAATATTGGTTCTCGACCGGCTGCTCGTAAAACAATCACTGAAATCGGTGGTCTGCGCGCTATTCCTTGGGTATTCTCATGGTCACAAAGTCGTGTTATGTTCCCAGGCTGGTATGGTGTTGGTTCAAGTTTCAAGGAATTTATCGATCAAGATCCTAAAAATATCGAAATCCTTCGTGACATGTATAAAAACTGGCCTTTCTTCCAGTCGCTTTTATCTAACGTAGACATGGTCTTGTCTAAGTCAAATATGAATATTGCTTTTGAGTACGCACAACTTTGTGAAAGTGAGGAAGTCCAAGCAATTTACTATACCATTTTAGATGAATGGCAGTTGACTAAGGATGTTATCTTGGCTATTGAAGGCCATGAGGAGCTTTTGGCAGAAAATACCTATTTGAAAGACAGTCTCAACTACCGCATGCCTTATTTCAATATTCTTAACTATATTCAGTTAGAATTGATTAAGCGTCAACGTCGTGGTGAGTTATCTTCAGATGAAGAAAGATTAATCCATACAACTATCAACGGAATTGCTACAGGATTACGTAATTCAGGTTGATACAAGTTAGTTTTTATAAAAACCGTAGGAATTTTTGTTAATATTTAAAATATTTTATGAAAACCCTTGACAAGTTTTAGTAAAATGATATAATTTAAGCATTCAGAAAGTAATCATTGAAATTTTTTAGAGAGTCTGTGGTTGGTGGAAACAGATAGATGGAAGTGATGAAAATTGGGCTGAATGTTATTAAGAATTTGAAATCATAAGAATTCGGTGAGCACACCTTACAGTGCAACTCGTTTTAGCGAGTAAGAGCGATAGGACAAGTTTCTATAATTGAGGTGGCACCGCGCATCGACGTCCTCACACAAGTTTTTTGTGTGAGGACTTTTTCTATGGGGAGGAAAAAATTATGGAAATCAAACGATGGCGTCGCTTGAATAAGTGATTGAATAAAAAAATAATAAGTTAAGAAGAAATAAGGAGAAAATTATGAAAAACAAACGTCTACTTGGTATTATCGTAGCATTAGCACTTGTTGTTGGTGGAAGCTTGGTATATTCTAGCTTAACGAAGCAAGAAACTAAAACTGAGATAGCAAATAAAACTGCTAAGGTTGGTGTTCTACAGTTCGTCAGCCATCCATCACTCGATTTGATTTACCAAGGTATCCAAGATGGACTTGCTGAAGAAGGCTATAAAGGTGACCAAGTTAAAATCGACTTTATGAACTCAGAAGGTGACCAAAGTAAGGTTGCGACAATGAGTAAACAATTGGTGGCAAATGGAAATGATGTCGTTGTCGGTATTGCAACACCAGCAGCTCAAGGTCTTGCAAGTGCAACAAAAGACCTTCCTGTTATCATGGCAGCTATCACAGACCCAATTGGTGCTAACCTTGTACAAAACTTGGAAAAACCAGGTGGGAACATCACTGGGGTGTCTGACCACAACCCTGCTCAACAACAGGTTGAATTGATCAAGACATTGACTCCTGATGTCAAGACGGTTGGAGCTCTTTACTCAAGTAGTGAAGATAACTCAAAATCACAAGTTGAAGAATTCAAAACTTATGCTGAAAAAGCTGGTTTTAAAGTAGAAACATTTGCAGTTCCTTCAACGAATGAAATTGCTTCAACAGTTAATGTTATGACTGGTAAAGTAGATGCAATCTGGATTCCAATTGACAACACAATCGCATCTGCGTTCTCAACTGTAGTATCAAGCAACCAAACAGCTAAAAAACCAATCTACCCAAGTGCGACTGCCATGGTAGAAGCAGGTGGTTTGGCATCAGTCGTTGTGGACCAACACGATCTTGGTGTTGCTACTGGTAAAATGATTGCCAAAGTCTTGAAGGGTGAAAAACCTGCTGATACACCAGTCAATGTCTTCTCAACTGGTAAATCAGTTATCAACAAAAAAGTCGCTCAAGAACTTGGAATCACAATTCCTGAATCAGTTCTCAAAGAAGCTGGTCAAGTAATTGAATAAGAATGTAGGAGGAGTTGGAGACATCTCCTCCAATTTTTAAAATAAAGGAAACGAAACAAACATGCTAATATCTATTATTTCACAGGGATTGGTCTGGGCTATCCTGGGTTTGGGAATCTTTATGACCTTTCGAATTCTGAACTTTCCAGATATGACAACTGAAGGTTCCTTCCCATTGGGAGGAGCAGTAGCAGTGACTCTGATTACACAAGGAGTCAATCCTTTTCTTGCTACTTTAGCAGCCATAGGAGCCGGTTGTCTTGCTGGTTTAGCAGCTGGACTATTGTATACCAAAGGGAAAATTCCAACTCTTCTATCAGGAATTTTAGTCATGACTTCCTGTCATTCTATCATGCTCATGATTATGGGACGGGCTAACCTTGGACTTTTAAACACCAAGCAAATCCAAGATGTTCTTCCATTTTCATCAGAGGTTAATCAATTACTGACAGGTTTAATCTTTGTGACTTTGGTTATCCTTCTCATGCTTTTCTTCCTAGATACGAAACTTGGACAGGCCTATATCGCTACAGGGGATAATCCAGATATGGCTCGTAGTTTTGGTATCAATACAGGCCGTATGGAGCTTATGGGCTTGGTCTTGTCAAATGGTGTGATCGCCCTTTCTGGTGCCTTAATTGCCCAACAAGAAGGTTATGCGGATGTTTCTCGTGGTATCGGGGTTATCGTAGTTGGACTTGCTAGTCTGATTATCGGTGAAGTGCTCTTTAAGAGCCTTACATTAGCGGAACGCTTAGTTACTATTGTTGTTGGTTCCATCAGTTATCAATTCTTGGTATGGGGCGTTATTGCTCTCGGCTTTAATACTAGCTACCTCCGTTTGTACAGTGCTCTTATCCTAGCAACTTGCTTGGTAATTCCAACTCTTAAGGATAAATACTTGAAAGGAGTCAAGTTAAGCAAATGACAGCGATTGTAGAATTAAAAAATGCCACAAAAATTGTGAAAAATGGATTTGATGAAGAAAAGATTATCCTAAACGATGTTTCGCTTGATATTTATGAACACGACTTCATCACAATCTTAGGTGGAAATGGTGCAGGCAAGTCAACCCTCTTTAATAGCATTGCAGGAACTTTGCCCTTGACTAGTGGAAGTATTCGCATCATGGGGGAGGATGTGACTCATTTTAGTCCTGAAAAACGTGCCAAGTACCTTTCTCGTGTCTTTCAGGATCCTAAGATGGGAACTGCCCCTCGTATGACTGTTGCAGAAAACCTCTTGATTGCAAAGTTTCGTGGAGAAAAACGTGGTCTATTTCCAAGAAGACTCTCAGCTTACAAGGAAGAATTTCAAGCAACCATTGAGAAGGTTGGCAATGGGCTAGAGAAGCACTTAGATACACCGATTGAATTTTTGTCAGGTGGACAAAGACAGGCCTTGAGCCTCTTGATGGCAACCTTGAAACGTCCTGAACTCCTTTTGTTGGATGAACATACGGCAGCCCTTGACCCTAAAACAAGTGTGGCCTTGATGGAATTGACAGATGACTTTGTCAGTAAGGATTATCTGACTGCTTTGATGATTACCCACCATATGGAAGATGCTCTCAAGTATGGAAATCGCCTCATTGTCATGAAAGAAGGACGAATCATCCAAGATTTAAACAAGG
Source organism: Streptococcus infantis (assembly GCF_047464215.1). GTDB lineage: Bacteria > Bacillota > Bacilli > Lactobacillales > Streptococcaceae > Streptococcus > Streptococcus infantis_P. The sequence continues at coordinate 146,985 of NZ_JASHCG010000003.1, read as the reverse complement.
ATGAAAAAGCCAAGATGAAAATTTCCGATTACTATCAACTGTTTGAGTAATTGATTTTAAATAATTGAGATAAAAAACTTAGAAGTAGGCTTTTGCTTCTAAGTTTTTTGTATTAAAGGGAGATTATCTAAAAACGGTCTGGATTTCACCGTCTAAGATTTTATAGTATAATGATTATAAGGAAAATGTTGCTAAAGATAAAAAACTTATAAAAAAGGGTTTTGCGTCTGAATTTTATCTTGTCTCTAAAATAAGGTATCTAAAATGTATTTTTACTTTGTAAATTATATAAGTTCTAGATAAGGAAAAAGTCATGAAAAAAAATTTAAAAATTGTACTCATAACTGTATTAGGTTTTCTAACTTTGTTAGGGCTATATCGTGTCTATCAAAAGAATTATTATAAGGGCGTGTATGAATCTTTAAGTAATGTCTTTTTAGAGATGAACTATGCAGAAACCCATAGTGGTGTTTTACCTGGACTTGCTGATTTTAGTAAAGCCGTTGACGGAGGCCAATCATATCGCGATAAGGATATTATAGTTGGTATGAGTCCTGAAGCAGGCTTATCTGAGAGTGAAACTATATTAGTGTATGTAGGTATTGAAAAAACATTTCTAATTGAGTATAGGCGGTCGTTACCTGATGGCATATACCTTTTTATTGATTATGATTATAGAGATAAGATGCTCAAACAAACTATTGAAATTTCGGAATCTGATCAATCATTAGCATATGGATTGACCGGTTATCGTATAGAAATAAAGACTAGAGGAGAACTTGATTTAGCATTATATTTGAAAATTTCCTATGGTTTTAGTTCTACTAAAGGTTTACCAAGTTTTCAGCTAACAGATCCCAACGAAGTACTAGAGTATTTAAAACATCATGGGATTGATGAAGCTTGGATTAAAGAAAAATCTCACTTTATGCTCTATGATGTCGTTCTAGAACACTGGTTCAAAAATGGTAGTCAACGCTACTCAGTTGACAATCTTGGGGATGTAGAGATTGTGCCACTAAGTTTTTCTGAATAGGATGATACCCAAGCAATGGAGCTGTTAAAAAATAAGAATAATGTTGCTTATCAGTTTATCCAAGATTTAAGTAAGGAAAAAGGTAGATGAAAAAAATTTTTAAAATTGTACTCATAACTGTAGTAGGTTTTCTAACTTTGTTTAGTCTATATCGTGTCTATCAAAAGAATTATTATAAGGGAGTGTATGAATCTTTAAGTAATGTCTTTTTAGAAATGAACTATGCAGAAACCCATAGTGGTATTTTACCTGGACTTGCTGATTTTAGCAAAGCCGTTGACGGAAGTCAGTCGTTTAGAGATCCAGACTGGATAATTCCCATAGGACTTGATGCAGGCTTGTCTGAAAATGAGAGTTTAAAAGTGATTGTAGGTTTTGAAGAAACTTTTATTATTGAATACCAGCAACTATTATCTGATGGGAGATATCTTTATATAAAATATGACTACAATGATAAGAAACTTAACCAATCAGTCGAAATCTCAGATTCTAAATGGTCGGTAGCGTATGACTTAGCTAGTTACAATATACTCCATAAGGATGAGGGAAATCTAGATTTGGAGGCATATAAAGAATTATCACGTCAGTCGAAAATAGGGGATTCGATACCTAATTTTTACCTAACAAATCCCAACGAAGTACTAGAGTATTTAAAACCTCATGGGATTGATGAAGCTTGGATTAAAGAAAAATCCCACTTTATGCTCTATGATGTTGTTCTAGAACGCTGGTTCAAAAATGGTAGTCAACGCTACTCCGTTGATAATCTTGGGGATGTAGAGATTGTGCCATTGAATTTTTCCAAATAGATTGTCCTACTTATACAAAAAGTACTTTCTATCAAGTGTATGACTTGGAAAAAGATGTTTATATCTATATTTTAGGACGATAATCGAAATTTTGTGTTTAAATACGGTAAATAGTTATCTTCCATGTTCTACGGAAAAAATATCGAAGGATGTTCCTAATTCAGATTATTGGATCTAATTATAGATTGGATAAGTAATGTAACTTGATTGAAGGAAGAATATGATTTTGTGTTTAAGGAGTTCTTTTAAGTTTTATGATAGAAGATGATAAAAAGCTGATTTGCACGATTATATTGATTAACAAGAAAGAGGTCGCAAAATGAATAAAAAAATGTTTTATACCTTATCTATAGGGGCATTTGTAATCATGCTACTACCACTCGCTTTCACTTTTTTAAAGCCACGCTATAGTAATGTTTTTGAAGAAATTTATCATGACGAGTACCATCATGCCACAACTTCTTTTTTACGTACGAATTCTACTTTAAATAGAATACCTGAGATGGAAGTAAATAAAACAGGCGGGCTGCTTTACGGTTCAATTTCAGAAAAGTATCGTTCAGAAGTCTTACCTACAGGAGTTGAGAGTATTTCGTACAGTTTTTATTATCCAGATGGTAAACTAGATAGTGGAGAAATGTCTATAAATTTCCGATTCATGCATAGTAGTGGAGTGATTATAGATATATATTATAAGTATAATCACAAATCTGATGAATTGGTTCAGTCTCTAAGCATTATTGATGAAAAAAGGTTGACAGAACGTAATCAAATTATGGAGTATGTACAAGATAAAAAAATGGATCTTTCACCATACTTTACTAAAAGTGAAGAATTGTTACGAAATAAGATTATTCCAGACTGGCTTTCCGTCTATCCTAGTCAATTTTCAGTTGAAAATTGGGGTAATGTAAAAGTTATTTCCGAATACATACTGGATTAAAGAAATATCCTAAAACTGTTTACGGATGAGGTGAATCATATGAAGAAACAAAAAGAAGGCGTGGTAAACAATATTATTTATGTAAATACAAGTTATCAGGATTCAAAGTGTCGAATTTATCCGACAATAACAAATTTATTTGGTATTTTGAGAGAAATTATCCAAACAGAAGAAACTACAGAAAGCATTCTGATTACCCCTTTCTATATCAACGAAAAATTGGATTTTCAGGAAGAATTAGATATTGGAGTTTTCTATCTCAAGTGTGCGGACACTGTAACTGTAGAAGATAAACAGAACTTTTTAAGAAAACAAATGTATTGGTTACATCCAGATTCTGATTATAAAATCCTTGAGAATTACATATCAATGGAAGATGTAGAACATACTAATTTTTTAGTAGAAAAGAAAGATATTACTGGTTTTCAAGATAGTATTAATAGGTACATGGATTATCTGATGATTCGAGGGATTCCTCAAATGATGGTATGGCTTTACGATATGACCACACTAGATGTGGAATCCCTCCCATATGGGTATTTTTGTTTTGAGATTGTATCAAGTTGAGTTTTTTTGAAAAATTTAAATGAGGAATAAATTGAAAAAATCAGATTTCGTTATTTTAACCATCTTACTGTTTACTGTATCCATCCTAACTCTTGTGATTTGTAATATAAAATGGGAAATCATCACTTTAGGTGCAAATGAAGAGACAAAGGTGCATGTAAACGGACACTCTGAGAGTTTGGACTCCATAATCCATGTAGAGGTCATTCCAGTTACTACATATGGAAAGATAAAGCTTTCTCGAGACGATGATTGGTTTGATCCTGAAAAAGGAATTGGATATAATATTAAGGATTCTAGGATTGAAACCTATCATTATAATGAAAAAACACAAAGCTGGGATGTAACGATGTTAGAGAATCCTCATAATGGCATTGGTGTCGATCGCGAAGGTATTATCATGGATCCACCTCAAAAGACACTTTTTTCATTTGCTTCAAAAAAAGGATTTGAAATCAAAATAAAGAATTTATCTAACCAAACTGTTAAGGTTAAAGTAAAAGTGACATATGATTAAGGTTTGGTAATTTGATAGTTTAGCAAGCAATAGATTCAAATACTAGATTGATTAAAAATAAACCAGTCAAATCCTGCTAATTTTCAAATTGAAGTACCAAAATCAAATAGAAGTCATAAATATGAATAGGAGAAAGAAATGATATTACGAGATATATTTGATGCAGCTCAAGAAGGAACGTTTGAAGAGTTTCATTCGCTCTACAAGGGCGATGTGAATCAAATTACACATGAGAAGTTGAATTTGTTAAACATGGTTTTAACTAGCAATACTTTGCTAGATGAAAAACTAAAGATTATTCAGTTTCTTATTGATGAAAAAATTGATGTTAATTGTTTAGACTCGTATAATAGAAATGCCTTACATAATTTGTTTCAATTTAAAGCGAATTGGAGAGTAGATGTTGAGTATGCAACTAAGGTCATGTCAATGTTGTTGAAAGCAGGGATAAATGTTAACCAAGTTGATAAATATGGGGCAATTCCATTGATTACTGCGATTACAGTCTTGAAATTAACAACCAAGGAAGCCTTGCCTTTATATGAGATGTTGATTGCTAGTGGTTCTGATATTCACCATAAAGATTTTCAAGGGAAGTCAGCTATAGATTATGCGAGAGAATTCAGTTGGAGACAAGATTTATTATCTGAAAATGGAGGGTTACTTGCTGATGAATAATAGTGATTTTGGTGGATTTATGGTTTCAAATAATGTATTGAATGGCTATCCGATTCAGTACACTTATAGAGAGAAATCTTCAATTTCTCAGTTAAATGGCTGGACAATATTATCTTCTATTGATGATGAAGAATATATTTCTGATCCTGATAATTTTACAATTCTAGGTGCGACAAGTATACTGCAAATTGCTCCGGTTCTACTAGAAATTTTTCCTGCAAAATATGGAACAGATTTGTTTTGGCTATACAAGGACAATGTACATATAGGATTTTATGATTTAAAGTCAGAAAGAGAAGTTACTATTACAGAGATTTTGCAATAATCTTTTCTGAATGACTATGGTATATTTTAAAAAAACAAATGAATGGTTAAGCCAAGTAGCTAAAAGTATAAAAGATAAATGAAGATAAAGCACTGTTTTTCCGAAAATACAAATAGTAGGAGATAAAAACATGGCATACACACAAGAAGATTTTCAAGAATGGATTTTTTAAATTGGATTTAAGATGGACTATTTTACAAGGGAGTTTGCTGGGGAATAAGGCCTTCATTTAGACTATAGCATGCAGTCTTTGGATGATTTGGAGGCTTAGATATTGGCGCACAAGGGAGTAGATTAAAGTGACGATAGAAACAGAGTTGAAAAAAATTAGTAAAAGTTTATCTTTAATAAATAATAGTCAAACCTCTAACAAGATATCTTCTACTAATTTAGAAAATATAGATGATATTTTAAATGATTATTTACCCCTTCATTTAAAATGGATTGAGAAGGGAAATTCTTGGATTGTTAAGTCATTAAGTGAGAATCGCCAATTAGATAGACAAGCCTTTTCTCAGTTACTTGTAGGAGTTAGAAATCTGTATCTTGATTTAGAGGAACTTCAAGATTTACTGATTGAAGTATCAAATGAAATATATGAAAATTAGAGGTTTAAAACGTAAAATGGAATAATGGAGGTATTTATGACATCAGAGCTAGAAACTAAAAATGAAGAATGGGTAGAAGTCTTTAAAGGTTTGATTCCTGTAGATAAGTATAAGTTAAAAGTCTTGTTGACAAACTTGTCAGATGGTCAAGAAATTCGGTTGATTGGAGAAAAGAATCGTTTTAAATTATCATGTTTTTGTTATGATGAAGCACGATTTTTTAGCAGGGAATTGTATTTATCTGCAGTTCTGGATAAAGAGATGTTTAAAAAATTTGAAAAAAATAATTTCCAAAATGTCATTTACGAAGTCAAGAATAGTCAATTAGTGAAGAAACTGGAATACACATCATATTATGACCCAGGAACGTTGCATTCACGGCATTATATCATCATAACTCAAGATAGTGTACTAGATATTCTTGTTTCTGCAAATTTGAAATTAAATATCAGTCAATACTAAAAAATTTGCTAAATAAATATGTACACCGCTGTAGTACAATTATCAGAAAATAGAACTTGGAGAAATGATATGGAAAAATGGACGGAAATTAAACCGGGATTCATCCCTTTTGGTGACTATGGCATCGAGATAAATATAGATGGGGATACTCTAATTGCCTACTTGGAAGATTCAGAAAAATTTAAATTTACATTTACAAAAATTTGGGCTTTCCGAACAGTTCAGGAAAGTTTAGAATTAAGAGATAAATATTGGGAGCAAGGATTAGCAGAGAACAGACCACTTTATCTGACCAACTATATCTATGAGGTCGAAAATACAGATTTTGGGGACTTGGTCGCTTCTGCAAATGTATTGAATAAAAAGCTTTATCACTATTTCATAATGTCGACAGAATATTTAGTGGCTATTGTATCTGAAAACGATGTAAAAGTGGAGAAAGTGACTAGCTAGTTTTATGAAATAGTCTCATGTAAAGTGTATGAAATGGTTTACTTTTTTTCAGAAATAAGCTATACTAGTTAGAGTAAACTGTGATAAAATGGAGGTATTGTCTATGGTTGACAAGAGACTCATCGAAGAGATCAAAAACAATACCAATATTGTCGAAATCATAGGAGAAGTGATTTCTTTACAAAAATCTGGACGGAACTTTTTAGGGCTCTGTCCTTTTCATGGTGAAAAGACCCCTTCCTTTAACGTGGTAGAAGATAAGCAATTTTACCACTGCTTTGGATGTGGTCGTTCTGGAGATGTTTTTAAGTTTATCGAGGAGTATCAGCAGGTAACCTTTGCGGATGCAGTGAGGATATTAGCTGAGAGACTTGGGATTCAGATGGCAGCGCCTGTTCATAGTTCTGTACAGCCTAGGTCGCCCCATCAAAATCTCTACGATATGCATGAGAAAGCCGCTCGTTTTTATCATGCCATCCTCATGACGACGAAGATGGGTGAGGAGGCGAGAAACTATCTTTATAAACGTGGCTTAACAGATGATGTTCTCAAGCATTTTATGATTGGTTTAGCTCCAGCAGAACGCTCTTATCTATATCAGCGTTTAGCAGATGATTATAGTGAGAAGGACTTGCTGGATTCGGGTTTGTTTTATCTATCTGAGAGTAACCAATTCTTTGATACCTTTCATAATCGCATTATGTTCCCGCTCTCAAATGATCAAGGAAAGGTGATTGCCTTTTCTGGTCGTGTATGGCAAGAGACTGATTCTCAAACTGGAAAGTATAAAAATAGTCGAGCGACGGCAATTTTTAATAAAAGTTACGAATTATATCATTTGGAGAGGGTAAAAAAAGGATCGGGTAAGGCTCCTGAAATCTACCTGATGGAAGGATTTATGGATGTCATTGCGGCTTATCGAGCTGGTATTGAAAATGCAGTTGCTTCTATGGGGACCGCACTGACGGGTGAACATGTGGAGCATCTGAAACGCTTTACTAAAAAGGTTATCGTCACTTATGACGGAGATAAGGCTGGGCAAGCTGCCACAGCGAAAGCCTTGGATGAGCTTAAAGATATACCTGTCCAAGTCGTCCAGATTCCTGACGGAATGGATCCGGATGAATATCTGCAGAAAAATTCTCCTCAAGACTTGGCTTATCTCTTAACCAATACACGCATTAGTCCTGTTGAGTTTTACATTCATCATTTCAGACCTGAAAATAGTGAAAATCTACAAGCACAGATTGAATTTATAGAGAAAATTGCCCCCTTAATTGCCAAGGAACCCTCTATCACAGCTCAGAATTCCTACATTCACATTTTGACGGATCACTTGCCATCTTTTGACTATCAGCAAGTCGAACATATTGTCAATGAAAGTCGTGTCAGACAGAGAAAGGAGAAGGTCAAGGAGACCTATAGTCCGAGTCCTGTCACTATGTCTGTTACCAAGCAGCTGACAGCAGTGATGAGAGCGGAAGCCCATATCCTCTACCGAATGATGGAACATCCCTTGGTGCTTAATGACTATCGCTTAAGAGAGGATTTTATCTTTGAAACTCCAGAGTTTCAGACCTTGTATGGACTCTTGATTGATAATGGAAGTATCTCATCTGAGGATTTGGCTCATCAGACCAGAGAAGTGGAGAGTGCTTGGTATCAAGTCCTAGCCTTAGATTTGCCACCTGAGATGTCCCCTCACGAGTTAGCCGAAGTGGAAGAGTCTAGAAAAAGAGCTCTTTTGAATCAGGAAAATCTGCAAATTAAAAAGAAAGTTCAGGAAGCTAGCCATGTCGGTGATACAGACACCGCATTAGAAGAGCTAGAACGCTTAATTGCCCAAAAAAGAAGAATGGAGTAAGAATGGCAACAAAACAAAAAGAAGTAACAACCTTTGACGTCCAAGTAGCGGAATTTATTCGCAATCATAAAAAAACTGGTACAGCAACTGATGATGAAATCAATAACGCCCTCGTAATTCCCTTCACTTTAGATGTGGAAGGTATTGAGAATCTTTTGCAACGCATTCAAGATGCTGGTATCTCAATTACGGACAACGAAGGAAATCCAAGTGCGCGTGTTTTAAGCACTGAGGAAGAACCAGAGTTGACGGATGAAGATTTGATCGGTTCAACCTCTGCTAAGGTCAATGACCCTGTCCGTATGTACTTGAAGGAAATCGGGGTTGTTCCTCTGCTTACAAATGAAGAGGAAAAAGAGTTGGCCCTTGCTGTTGAAGCGGGTGATATCGAAGCTAAACAACGCCTTGCAGAAGCGAACCTTCGTTTGGTAGTATCTATCGCTAAACGTTATGTTGGACGTGGAATGCAGTTCCTTGACTTGATCCAAGAAGGAAACATGGGCTTGATGAAGGCCGTTGATAAATTTGACTACTCTAAAGGGTTCAAATTCTCAACTTATGCGACTTGGTGGATTCGTCAGGCCATTACTCGTGCCATTGCTGACCAAGCTCGTACCATCCGTATCCCAGTTCACATGGTGGAAACCATTAACAAACTTGTTCGTGAACAACGTAATCTTCTTCAAGAGTTGGGACAAGATCCAACTCCTGAACAAATCGCTGAACGCATGGATATGACACCTGACAAGGTTCGTGAAATCCTCAAGATTGCCCAAGAGCCGGTTTCTCTTGAAACACCAATCGGTGAAGAGGACGATAGCCATCTTGGTGACTTTATCGAAGATGAAGTGATTGAAAATCCAGTTGACTACACAACTCGTATCGTTTTGCGTGAGCAGTTGGATGAAGTCTTGGATACTCTTACAGATCGTGAAGAAAATGTCTTGCGTCTCCGTTTTGGTCTTGATGATGGGAAAATGCGTACCTTGGAAGATGTTGGTAAAGTCTTCAACGTGACTCGTGAGCGTATCCGTCAGATTGAGGCGAAAGCTTTGAGAAAACTTCGCCAGCCAAGTCGAAGCAAACCACTTCGTGATTTCATTGAAGATTAAGTTGAGGGAGAGTGAAGATGGCTTATACAGAAGAGCAAATTGAAAATATCAAAACACGTATTTTGACAGCCCTAGAAGAAGTGATTGACCCTGAATTGGGGATTGATATTGTCAATCTAGGCTTGATCTACGAGATTCGTTTTGATGGCGATACAGGTGAGACTGAAATTGATATGACCTTGACAACCATGGGTTGTCCCTTGGCAGATCTTTTAACTGACCAAATCTATGATGCTATGACAGATGTTCCAGAAGTTACTAACGTTGAAGTCAAATTAGTTTGGTATCCAGCTTGGACAGTTGAAAAAATGAGTCGTTACGCTCGTATCGCTTTAGGTATCAAGTAAGTATATTATGAAAAGAGAAATAGTGTAGACGCCAGGAATTCCCAGCTTTTATGCTATCTCTCTTTTTATTTGCTGATTTTATTTGAAGAAAATGGTATAATGGTTACTATGGAAAAAGAGAAATTACGCATCAATATGCTAAGTTCAAGTGAAAAGGTAGCTGGTCAAGGTGTGTCTGGGGCTTACCGTGAACTGGTACAGCTTTTAAAACGAGATGCGAAAGACCAACTGATCGTAACAGAAAATCTTCCAATCGAAGCGGATGTTACTCATTTTCATACGATTGATTTTCCTTATTATCTCTCGACCTTTCAGAAAAAACGTTCTGGACGTAAGATTGGCTATGTTCACTTCTTACCAGACACCTTGGAAGGTAGTTTGAAGATTCCATTCTTCTTAAAGGGGATTGTCAAACGCTATGTATTTTCTTTTTATGACCGTATGGAGCATCTGGTTGTTGTCAATCCTAGCTTCATTGAGGATTTGGTTGCTGCTGGAATTCCACGTGAAAAAGTGACCTATATTCCTAACTTTGTCAACAAAGAAAAATGGCATCCACTTCCTATAGAGCAAGTCGAACAACTTCGTAAAGATATGGGAATTGATGAGAATCAGTTTGTAGTCGTTGGTGCAGGTCAGGTTCAGAAGCGTAAAGGAATAGATGACTTTATCACTCTAGCTGAGGAATTACCTGATATCACTTTTATTTGGGCTGGTGGCTTCTCTTTTGGGGGAATAACCGATGGTTATGAACGCTATAAAAAGATTATGGATAACCCTCCTGAAAATCTAATTTTCCCAGGGATTGTTGATCCAGAAAGGATGAGAGAATTCTATGCCTTGGCTGATCTTTTCTTGCTTCCAAGTTATAACGAGCTCTTTCCAATGACTATTTTAGAGGCTGCGAGTTGTGAAGCACCCGTTATGCTTCGTGATCTAGATCTTTACAAGGTCATTCTTGAAGGAAATTACAGACCAACAAGTGATGTAGAAGAGATGAAAGCGGCTATTTTGGAATATCGAGAGCATCCAGAAGCACTAAAAGAGTTGAAAGAAAAGGCTAAGGCCATTTCAAGAGAATATTCAGAAGAGCATCTTCTTGAAATCTGGCTAAAATTCTATCGGGAGCAAGCAGCTTTAGGAAAAAAATGAGGTAGTATATGCGAATTGGATTATTTACAGATACTTATTTCCCGCAGGTCTCGGGTGTTGCGACCAGTATTCGAACCTTAAAAACAGAACTTGAAAAGCAAGGACATGCCGTCTTTATCTTTACAACAACAGACAAGGATGTTAATCGTTATGAAGACTGGCAGATTATCCGTATCCCTAGTGTTCCTTTCTTTGCCTTTAAGGATCGTCGTTTCGCCTATCGTGGATTTACGAAAGCTCTTGAGATAGCAAAGCAATACAAGCTGGATATTATTCATACGCAGACCGAATTTTCTCTTGGTTTATTAGGGATTTGGATAGCGCGTGAGTTGAAAATCCCTGTTATTCATACCTATCATACCCAGTACGAAGATTATGTTCACTATATCGCTAAAGGGATGTTGATTCGTCCAGGTATGGTCAGGTATCTTGTAAGAGGCTTCCTTCATGATGTTGATGGTGTGATTTGTCCAAGTGAGATTGTGCGAGACCTTCTATCAGATTATAAGGTAAAAGTTGAAAAACGAGTTATTCCTACAGGGATTGAGCTAGCCAAGTTTGAACGACCTGAGATTGGACCAGAACATATCGCAGACTTACGGGTTAAACTAGGTATTAAGGAAGATGAAAAGATGCTTCTTAGCCTTTCGCGTGTTTCTTACGAGAAGAACATTCAAGCCGTTCTGGCAGCATTTCCAGATGTTCTAAAAGAAGAGCAAAATGTTAAATTAGTCGTAGCTGGAGATGGTCCTTATCTGGAAAATCTCAAGGAGCAAGCAGCAGATTTACAGATTCAAGATTCTGTTATTTTTACAGGGATGATTGCCCCAAGTGAGACCGCACTTTACTATAAGGCTGCTGACTTCTTCATTTCAGCTTCAACTAGTGAGACGCAAGGCTTGACCTATCTTGAAAGTCTTGCAAGTAAGACTCCGGTAATAGCTCATGGAAATCCTTATCTAGATAATTTGATTAGCGATAAGATGTTTGGAACTCTTTATTATGAAGAGCGTGATCTATCAGGTGCTATTTTAGAGGCTCTTATTGCTACGCCTGACATGGATGAAAACCTTTTGGCTGATAAATTGTATGAAATTTCAGCTGAGAATTTTGCTAAGAGAGTCCATGAGTTTTATTTGGATGCTATCATCTCAAACAATTTTGAAAAAGAATTGACTGCAGATGAACCTGTTACGAAACGTATTTTAAAGACAGTATTTTATATACCACAACAGGCAGTTTCAGTTCCAGTCAAAAGTTCTAAACGAATGTTAAAGGCATCTAAGAAACAGTTGAATGATTTGAGAGATTATTGGAATGACTAAGATCATCGAAGAAAGGAAATGAAGAAATGAAAAAGAAATTTATGAGAAGTAGTCGAGATCAAAAAATCGGTGGAGTATGCGCTGGTCTAGCTAATTATTTTGATATTGATCCTACGATTGTACGTGTAATCTGGGGAGTTCTAGCTTTTTGTTATGGTAGTGGACTGATTGCTTACTTAATTTTATGGGCAATTGCTCCAGTTTCGGAAGAATATTAAAAATAGGGAATTATAGAAAAGGAGAAAATAATGGCATTTGGTGATAATGGAAAACGTAAAAAAACATTTTTTGAGAAATTGACACTATTCGTCGTTTTGATTATGTTGTTTGTAACCCTAGCAGGTATCTTTGCTACAGCCATCGGTGTATTTAGCAGATTTTAAAATGCTAGATTTTCTAGCAAGTAGTAATAGTTGGTGACTGGGATTTCCCAGCCCTTTTTAGAGTGAGAAAAGAATATGAGTATGTTTTTAGATACAGCCAAGATCAAGGTCAAGGCTGGAAATGGTGGCGATGGGATGGTTGCCTTTCGCCGTGAAAAATACGTCCCTAATGGTGGTCCATGGGGAGGTGATGGAGGCCGTGGTGGTAACGTTGTCTTTGTTGTAGATGAAGGTTTACGTACCCTGATGGACTTCCGTTACAATCGTCATTTCAAAGCCCAATCGGGTGAAAAAGGGATGACCAAAGGAATGCATGGTAGAGGAGCAGAGGACTTGATTGTTCGAGTGCCTCAAGGTACAACTGTACGTGATGCAGAAACTGGAAAAGTTATCACTGACTTGATTGAGCACGGCCAAGAGTTTATCGTTGCTCACGGTGGTCGAGGTGGCCGTGGAAATATCCGTTTTGCGACACCCAAAAATCCTGCGCCAGAGATCTCTGAGAATGGAGAACCTGGTCAGGAGCGCGAATTACAGTTAGAACTTAAAATTCTTGCTGATGTTGGTTTGGTTGGATTCCCTTCAGTTGGAAAATCAACTTTGCTCAGCGTAATTACCTCTGCAAAACCTAAAATTGGTGCCTATCACTTTACAACAATCGTTCCAAATCTTGGTATGGTCCGTACCCAATCAGGTGAGTCCTTTGCAGTGGCAGACCTTCCTGGTTTGATTGAAGGAGCAAGTCAAGGTGTGGGCTTGGGAACTCAATTCCTTCGCCATATTGAGCGTACTCGCGTTATCCTTCACATCATCGATATGTCAGCCAGTGAAGGTCGCGATCCTTACGAAGATTATCTAGCTATTAACAAAGAGTTGGAATCTTACAACCTTCGTCTAATGGAGCGTCCCCAAATCATTGTTGCTAATAAGATGGATATGCCAGAAAGTCAGGAAAACCTTGAAGAATTCAAGAAAAAATTGGCAACTAACTTTGATGAGTTCGAGGAATTACCAGCAATCTTCCCAATATCAGGTTTGACTAAACAAGGTTTAGCACCTTTACTAGATGCAACAGCAGAGCTCCTTGATAAGACTCCAGAATTCCTTCTTTATGATGAGTCAGAAATGGAAGAAGAAGTTTATTATGGCTTTGACGAAGAAGAAAAACCATTTGAAATTAGTCGTGATGACGATGCAACTTGGGTACTTTCAGGTGAAAAACTCATCAAACTCTTTAACATGACTAACTTTGATCGTGATGAGTCTGTCATGAAGTTTGCTCGTCAGTTGCGTGGTATGGGAGTTGATGAAGCTCTCCGTGCTCGTGGCGCCAAGGATGGAGATTTGGTTCGTATCGGTAAGTTTGAGTTTGAGTTTGTAGACTAGGAGATAGCTATGGGAGATAAACCGATATCTTTCCGAGATGCTGATGGAAATTTTGTTTCTGCAGCAGACGTCTGGAATGAGAAAAAGTTAGAAGAACTCTTTAATCGCCTCAATCCAAATCGTGCTTTGAGACTAGCAAGAACTAAAAAGCAAGCAGACAGTAGCAAATCATAAAATTAACCCGTGATGATAGCCATCACGGGTTTTTGTTACCGATCAAAAAATAGAGGTGGTGCAAATTGTTTGAGGCGTTCAAAGCAAGATTGAGCTTGTTCCTTATCCTCGCAGATAACCAAACAGACATCATTTCCACAGATAGTAGCCACTATTTCAGGGAAGTTTAGGGCGTCCAAGATAGATCCGAAGGATTGTGCCAAACCTGGATAGGTTTTGATAACAACCTGGTGTTGGACGGGTTGCATCATGTAGAGTGCTTCCTCCATATAGACTTCTAGCCGTTTTTCCCACTTGGATGTAGAGTCAGTGTTGATTGAATAATAGGAGTGTTCACCTTCACGAATCTTAGAAAGATTCATCAGGTTAATGTCTCTTGAAAGTGTTGCTTGTGTGACCTGTACTCCGTTTTCAATCAGTAGTTCTTGTAATTCAGTTTGGGTATGAATTTTTTGTTTAGTGATTAAGGCTCGGATGAGCTGGTGTCTTTGCTCGGCTTTGTTCATCTACAGTTACCTCCCTTTGAAAAGGTATCTCAAGATTGGACTGTTCAAGGTCGACAGTCAAGTGATAGTCTGTATTGTCACGTACAGTAATCTCAAAGTCTGTTGTGTAAAGAACGAGACGTACTGTATCGCCTTCTTTTAGTTTGTAAATAGTTGGTTGGAGTTCAAATTGAAATTCCATCCATTCATCAGGCTTAACTTCCTCAATTTTCAGTAAATCATGACGATTTTGAAGATTGAGATAGCCTTTGGTGATAACGCGCTGTGCATTTGGGCTAAACGGTAGCTCGCAAAGATTTTCCAGCATGTGGTAACGACCATTATCAATCGTACGAGCAGACAAGACTCCTGGATACGGTTGTAGGTATTTCTTTTGACCAAGTTCGAGAAGTTGGGCAGATAGTAAGCCTTTGTTTGTACTTGATTTGAGACGGAGGTTTAGTTTAACACGCCCATTGAGATGAAGTTCTTCTGTCACTGGCAGGTCAATCGTAACTTGATTGACTTTCCCTTGATAGAGTTCATTATTAAAGGTTTGGTAAGTTTTTCCAAATCGTTCAAAATCAGAGTCTTCATAGTGGTTTTGAATGACAGCTTCTTCAGTACCTAATGTGAAAGTTTTGTGGTCAGTTTGATTTCCAAAATCTTCAAGAGTCATCCATGTTTGAGGAGCTGTATTGTCTTGCCAAACGATTCTTGGAAGTCGGTAATCAGTTTCATGCCCCAATAATTTCTGTGTCAAAAGAGCATTCATGGATTCACGGAAATCAATAGACTGCCAGTTGTTCATATAAACATGGGCCCCGTTATGATAAAAGAGGTGTTTATTAATATGACTTGGAAGAGCATTAAACATTTGATAGACGTGAAGTGGTTTGACATTCCAGTCTTGCGAACCGTGGGTAAAGACAACTTCAGCCTTAACTTTTTCAGCATTAAGTAGGTAGTTTCTGTCATGCCAGAATTGGTTATAATCTCCAGTTTTACGGTCTAGATTTTTCTTGAGTTCTTCTATAGACTCTTTATGAGCTTCGTTTCCACGAATATAGTCACCAGCTAAGAGATTACGAGAATAAGTTAATTCATCTAATGAATCGAAGTCCTCCCCTGGATAGCCACCAGGGCTTGTTACCAGACCATTTTCTCGATAATAGTTGTACCAAGAAGAAATACCGGCTTCAGCAATAATGACTTCTAAACCATCAACTCCTGTAGTTGCAAGACCATTAGACATTGTTCCTAGATAAGAAAGACCAGTAGTGGCAACTTTTCCATTTGACCAGTCAGCCTTGACCTGACGTTTACGACTGTGGTCTGTGAAGGCACGACAACGACCATTGAGCCAATCAATAACATTTTTATAGGCTTCAACTTGGCGGTAATCTCCGTTGGTCATTTGACCTTGAGAATCCTTGGTTCCAAGACCAGATACGTAGATATTTGCAAATCCTCTTGGAAGGAAGTAGTCGTTAAGTGTGTAGCTGCTATTGATATGAGTCAGTTTTTCTTCAGCTTCTGGAACGAGTTCTGCTTGGCCAACTGGTTCAACCAAGTCTAATGTTGGTTTTTCTAGAGAAATTTCATGCGGTTCCTTGACTTCTAGCTCAACTTCCATTTTGTAAAGAGCTTTATCGCTTGCTTTATCATTGGTTCCTTGATGGTAAGGACTTGCCGTCATAACAGCTGGAATTTTGCCGTGGTAAGATGGACGAATAATGTTTACCTTGATAAGATCTGGCAGTCCATCATTATCAGAATCAACTCGACTTTCCACATAAACAACTTCCCGAATAGCATTGTTTGCAGAGAAGGTTGCCAAGCTCTTACCATTGAAGTAGTGGTAATCATTGTTCTCAGGGATAAGACCATCGCTAACCAATTGATCGATCAAGGTATTTCCCTTTTTAGTGCGCGTGTTAAGGAGTTGATAGAGATTGTCAATCAAATCTCCGTATACAATTGGGAATGCCGTTTCTTTGTGAAAAACAAGACCATCTTCAAAGTCCGTTAAGTAGCTGAAACCAAGCAACTGAAAGGCAACAGTATAGAAAATTTCTGCAGTTAATTCACGATCAGAGTTGAAGAAAGTGAGCAGATCAGTTTCTTTATCAACCGCTAAAGTTGAGAGGGGATAATCCGTATTTTTGTAATTGAAAAAGCAAGTTCTAACAAAAGCTTCAAACAGTTCTTTATCAGAATTTGATTGGTCAAGCTTGAATCCAAGGCTGGATAATTCCCGTAAAGCTTGTTGCTGGCTTACAGGATAGTAACTGAATTGATTAAAACGCATAGATGCCTCCTTTGAAGAATCATTCTAAATTTATTATATCAAAAAAGTAGGGGAAATGATAGAAAATACAAGTAACTGTTATAATAAACTAAAAAGGATGACTTCGTGAAATGGAATATAAAAAGACAGATTCGAGGAATCTATTAAATTAAAAATACAGAAATCATAGATTTGAAAAATAATTGAAATATTTTAGATTGCACGCTTAATATAAAATAAAAAACTAGCCATGGAATTAGTAGTAGCTACTAAATTCTATGACTAGTTGTAGAGTTTAAGGTTTTGACTTGATAATTTTAGTTTGTTTAGACAGTGATTGGAGTGTTTGGTCACTTAATTTTGAATCCGTTATAATGGTGTCGATATCTGAGATATTGTAAAATGTGAAGAAATCAAATTTATCAAATTTGCTATGGTCAGCTAGGAGATATTTTTTGTTGGCGTTTTCAAGTGCTAATTTCTGCGCTTCACCTTCGTCTTCACTAAAAGTAGCGATAGCTTGATCCTTGATACCATTACAACTAACGAAGGCTTTTGAAAATTGCAAACTAGCGATATCTTGAAGAGTGAGAGTACCGACAAAAGCTCCTGTAATTGAACGATAATTACCACCGATTAGAATGAGATCAGTTAGCTTACGCTCGTTTAGAATAAGAAATACAGGCAAACTATTGGTAACAACACGAATGTTATCGATAGGAAGCTCACGCGCAAAGAATTCTAATGTGGTACCTGGACCAATGAAAATAGTTTCTCTTTCTTCAACTAAGTGACCTGCAAAGCGAGCAATTTCTTGTTTTTCTGCTGTTTGTAGCCCTTGTTTTTCAACGTTAGAACGCTCATTATTTAATAAGGAACCTGTTCGAAGTTTTTCAGCTCCTCCATGAACTCGAACCAGTAAATCCTTATCCGCTAACTCTTGTAAATATCGTCTAGCTGTCATATCGGAAATATCAAGGCGATTCATAATCTCTTTAACAGTGATAGTTCCTTTTGTATTAACAATTTCTAAAATAGTATCTAATTTTTCTTGCTTCAGCATTGAACCACCCCCAAATCTAATATTATTTTATCATATTTTAAACAGCTAAGCAACTTAAAGAAAACAAAAATAAACAAAAAAAAACATCTGGTTTGTAATTAAACTTAGATGTTTTTTTAGGTTAGGTATTAATTTAGTCCATAGTTATAGTCATCATCCTGCATAGCTTCAACTTCACCAAGTAGATAGCCATTACCAACTTGAGAGAAGAAGTCGTGGTTTGATGTACCAGTTGAAATCCCGTTCATAACGATTGGGTTGACATCGTCCGCTGAGTCAGGGAAGAGAGGATCTTGCCCCAAATTCATAAGAGCCTTATTTGCATTGTAGCGAAGGAAGGTTTTAACCTCTTCGGTCCATCCGACTTCGTCATAGAGGCTCTCTGTGTAGCCTTCTTCATTCTCATAAAGAGTATAGAGAAGGTCGTACATCCATTCTTTGAGTTTTTCTTGTTCATCTTCTGGCAATTCATTGAAACCAAGTTGGAATTTGTAGCCGATGTAGGTTCCGTGTACAGACTCGTCACGAATAATCAACTTGATGATCTCAGCTACGTTGGCCAACTTGTTGTTTCCAAGATAGTAGAGAGGAGTGAAGAAACCAGAGTAGAAGAGGAAGGTTTCAAGAAAAACACTAGCTACTTTCTTTTCAAGTGGCGTTCCGTTTAGGTAGATTTCATTAATAATTTCAGCTTTTTTCTGAAGATATGGATTGGTATTAGTCCATTCAAAAATTTCTTCAATTTCAGACTTGGTATTTAAGGTTGAGAAGATAGAAGAGTAAGACTTAGCATGAACAGATTCCATAAATTGGATATTGTTAAAAACAGCTTCCTCGTGAGGCGTACGAATATCAGCACGAAGGGCTTGAACACCAGTTTCTGATTGCATGGTATCCAAAAGGGTCAAACCTCCAAAAACTTTACCAACAAGGTCTTTTTCCTTGTTAGAAAGCTTTCTCCAGTCATCTAGGTCATTTGACAAGGGAATACGCGTATCGAGCCAGAATTGCTCAGTCAGCTTTTCCCAGGTTGATTTGTCGATGACATCTTCGATGGCATTCCAGTTAATAGCTTTGTAGTAAGTTTTCATTTGAAATCTCTTTCTGTGTGTAGTAATACGATAACATAATCATTCTTATTTTATCATAATTCTATTCTATAATCGAACAAAAAGTCGGAGGCCCGACTTTTATGTTCTTACATGATTTTATCAGCAAAATACGTTAAATGGATTAAGTAAATGTAATTTTTTTGAGAGTTGAATTAAATCACACAGCTCTCACATTGGTTAGCACCGACTTCTCCACCATCATCTGTAAAGGTACGGACGTAGTAGATAGACTTGATACCTTTGTTGAAGGCATAGTTACGAAGGATAGACAAGTCACGTGTTGTTTGTTTATTTTCTGATTTCCATTCGTAAAGACCTGTTGGGATATCACTGCGCATGAAGAGTGTGAGTGAAAGTCCTTGGTCCACGTGCTCAGTCGCAGCAGCATAAACATCAATTACCTTACGCATATCCATGTCATAAGCAGAAGTGTAGTAAGGAATTGTTTCTGTTGACAAACCAGCAGCAGGATAGTAGATCTTACCAATTTTCTTCTCTTGGCGTTCTTCGATACGTTGCGTAATTGGGTGAATAGAGGCAGAAACATCGTTGATGTAGCTGATAGAACCATTTGGCGCTACAGCAAGGCGGTTTTGGTGGTAAAGTCCATCTGCTTTAACTTTATCACGAAGTTCAGCCCAGTCAGCAGCAGTAGGAATAAAGATATCTTTGAAGAGCTCTTTAACACGGTCTGATTTCGGAAGGAATTCGCCAGTTAAATACTTATCAAAGTAGCTTCCGTTAGCATAGTCTGATTTTTCAAAGTTGTGGAAGGTTACACCACGTTCACGTGCGATATTGTTTGACTCAACCAAGGTCCAGTAGTTCATAAGCATAAAGTAGATGCTTGTAAATTCAACAGACTCAGGTGATCCGTATTCGATCAATTGTTGAGCAAGATAGCTGTGAAGTCCCATAGCTCCAAGTCCAAATGTATGAGCTTGGCTGTTTCCGTGGTCGATAGTAGGAACAGCGACGATGTGTGAACTATCTGTAACAAAAGTAAGGGCACGAACCATAGCACGGATGGAGCGACCAAAGTCAGGTGAAGTCATCATGTTGACCACGTTTGTTGAACCAAGGTTACATGAGACATCAGTACCCATTTTTAGGAACTCCTGAGCATCATTGATAAGACTTGGTTCTTGGACTTGAAGAATCTCTGAACACAAGTTACTCATGATAATCTTACCATCGACAGGATTTGCACGGTTAGCAGTATCGATGTTTACTACATAAGGATAGCCAGATTCTTGTTGCAATTTAGAAATTTCAGTTTCCAAATCACGCGCTTTGATTTTTGTCTTACGGATGTTTGGATTTGCAACTAGCTCATCGTATTTTTCTGTGATATCGATGTAGTTAAATGGCACGCCGTATTCAAGCTCTACAGAGTAAGGACTGAAGAGGTACATTTCTTCATTTTTACGAGCCAATTCGTAGAATTTATCTGGAACCACAACACCAAGTGAAAGAGTCTTGACACGCACTTTTTCATCGGCGTTTTCCTTCTTAGTTGAAAGGAAGGCGATGATATCTGGGTGAAAGACATTGAGGTAAACAACCCCAGCACCTTGACGTTGACCGAGTTGGTTAGAGTAAGAGAAGCTGTCTTCGAAAAGCTTCATAACTGGTACGACACCAGAAGCAGCACCCTCATAGCCTTTAATAGGAGCTCCAGCTTCACGAAGGTTGCTGAGGGAAATTCCCACACCACCACCAATACGTGAAAGTTGAAGAGCAGAGTTGATAGAACGTCCGATAGAGTTCATATCATCTGTTACCTGAATCAAGAAGCAAGATACCAATTCACCACGACGTGCACGACCTGCATTCAAGAAAGAAGGAGTAGCAGGTTGATAACGTTGGTGGATGATTTCATTAGCGATATCAATAGCAATCGCTTCATCACCATCCGCGAAGTAAAGGGCATTAAAGAAGACACGGTCTTCCATGCTTTCAAGATAGTACTCTCCGTCATTAGTTTTCAGAGCATACTGATTATAGAATTTATAGGCAGCCATGAAAGACTTAAATTGGAAGTTCTGATCCTTGATAAATTGATGCAGTTCTTCCAAAAATTCTGGACGGTATTTCTTGATAAATGCTGTCTCAATGTAGTTATGCTCAATGAGGAAGTTGATTTTATCCGTTATTGAGTCAAAAACCATTGTGTTAGGTACAACATTTTCTTTAAAGAAGGCTTCTAAAGCTTCCTTGTCTTTGTGAAGCATAATTTGTCCATTAACAGGACGGTTAATTTCATTATTAAGACGGAAGTAAGTCACATCTTCAAGTTGTTTTAATCCCATAAAAAATCCTTTATCTAATTACAAAAGAAAGGCTTCTAAGGTAGACATAGAAGCTTTTGTCCTGGTTCTTAAGCAAGTTGTTTGAGTTTACCTGGTTGGAAACCAGAGAAAACTTCTGTTGGTGTCTGAATAATAGGAGCAGCACTAAAGCCGAGCTCTTTTACTTGATCAATGTATTCAGGTTGTTCATCAAGATTGATTTCTTTATATTCAACATTATTACTGTCTAAAAAACGTTTCGTCATTTTACATTGGACACAGTTGTTTTTAGAATATACGGTTACCATTTCTGTAACTCCTCTTTAAAAAATTATTACTTTCTTAGTATATCAGAAAAAAAAACTTTGTCAACTTTCTAAAACTAAATCTTGTGTACTTATTTTACTGATTTTACTAACAAACACAATATATAGTGTAGCATTAAAAAATAATTACAGAAAAAGCAATGATTTCATTATAGGTGTCTCGACAAAAACTACATACTGTGTTTTGCTAAATTTAATAGAAGATTTTCAGCAAGTTATCTGAAAGGAAATTGAAGAAAGTCCATAAAATACTTGAAAAATATCAATGAAGGTGATATAATACTAAATTGTAAGGGTTATCAGATATGTAACTCAACAAGAAAACTATTAAAGGAGAGTCAAACTATGGCTTCTAAAGATTTCCACGTAGTGGCAGAAACAGGTATTCACGCACGTCCAGCAACATTGTTGGTACAAACAGCTAGCAAATTTGCTTCAGATATCACTCTTGAGTACAAAGGTAAATCAGTTAACCTTAAATCTATCATGGGTGTAATGAGCCTTGGTGTTGGTCAAGGTGCTGACGTTACAATCACTGCTGAAGGTGCAGACGCTGATGACGCTATCGCTGCAATCTCAGAAACAATGGAAAAAGAAGGATTGGCATAAGGAAATGACAGAAATGCTTAAAGGAATCGCAGCATCTGACGGTGTTGCAGTTGCAAAAGCATATCTACTCGTTCAACCGGATTTATCATTCGAGACTGTTACAGTCGAAGATACAAATGCAGAAGAGGCTCGTTTGGATGTTGCTCTTGAAGCTTCTCAAAACGAGCTTTCTCTTATCCGCGAGAAGGCTGTAGGTACGCTTGGTGAAGAAGCGGCACAAGTATTTGACGCTCACTTGATGGTTCTTGCTGACCCTGAATTGATCGGTCAAATCAAAGAAACTATCCGTGCTAAGAAAGTGAATGCAGAAGCAGGTCTGAAAGAAGTTACAGACATGTTTATCACAATCTTTGAAGGCATGGAAGACAACCCATACATGCAAGAACGTGCAGCGGATATCCGCGACGTAACAAAACGTGTATTGGCTAACCTCCTTGGTAAAAAATTGCCAAACCCAGCTTCTATCAATGAAGAAGTAATCGTGATTGCTCACGACTTGACTCCATCTGATACAGCTCAATTGGACAAAAACTTTGTTAAAGCTTTTGTAACAAACATTGGTGGTCGTACAAGTCACTCAGCTATCATGGCTCGTACACTTGAAATCGCTGCAGTTTTGGGTACAAACAATATCACTGAAATCGTTAAAGATGGTGACCTACTTGCTGTTAATGGTATTACAGGTGAAGTGATTATCAACCCTACTGAAGAACAAGCAGCTGAATTTAAAGCAGCTGGTGAAGCTTACGCTCAACAAAAAGCTGAGTGGGCACTCTTGAAGGATGCTCAAACAGTTACTGCTGACGGTAAACACTTCGAATTGGCTGCAAACATTGGTACTCCAAAAGACGTTGAAGGTGTTAACGAAAACGGTGCAGAAGCTGTAGGTCTTTACCGTACAGAGTTCTTGTACATGGATTCTCAAGACTTCCCAACTGAAGACGAACAGTACGAAGCGTACAAGGCTGTTCTTGAAGGAATGAACGGTAAACCAGTTGTTGTCCGTACAATGGATATCGGTGGTGACAAGGAACTTCCTTACTTCGATATGCCACATGAAATGAACCCATTCCTTGGATTCCGTGCTCTTCGTATCTCTATCTCTGAAACAGGAGATGCAATGTTCCGCACTCAAATCCGTGCTCTTCTTCGTGCTTCTGTACACGGTCAATTGCGTATCATGTTCCCGATGGTTGCGCTTTTGAAAGAATTCCGTGCAGCTAAAGCAGTCTTCGATGAAGAAAAAGCTAACCTTCTTGCTGAAGGTGTTGCAGTTGCGGATGACATCCAAGTTGGTATCATGATCGAAATTCCTGCAGCAGCTATGCTTGCAGACCAATTTGCAAAAGAAGTTGATTTCTTCTCAATTGGTACAAACGACTTGATCCAATACACAATGGCGGCAGACCGTATGAACGAACAAGTTTCATACCTTTACCAACCATACAACCCATCAATCCTTCGTTTGATCAATAACGTTATCAAAGCAGCTCACGCTGAAGGTAAATGGGCTGGTATGTGTGGTGAAATGGCTGGTGACCAAACAGCTGTTCCACTTCTTGTCGGAATGGGCTTGGATGAGTTCTCTATGTCAGCAACATCTGTACTTCGTACACGTAGCTTGATGAAGAAACTCGACACTGCTAAAATGCAAGAATACGCTAACCGTGCTCTTACTGAATGTTCAACAATGGAAGAAGTTCTTGAACTTTCTAAAGAATACGTTAACTTCGATTAATCAATTACAAATCCTTGTAGCTTATAGCTATGAGGATTTTTTCTTCTATTTTGTAGAAAACTCCATCTGTAAAATTTATCAAAAATATGGTAAAATAGACAGGGGAAAAAACAAGGAGGCTACAATGCAAAATAGACCAATCATTATCGGAGTAACAGGTGGATCTGGAGGAGGAAAGACAAGCGTATCTAAAGCAATCTTGTCGCATTTTCCAAATGAAAAAATCTCTATGATTGAGCATGATTCCTACTATAAAGATCAATCTCATCTAACCTTTGAAGAGCGTATTAAGACCAACTATGACCATCCTTTTGCTTTTGATACTGATTTGATGATTGAGCAAATCAAAGAGTTGTTGGCAGGTCGTCCAGTTGATATTCCTACCTATGATTATGCTGCCCATACCAGAAGTTCTAAAACTTATCGTCAAGAACCTCAGGATGTCTTTATCGTAGAAGGAATCTTGGTTTTGGAGGACAAACGACTTCGTGATTTGATGGATATCAAGATTTTCGTAGATACAGATGATGATGTTCGTATCATTCGCCGTATTAAACGTGATATGGAAGAACGTGGTCGTAGCCTGGATAGCGTTATTGACCAGTATCTTGGTGTGGTAAAACCCATGTATCATCAATTTATTGAGCCAACAAAGCGTTATGCAGATATCGTTATTCCAGAAGGAGTAACCAATACAGTAGCTATTGATTTGCTGACAACAAAGATTGAAAAGATTTTAGAAGAAGCACGTCTTGCTCAATAATAAGCAGATAAAAAGGCTGTGGGAAAGTAAATATTTTTCTAAGATTGAAGCCTTTTCCAATATCAGTGAGTCTTTACAATCATGCTTTTAGATAGTCTCGTCAAAGGGACTTTTAGAAGTCTGTAATCTTAATTAAATACAGAGTCAGTTACTTAGGTCAAATAAAAATCGAGGCCGGGATTTTCCCGACCTCTTATTTTTTGATTTTTTCAAGTCTCGGAACAATAACTAGGGTCAGTATTGCTGAGATTATGAGTTCTGCAATAGAATTTGTTGAGATAACAGTAGCTAATAGTTTTTGGATATTTCCGTCAAAAACATTTCCAAAGAGGAAGAAGATTCCGCCTAGTACAAATACAGTATTTGTGAGGGAACCGAGTGCTCCCGCGAAGATAAGCCCTGCCTTGTTTTTGAGGAGTTTGTAGACAAAGTATGGAGTTAAACCAATAAGGATGCGTGGTACAATCGCAATAACTAGGGAGTAGATGTTACCATTTGGCACAAATGGAGAGAAGAGGTAGCTGGTTGGGAGAATCGTGATCGTATTGACTGTCAAGCTAATCATTCCCATCAAGAAACCTAAGATTGCACCAATCCGTGGTCCGTAGATGATACTAGCAATGATGACTGGGATATGGACTATGGTCGGTTTAATTGGAAAGGGCAAGACATTAAAGACAATAGAGCTCAGCAGATGAATGACGATCATGCTGGCAAAAAAGATAGCAATTGGAGCAATATTAGAGCGTTTGTTCATGAAGTTTTTCCTTTATCTGTTGTAAAATAGTATCAAGATCAGCAAGAGCACCACGTCCTACATCGCCACAGGCCAGTA
The DNA here is from genome assembly GCF_047464215.1 of Streptococcus infantis. Lineage (GTDB taxonomy): Bacteria > Bacillota > Bacilli > Lactobacillales > Streptococcaceae > Streptococcus > Streptococcus infantis_P. Next base: position 121,332 of record NZ_JASHCG010000003.1, on the reverse strand, counting down.
GGGACTCTTTTGGAGCAATAATTGTATAACCATAAGTTTCTAAAGTTTTTAGGTTTGTTTGAGTTGCTGGATGGTCATACATTTTGGTATTCATAGCAGGTGCTACTAGTTTTGGAATATAGTGTGGCAAGGCAAGAGCAGTAGCAGTAACCATATTGTCGGCAAAACCGTGCGCGACTTTCGCAATCGTATTAGCGGTCGCAGGGGCAAGGATAAACAAGTCTGTTTCTTTTCCTAGCTCGATATGATTGACTTTGTCAGGATATGGTTCCTGCATAAGATCGAGATGAACTGTATTTTGAGATAAGACTTGAAGGGTTAAAGGTTGAATAAAGGCAGTCGCAGCCTGAGTCATGAGTACAGTAACAGAATGCCCTTGTTTCTTCAAGCCACTTACCAAATCAGCAGCCTTGTAAGAGGCGATAGAGCCTGTCACAGCGAGTGTAATACGAGCCATAATTTTCCTTTCTAACGATCAAATCCTTGAATTTTTCTGACTAACAAGTCAGCAATTTCTTGTTTGCTAGCAGCAATCTGATAATCTTTTTCCTCTACTAGATAAGCCAGGTGTTGATCAACATTAATCTGAGTGAGGTCATTAGCGACAATCAAGTCTGCTTGATTCTTTACAAGACTTTCTCTAGCGATTTGAATCAGATGCTCCTTAGTAACATCGACAAGCAGTTTAAAGCCAATGAGATGGATACTTGGATTCCATTCTTTAACAAGAGAGATAATCTTTGGATTTTTCTTGAGAAATAGGACTTGCACCTCATCCTTAGAGGAGATCTTTGTTTCCATATTTTTCTTATGTAAAAATTCACTTAAATCTTGGCTCGCTTGAACTTGGTCAAGACCTGTCATGTAAACTGGGCTGTAGTCAGAAACAGCCATTGAATGGATCAAGACTTGATAATCAGGGACAATCCGTTTCATCTCTTGGAGTAAATCGGAAGTGTTTTTGATTTCAATCATAGTCAAATTCGGGTGTAGTTCTGGTTTTAGTGCTTGTTGCGTAGTAATCAGACAAACTTGGTGACCAGCTTTTAGTAAAGTCTCAGTTATAACTTTACCAAGTCTACCAGTAGAGTGGTTGGTAATGGAGCGAACTCGGTCAATTGCTTCGCTTGTACCACCAGATGTAACTAAAATTTTCATAGAACTATTGTACAAAAAAATGAACAGTAAGTAAAATGAAAGCGATAAAATATAACTAAACTTTATAACTATATTATTATTGACAATTAATTTAAGATATAAGATAATTATTTTAGTTATATATGAAAAGGGGAAGCCGTTATGGACTTTTTTAAGTTTGCAGATAATATGGTTAAAGAAGCTAGTAAAGTAATTGATGATGCTAGTAAGACAACCAGTAGTGTACTTAATGAAGCTGGAAAAGCTTTAGATAGCGCTGGGAAAGTTACAGGAGATTTATTATCAGATTCTGTAAAAGTAATAGGAGATGTATCAAATAAGATAGGAAATGTTGTTTCAGACGTTTCAGGTCAAGCTGCTACAGTAGCGAATGATACTGTTCAACAAGTAACAGAGGTGACAACTAGCACAATCAATCAAGCTGGAAAAGTTGCAACTGAAGCAAAATCTCAAATTGATTCAATAGATCTTTTTAATGGTAAACTAAGGTCCGAAGCTGTTGAGAACTATCATGAATCTATTCAAACATATAATGAAAAAGCCACAGATCTAACGAATAAATCGACTGAGCTTTATAAAAGTAGAGACAAGGCGATCAAAGTTGTCAAAATCATTGAAGAAAGAATTAGTAAATTAGCAAATAAACCGAAAGAATTTGAAACAAAATTAGACGAAATAATTGTTGAAATACAGAATTTCGAAGATAAGCAGTTAGCTATTACTCAGGCAATCAAAGAAGCAGAATTAGCCAGCGGTAGTACGGCAGCTACAGCTTCTTTAAGTGCTTTAGGTGTGACAGTCGCAACTTTAGGTCCTACTGCAGCTATGGGAGTTGCAACTACTTTTGGTGTCGCATCAACAGGAACAGCAATTTCTAGCTTGACAGGTGCAGCAGCAAATAGTGCGGCATTAGCTTGGTTAGGTGGAGGAAGTCTAGCAGCAGGAGGAGGAGGTATGGCTGCTGGCAATGCCTTTTTAGCCATGGCGGGCCCTGTTGGTTGGGGGATTGCTGGCTTAATGTTAACAGCGTCTGTCGGAGCAGGTGTTTTTGCTAATAAAAAAAATGAAGAAGTAGCTAAAGAAGCGCTTGATGAACAAAAGAAAATTGAGTTATTAATTAGACAAACTGATAAATCAATAATAGAAATTAGTGAATTAATTAATTTAATTGAAAAGCAAACTGAGGGGATTTATTTAGCCAACTTATCTTTAACTGGGCTGGACTATAGCTTATTTTCTGAAGAAGAAAAATATCAAGCAGGTGCTTTAGTAAATTCAACCCTCTCACTTACTTCGATGATTAATAAGGAAATTAAAATAAATGATGAATCAGGCTGTTAATAGAGCATTTTATCAAGGGATAGGTGCATATGTCAATTGTTTAAACAACTTGAGAATTCAAGACTTACAAATTGCCATGAAAATGATTGAGGATGAATCTCGACATGTCATTTTAAACAAGGACAATGCCTCTAAAATCTTAAACTATGCTAGAGATAACATTGAAGACGTTATTCTAAAGAATCGTGGAGGTGAATACGGCGGTCACGGTTTTATTGCTGAATTTGCAGAAGCAGGAATTGTGAATGCGAGAAGAGCTTTTGAAGGGTTAAATCCTATTGTAAAAGTATTGAATGATAATGGACCAGCTGATTTGTTAATTGGTAGAAATACTATTCAAATGAAGTTTTATAATAATTTACGTGATGAACTAGCTCAATCATTTCATTACAGTAAAAAAATGAAAATGATGTTTCCAAAAGATCACGTGTTAGTATACGAAAAAATTATGGCTGGCGCCAAAGAAGTTGAATTTAATGGTAAAAGATTATCTATTAAACAAATTACTGATATACGACAAATGATTAATGATATTACCGAAAGCAAGGGACTTACTTCATATAAATCTTGGATGAAATCATCTGTTCTAAATTATGATGATGCTAAAAGAAATTCAATTAATAAAGTATTAGACTTAGAGAAAATAAAAATTGATAAAAAGGTCAAAGTAAAGCGGAGAGAATTAGCTAAGAAGAAAATTCTTGCCAAAAAAAATTCTTTACCAAATTTAAGAGAAGCTAACAAGATTGCAAAAAATACTTTTCTTTTACAAGGTGGTTTAGCATTAATGTCAGCTGTGTATGGGAAATACAAAGAAGGAAAAACAATTTTTGAATTTGAACAATCAGATTGGTTAGACTGTGGATTAGAAACAGTGGAAGGTGCGGTAAAAGGTTGTATATCAGGTTACGTGATTTATGGTCTCACTAATGTTTTTAAAATGAGTGCTCCTAATGCAAGTGCGTTTGTAACAGCAAGTTACGGTATGGTAGATATTATTACTAAACTTAGAACAAATGAGATTACTGAGGATGAATTTATAAATTTTATAACTATCAATACATTGGATACAACATTAGCGACAATTGGTTCATGTGTTGGGCAAACACTTATTCCTGTCCCTGTCTTAGGAGCAGTAGTAGGTTCAATTGCTACTTCAATAATTTGGGAAATAGGCAAAGGGATTTTAAGTGATAGGGAACAGGAATTAATTCAAAATTACAGGGAAAACTTAGATAACCATATCAAAAACTTAGATGATAAATACAAGATTATTTTTAATGATATTATGGATAAATATCATAAACTAGGACGATTACAGGATTACTCTTTTGATCTATCTATCAATACACGTCTTCGTTTTGAGTATTCAATTGAATTAGCTGAGTATATAGGAGTTTCTGATGACGAAATTCTACATGATTTATCCGAAATTGATAGTTACTTTCTGAGTTAGTAGAAAGCTTTCAAATATAGTTAAAACCTATAAAGGCATATAAAAATTTAAATAGTAGCCGATAAATCCTTTAAGAGCGGTATATTTACGAACGTTATCAAGCTTTATGTCTGTTAAAAATCTTGTTTTGTGTTATAATGAATTAACACATTTGAGGTAGAGGAGTTTGTTATGAAAACAGATATTGAAATTGCACAGAGTATTGAGTTAAAACCGATTGTTGATGTTGTTGAGAAACTCGGTATTTCATACGATGATTTGGAGTTGTATGGAAAGTACAAGGCTAAACTTAGCTTTGATAAAATTCGTGAGGTTGAGGCAAATCCAGTTGGTAAGTTGATTTTGGTGACAGCTATTAACCCAACGCCAGCAGGTGAAGGAAAGTCAACCATTACCATCGGACTTGCTGATGCTTTAAATAAGATTGGTAAGAAAACCATGATTGCTATTCGCGAACCTTCTCTTGGTCCTGTAATGGGGATTAAAGGAGGTGCAGCTGGTGGTGGTTATGCTCAAGTACTACCAATGGAAGATATAAACCTTCACTTTACTGGTGATATGCATGCTATCACAACTGCCAACAATGCTCTTTCTGCCTTGATTGACAATCACTTGCACCAAGGAAATGAGCTAGGAATTGACCAACGTCGTATTCTTTGGAAACGTGTTGTTGACTTAAACGACCGTGCTCTTCGTCATGTAACTGTTGGACTCGGTGGTCCTCTTAATGGTATTCCACGTGAAGATGGATTTGATATTACAGTTGCTTCTGAGATCATGGCTATCCTTTGCTTGGCAACTGACATTGAAGATTTGAAACGTCGTTTGGCAAATATCGTCATCGGTTACCGTTATGATCGTACACCTGTTTCAGTTGGTGATTTACAGGTTGAAGGTGCCTTGGCATTGATTTTGAAAGATGCTATCAAACCGAACTTGGTTCAAACCATCTATGGAACACCTGCCTTTGTACATGGTGGCCCATTCGCCAATATTGCTCATGGATGTAACTCAGTTTTGGCAACGAAAACGGCTCTACGTTTAGCAGATTACACAGTGACAGAAGCTGGCTTTGGTGCAGACCTTGGTGCTGAGAAATTCCTGGATATCAAAACTCCAAACTTGCCAACTGCGCCAGATGCAGTAGTTATCGTTGCAACCCTTCGTGCTCTTAAGATGAATGGTGGAGTTGCCAAGGATGCTTTGACAGAAGAGAATGTAGAAGCTGTTCGTGCAGGATTTGCAAACTTGAAACGTCACGTTGAGAATATCCGTAAGTTCGGTATTCCAGCAGTTGTTGCTATCAATGAATTTGTCTCTGATACCGAAGCAGAAATCGCAGCCTTGAAAGAACTTTGTGCTTCAATCGATGTTCCAGTCGAACTAGCTAGCGTATGGGCTGATGGAGCAGAAGGTGGAGTAGCCCTTGCTGAAACGCTTGTCAAGACTATCGCTGAAAATCCGGCAAACTACACACGTCTCTATGACAACGATCTTTCTGTCCAAGAGAAGATTGAAAAGATTGTCACTGAAATCTATCGTGGTAGCAAAGTAAACTTCGAGAAGAAAGCTCAAACTCAAATCGCTCAAATCGTTCAAAATGGTTGGGATAAACTACCAATCTGTATGGCTAAGACTCAGTACAGTTTCTCAGATAATCCAAACGCACTTGGAGCACCTGAAAACTTTGAAATTACCATTCGTGAATTGGTACCAAAACTTGGTGCAGGCTTTATCGTTGCCCTTACTGGTGATGTCATGACCATGCCAGGACTTCCAAAACGACCAGCAGCTCTCAACATGGATGTTGAAAGTGATGGAACTGTTCTTGGATTATTCTAATTAAACAACAAAAAGACAAGCTCAAAATCGAGTTTGTCTTTTATATTAATACTAAAAAATCTCCTAGAATGTGACTAGGAGATTTGTATTTTATTTCATAGTTGGGAAAAGAAGCACATCACGGATAGTAGTTGTATCAGTGAGGAGCATGCAGAGACGGTCGATACCGATTCCCAAACCACCTGTTGGTGGCATACCGTATTCAAGAGCTTCAATGTAGTCATAGTCGATTCCTGTCGCTTCATCGTCACCAAGTTCTTTGGCTTTGGCTTGAGCTTCAAAACGGCTAAGCTGGTCGATTGGGTCGTTCAACTCAGTAAAGGCATTTCCGTATTCTTTAGTCATAATGAAGAGTTCAAAACGGTCGGTAAAGCGCTCATCTTCAGGATTTTTCTTAGCAAGTGGAGATACAGCTACTGGATGACCATAGACAAAGGTAGGTTGAATCAAAGTTTCTTCAACAAATTCTTCAAAGAAAGCATTGATGATATGACCAACTTCAGTGTAGTGTTTTTCAACTGGAACTTTCTTCTCAGCAGCGATTGCCTTAGCTTCTTCTAAAGTCATATCTTTCCAGAAATCAACACCTGTAATTTCCTTGATTGCATCAACCATGTGTACACGTTTAAATGGTTCATTGATCTTGATCTCAGTTCCTTGATAGTTGACTGGACCATCACCTTTAACTGATTTAGCAGCGTGTTGGATAATGCCTTCAGTTAAGTCCATAATGTCTTGGAAGTCTGCATAAGCTTGGTAAACTTCGATAGAAGTGAACTCAGGGTTGTGGGTAGCATCCATTCCTTCGTTACGGAAGATGCGGCCAATCTCATAAACACGTTCCATACCACCGACGATAAGACGTTTTAAGTGAAGCTCAGTCGCGATACGAAGCACCATATCAATATTTTGAGCATTGTGGTGAGTGATAAATGGACGCGCAGTTGCTCCACCAGCCTCATTGTGAAGAACAGGTGTTTCCACTTCAAGGAAGCCTTTTTGGTCAAGGTAACGACGGATTTCAGAGATGATTTTTGAACGAGTAACAAAGCGTTCAAAGCTTTCACGGTTTGAAATTAAATCAAGGTAACGTTTGCGGTAGATGGTTTCAACGTCAGTCAAACCGTGGAATTTCTCTGGAAGCGGACGAAGGGCTTTGGACAAGTGAGTAATATGTGTAGCCTTGATAGAGAGTTCTCCCATATCTGTACGCATAACTTCACCTTCGACACCAAGGAAGTCTCCTAAGTCAGCCTTTTTAAAGATTTCGTAGTTTTCTTCACCGACAGCATCTTTACGAACATAGATTTGGATTTGACCTTCGCGGTCTTGAAGGTGGGCAAATCCAACCTTACCCTTACCACGTTTGGTAACAAGACGACCTGCAATAGTAGCAGTTTCGTTCAATTCATGTAGTTGTTCCTTATCGAGGTCAGCATATTTATCTTTTAATTCTTGTGAGTTAGCAGTGCGTTCAAATCGTTTACCGAATGGATCGATTCCTTGTTCGCGGAGCGCAGCCATTTTTTCACGGCGAACGATCTGCTGGTCATTTAGTTCTTCCATATGTTCTGTTGACATTTTTTCCTCCTAGTTTTTACTCAATTCTTGATACGATGAGTCTTTTTGCGATACTCCCATTTTATCATAAAAGTCAAATAAATTCACGGATATTCTACAAAATCTAAAAAGAACTTAACAGTGATTGCTAAGTTCAGTTATTATCTTGGTAAGAAGTGTCATTCCAGACTATAAGATTGAAGTTTTCAAAGTCAGATGTTTCAAGAACAGTAACACTAGCATTTGCTAGACCGCCATCTTTTCTAAGTAGTGGAGTATCATAGCCTAGAAGAGTTCGAATACTGGCTGTGAGATTGGCACCGTGACCAACAATCATAACATGTTCAAAAGGTTTGAACTCTAATGATTTGATAAATTGAATGGTTCGTTGAGTTGTTTGATAGACAGACTCTGCTCCAAACATAGTCGAATCGAATTTTGCTAGATTGGTACGAAAAGCTTTTAATTGCTCGGGATAGATGGCTTCCAAGGTTGCAAATTTTGCACCTTCAAGTTTTCCAAGTTGCCATTCTCTTAGTGAGGGTATCTCTTCTAATGGACAGCTGATTTTCAGTTGACTTTGGATAATCTGAGCAGAAGTTACGGCACGAGGAAGATCACTAGAATAAATCACATCAAATGGAATTTCCTGTAGATACTGGCCCAATTGTTTTAAGGTCTCAATGGATTTCTCAAGGAGTGGTGAGTCACCACTTGCCCCTTGAAAACGTCCTTCAAGATTCCAAAGAGTTTTACCGTGGCGAACAAAGTATAGTTTCATTGATCATTGTCCTTCTAAAATATCTGCAAAGTCTGCTTTAACAAAGCTTGCAAGGTCTTTTGGGTTGATAATAATACTATGCCCAACTTCACCTGCCGAAACGATCATTTCTTCAAGCTCAAGTGCACTTTGATCGATAAAGATAGGGTAGTTATGTTTTTGACGAATTCCAACTGGATTATTGGCGCCATGGATATAGCCTGTTGTTTTTTCTAGGTCTTTTTGTGGAATCATGCTGACTTTCTTATTACCAGAAATCTTAGCTAGTTTCTTTTCAGAAAGATGTTCAGTGATAGGAAGGATGCCGATAATGGGTCCAGTCTTATCTCCCAGAAGTGCTAGAGTCTTAAAAATCTGACTCTTTTCATAACCTTGAGGCATCTCACCTTCCAGGGCATTAATTTGAATACCTGTATGGTTTATTCCTGCCTTGGTTAAAATTTGTTGGACCAAGGTTTTTTTGACTTTTACTTTTTTAGCCATTATTTGTATTTATCCTCCAATTGACTCATCCAAATACCTAACCAAATACCTAGAGCGAAGAAAAAGGCAATGATGACATAAGACACAAGAGATAATCCACTATAGCTGATGCTTTCAGCATTACCAGCATTTGGAATGAGGATTAAGATTGTACTTGAAAGAACAATTCCGATGATAAAGTGGTAAACACGAGATTGATAGACACGGAGAGCGTAGTCCATAAATTTTGAAAAAATGACAAGAGTAGCAAGTGCTCCAATTCCTATTGGAAGAAAGGTTCCGAATAAATCAAAAGTCTTAAATCCTGTTAGCATTGGACTATAAAGACCAAGGATTAAAAGTAGATTAGAAGGGCTGAGTCCTGGCACTAAAATTCCAAGTGCCAGTAAGCATCCAGCAAGAGTAAAGTTAAGGAAACTAGCTGACAACGATCCGACGACAAAATTTAAGGCGTAGAGGGCAATACCTGAAAGGATAAAAGTTGCCCAAAACCAAATGAGATCAATCTTATCTCTCTCGGAATCACGGGTAGATTCTTTGACAAGACTTGGAATGGTACCGATGATGGCACCAGCAAAACTCCATAACACATATACTTGATAATTTTCGAGAAGGTACTCAATAGGATATGAGAAAAGGCCGATACCTAGGAGCATTCCAATACCGACAGGTAGGAAAAAGAGTAGATCTTCTTTTAAATTCTTAAAAGGATGGGCAAGGAAACGAATCATTCTCTCATAAATTCCCAAGATAGCGGCAAGAACGCCACCAGAAATCCCTGGTAGAATGAAACCGAGAGCAATAACAATTCCCTTAATAATTTTTGATAGCCATGATAACATAGAAGTCCTCCAAAATTCAGTGTATATTATAAAGATAAAACAGTGGTTTAATATTGAAAAATAAAGAAAAGCAAGCAGAAAGCAATGTCTGACTTGCTTATGGCGATAGTAATTAAGGATTTAAAAACAATTTTCTAAAGGTTTCTTCCTTGTTTTTTGTGGAAGAAATAAGGTTCAAATCCAGATGATTTTCAAAGCCTCCAAGGCTTCCATGAGAGGTGTATTGGTGAAGATCATAGTTAAGATCTGTATTGGGAGCACTCTCGTAGTAACCCGAGTTGGTTCCATAGGACGGTATCCAGATTGCTGAGAAATTCTCCGTACTGATACTATGCTCCTCCATAAAGTAGACACCAACATAGATGCCAATATTTTTAGCTCCCAATGAAGCTAATTTAGCGCGAAAGGCCTCAACCCCCTTGTTCATGTCAGACATAGTCTTGTCTTCAACATCCAACCAATAGTAGCTAGGATTATAGGGAGAAGCAGCATTATAGAATACTTCAGCAGCTTTTTCCATTTCTTCGACATTTTTACCAGCTACATAGGCATAAACAGCGACTGGAATATTCCGTTTTTGAAATTCTGTGATGTGTTCTTTATAAGCCTTATCAACCCCATTTTTAAATGAAGCATCGTTTTCAACAGAAGCTTGAGCCCCACTATGAACCCGAACGATTGCACCTGAAATATTTTGAGTTAAGGTGTCATAATTGATCTCTGATGGTCTTTGCCAGCCAGAAACATCAATAATCGGCTTGTTGATATTATGTAAAGCTTGAGTTTCTACTTGAACTGGATTTTGCTTTGTTTTGACTGGATGGTCTTCGAACTTGGGTCTATTGATGATTAAAATACCCACGAGAGTAGCTAATACAGTAAAAATAAAAACAGGATTTATTTTCTTTCTCATACTTTTATAGTGTATCGTAAATGGTGAAAAAAATCAAAAAAAATACTCGAAATCATCTAGAGAATGCGATGTTTTAAAGCATTTGCCCTCTTTTGTGTTTGAAAAAGCAAATTTATGATATAATATAAGGGAATTTCTATAGAAAAGAGAAAAATATGGCAAATTATGCAGTTATTTTAGCAGCGGGTAAAGGTACTCGTATGAAATCAGATCTACCAAAAGTCATGCACAAGGTTGCAGGAATTTCAATGCTTGAGCATGTTTTTCGTAGTGTAGGGGCCATCAAGCCTGAAAAAACAGTAACGGTTGTTGGACATAAGGCAGAACTTGTGGAGCAAGTTTTAGCTGGTCAAACTGATTTTGTAAGACAGTCTGAGCAATTAGGAACTGGTCATGCGGTTATGATGGCTGAGCCAATTCTTGAAGGACTTTCTGGTCAAACATTGGTCATCGCTGGTGATACACCATTAATCACTGGGGAAAGTCTTAAAAATTTGATTGATTTCCACATAAATCACAAGAATGTAGCTACAATCCTTACTGCAGAAGCTGAAGATCCGTTTGGTTATGGGCGTATTGTTCGTAACGAGAATGCTGAAGTGCTTCGTATCGTGGAGCAGAAGGATGCGACTGATTTTGAAAAACAAATCAAGGAAATCAATACAGGAACCTATGTCTTTGATAATGCTCGTCTCTTTGAAGCTTTGAAGAATATCAACACCAACAATGCCCAAGGCGAATACTACATTACTGATGTCATCGGCATTTTCCGTGAAGCTGGAGAAAAAGTCGGAGCCTATACTCTGAAAGACTTTGATGAAAGTCTCGGAGTTAATGACCGTGTTGCCCTTGCGACAGCTGAAGGCATCATGCGTCGTCGTATTAATCAAGCGCATATGGTCAATGGAGTTAGCTTTGTGAATCCTGAAGCTACTTACATTGACATCGATGTTGAAATTGCTCCAGAAGTTCAAATAGAAGCAAATGTAACCCTCAAAGGTTCTAGTAAGATTGGTGCTGAAACTATCCTGACAAACGGAACTTATATCGTTGATAGTAGCATCGGAGCAGGAGCAGTAATCACCAATTCAATGATTGAGGAAAGCTCAGTTGCTGATGGTGTTACAGTTGGACCTTATGCTCATATCCGTCCAGGATCAAGCCTTGCAAAAGATGTACATATCGGGAACTTTGTTGAAGTCAAAGGTTCTAGCATTGGGGAGAATACTAAGGCAGGTCATTTGACTTATATTGGTAACTGTGAAGTTGGTAGTGATGTCAACTTCGGTGCAGGAACCATTACTGTAAATTACGATGGTCAACACAAGTTTAAGACAACTATTGGTAACAATGTTTTTGTTGGATCAAATTCAACCATCATTGCTCCAGTAGATCTTGGAGATAACTCTCTTGTTGGTGCAGGTTCAACCATTACTAAGGATGTTCCAGCTGATGCCATCGCTATTGGACGAGGTCGCCAAATTAATAAGGACGAATATGCAACTCGCCTCCCTCACCATCCTAACAATAAATAGGAGCTAACGATGGAATTTGAAGAAAAGACGCTTAGTCGTAAAGAAATTTATAAAGGACCTATTTTTCAGCTAGTTCAAGATCAGGTTGAACTACCTTCTGGAAAAGGTAGAGCGCAACGTGATTTGATTTTCCACAATGGAGCAGTTTGTGTCCTTGCAGTCACTCCAGAAAATAAGATTGTCCTTGTTAAACAATATCGCAAGGCGATTGAAAAAGTCTCTTATGAAATTCCTGCAGGTAAACTGGAAATTGGGGAGAATGCAGATCCAGAAGCTGCAGCACTTCGTGAATTAGAAGAAGAAGCAGCCTATACTGGCAAATTAAGCCTTCTCTATGATTTTTACTCAGCGATTGGATTTTGTAACGAACGCTTAAAACTTTACTTGGCAAGCGATTTGACAAAAGTTGAAAATCCTCGTCCGCAGGATGAAGATGAGACTTTGGAGTTACTTGAAGTCAGTCTTGACCAAGCTAAAGAACTGATCCAGTCAGGAGATATTTGTGATGCTAAGACTATCATGGCTATTCAGTACTGGGAATTACAAAGAAATAGTGGAGGAATCCATGGGTAAACCTTTATTAACAGATGAAATGATCGAACGTGCCAATCGAGGAGAGGACATCTCAGGTCCTCCCTTGCTAGATGATGAGGAAACTAAGATTTTACCGACTTCTTCTCAAAATTTTGGCTATTCACGAACCAGAGATCATGGTTTTAGCCAGGATACACTGACCATCGAAGTTGAACCTTCTATTCACAAAAGTCGTCGGATTGAAAATACCAAGAGAAATGTCTTTAATTCTAAATTAAACAAGATTCTTTTTGCAGTTATTTTTCTCTTGATTTTGTTAATTTTAGCAATGAGATTTATTTAAGGAGTCTATCATGAAAATTGGAATTATTGCAGCTATGCCAGAAGAGCTAGTTTACTTGATTCAACACTTGGACGAAGCCAGTGAAGAAAAGGTTCTGGGACATAGCTATCATACTGGTAAGATTGGTTCTGTTGAGCTTGTACTTGTAGAGAGTGGTATTGGTAAAGTCATGTCTGCGATGAGTGTCGCTATCTTAGCGGATCACTTTCAAGTCGATGCAGTGATTAATACTGGTTCTGCTGGTGCAGTGGCAAGTGGAATCGCAGTAGGGGATGTAGTGATTGCAGACAAGCTTGCCTACCACGATGTTGATGTGACTGCCTTTGGCTATGATTACGGTCAAATGGCTCAACAGCCTCTCTATTTTGAATCAGACAAAAAGTTTATCAGTTTGATTCAAGAGAGTTTGTCTAAACTGGACCAAACTTGGCATTTAGGTTTGATTGCGACCGGAGACAGTTTTGTTGCTGGAGAAGATAAAATCAAGGCCATTAAAGAACACTTCCCTCAAGTTCTTGCTGTAGAGATGGAAGGAGCAGCTATTGCTCAAGCAGCTCAGACTTTGAACCTTCCTTTCTTAGTCGTTCGTGCCATGAGTGACAATGCCAATCATGAAGCATCCGTTTCCTTTGATGAATTTATCGTAGAAGCAGGACGTCGTTCTGCCCAAGCCCTAATGACGCTTTTGCAGTCTATAAAGGACTAATAGAAGAATTACTGAGAGTGGGACAGAAATCGGTAATTCGTTAGAATTCGATTTCGTCGTCCCACCTCCGCACAGTTGAGTAGGGCTGTAAAAGCTGATGAAATCAGCGTAGTAGAGCCCACTCAACCACTGCGTCTTGCTCGACAATCAAAAGAGAATTGAGAGGCTAGGACTTTTGTCCCAGCCTTTTCTTGTCTTGCCAACTAAAATAATCAGAAGGCTCCTAAGAAAAGTTATTTTCAAACTTTTTTGATATAATAGAAACATTGACTTGAAGAATAAGGAAGAGAAAATGAACGAATTATTAAAGGGAATGAATGACCGTCAAGCCGAGGCCGTTCAAACCACAGAAGGACCTTTGCTGATCATGGCGGGGGCGGGATCTGGTAAGACTCGTGTTTTAACCCACCGTATTGCCTACTTAATTGATGAAAAGATGGTCAACCCATGGAATATCTTGGCCATTACCTTTACCAATAAGGCTGCACGTGAAATGAAGGAGCGTGCTTATGGACTCAATCCAGCTACTCAGGATTGTTTGATTGCGACCTTTCACTCTATGTGCGTGCGTATCCTACGTCGCGATGCGGACCACATTGGCTATAATCGCAATTTCACGATTGTGGATCCTGGAGAGCAGCGAACGCTCATGAAACGCATTCTCAAGCAGTTGAACTTGGATCCTAAAAAATGGAATGAACGCACTATTTTGGGAACCATTTCCAATGCTAAGAATGATCTGATTGACGATGTTGCTTATGCTGCTCAGGCAGGAGATATGTACACGCAAATTGTAGCAAAGTGTTATACGGCTTATCAAAAAGAACTTCGTCAGTCAGAGTCGGTGGACTTTGATGACTTGATTATGTTGACTCTGCGTCTCTTTGATCAAAATCCCGATGTTTTGACTTATTACCAACAGAAGTTCCAGTACATTCATGTTGATGAGTATCAAGATACCAACCATGCTCAGTATCAACTCGTTAAACTCTTGGCTTCTCGTTTCCAAAATATCTGCGTAGTTGGGGATGCTGACCAGTCTATCTACGGTTGGCGTGGTGCTGATATGCAGAATATCTTGGATTTTGAGAAGGATTATCCTCAAGCCAAGGTTGTTTTATTGGAGGAAAATTACCGCTCAACCAAAACCATTCTCCAAGCAGCTAATGATGTCATCAAAAACAATAAAAATCGCCATCCTAAGAATCTCTGGACTCAAAATGCGGATGGGGAGCAGATTGTCTACTATCGTGCTAATGATGAACAAGACGAGGCTGTCTTTGTTGCTAAAACCATCGATGAACTTGGTCGAAGTCAAAACTTCCTTCACAAGGACTTTGCAGTTCTTTACCGTACCAATGCCCAGTCTCGTACCATTGAAGAAGCTTTGCTCAAGTCCAATATTCCTTATACTATGGTCGGTGGAACTAAGTTCTATAGCCGTAAGGAAATCCGTGATATTATCGCATATCTTAATCTCATCGCCAATTTGAGTGATAATATTAGTTTTGAACGCATCATTAATGAACCTAAACGTGGCATTGGACCAGGAACAGTAGATAAAATCCGTGACTTTGCCAACCTACAAAATATGTCTATGCTAGATGCCTCAGCTAACATCATGTTATCAGGGATTAAAGGTAAGGCAGCCCAGTCAATCTGGGATTTTGCCAATATGATTCTTGATTTGCGAGAGCAACTGGATCAGTTAACCATTACTGAGTTAGTGGAAGCAGTCTTGGAAAAGACAGGCTACGTGGATATTCTCAATGCTCAAGCAACCTTAGAAAGTAAGGCTCGTGTTGAAAATATCGAAGAGTTCCTTTCTGTTACCAAGAGTTTCGATGATAATCCAGATAATCAAGAAGAGGAAACTGGCTTGGATAAGCTCAGTCGCTTCCTCAATGACTTGGCCTTGATTGCAGATACAGACTCTGGCAGTCAGGAAACATCAGAAGTAACCTTGATGACGCTCCATGCGGCCAAGGGACTCGAGTTTCCAGTTGTATTCTTGATTGGAATGGAAGAAAATGTCTTTCCACTTAGTCGTGCAGCAGAGGACATGGATGAATTGGAAGAAGAACGCCGTCTAGCCTATGTCGGTATCACGCGCGCAGAGAAAATTCTCTATCTGACTAATGCTAACTCACGCCTGTTGTTTGGTCGAACGAACTATAATCGCCCAACACGCTTTATCAATGAGATTAGTTCAGATTTGTTAACTTATCAAGGTTTGGCGCGTCCTGCTAATAGTAGCTTCAAAGCATCCTATAGTAGTGGAGGTGTCGCCTTTGGTCAAGGCATGAGTCTAGCTCAAACTCTACAAGATCGTAAACGCAACGCAGCACCAAGATCAATTGAATCAAAAGGACTACCTTTTGGACAGTTTTCAGCTGGTTCTACATCGACTTCTAGTGAGACAAGCTGGTCTATTGGTGATATTGCCCTTCATAAGAAATGGGGTGAAGGAACTGTTCTTGAAGTATCAGGTAGCGGCTCAACACAGGAATTGAAAATCAATTTCCCAGATGTCGGCCTCAAAAAACTTTTAGCCAGTGTAGCACCGATTGAGAAGAAGTAGTACATAGTTTCAATTTTTGAAGTTAATGATAATAGATTCATTTGTTCTATGGAAATCAGTGGTATATGACTATGAAAAAGAAGACGAATTTATCACCTTTACAGGTTATTGAAATTGGTAAAAACTTTCATTCTAATAATAAACTTGAGGGTGAATGTGTTTTAGATCCTAACCTTTTAAGATTAGAGCACTCTTATCCATATGAGTTTGAAAAGATGGATTACAAAGGTTCAACATTATGGTTTATATTAGTTAAGTATCTGCCAAATAATTTTTTATTCGAAGACTATACATTAGTAATTTCAGATAAGGAGGCGAAGGTAGTTTTTTATTTGGATGTAAATGGTCATCCGAGATTTTTTAAATAATAATAGTATGATAAAACTGTTAGCCACCATACCTTTTCTAAAGATAAGAACAAAAAGTTATATCTGGTCACAATCTTGTGATAATTTACATTTTCTTAACAAAAAAGTTTTTTGCTTACACGATTAAAACAAATAGTGTATAATTGAAACTGTTTTTGAAAGGAGAAGAAAATGACTGAAAAACAAATGAAAACATTGGGTTGGATTGCAACCTTTATGTCTGTTATGATGTATATCTCATATATTCCTCAAATTATGAACAACCTTGCGGGTCAAAAAGGAAACTTTATCCAACCAGCAGTAGCTGCAATTAACTGCAGTCTTTGGGTATACTACGGACTCTTTAAAAAAGAACGTGATATTCCTTTGGCAGCAGCTAATGTACCAGGTATTGTTTTTGGGATTATTACCGCATTGACAGCTTTAATTTAATACAGAAAAAAGCAATTAGCAGAATGAACTGTTAGTTGCTTTTTAATTTTCTACAAAATATATTTCTCAATAGCGCGTGCAACACCATCTTCTTCATTGCTAGCAGTTACGGCATCCGCGAGAGATTTGACATAGTCGCTAGCATTTCCCATGGCAATCCCAAGCCCTGCAAATTCTAACATCTCAATATCGTTATTGGCATCACCCATGGCCATGATTTCAGAAGCTTGGATATCCAAAATCTCAGCCAGACGAGAAAGTGCAGAAGCCTTAGTTGTACCGAGTGGCATTGCTTCATAGATAACTGGTTGAGAACGAACTCCACTAAATCTCTGACAAAGTTCATCAGCAAATCGTTGTTCAAAATCATCTGTTTGTTCTTTTGTACCTAAGAACATACCCTGGAACATGCGATATTTACCACTGGTAGCTTCCTCTAGTGAAATCTCAGTCAGGTCAGAAAAGACAAGTGTCGCATCGTATTTTACGATAGGATTTGGTTCGCCTCCGAGAACGAAGTAGTGTTCCTCGTCAAAGAGAGTTAACTGAACCTCACTCTTTTCAGCAAGGTCATTCAGGTATTCAATGTCTGATTTACTAAGTTCTCGCCAGTCAACAAGGCCCCAGTCACTAGTTTGGTGGGTAGAACAACCATTGTTGACGATGACGTATTCATTCTGCAAATCTAGTCCTAGTTTCTTGTAGTAGGGAAGAACCCCAAAGAGAGGACGACCAGTACAGAGAACCAGTTTGACGCCTTTTTCGATAGCCTTATGAATGGCATCAATATGAGCCTGAGGAATTTCTTTGGCTTCGTTGAGCAGAGTTCCGTCCATATCAAGGGCAAGTAGTTTAATCATAGTAGTTCCTTTTCACGTGTTTTGTCTATATTATAGCATAATTTAGTGGAAATAAGGATTACTATGTCAATTTAGGACGTTTCAATTACAATTCATGATTGGAAGAAGCTTTTTGGCAAATATATGCTATACTAAATTTGCAATATACTGATAATGGATAAAAAAGCAGAGGACTTGGCATGAAAAAAAGAGTAGTACAGATTTTACTAGCCTTATTGGTAATCATTTATAGGAAGACTTGGTTTTGGTGGATTTTTAATCACTTTTCAGCTAGATTTGTAGTTGCTAGTCGAGAGTATTTCTTGATTCTTGCTTTTTTAGAGCTCATCGTTACTTTTATAGCTATTCTTTATTTACTAGTATTCGAAGGTAGGAAAATTCTTGAGTTGAAGTGGAAATGGAGATATCCAGTTTATTTGCTTCTTGCTTATGGAGTCAATCATCTTTCAGGTATTGTGTTTTCCTTTTTAACCCCAGCCACGTCCAATCAAATGGCTTTAAATGAAATGATTGAGATGACAGGGCGACAAGAGTTGCTGTATTTTTTGCTTATTACTTGTCTGCTAGGACCAATTTCAGAAGAATTGGTTTACCGAGGAGTTCTGATGAATACATTTTTTAAAGATTCACCTTGGTATGGAGATGTTTTACTATCAGCCTGTGTCTTTGGCTATGTGCATGTTGCTGATGGTATAACACCGCTCGCCTTTTTCACCTATGCAAGTGGAGGAGCAATTTTAGCTTTCCTCTACCGAAAAACTCATTCTCTCTATTATCCTATTTTGCTCCATATCATGATTAACATTGCTGCATTTTGGGAATTATGGATTCTCGTATTTTCATGAAGTTAGTGCTTATCAATCAATGCCGGAAATTTCTGGCATTTTTCTTTTCTTGAGATGTTAAAGAGCCCTCTATTTATAGGATTAGCAGTCAAAAAATGGTATAATGAAAGGTAATGAAAAAATCAAACGAGGCTGAGATGAAACTACTTTATACCGATATTCGGACTTCTTTAACAGAAATCCTAACCAAGGAGGCTCAGGGACTGGTTGCCCAAGGTAAACGAGTCTTTTATATCGCCCCTAACTCTCTTTCTTTTGAAAAGGAACGTGCCGTGCTGGAGTGCTTGAGTCAGCAGGCTTCTTTTGCGATCACAGTCACGCGCTTCGCTCAAATGGCTCGTTATCTGGTTTTAAACGATATACCAGCGAAGTCTAGTCTCGATGATATTGGTCTGGGCATGGTTTTCTATAAATGTTTGTCTGAGATAGACGCTAAGGATTTGCGAGTTTACGGGGCTATTAAGCAAGATCCGCAATTCATCCAACAACTGATTGAGATTTATCATGAAATGACAACTGCAAAGATGAGCTTTTTGGATTTAGAAAGTCTATCTGACGCTGATAAACGTTCTGATTTACTCTTGATTTTTGAAAAGGTAACAGCTTATCTGAATCAAGGTCAAGTTTCGCAAGGGAGTCAATTGTCATATCTGATCAATGCTATCGAAGAAAATAAAGTAAGTAGTGATTTTAGTAAGATTGCCCTAGTCATTGATGGTTTTACCCGATTTTCTGCAGAAGAAGAACACCTAGTGGATCTACTTTATCGTAAGGGTGTTGAAATTGTTATCGGGGCTTATGCGACTAAAAAAGCTTATACAAGTCCATTTAGTGAAGGTAACCTCTATCAAGCCAGTGTTGAGTTTTTGAGACATTTGGCCTTTAAATATCAGACTAAGGCAGAAAATACTTATCAAGAACATGAGAAACTTGATGCCTTTGCCAAAGCCTCAAAATTACTGGAAAGTGCTTATGATTATTCTGAAATTAGTTTAGATGTGAATGACGAAGATAGAAAGGACTTGCAAATCTGGTCTTGTCTGACACAAAAAGAAGAGCTGGAGTTAGTTGCTCGTAGTATTCGCCAGAAATTGCACCAAGAGCCAGAACTTAGCTATAAGAATTTTCGAATCCTACTTGGTGACGTAGAGTCCTATAAACTGTCCTTGCAGACAATTTTTAATCAATATCAAATTCCTTTTTATTTGGGCAAGAGTGAGTCTATGGCTCATCATCCTCTAACTCAATTTGTAGAATCCATCGGGCGTTTGAAACGATACAATTTCCGTCAAGAAGATTTGATTAATCTCTTACGCACTGGCTTGTATACTGACCTTAACCAAGAGGAAATTGATAGCTTTGAACAATATCTTCGTTATCTAGGTATTGATGGTCTTTCTAACTTTAAACAAGAATTCACAAAGTCATATCATGGAAAGTTTGATTTAGAAAAATTAAATAAGCTTCGTGTTCGTGTTCTAAATCCACTAGAAACTTTATTATCTAGTCGTAAGCAAAAAGCTGAGAATCTTCTTGCAAAATGGAACAACTTTTTGAAAGATTCTCATTTGACCAAGCAGTTACAAACCTTATCTGCAACGATGGAAGTAGCAGAGCAAGAAAGACAAGAGGAGGTCTGGAAAGCATTTTGCCACGTAATGGAGCAATTTGCAACTGTATTTGAAGGTTCTCAGGTCACTTTAGATGATTTCTTGGCACTTCTTCATTCAGGTATGAGCTTGTCAAATTACCGTACAATTCCAGCAACAGTAGATACTGTCCTGGTGCAGAGTTATGATTTGATTGCACCCTTGACAGCTGATTACATCTATGCAATTGGTTTAACTCAAGATCATTTGCCCAAAATTGCTCAGAACACCAGTTTGTTGAGCGATGAAGAAAGAGAATCCTTGAATCAAATGACTCAAGAAGGTTCTCAATTACTGATTGCAAGTCAAGAAAACCTCAAGAAGAATCGCTATACTATGCTTTCTTTGGTCAACTCTGCTAGGAAGCAATTAGTCTTATCAGCACCAAGTTTACTCAATGAAAATGAGAGTAAAGAGTCAGTTTATCTGAAAGAATTGCAGGACTTTGGTTTTAGCAAGATTGAAAAGAGAATTGATCGAAAAAATCTATCGAAAGATGACATTGGTTCTTATCACAGTCTTTTGTCTAGTCTGGTTGCCTATCATCAGCAAGGTGAGATGGAGACAAGCGACCAAGACTTAACCTTTGTCAAGGTTTTGGCTCGTGTGATGGGTAAAAAGTTGGAAGGCAAAGGTTTGGAAAATCCAGTTTTACCAACAAGTCCAAAGAGCAAGACTTTAGATTCTGAAACTTTGAAAGCCTTGTATCCTGAAGATCAAGATTTCTATCTATCTACTTCTGGACTAACGGAGTTTTACCGTAATGAATATAGTTATTACCTTCGTTATGTATTAGGCTTGCAAGAAGAATTGCGTCTGAAACCTGATGCTCGAAGCCATGGGAATTTCTTGCATCGTATCTTTGAGCGGGCATTGAAAATGCCGAGCGATGAATCCTTTGATCGTCGTTTAGAACAAGCTATCTCTGAAACCAGTCAAGAACGTGAGTTTCAAGCTATTTATCAGGAGAGTTTGGAGGCTCAATTTACTAAGGAAGTCCTCTTGGATGTCGCACGCGCTACTGGACATATTCTTCGACATAATGCGGATGTTGAAACGATTCAGGAAGAGGCAGTCTTTGGTGGCAAGGAACAAGCCTTTATTCAGCTAGGTAATGGTCGAAATCTCTATGTTCGTGGTAAGGTTGACCGAATTGACCGTCTAAAATCAGATGGAGCTATCGGTGTTGTAGATTATAAGTCTTCTTTGACTCAGTTCAAGTTCCCTATGTTTTATAATGGTCTTAACTCGCAATTACCAACCTATCTAGCTGCCCTCAAGCAAGAAGGGAATAGAGACTTCTTTGGAGCTATGTACCTAGAAATGGCTGAACCAATTCAGTCATTACAAACTGCTAAAACTCTTTCTAAGGCAGTAGCAGAAACGAATAAGACTATGAAATACCAAGGCCTCTTTCTTGAAAAAGAGATGCAACACCTTGGAGAGTTCTACAATAAAAATAAGACTTATCAGTTGTCAGATGAGGAATTCCAGTTATTGTTAGACTATAATGCCCTTCTCTACAAAAAAGCGGCAGAGAAGATTTTATCTGGTGAATTTGCGATCAACCCTTATACAGAAAACGGTAGAAGCATTGCACCCTATGTTCAACAATATCAAGCTATTACAGGTTTCGAAGCCAATTATCATTTAGGTCAGGCAAGATTGTTAGATAAGGTTGCTAAAAGTAATGATAAGGAAACATGGTTTAATAAAATTAGAGAGGAGTTGGAGCGATGAAATTTTTATCCCAAGAAGAGATTGAAAAGTTGCAAATAGAAGAAGCTAATTCTGACAAGAAACCAAAGAAAACTGCTGAACAAATTCAAGCTATCTACAGTTCCAGTCAAAACATTCTGGTCTCAGCATCAGCTGGCTCAGGAAAAACCTTTGTCATGGCTGAACGAATTCTTGATCAACTAGCGCGTGGTGTAGAAATTCGCCAACTCTTTATCTCAACCTTTACGGTAAAGGCAGCAACCGAGTTAAAAGAACGCTTGGAAAAGAAAATCAGCCAACAAATCCAAGAGACACAAGATTTGGAACTAAAAAAACACCTCGGTAGACAATTAGCTGATTTACCCAATGCTGCGATTGGTACCATGGACTCTTTTACGCAAAAATTCCTGACCAAGCATGGTTATCTCCTTGACCTCGCTCCAAACTTTCGTATCCTTCAAAATGAAAGTGAGCAGCTTCTCTTAAAAAATGAGGTCTTTCGTCAAATTTTTGAAAGTCACTACCAAGGCAAAGAACAGGAACGATTTAGTCAGTTGGTGAAGAACTTTGCAGGTAGAAGCAAAGACGCGCGTGGACTGCGTAAACAGGTCTATATGATTTATGACTTTTTGCAATCCACTAGTAATCCTCAGGCTTGGCTACAGGAATCTTTCCTAAAAGGTTTTGAAAAGGCTGATTTTACGGTTGCTAAAGAAACCCTTGCAGAGGATATAAAAGAAAGACTTTGGGATTTAGAAAGCTTTTTCCGTTATCATTTGGATAATGATGCCAAGGAATTTGGCAAAGCAGCTTATTTAGAATCTGTCCAACAAGTTTTAGATGAAATCGGAGCTTTAACCAACGAATCAACTTTTAATCAATATCAAGAAGTTTTAGACCGAGTTGTTAGTATCTCTAAGGATAAGGGAGGTCGTGCTCTTACAAATGCTAGTCGTAAGGCCGAACTGCAAGACTTGAAAGAAACTTACAACCAAGAGAGAAAAGCAAAAATTGAAAAGTTGATTGCACTCAATGATCAAATCACTTTACTAAAATTCCAAGAAGATTATCATCAAGATTCCTGGGACTTGGCAAAGACTTTCCAAGTATTCATGAGGGATTTTGTTGATGCCTATCGACAACGGAAGCGCGAAGAAAATGCCTTTGAATTTGCGGATATTAGCCACTATACCATTGAAATTTTAGAAACCTTCCCACAGGTGCGTCAAGAGTATCAGGAACGCTTCCACGAAGTTATGGTCGATGAATATCAGGATACCAACCACATCCAGGAGAGAATGCTGGAACTCCTCTCAAACGGTCATAATCGTTTTATGGTAGGAGATATTAAGCAGTCTATTTATCGTTTTAGACAGGCAGATCCCCAAATCTTTAACGAAAAATTTCATAGATTTGCTCAAGATGGCAAAGAAGGTCAGTTAATTCTGCTTAAGGAAAATTTCCGTAGTAGTTCAGAAGTTCTAGATGCTACAAATGATGTCTTTAAGCATCTTATGGACGAGGAAGTTGGGGAAATTTCATACGATGGTATGCATCAACTTGTTTTTGGAAATACTGATATTCAAGTAAATCCTGAAAACAAGGCAGAAGTTCTCTTATATGATAAGGATGATAGCGATTCTGATGATGAGGAGGAACTTGCAACCAACAAATTAACTGGTGAAATGCGCATGGTGCTTAAGGAGATAATTCACCTTCATAATGATAAGGGTGTACCTTTCAAGGACATGGCTCTCTTAACTGCCAGCAGAAGTCGCAATGACCAAGTCCTACTTGCCTTGTCTGAGTATGGTATTCCAGTCAAGACAGATGGCGCCCAAAACAACTATCTACAATCTTTGGAAGTGCAGGTTATGTTGGATACTCTCCATGTTATCCATAATCCTCTGCAAGACTTTGCTTTAGTAGCTCTCATGAAGTCTCCTATGTTTAGCTTTGATGAAGATGAATTGGCTCGTCTAGCTCTTCAAAATTCTGAGGATAAGGTTCAAGAGAACTTTTATGAAAAACTAGTCAATGCTCAGGAGAAAATTGGTCTTCAAAAGGATTTAATCAAAGCTGAATTACAAAAGAAGCTAGGCTTTTTCATGGAAACCGTTCAAGATTGGCGTTTGTATTCCAAAACACATTCACTTTATGATCTTATCTGGAAAATTTATAGCGACCGCTTTTACTATGATTATGTTGGTGCTTTACCAAATGGTCAGGCTAGACAGGCTAACCTATATGTCCTAGCACTACGAGCTGACCAGTTTGAAAAGAGTAATTTTAAAGGCTTATCACGTTTCATAACTATGATTGATCAAGTCTTGGAAGCCCAGCATGATCTTGCCAATGTCGCTGTGGCACCACCTAAGGATGCTGTAGAACTTATGAGTATTCATAAAAGTAAGGGCCTAGAGTTTCCTTATGTCTTTATCCTTAATATTGATCAGCAATTTAACAAGCAAGATTCTATGTCTGAGGTCATCCTAAGTCGAAGAAATGGCCTTGGTCTCAAGTATGTTGCTAGAGTTGCTACAGATGCCAAAGAGGAATACGTTCCATCTACTATTAAATTATCTATCCCTAGCTTGACCTATACGCAAAACGAAGAAGAACTTCAGTTAGCAAGTTATTCTGAACTAATGCGTTTGCTTTATGTGGCTATGACGCGAGCTGAGAAAAAATTATATTTAGTTGGAAAAGGTTCTCGTGAAAAGTTAGAATCTAAAGAATATACGACAAATGGGCAAGGTCTTTTGACTCGAGAAACTAGACTAGACGCTACTAATTTCCAAGATTGGATTTGGGCCATTTATCAAGCATTTTCTAAGGAGGATTTGCATTTCACTGTGCGCTTTGAAGGTGAAGAAGGCCTAACCAAAGAAGCTATCGGAGAATTGGAAAATAAAAGCCAGCTCCAAGACCAATCCCAAGCAGATAATCGCCAGTCAGAAACCATCAAAGATGCGTTGGAAATGCTAAAAGAAGTGGAAGTGTATAATCAAGTCCACCGTGCAGCAATCAATCTTCCAAGTGTACAAACCCCTAGTCAGCTTAAAAAATTCTATGAACCTGTCATGGATATGGAAGGTGTAGTAGTAGCTGGTCAAAGTCAACTAAAAGAAAGCACTGTTCAATTCAACCTTCCTGATTTCTCTAAAACTAAGAAAGTTGCTGGTGCTGAGATTGGTAGTGCTACCCATGAACTCATGCAGAGAATTAATCTAGCTAAGAAACCAACTTTAGAGACTTTAACAGAGGCTTTAGAGCAAGTTCAAGTAAGTTCAGCTGTCAAATCCAAAATCAATCTAGGAAAAATTTTATCCTTCTTTGATACAGCTCTCGGTCAAGAGATTCTTGCAAATCAAGATAAACTCTATCGAGAACAACCTTTCTCAATGTTAAAAAGAGACGAGAAGAGCCAAGAAAACTTTGTTGTCCGTGGAATCTTAGATGGTTATCTCCTCTACGATGATAAAATTTCTCTCTTTGACTACAAGACAGACCGTTATGAGCATGTTAGTCAGCTTGTTGAACGCTATCGAGGACAATTAAACCTCTATGCAGAGGCTCTATCTCGTTCATATCAGATAGAAACAGTTGAAAAATATTTGATTCTACTTGGTAAAGACCAAGTAGAAGTCGTTAAACTTTAAAAAGAAAGGAGACATCATGTCCATTCCTGTTAGAAAAAACTTATATGATGCAGTTTTAGAGGCCTCTAAAGCCGATACTTGGGAACAAGCTACCAAAGAGTGGAGTGAAGTTTCCTTGATTTTTAATGGAATCGGTCGAAGCAATTGTGTCTGCGGTAATGCTATTAAGTATGCTTATGAACTTTTTAACGGAGTTACTGGCAAACGACTTTTTCCCATTGGGAGTGACTGTGTGCGTCATTTCCAAAGAATTAGCCTAGATCAACAGCTAGAAGAGGAAGAAAAACTTCTCAGAAAGCTTGAAAATCTAACCAGAAAGGCCCAGAAAAAAGAAGTCATTCGAGTTAATAAAACGGATTTTGATGAGCGACTAATCAACTGGCTATGGGAAAAGGGAGCTTTTAAGTCAAATCGAGGTAATCAATTTTCACCAGAAAAAGATTATCAACTCTTTTTGGAAGTTTTTCAAGGTGGAAGTTGGAGTAGGGCAGAGCCTTTGAAGAAAGCTCGTATGGAAGAAGTCCTTGAAAAATTTATCAAACCCTTTCTACTTGGAAAATCTGACGATCAACTCTATCTTGTTAAACTAGGAAAAGAAAAAATTGACTATGAGCAGGAACTTCGCATCAAGGCTGAAAAGGAGCGAAAGAAGCGAGACAAGATTGCTAAACAATACGCGGATAATCTGGTTCTAGCAATGGGACCAGCTGAACGTGCCTATCAGGATTACTTTGGATTGAGCGAAACACTGACACTAGAGGAGCGCCAGTGGGAAAAAATTCTCTTTGGTAAAAATCGGACAGAACGTTCTATCAAATCAAAACAGTACCAAAGAGAACTCGAAAAGGATCAACGCATTGCTAGTCAAGATCCTCTTGAAAGAAAACAAAAGCAAGTCTGGTTGCTTAACTCGTATTTTAAGGATATACCCGAAGAAAAAGCTCGCTTTTCCCGACTTCTAATCATGCATCGAAAAACCGGAGAAATTCCATTTTCAACTGACTATCTCTCTAACACTTTGTTTGACTTTTTCTACAAAATGAAGGCTTTTGAATTTGAAATAGCACCTGATCAGGTACGTGATTTTCTAAAGGAATGTTTAGATGCGGAGAATCTATCGTCCGCACAAAAATCTTGGATAGAAGGCATTTTAACCAACTGCATCAAACCTTTTTTAGAAAGAATGATAGTATAGCGGTAGTTTTCGTCCTGCATGGAGAGACTCATTATTGTTAAAATTATGTCTCTAAATCATTTGACATAATTTTATTTATGTATAAAACAAAATGTTTGTATCAACATTAAAAATTAGAAAGAAACTATGTCAAAAGAAATCGATATCGAATATTATCACCAACTAGCCTTGCAAAAACAAAAAGAGCATCGTAAGTTTTTAGGAAATCTAAAGAAGAAAGCTCCTAAAAATTTAGATAAAATTGCGCTTGAAATCCATCAAGAAGTTTTTAATGAAATTGATTGTACAGCCTGCGCTAACTGCTGCAAGAGTCTTGGTCCAGACTTCAAAGAAGCAGATATCACACGTATTGCCAAGTATTTTAAAATGAAATTGCCAGCCTTTGAAGCTGAGTTTTTGCAAGTAGATGAAGATGGAGATAAGGTCTTCAAATCGATGCCCTGTCCATTTTTAGGAGGCGATAATCTCTGTTCCATCTACGATGTTCGTCCCAAAGCCTGTCGTGAATTTCCACATACTGACCGTAAGAAGATTTACCAAATCAATAATCTTACTATTAAAAATACCCTAACCTGCCCCGCAGCCTATCTCTTTGTTGAAAAGTTAAGAGAGAAAATAGACTAAGTACTCTCATTGTATGATAAGATACATCCTCAAATACAGTTGCTATTTGAGGATTTTTGTATATTTATTTTTATCTGAAAATTCAAACTAAATTTCTTATTAAGTGATAAGTCCTTTTTAAAGCTTAAAGTTTTTTAAACTTTTTCTTAAAGAAAACTGATATAAGGTATCTTTAAGCGATGTTCTGTATAGTTATACCATCATCAAAGAAAGAGGTATCGATATGAACTACATAGTCATTCCAGCTTATCAACCAGATAATAAACTTATCAAACTCATTGAAAAAATTCACGAAAAGAGTGATTTTCATATCTTAGTCATAGACGACGGCAGTTCATCAGAGTGCCAAAAAATCTTTGATAAAGCAAAACAATTTGCTACTGTCATTCGTCACCAAGTGAACCAAGGTAAAGGGCAGGCTCTAAAAACAGCCTTTACTTATATTCAAGAACAAAACATTTATGGTACGGTTGTCACAGCAGATGCGGATGGACAGCACAAGGTATGGGATATTTTCCGCACGGCTAATAAAGCTTCCGAAAATCCAAACAAGCTAATCTTGGGTGTACGTGCCTTTTCTGGAAAAGTTCCCCTTCGTAGCCGTTTTGGTAACAGCTTAACTAAAGCTCTCTTTAAGCTTCAAACAGGAGTAGGAGTAACAGATACGCAAACTGGACTTCGTGCATTTACGACAAACTTGATACCGTTTATGCTTAAGATTGAAGCTCAACGTTATGAATATGAAATGAATATGTTGCTCGAAGCAACAAAAGAATACGAGATTCTAGAAGTGCCTATTGAAACTGTCTATATCAACGATAATGAGGCTTCACACTTCCGTCCAATCCAAGACGGGCTCATGATTTATAAAAATATCTTTAAATTTGCCTTATCATCTCTTAGTAGCTTTGTTGTAGACTATGTCGTTTACGCCCTAGCAATCTTGATTTTGCCGACAGTTCCGACGAGTCTACGAATCTTTCTAGCAAACGGAGTTGCTCGTGTGACTAGCTCTATTTTCAACTATTCTACAAATAAGAAACTAGTCTTTAAAAATGACGATAGCCTTGTGAAAACAGGGATGGGATACTTTGGTCTAGCAGTTGGACTCTTTGTCTTAGACACGCTACTGATTCGTCTCTTCTTTACAGTCTTTGGTATCAACCTTCTGATTGCTAAAGTTATCGTCGGCATTCTTCTCTTCACTGTCTCTTGGACAGTGCAGAAGAAATTCATCTTTAAGGAAAGGACATCAACTGTATTATGAAATTTTTAAAGAAACGCTATGCTTACGCCTCAGTTCTTGGTCTACTCTTGACAGGATCCTTTAGTTACTCAATGCTAAAGACCTTTGTCCTTGCTGAAACTATCTCGACAGTTGCCACAACGAGCACAAGTTCCAATGCTGCAGCAGCAAGTCAAGCTGCTAAAACGGCTACTGTCACTGACTCTAGATATAAAGATGACAATATTTCTGTTAATTTGTCTGAAACGACAGTCAATAATACCCAAGTCTACGTTGCTGATATTACTCTGAGCTCATCGGATTATCTGAAAACTGCCTTTGCTCAAAATGCCTACAGAACTAACGTAACTGCAAAAACCTCTGTTACCGCAGCTGACAACAATGCCATTTTAGCGGTAAATGGGGACTACTATGGAGCAAACTCTACAGGCTATGTTATCCGTAATGGAGTTGTTTATCGTGATACTGTTCGTGAAGATTCTAGTAATGGGGACTTAGCTATTTATAAAGACGGCTCTTTCAAGGTCATTTACGAAGATCAAATCTCAGCTGAGCAACTAGTAAATGACGGTGTTGTCAATCTCTTGGCTTTTGGACCAGCCTTGGTCGAAAATGGTGAAATTGCAGTTGATACCAATACAGAAGTAGGACAAGCAATGGCTTCAAATCCTCGTACAGCTATTGGTATTATCGATGAAAACCACTATATCATCGTGGTTTCAGATGGACGTACCTCTGAAAGTGAAGGTCTCTCTCTTTATCAGCTTGCTGAGGTCATGAAATCTTATGGAGCAAAAACAGCCTACAACCTTGATGGTGGTGGATCATCTACACTTTACTTCAACGGTCAGGTTATCAATAAACCAACGACTGGAGGAAACAAAATTTCAGAAAGGGCGGTGAGTGATATTGTCTACATCGGTTACTAATCTTGGCAAAAAACGTTTTAAGAAAACAGTCATTTCTTACACACTA
Source organism: Streptococcus infantis (assembly GCF_047464215.1). Taxonomy (GTDB): domain Bacteria; phylum Bacillota; class Bacilli; order Lactobacillales; family Streptococcaceae; genus Streptococcus; species Streptococcus infantis_P. The sequence continues at coordinate 91,682 of NZ_JASHCG010000003.1, read as the reverse complement.
ATCACTATTTTCTTCTTTGCATTTTCTAGAATTTACGAAGCATTCAGCTTTGGAGAAACTTCTGTTCATATGCACTATCTATTTACTGCACCTCTTGTAGGGGGGATTCTACTAGCAATCTTTCTCAAGGTTCTCCCTCATTTCTCTCGTATTAGTCTAAATCTATGGAATTCGGCAGTAGCGATTATTACAGCGGGTACACTTTTCCGTGGTATTGTCAACCTTTCAGGACGCTCAACAACCTTGGATGCACCCTACTGGTATGTTGGGATTGGGTTTGGAATACTAGCGATCTTCACTATTTTCATCAATCCAAACCTTTGGAATAATTCTGCTAAAGCAACAAAAACAAATCGCAAAGAAGTCTATAGTCAGGTATAATGTTATAAAAAAGTAGTCGTTCAGCTGATGTTCGACTACTTTTTATTGACTTTTATTTCTCAAATATTGTAGAAATATTACAAGTTCTTTTCTTCTGAAAGATACTACTTTTATATTTAACAGAATATTGTATAATATAGTGGATAAATACTGTTTTTTACACAATATATAGAAGCATCAAATACAATATCTAGATATTTGTTAGGAGAAAAGAATGAAAAAAATATTGCTGGCAAGTACGGTTGCCCTCTCTATGGCAGGTTTTGCAAAAACAACCGTCTATGCCGAGGATTCTCAAGCTACCAATAATATTCAATCATCAGAAAGAGCTTCTTCGAATACAGTAAGCAATGAGAAGAAAAAACAAAGCGAAGCTGAAAAAGCAACCTCTAAAACTCCTGATACCCAGGAACAATCTTCAAAAGAAGCAATAGTAGAGGTAGTTAACAAAGAAGGTTGGCAAAAAGAAAATAACCAATGGCGTTATTATGAAAATAATCAGCCTGTTTCAAATTGGAAAAAAATAGCAGGAGTCTGGTACTATTTCAATCAAGATGGCATCATGCTTAGTAATATTATCTTTAATGATTACCTATTGAATAGTAGTGGTGCTATGGCAGAATCTTCTTGGGTAAAAATTGCTGATAAATGGTACTATGCCAATGAAGATGGGAAAGTTACTCGTAATAATTGGAAAAAGATAGCTGGAGTTTGGTATCGATTTGATGAATCTGGCACAATGTTAAGCAATACTATTTATAATGATTATCTTCTCAAGACTAGTGGTGCTATGGCAGAAAATTCTTGGGTAAAAATTGCTGATAAATGGTACTATGCCAATGAAGATGGGAAAGTTACTCGTAATAATTGGAAAAAGATAGCCGGTGTTTGGTATCGATTTGATGAATCTGGCACAATGTTAAACAATACTATTTATAATGATTATCTTCTCAAAAGTAGTGGTGCTATGGCGGAAAATTCCTGGTTAAAACTTGAGGATAAGTGGTATTATGCTACAGAATCAGGAAAAATTATTCGCGACAAGTGGGAAAAAATCAACGGTACATGGTACTATTTTAATAAAGATGGTGACATGCTAAGTAGCCAATGGAAATCGAAATACTATCTAAAAGATAGTGGAGCCATGGCTGAGAGTGAATGGATCTTTGATAAGAAATATAATAGCTGGTTCTACCTCAAGTCGAACGGCGCCTATGCTGAAAATCAATGGCAGAGTGCTTACTATCTAAAATCTGGTGGCTATATGGCTAAGAATGAATGGATTTTTGATAAGGACTATGACGCTTGGTATTACCTCAAAGAAGATGGGGTTTATGTAACTGGGACTTTCAAAATCAGAGGTAAAGACTATTCATTCCAAAGCAATGGAAAATGGATTTCTGATCCATCATCCTATTATAAGGTAGTTCCAATTACAGCTTATGTCTACAGTGCTTCTGGTGATAGGCTCAGCTATATCTCACAAGGTAGCATTGTTTCAGTTACGGGAGCTGGAGTTCAAGGTGGTCGACTTCCAGTCAAAATATCAGGACTTTCAGGATATATGAACAAGACTGATCTTGTAGCAGTTAGTTCTGCAAGTGACTTCATTCCTCACTATACTACGGATGGTAAATATCTCTACCATGAGTTATCACCTTATGCTAGTATTCGTGTAGCACCTCATAGCTCATCAATGACCATTGGTAAAAAATACTATTCAGCTGATGGCATGAACTTTGAAAACTTTACAGTTGAAAATCCTTTCTTATTTAGAGATTTAAGAAAACCAACCAATTACACATCTGAAGAATTAGATAAAGTCTATTCTCTTATGAATATCCAAGGAAGTCGTCTGGCAGGTAAGGGAGCAATCTTTAAAGAAGCTGAAGAACGCTATCAGATTAACGCTCTCTATCTAATCGCTCATAGTGCCCTAGAAAGTTCATGGGGACGTAGCCAAATTGCTAAGGATAAAAACAACTTCTTTGGTATCGCTGCTTATGATACAACACCATATGATTCAGCAAAAAGCTTTGACGATGTTGATAAGGGTATCTTAGGTGCAGCCAAGTGGATCCGTGAAAATTACATCGATAATGGCAGAACATACCTTGGAAATAAAGCGTCAGGGATGAATGTTCTTTATGCTTCAGATCCATATTGGGGAGAAAAAATTGCAAGTATCATGATGAGAATCAATAGTCAGCTAGGCGAAAAAGATTAAAAATCATTAAAATCGATAACGACTGTATGGTGGTTATCGATTTTGCTTATCAAGAGAAACTTGAGGAATTAACTTTATGAAACAGAATATTGAGAATATAAATAAAAGAGGAATTGATTTACGTGACTTAGGGATTGATGCATACGCTTATGATTATTCAGTAATCCCAGACTTACTTGATAATCTCCAAGCCAATAATCAAATTATACTAGGTGGAGATGTGTTTTGCTACAAAAATGCTCAATTGACACATACTTATGACAATTGGTATTATGAGAAACAAGATCCAACTAGGCGATTGTAGCAAATCCATTCTTCAAACAGAAAAGTATATAAAGCATTATGTAAAAAATCATGGTGAACACTATTATTTTTCAATTGTTTTAGACAATGAGGAATTTCATTTGTGACTGATTGACTTAGAAAACATTTTACAATCGGCATTGAATCAAGCGTCAAATATGAGAAATCATGTTATAATAAAAGATAGTGATTTATTTTTAGAAAAAGGATATCTATTTAATTTTTAAATATGAAAAAATAGATACAAATCCAATAAAAGAAAGGAATTTTATAAAATGGCAACTATTCAATGGTTTCCTGGACACATGTCTAAGGCACGTCGTCAGGTTCAGGAAAATTTAAAATTTGTTGATTTTGTGACAGTTTTAGTAGATGCACGTTTGCCCTTGTCTAGCCAAAATCCAATGCTGACTAAAATCATCGGGGACAAACCAAGGCTATTGATTCTAAACAAGGCAGACCTAGCGGACCCAGTATTAACAAAAGAGTGGCGTCAACACTTTGAATCACAAGGTATTCAGACACTTACTATCAATTCTAAAGAGCAAATTACAGTTAAAGTCGTAACAGATGCTGCTAAGAAACTCATGGCAGATAAAATTGCTCGTCAAAAAGAACGTGGTATTCAAATCGAAACCTTGCGTACCATGATTATCGGGATTCCAAACGCTGGTAAATCGACTCTGATGAACCGTTTAGCTGGTAAGAAAATTGCTGTAGTTGGTAACAAGCCTGGTGTGACAAAAGGCCAGCAATGGCTCAAAACAAATAAAGATCTTGAAATCTTGGATACTCCAGGGATTCTATGGCCAAAATTCGAAGACGAGACCATCGCTCTTAAACTTGCCCTTACTGGAGCAATCAAGGACCAGTTGCTTCCAATGGATGAAGTGACTATTTTTGGACTCAACTACTTTAAAACCCATTATCCCGATAAGCTTCAAGAACGTTTTAAACAAATGAATCTGGATGATGAAGCTCCTGAAATTATTATGGATATGACTCGTATCCTTGGTTTCCGTGATGATTACGATCGATTTTATAACCTCTTTGTCAAAGAAATTCGTGATGGAAAACTTGGTAACTATACCTTAGATACATTGGATGATCTCAATGGCAACGATTAAAGAAATAAGAGAAGCATTAGCAAAGATAACTGAACTTAGTAGTCCCTTGTTTAAGGAATTTGAAAAAGATTCTCGTTCAGGTGTCCAAAAAGAAATTCAAAAGCGGAAAAAAGCCCTTCAAGCTGAAATTGATGAAAATCTCCGCTTAGAAGCCATGCTTAGCTATGAAAAAGATTTATATAGTAAAGGGACATCCCTAATTGCTGGTGTAGATGAGGTTGGACGTGGTCCTCTGGCTGGTCCAGTGGTTGCTGCAGCAGTTATTCTGCCCAAAAATTGTAAGATTAAAGGCTTGAATGACAGTAAAAAGATTCCCAAGAAAAAACATGAAGAGATTTTTCAGGCTGTCAAAGATAATTCCCTAGCAATCGGTATTGGGATTATGGTTAATCATGTCATTGATCAAGTCAATATCTATGAAGCAACTAAATTGGCCATGAAAGAAGCTGTATCGCAGCTGGACCCGCAACCTGAGCACTTATTAATCGATGCCATGAAGTTGGATTTGCCGATTTCTCAAACATCCATTATCAAAGGAGATGCTAATTCTCTATCCATTGCAGCAGCATCTATCGTTGCGAAGGTTACAAGAGATAAGATCATGGCTAACTATGACCAAGAATTTCCAGGCTATGATTTTGCTCAAAATGCTGGCTATGGAACTGCTAAGCATCTAGAAGGAATTGAAAAGCACGGTGTCACACCTATTCATCGCACCAGTTTTGAACCGATTAAAACGATCGTTTCAGAAACTAGTAAAAGATAATTAAAGGAGAGAATTATGGAGGAACAGTCGCAAATACTTAGTTCCAAGAAAGAATTTGCCTTCGCGTCCAGTACGATCTTAGCTCAAGTAGGGCGAGGTATTATTGTTGGATTAGTCGTAGGACTTATTGTAGGATCATTTCGATTTTTGATCGAAAAAGGCTTTCATATCGTTCAAGGATTTTATCAAGACCAAGAGAATCTGATACGGAATCTATTGATCATTTTATTGTTTTATATCCTCATTTGCTTACTTAGTGCCAAATTAACACGCTCAGAAAAAGATATCAGAGGTTCTGGTATTCCTCAAGTTGAAGCGGAGTTAAAGGGTCTCATGTCTCTCAACTGGTGGAGTGTCCTCTGGAAAAAATACATTCTAGGTATCTTGGCCATTGCGAGTGGGCTCATGCTCGGTCGTGAAGGTCCCAGTATTCAGCTAGGTGCCGCTGGAGGAAAAGGAATTGCCAAATGGCTCAAGTCTAGCCCTGTTGAGGAGCGTTCTTTGATTGCTAGCGGAGCTGCTGCTGGACTTGCTGCAGCTTTTAATGCACCTATTGCAGGACTCCTATTTGTAGTAGAAGAAGTCTATCACCATTTTTCACGATTTTTCTGGGTTTCTACATTGGCTGCCAGTCTAGTAGCAAACTTCGTTTCTCTTCTCATCTTTGGCTTAACACCTGTACTTGATATGCCGGACAATATCCCTCTCATGAACTTGAGCCAATATTGGATTTATCTGGTGATGGGGATTTTTCTAGGACTCTCAGGTTTTCTCTATGAAAAAGCCGTTCTTAACGTTGGAAAAGTATATGATTGGATTGGCCAAAAGATTCATCTGGATAAGGCCTATTATCCTATTCTAGCCTTTCTTCTTATCATCCCAGTAGGAATCTTCCTGCCACAGATACTTGGTGGGGGCAATCAGCTTGTCTTATCCTTAACAGAACAGGATTTTAGTTTTCAAATTCTCTTGGCTTACTTCATCATTCGCTTTATCTGGAGTATGATCAGTTATGGAAGTGGACTGCCAGGTGGTATTTTCTTGCCAATTTTAGCTTTAGGATCCTTACTTGGTGCTCTGGTCGGTGTTATTTGTGTCAATCTTGGCCTTATTAGCCAGCAGCAATTTCCTATCTTTGTGATTCTTGGAATGAGTGGCTATTTTGGTGCTATCTCAAAAGCACCTTTGACAGCTATGATTCTTGTGACTGAGATGGTCGGAGATATCCGTAATCTCATGCCCTTAGGGATGGTGACCCTTGTTGCCTATATCATTATGGATTTGCTCAAAGGTGCACCCGTCTATGAAGCCATGCTAGAAAAAATGTTACCTGAATCAGCAACTGATGATGGAGAAGTTACACTGATAGAAATCCCGGTTTCAGACAAAATAGCTGGCAAACAAGTACATGAACTCAATTTACCACACAATGTGCTTATCACAACCCAGGTACATAACGGTAAAAGTAAGACAGTTAATGGATCTACAAGGATGTATCTAGGTGATATGATTCATCTCGTAATTCCAAAAAGTGAAATTGGAAAAGTAAAAGATTTGTTGTTGTAGGAAAACATGTTTACATAATTTATGTTATGTCTCGTATATAGTTGGTCTAAAATTAGTAATTAAAAAGATAGACCGAGTCATATGAATCAAAACTCGATTCCTAAATAATGGTATCGAGTTTTGATATTGTATTTTAATAGACTGTAGAAGCTTTAGAAATTTTTTAAGTCAATAAATTTTAATGATCAATAATTCACTTAGCGAATCTAGACGTTTTTTAGAATTGTATAGCTAAAACTATAAGTTTATGTACAATTGACTTAACATGAGCTAAACAATTGATACAACTGAATTAGAAGCATAAAGTACATTCTTTAAGGAGTGTACTTTATTTTTGTTTTGTACAGTATTCTGGAGTGGTATTTTGTATGTTTTCTAGTACTTAATATCCTCTAATCTGAGAAATTAATTTGTACATTATTTTCAATGATAATCAATATATAATAAAAAATTTAAAGTTCAAATTCTGAAACTACTTTCACATATAAATAATTGAATATAAATTGCTGTAGACCTATAATAAAGATAGGGATAATAAGGATTCTTCCTAGAAAGGAGTATACTGTATCCTAAGGGTCAGTATTATTAATAAATCATGAAAAAAGTAATTATTTTTATCTTGTTAATCCTCTTAATCCTCTTATTAATCTTTTCTATTGTTTCAATTCTTATATACAACATGTTTTAAAAAATAAATAAATAGATATTTTTGACACATGTAATATAATCAAATTGTTGAATAAATAGCTCAAGGATACACTAAATCCCTAGAAGACAACAAACAGTCCTCTAGGGATTTTTTACGTCGGTTTTTGATTAAAGTGTATTTTGGAGCTGAAAATGGTTTATCCTTTTTGGATTATGGATAATTGAAAAAAATTTTAGTTTTCACTTAAATAAAGTACATAATTAAGGATAATTAACTCTAAAAAATTTTTGGTTACGTACTATATTTGAACATTCCTAAATATCCTCTATAACATCTTTCCGAAAAACTATAATTTTCTTGAAAAATATAACTAGCTATGCTATACTACTAGTATAGAATATTTGGAGAAAAACATGAAACGCGAGATCTTATTAGAACGGATTGATAAACTCAAACAAGTTATGCCCTGGTACGTTCTGGAATACTACCAATCAAAATTGGCCGTTCCCTACAGTTTTACGACATTGTACGAATACTTAAAGGAATACGATCGATTTTTCACCTGGGTTTTGGAATCTGGTATATCGGATGCTGATACTATGGCAAATATTCCTTTGGATGTTCTGGAGAACATGACCAAGAAAGACATGGAATCTTTTATTCTTTACTTACGTGAACGTCCTTTGCTTAATGCTAATACAACTAAAAATGGTGTCTCCCAAACAACCATTAACCGTACTTTATCAGCTCTTTCTAGTCTTTATAAGTATTTAACTGAGGAAGTTGAAAACGAGCAAGGGGAACCTTATTTCTATCGTAATATCATGAAGAAGGTTGCTACCAAGAAAAAGAAAGAAACCTTGGCTGCACGGGCTGAGAATATCAAGCAAAAACTCTTTTTAGGTGATGAAACAGAGGGGTTTTTAAAATATATAGATGAGGAATACCCTAAAACTCTCTCAAATCGTGCCTTATCCTCCTTTAATAAGAATAAAGAGCGAGATTTAGCGATTATAGCCCTTCTTCTCGCCTCTGGCGTCCGTCTCTCTGAAGCCGTTAACCTTGACCTTCGAGATCTCAACCTCAAAATGATGGTGATTGATGTTACTCGAAAAGGTGGAAAACGAGACTCGGTTAATGTCGCTGCCTTTGCTAAGCCTTATCTTGAGCAATATCTTGCTATTCGAGACAAACGTTATAAGACAGAAAGGACTGATACAGCTCTCTTTCTGACCTTGTATCGAGGTGTTCCAAATCGGATTGATGCTTCTAGTGTTGAAAAGATGGTAGCTAAGTATTCGGAAGACTTCAAAGTTCGGGTAACTCCCCATAAACTGCGTCACACACTAGCAACTCGTCTCTATGATGCGACCAAGTCACAGGTTTTGGTCAGCCACCAGCTGGGACATGCAAGCACACAAGTTACCGACTTGTATACACATATCGTTAATGATGAGCAGAAAAATGCCTTGGATAGTTTATAAGATACATAATATAAATTATGTACATAATTCTTGCAAAAAAGAAGCTGGATATAAAACCAACTTCTTTTTTACTTATTCCACCACTGCTTCAGCAATTTCTTCAGCAGTAATCCCTGAGAAGTAACGGCCTAAGTTAATGGTTTGAAGGGCTTTAAGAACATCTTCGCGTTCGTATTTAACACCACGAAGGACATCTTCTACTGCTGCTACATCTTCGATACCGAAGAAGTCACCATAAATCTTAATGTCTTTAATTTTTGACTCGATAACATTAGCAAAAATTTCAACTTTACCGCTTGGGAATTTAGTCCCACGACGGACGTTATACTCTGGTGATTTCCCATAGTTCCAGTCCCAAGTTCCAAACTTAGTTTCTTTGATGCGATTGATTTCAGCTAATTCTTCATCTGAGAATACATACTCAGTCATCTCAGGGTATTCTTTTTTCATGTATTCCAAGAGTAAATCACGGAATTCTTCAACAGTGATCTTTTCTGGCAACTCATCGATAATATTAGTTACTCGAGCACGGACTGATTTAACTCCCTTAGACTCGAACTTATCTTTAGATACTTTAAGTGCGTTAGCTAGGACTGACAAATCCACGTCAAAGAGAAGACAACCATGGTGCATGATACGGCCATTGATATAGGCTTGTGCATTTCCACAGAATTTCTTACCGTCTATTTCCAAGTCGTTACGGCCTGTAAATTCAGCTTTAACACCAAGTTCAGCCAAGGTATTGATAACCGGAGTAGAGAAACTCTTGAAGTCAAAGGCCTTATTTTCATCTTCTTTTGAAATGATGGTATAGTTAAGGTTGTTCAAATCATGGTAAACAGCTCCACCACCACTGATACGACGCACTACTTCAATTCCGTTTTCGCGTACATAGTCACGGTTAATTTCCTCGATGGTATTTTGGTGACGACCTACAATGATAGATGGTTTGTTGATCCAAAGAAGGAAGATTTGATCTTCATCAAGAAGATGCTTAAAAGCGTACTCCTCTAAAGCAATATTAAAGGCAGTGTCGTTTGAATGATTAATAATGTATTTCATAAGATACCTTCTAATATGATAGAGACTGGAAAATAATTCCAGTCTAGTCTATCTATTTTTATTTTTTCTTAGGTGAATGGATAGCCATTCCAAGAACATCAGCAAATGCTTCGTACATAACTTCAGAGTATGTTGGGTGTCCGTGGATTGTCTTAAGCATTTCTTCAACAGTGATTTCCATTTCGATGATACTTGACGCTTCATTGATCAACTCTGCAGCAGCAGGACCAATGATATGAACACCAAGGATTTCACCATATTTCTTGTCTGCAATGACTTTTACAAATCCTTGAGCAGCATCTGATGCAATTGCACGTCCGTTTGCGGCAAAGTTGAATTTACCGATTTGGACATCATATTTCTCACGAGCTTGTTCTTCTGTCAAACCAACTGCTGCTACTTCTGGAAGTGTATAGATAGCTGCAGGAGTCAAGTTCAATTTGGCAACAGCGTGGTTTCCTTTAAGGGCATTTTCAGCCGCTACTTCACCCATACGGAAGGCAGCGTGGGCCAACATCTTAGTACCGTTGATATCACCTGGTGCATAGATACCTGGAACAGAAGTTTCCATGTATTCGTTAACCTTGATACGACCACGGTCTAACTCAAACTCAACTTCTCCGATTCCTTCAAGATCTGGAACACGACCGATTGAAAGAAGAGCTTTATTTGCGATGATATCATCTTTTCCTTCAACCTTGATACGAAGTTTGCCATCTTCTTCAATGATTTCTTGCAGTTTAGTACCTGTCAAGATAGTCATACCTTTGCGTTCAAGAATCAAGCGAAGGTTCTTAGAGACTTCCGCATCCATTGCTGGAACAATGCGATCCATCATTTCGATAACAGTAACTTTTGAACCAAATGTCATGAAGGCTTGTCCGAGTTCGATACCGACAACTCCACCACCAATGATAACGAGGCTTTCTGGTACTTCATTCATTTCAAGGATATCGTCACTAGTCATCACAAGAGATGATTCCATGCCAGGAACGTTGATTTTGCTTACTTTTGAACCACCAGCAAGAATAATCCTCTTAGTTTCAAGCAATTCAGAACCATTTACCAAGACATTCTTATCTTTAGTAATAGTACCGATACCTTTATGAACATCAACTCCATAGCTACGAAGAAGTCCTGCCACACCACCAACAAGAGTATTAACAACTTTAGATTTAGTTTCTAAAAGTTTGTCCATATCAACAGTGAAGTTAGGATTTTCAATTACGATACCACGATTTGCTGCATGACCGATATTTTCGATAATTTCGGCGTTGTGAAGGTAAGTCTTAGTTGGGATACATCCACGGTTTAAGCAAGTTCCACCAAGTTCAGATTTCTCAACAAGAGCAACCTTACCACCTAATTGAGCTGCTTTAATGGCAGAAACATAACCAGCAGGTCCACCACCAATAACAACGATATCATAAGCATCATCGCTCTTACCATCATCGTTCGAAGCACTTGCTGCAGGTGCTGGGCTAGCTTCTGGTGCAACTGCTCCAGCTGTTGGGATATTTTCCCCTTCTTCACCAAGATAACCGATAACTTCAGTAACAGGAACAGTCTCGCCGTCCCCTTTCAGGATAGCGATCAAGTAACCGTCTTCTTCTGCTTCCAATTCCATGCTGACTTTGTCAGTCATGATTTCCAAAAGGATTTCTCCTTCTTTTACAAATTCTCCGACTTTTTTATTCCATTGGACGATTTGTCCTTCTGTCATATCCACGCCGGCTTTTGGCATAATTACTTCTAAGGCCATATCTTACTTCCTTTATCTATATTTCTAAAAATAAATTCTCTAAACCAACATTGAGATTGGGTTTTCAATTAAAGCTTTCAAGTCTTTCATAAACTTAGCACCAGCCATACCATCTACGACACGGTGGTCAATTGTTAAACCAAGACTCATAATTGGACGAATCACGATTTCTCCATTAACAACAACTGGTTTCTCAATTGTTGAGCTAACCCCAAGGATTGCTGAGTTCGGTTGGTTAATGATTGGACCGAATGATTGAACGCCAAACATTCCCAAGTTACTGATGGTGAAGGTTGAGTTTTGCAATTCGCTAGGAGCTAGTTTACCATCCAAAGTACGTCCGATAACATCTTTGAAGGCAACTACCAACTCAGACAAGCTCATTTTTTCAGCATTATAAACAACTGGCGTCATCAAACCATTATCCATTCCTACAGCCATCGCAAGGTTGACATAGTTGTGAGTGATAATAGTCTTACCATCTTCAGTTAATGACGCATTGATGTATGGGTGTTTCATAAGAGTCTTAACAACTGCAAGTGAAAGCAAGTCTGTAACGGTAATTTTCTTACCAGTTGCTTCCATGATTGGATCAAGGACTTTCTTACGAAGGGCAAGCAATTCAGACATATCAACATCGTAGTTAAGCGTAAAGGTTGGGGCAGTCAAGTATGATTCAACCATACGTTGAGCAATAACCTTACGCATTGGTGTCATCGGAATGCGTTCGATTTCTCCATAAGGTGTCACGTTATCTGGAACTTCTTCTACTTTCTCAATTTGAGCAGGTGATTTAATCGTATCGTTTTCGATATTTTCAGGAAGGAAAGCTAAAACATCCTTCTTCATAATTTTGCCACGATGACCAGTTCCTTGGATTTCCTGCCATGCAATGTTATGTTCAAGGGCAATTCGTTTTGCGAGTGGCGAAATGCGAACCACATTAGTGTCTTTATATGTTTCCACGTCTTCTTTGTGGACACGACCGTTTGCGCCTGAGCCAGAAATATCGTAGAGATTAATTCCTAAATCATCCGCTAATTTTCTAGCTGCAGGAGTCGCTCTTAGCTTATCATCAGCCATGACCTCTCCTATTCTATTATAAGATACTAAGGGCGTCAAAAGTCACAGTGAAAATAGTAAACTTGACGAAGAAACTTTAGTTTCTAGGAAAGTTTATCTTTTTCAAACAGACTTAAGCCCGAGTTCAACTCTACAAGTAACTTGGATACGAATCGTATCTCAAGTTACTACGGTTGCCGCTATAAGGCGGTCAACCTAGTAGACTTACTAAGTCGTTCGTCGGTTAATATCGACCCGACTCTCTCCTGTCGCAACTTTTCAACTTACTTGGATACAAAAATTATCTCAAATAAGTTTCGTTTACATAATTTATATTATGTATTATTGTTTGTTATGAGTTTTACGGATTGCATCTTTGATGCTTTCAACTGTTGGAATCATTGCATTTTCAAGATTTTGTGCATAAGGCATTGGTACATCTTCACCTGCGCAACGGCGGATTGGTGCATCCAAATAATCAAATGCTTCTGATTCTGAGATAATAGCTGAGATTTCACCGATAAAACCACTTGTCTTGTGAGCATCATTGACAAGAACTACTTTTCCTGTTTTCTTAACTGAGTTAATGATGATGTCTTTATCAAGTGGAACCAAAGTACGTGGGTCTACTACTTCTACTGAAATGCCTTCCTCAGCCAATTCTTCAGCTGCTTGCATAACACGACGAAGCATTTTACCATATGTTACTACTGTTACATCAGTTCCTTCGCGTTTGATTTCTCCGACACCAAGTGGAATGGTGTAGTCAGGATCAACAGGCACTTCGCCTTTTTGGTTAAATTCTGACTTGTATTCAAGAATGATAACAGGGTTGTTATCACGAATAGAAGACTTGAGAAGTCCCTTCATATCAGCTGGTGTACCTGGAGCTACTACTTTCAATCCTGGGATATGCGTAAACCATGTTTCCAATGATTGTGAGTGTTGAGCTGCAGAACCTACACCATTACCTGCTGCACAGCGGATTGTCATAGGCACTTGACCTTTACCGCCAAACATGTAACGAGTTTTAGCTGCTTGGTTGACGATATTATCCATGGCAATAACTGAAAAGTCCATGAAAGTCATATCAACGATTGGACGAAGTCCAGTCATAGCAGCACCAGCAGCAGCACCAGAAATTGCAGCTTCTGAAATTGGACAGTCACGTACACGTTCTGGTCCAAATTCTTCAAGCATACCTACAGATGTACCAAAGTCTCCACCAAAGACACCGACATCTTCACCCATCAAGAGTACATTTTCATCACGACGCATTTCCTCAGACATAGCAAGGATAATGGTATCGCGGAAAGACATTAATTTTGTTTCCATATTTCTCTACTTCTCCTTAGTCTGCGTAAATATCTTCGAATGCTGATTCTAGTGGAGGGAATGGGCTTTCTTCTGCAAACTTAACAGATGCTTCCACTGCTTCCTTGACTTGAGCCTGAATTTCTTCAAGTTCTTCTGCACTAGCAATCTTATTTTCAACAAGGTATTTGCGAAGGTTTTCGATTGGATCTTTTTCCTTCCACATATCGACTTCTTCACGTGTACGATATTTACCAGGGTCTGATGATGAGTGACCAAGCCAACGATAGGTTACACTTTCGATTAAGACAGGGCCTTTACCAGAACGAACATGGTCAACTGCTTTCTTAAATCCTTCGTAGACATCGATAACATTGTTACCGTCTTCGATAAACATTCCAGGAATACCGTAAGCAGCACTACGCTCATGGATATGCTTGACATTTGTCATTTTCTTAATATCGGCAGAGATTCCATAACCGTTATTGATACAGTAGAAAATTACTGGAAGATTCCAAATTGAAGCCATATTAACAGCTTCATGGAATACACCTTCGTTAGTCGCACCATCACCAAAGAAGCAGACAACGATTTTACCAGTGTTTTTCATTTGTTGAGTAAGGGCTGCACCTACTGCGATTCCCATACCACCACCAACAATACCGTTGGCACCAAGGTTACCTGCATCAAGGTCTGCGATGTGCATTGATCCACCTTTACCTTTACAAGTCCCTGTATACTTACCAAGGATTTCAGCCATCATCCCATTGAGGTCGATACCCTTAGCAATGGCTTGTCCGTGACCACGGTGGTTTGAGGTTATGAGGTCATCTTCGTTTAGAGCTAACATAGCCCCAACGTTGGCAGCTTCCTCACCAACAGAAAAGTGCGTCATACCGGGCACTTTACCTTTTTTTACTAATTGAGCAATTTTTAAGTCCATACGACGAATTTCTTCCATCTTACGGAACATCTCAAGCAAAAGATTTTTATCTAAAGTTGACATAATCTTGCCTTTCTAAGTTTAATTTCTTATAGTTCTATTTTACTGTATATGTTAATTTGTGTCAAAAAATATGCCTGCAATTTTTCACAATATACAAAAAGAAAAGTCAGTAAAACCAAGACTTTTCTTTATATAAAATACAAATTTCACAAGTTATTTTTTCATTATTTTTCAACAAATTATTTGAATCTTTTCATAATAACTTGTAAACGCCACTGATAAAGAATTCCACTTACCATTAAACTAATGATGAGAGCAATCCAATAGGAGTACGCACCTAAACTAGTCGAATAATCAAGATATAACCCAAGCGGAATCCCAACACCCCAGTATCCAAGAAGACCAAGGCAAAAAGGAACAATCGTATCCTTGTAACCTCTTAAAATCCCTTGCAAAGGTGCCGCAAAGGTATCAGCTAACTGGAAGAACAAGCTATAGGTCATAAAAGAAGCTGTCAGTTGGATAAATTCTGGATCTTGACCATATAATCTGGCTACATTTTCACGATAGATATAGAGAAAACTAAGTGTTAAAACTGCAAACACCATAGCTGTTAAACGACCAATATGGATATACTGTTTAGCATCATCTAACCGTTTAGCTCCTACCTCATAAGAAATCACAATAGCCATAGCAGTTGAAATACTCATAGGAAAAGCATACATCAGATTTGAAAAATTCATAGCTGACTGATGACTGGCAATAATAAGAGATGAGAATCTCGCCATAATCAAACCAACAACTGAAAAAATGGCTACTTCAGCAAATACCGTCCCACCAATTGGTAGACCAAGATAAATAGCTTCCTTGATTTTTTTGATTTGTAGGGGCATAGGTCTTTGGAGTTGATATTCCTTGAGCTTTTTATGCTTTAACAAGACCAAAACCGAAATCAGCAACAAAGCCCAGTAGGCAAAGGAAGTTCCCAGACCTGCTCCTGCACCTCCTAACTCAGGAAAACCAAAAGCTCCATAAATCAATACATAGTTGAAACCACTATTTAAGGGTAGCAAGAGGAGCATGAGATACATAGACAATTTTGTCAGTCCTAGCGTATCAAGTAGCGATCGAATAACACTAAAAAGCAAGAGAGGAATAATACCGATGGCTAAGAGCCACAGATAACGTATGGCAACGCTGGATACAGCCACTTCCAATCCCATGAATTGTAATACAATTGGTGCTAAAAAGAAAACCAAGCCAAAAAGTACGATAGATAAGGCTAAAGCCAAATAAAGAAATTGATAAAAATCCGAAGAAACTTCTTTCTTTTTTCCTTGTCCCAAATGGTGACCAATAATAGGGACCAAGGCTGAGACGATTCCAGTCAAAAAGGTAAAGAAAGGATTCCATAAACTAGTTGCAATTGAAACACCCGCTAGATCGAGAGTATTATATTGGCCCGTCATCGTGGTATCGACAAAGGAGGCCGAATAATTAGCGAATTGGTAAATTAAAATAGGAAAGAAAATTTTTAAAAATAAGATGATTTTGTCTTTAATAGTTTCTGTTGTATGCATACCTACTCTTTCTACTCCTTTTCATCCAAGCCAAAAAGCTTTAAACCGTATTTTCTCAAGCTCAAAGGTGGATTACTAGTTTTTGATGTCGTGTGCCAGCAATTACATGAGGCGCAATAATAGCTTCTAACTAAGCCACCATTATCATACTCTACGGCATGATCAGCTTTTTCCTTGGTTTCATACTGAATTTTAGCACGGTTAGCGGCTGGACAATATACTCCATGGCAAGCATTTCGTTTACGATTTCTAAGTTTACGAAAATAATTCATCCTCAAGCTCCTAATCTGCTTGATAAACGATTTGTCCCTTACAGATAGTATATTTGACATGCCCTTTTAATTGTTCACCAATGAATGGTGAATTAGCTGCTTTAGAAGCAAAATGTGTGTCAACGATTCGGTCAGCTTTATCATCAAAAATCGTAATATCAGCTGGACCATTTTCAGTTAGATAACCTGCTTCAAAATTATAAAGTTTGGCTGGATTGTAGGTCATTTTTTCTAGCAATTGCATTAAACTCAACTCGCCAGCTTCAACCAGATAGGTTAAACCTAGTGACAAAGAAGTTTCCAAACCTGTCATACCTGATGGAGCTTTGGTAATATCCTCAACATTTTTTTCGTCAGCATGGTGAGGCGCGTGGTCAGTAGCAATGACAGAAATGACTCCAGATTTTAAACCTTCAATGACGGCGCGACGGTCTGATTCCAAACGAAGAGGTGGATTCATCTTAGCGTTACTTCCTTTAGTCAAAAGCAGAGCTTCAGTCTTAGAAAAATGCTGTGGAGATACTTCTGCAGTTACGTTTGCTCCCATATTTTGAGCAAACTCCACAACTTTGACACTTTCTTCCTTAGACAAATGCTGGATATGAACATGAGCCTTGGTTGCATAGGCAATCATGACATCACGTGCAATCATAGCGTACTCTGCAACCCCAGTAGCACCGCAGATATGGAAATGTTCTTTAGCGATATTTTCGTTAAAACCAAGCGTACCATTTAAACCAGGATCTTCTTCGTGCAAGCTGATAAAGGTGTTGAGTTTTTTAGCCTTTTCCATGGCTTCCTTAACAACTTTACTACTTTCAAGAGGAATTCCGTCATCAGAAAAACCAACAGCACCAGCTTCTAAAAGCGCCTTAAAATCTGTCAAATCTTGGCCATTAAAGTTTTTGGTAATCGTTGCTACAGACTTAACGTTAATTTTTTCCTTTGCCGCAGATTGAAGAACTTCCTGCAAAGTCTCAACATCTGAAATGGTTGGATTGGTATTAGCCATCATGACAACTGTCGTAAAACCACCAGCTGCTGCTGCTAGTGCACCTGTATGAATGTCTTCTTTATGAGTTTGACCAGGTTCACGGAAATGAACATGGATATCTACCAAACCGGGTGCAACTACAAGACCAGTAGCATCAAGCACCTCTGCTCCTTCTTCCTTAATTTCAGACGCAATTTTGACAATTTTCCCATCTTCAACCAAGACATCACACACTTGATCCAAACCAGACTTAGGATCCATCACACGGCCGTTTTTGATTAGTAGCATCTGCTTTCTCCTTTATTCGTAGAAATCCACTTGTGTATCCAATAACTTATCACCATCATAGACAAACTTGGCTGAAAAGAAGGGTTTATCTTCTAAAAGCCACTCGACAAAGGTATGGTCACCTTCCCAGGTCGGTTTGCTTAAAACTTCATCGTAAGGAACCCATTCTAAGGTCCCTTCGTTACAGTCAATCAATTCACCCTCAAACTCTGTTACCTTAAAGACGTAGGTGTACCAGTCCAAGTCCGGTGTAAACTCTGGAAAGGTGATAACTCCTTTTAATACTGGTTTTGCTTTTAGACCAGTTTCTTCTAAAATCTCACGAGCAGCACATTCTTGTGGGGTTTCTCCACGCTCTAACTTTCCACCTACACCGATCCATTTTCCTTCATGGACATCATTAGGCTTTTTATTGCGATGAAGCATGAGCAATTCTTTTCCATTATCAATGTAGCAAATTGTCGCTAACTGAGGCATATTCTCTCCTTATCTAAGCCAATCGATTGGCTCTTGTCCTGTTTCTTTTAAGAATGCATTGGCCTTGGAAAAAGGCTTAGAACCCCAAAATCCTCGATAAACCGATAAAGGACTTGGATGGGATGATTCGATAATCAAGTGCTGAGGATTGGTAACCAAGGACTTCTTCTTACGTGCATAAGTACCCCAGAGTACAAAAACCACTGGTCTATCTAAATTATTGACAACCTTAATCACTGCATCCGTGAATGGCTCCCAAATCTGACCAGCATGACCATTAGCCTGGCCAGCCGGGACAGTCAAGCAAGCATTGAGAAGCAAGACTCCCTGCTCAGCCCAAGAGGTCAAGTCATGAGACGGTTTTACCCCAATATCATCCGCAAGTTCTTTTAAAATATTTTGCAAAGAAGGAGGGGCTGGAATAGAATCTGGAACAGAAAAACTCAATCCCTGCGCCTGCCCAGGCCCATGATAAGGATCCTGCCCCAGAATCACCACCTTAACCTCTTCTAGAGGAGTTGTTAAAAGAGCCTGAAAAACCTTTTCCTTTGGCGGATAAACAGTTCCCTGAGCATAGACTTGCTCCATAAAGTGATTGATTTTCCCAAAATAACCCTCAGGTAATTGCTCTTTAATCAAAGCATGCCAAGATGAGTGTTCCATAGCCGACTCCTTCGTTAATACTGCCTCTATTATAGCAAAAAGTGGCTACCTAAACCACTTTTTACAGTTTATCTAAGCAATCCAGCAAATCTTTGTAAGAATGAACTTCATATGTTGGATGTAGTTGTGTTGTATTTTCTAAATGTTGAGGATTGTACCAGATGGTATCAATGCCAGCATTATTTCCACCCTGAATATCAGCTGATAAGGAATCACCAATCATAAGGGCATGATTTTTATCAAAGTTAGGGATTCGAGCTCCAATTTTCTCATAAAATGCTGCATCTGGTTTTTGGGTATGGAGTTGCTCTGAAATGAAGATTTTCTTGAAAAATGGTGCAATACCAGATTGCTCCAAACGACCTGTCTGAATAGAGGTAATTCCATTTGTAGCAGCATAGAGTTCATAGCCCTGATGTATCAAATTTTTTAATAAATCTTCCACACCTGGGAAAGTCTGCCCTTGTTTAGATAGGAAAAACTGGTAGCGCTCTGCTAAGTAGGCCCCATCTTTTTCAATACCAAAATGAGCAAACAATTTTTCAAAACGAGTATTGACCAATTCTTTTTTTGTAATTTTTTTCTGTTCCAAATCCTTCCAAAGTGATTTGTTCATAGGTACATAATAATCCTTGTAAGTTTGGATATCCTCAACTCCTTCTTCAGCGAGTAGAAAGTCTAAAGCAACATCCTCAGCAGCATCAAAATCGAGTAGTGTGTGATCGAGGTCGAATAATAGAAATTTGTATTTCAATTTTAAAAACTTCCTTTCTTTGGGGGACAAAGAGTGGGACTAAATGATTCAAAAAAATTAAAAAAATTTTACCTCTACTTATTGAATAACTTAGCCCAATTCTGCTTGGAATTTAAAATTCTGGAGACATAAACCTCATATTTGTCGATATAATAAAAAGCTAAGTAATTTTCAATTGGCATATATCGATAACGTTTTCCGTCATCTGTTAATTCACCATAACCTCGGCTCGACACCAAAGGGCATGCTTCTGGAAAGGTTTCTAAAGTTTCTAGTGCCGTTAGAATAAGGTATAGTTTACTATCGGCAGATTGCTGGCTGTAAAAATTCAGTACAATATAATCATGTATTTCTCTCAAGTCTTTTTTAGCTTGATCCGTAAGAGAAATATGGTAACGCTTATGATTAGTCAAGTCCAAATTCCTTTCTTACATCTGCCAAAGACGTTAGTTTACCTTGCTCAATTTCTTGATGTCCCATCAAAATTTCCTTTTTCAAGTCTTCAAAAGCAACCTGATATTGAGTCTCTTGTAAATCACTAAATACGAACTCTTTGGGATCAACCGCACCTGTCGCAATTTTACGAAGTGCAGCATTAAAGATATCTGACATGGTTAACTTTTCATCAGCTAAGATTTCTTTCGTTTGTTGGTAAAAAGTCGAATCTGCTCTAAAATTAACAGGTTGAGTACTTGCCATGATTAATACCTCTTTGTAAAGATGATTTGTAAATACATTTTATCATCTTTAGATTTGAAATTCAACGAAAAGCTCCTTTAAGAGAAAAGGAGCTATCTTATATTTTATTGGTGTACAGCTTGGGCTGCTGTGATAAGAGTAAGCTTGAAGACGTCGTCTGAATTACATCCACGAGAAAGGTCATTAACTGGCTTGTTCAAACCTTGCAATACTGGACCAACCGCTGCAAATCCACCGAGACGTTCTGCCATCTTGTAACCGATATTTCCTGCTTCAATACCTGGGAAGATAAAGACGTTTGCTTGACCAGCAACCTTGCTTCCTGGTGCTTTAAGAGCGGCTGTTTCTGGAACGAAGGCAGCATCGAATTGCAATTCGCCATCAATTTCAAGATCAGGACGAAGATCGTGAGCAATTTTAGTTGCTTCAACAACCTTATCTACGCTTTCACCAAATCCAGAACCTTTAGTTGAGTAGCTTAGCATTGCAATTTTTGGTTCGATACCGAACATCTTAGCTGTGATAGCAGAGTTAATCGCAATCTCTGCCAAAGCTTCAGCATCAGGATTGATATTGATGGCACAGTCACCAAATAGGTAACGCTCAGTGCCACGAACCATAAGGAAGGCACCTGAAGTACGACTAACATTTGGACGTGTTTTAATGATTTGAAGGGCTGGGCGAACAGTTGCAGCAGTAGAGTGAATAGCTCCTGAAACCATTCCATCTACCAAGCCCATGTATACCAACATAACACCAAAATAGTTCACGTCTTTAACCAAGATTTCACGAGCTTCTTCTTCAGTCATTTTTCCTTTACGACGTTCTACAAGTGATGCTACCATGTCTTCAAATTGAGGGTAATGTGCAGGATCGATTACTTCATAACCATCCATGATTCCTTCGATTTCAAGATAGATTTTAATTTTATCAGGATTTCCAAGTAGGACAGGGATAACTTCTGTTTCTTTTACGATGCGTTTTGTTGCTTGAAGAATGCGTGGTTCTTCACCTTCAGGCAAGACAATACGTGCATTTTTACCAACTAGGTTGGCTTTTAAATTTTCAAAAACTTCCATGAGTTTTTACTCCTTTTAAGATAAATTATTATTTGATAACTGAGTAATAAGAGTGTTGAAATCATCCGGCAGTGGACTTTCCATCTCCAACCGCTCTTCAAGAAAAGGATGATAAAACGATAAGTAATGGCAATGCAGAGCTTGACGCTCTATGCCATGTTCAAGACTACCACCATAGAGGTCATCACCAAGCAAAGGGAAACCGATATGTGAGAAATGGACACGAATCTGGTGTGTCCTTCCTGTATGCAGTCGAATATCAACTAGATGAATATTGCCATAAGACTCCACTATACGATAGGAGGTATGAGCATATTTACCACCTTTTGCAACTCGTCTAGTAATGATTGAATCTTCGTCACGGGCAATCGGTGCAATAATTTCACCTTGAGGTTCCAAAAAACCATCTCCTTTGACTAGAGCAAAATAACGCTTTTCAATGGCTTTCTTTTGCAACTGCTTGTCTAGTCTAGCATGAGCATAACCATGTTTAGCAAAAAGCATGAGACCCGAAGTATCGCGATCTAGTCTGGTTACAATGTGAACCTGCTGATTTTCATAGTTCTGTTTCACATAGTGGCCCTTGATAAAGTTAGCGATGGTATTGGAATGATTGACACTAGGAATCGAGGCCACACCAAAGGGTTTGTTTAAAATCAAGAAATGATCATCTTCAAACAGAATATCCAGTAGATAATCAATGGCTTCCAGTGTCTCGAAACCTTCCTCAGGAGGAATATCGATGACAACCACATCCCCAATATCTAAGAGATAGGTTGCATTTTGTGGATGACCGTTTACGCGAATATCTCCGCCTCGAAACTTGATTTTGGCCAGCAATCCTTTAGAGACTTCATGCTTTTTCAGAAAAGTCTTTACCTTGACGTGTTCGTCAGCAATAAATTCAAACCTCATTCATCCACCTCACCAATAAAGGCATCTTTGACACGATTCCAAAAACTAGTATGGCTTGGTGTTGCTACAAAATGAATCTTATGATGGTCTATCTGGTATTCTATTCTTTCAATATTACGGTAAGAATAAATGCTATTGTCAACAGAAATCGTATGATAGTCATTACGAGTTGGTATCAATTCTATCTTATCCTTCTTAGGCACAATGATAGAAGAACCTAAGGTTCTGTAGACACGATTGTTAAGACTCGCAATTTCTGTCAATTGTAGGGCCTCAATAGTAGGGTGCAAAACAGCTCCACCAAGAGATTTATTATAGGCTGTACTGCCAGTTGGCGTCGATACCGTCAGGCCATCTCCCCTAAAACGTTCAAATGGCACTTGGTTAATGATAATATCGGCAACCATAGTCCTATCAGCTCTCCGAATACTAGCCTCATTCAAAGCACGGAAAATTTTCACTTCTCCATTTTCCAAAAATACCTTTACATTTAAAAGTGGATAAGACACACGAGCTCCAGTATCTAACTGTAAATTAGTAACCAATTGGTCCAGTTCAAAATCACGGTAATCCGTATAGAAACCTAAATGACCCGTGTGAACACCAACGAAGCGAACCTTATCCAGCTGGTCTTCATACTTGTGAAAAGCAGACAAAAGCATCCCATCCCCACCTATGGAAATCACGATATCGGGATGTTTATCATTTAATATAAAGTTATTCTTTTTTAGTCGATCTCTTAATTCATATAAGACTCTTTGACTTTGAGGTTTGCGATTAGCGATTAGATCAATTCGTTTACCTGTATTCTTCATCGGTATCGTCACTATTACCTACCCCGTCATTTAACTTTCTATGCAATGGATCAAAGAGAGCTTGTGCTTCTTGAATATCATCACGAATTTTACTCATTTCTTCATCCAATTGATGGGATATCCTTGCTGTAATTTCCAAACGTTCCTTAATTTCTTCTGGAAAATCGCCTTGATATTTATAATTAAGAGAATGCTCGATGGTAGCCCAGAAATTCATCGCCAAGGTACGAATCTGAATCTCCACCAGAATCGTTCTTGCACCCTTGATTGTGTCAACAGTATACTCAATAATCAAATGGTAAGAACGATAGCCTGAAGCCTTTCGATGAGTGATGTAGTCACGTTCTTGTACCACTCTCATGTCTTGCCTCTTACGAAGGATGGCAACAACCTCGCTCACGTCATCTACAAATTGAACCATGACACGCAAACCTGCAATATCTTGCAAGTCCTGTTCTAACGTATCGTATCCAATCCCTCGACGAGCCATTTTTTCTTTTATACTTTCGATCGGTTTGACTCGACCAGTTACAAACTCAATTGGAGAATGTTTATTTTGTTTGCGGTATTGTTTTCGAATACCTCGGAGTTTTATCTTCAGCTCTCCGACAGCCTGAATGTAAGGATCTAAAAATTCTTCCCATTCTGTAATCATATATCTTTTTCATCCAATTCTCTATACACTTCGATTTATCTAGTTTTTGATTTTCTAGGAAAAATCTTATACAATAAATACAATGCTTATTATACCATACAATCGCTTTCAAAGATAAGGAAAAAGTAAAAAAAATGAAACATTTAGAAATTGAAATGAAAACACTTCTAAACAAGGATGAATATCAAAGATTGCAGGAGCACTTTTCAGGAGTCACACCTATTACACAAAAAAATTACTACCTAGACACGCCTGATTTTTACCTTCGCCAACATAAAATCGCTATGCGCATTCGTACTTTTGAAAATAGCGCTGAATTGACCATAAAAATCCCACAAAAAGTCGGAAATATGGAGTATAATCAAGGTCTCAGCCTTGAGGAAGCAAACCATTGTCTTAAAGAATGTAAATTTCCACAAGGAATGATTCTTGACGAATTGACTAGCCGTGGACTTTCAACCAATGGCTGGGTAGTTTTAGGTTGCCTAACTACTGTTCGCTACGAAAAGCAAACTCCGATCGGACTCATGGCACTTGATCAAAGCCAATACTTTGATATTGTTGACTATGAGCTTGAATTAGAAGTGGAAGATGGAAACCAAGGTAGTCTTGATTTCCAAGAATTTTTACAAGCCAATGAAATCCATTACAAAAAAGCTCCTTCAAAATTGGTTCGTTTTATAGAAAATATGAAAAAATACTGAAATAATCTTCTTTTTTTGATAAAATAAAAGGGATGAAAAATAATAGAATCTGTTGTAGAGAGCATTTATCACTGAAAGTGTCTCACTATAGCGATTCACTTAGTTTAAAGAGGACGGTTTATCGATGTCAGATACAAAAAACATGAAACTTTTCGCACTATCTTCCAACCAGGAAATTGCTCAAAGAATCGCAGATGCTGCAGGTGTTCCACTTGGAAAAGTATCTTCACGCCAATTTTCAGATGGTGAAATCCAAGTTAATATTGAGGAAAGTGTTCGTGGATATGATGTTTATATCATCCAATCAACTAGTTATCCAGTAAATAACCACTTGATGGAACTCTTGATTATGGTTGATGCTTGTGTTCGCGCTAGTGCTAATACTATTAACGTTGTACTTCCATACTTCGGCTACGCTCGCCAAGATCGTATCGCTTCTTCTCGCGAACCACTTACTGCAAAACTGGTTGCAAATATGTTGGTGAAAGCTGGAGTTAGTCGTGTATTGACTCTTGACCTCCATGCCGTTCAGGTTCAAGGATTCTTTGACATTCCTGTAGATAATCTCTATACCATTCCACTTTTTGCAAAACATTACTGCGATAAAGGTTTGACTGGTTCAGATGTGGTTGTTGTCAGTCCTAAAAACTCTGGTGTAAAACGTGCGCGTAGTCTTGCAGAATACCTAGATGCTCCAATTGCCATCATTGATTATGCACAAGATGATTCTGAACGCAGTCAAGGTTACATTATCGGAGATGTCGAAGGTAAAAAGGCAATCTTGATCGATGACATTCTGAACACTGGCCGTACCTTCTCTGAAGCTGCTAAAATTTTAGAGCGTGACGGCGCAACTGAAATCTATGCGGTTTCAAGTCATGGTCTATTTGTTAACGGTGCTGCAGAGTTATTAGATGCAACAAATATTAAGGAAATCTTGGTTACAGATTCTGTTGTGACAGAAAGTAGAAAACCTAAAAACGTGCAATACATCACTGCTAGCGAACTGATTGGTGATGCTATGGTTCGTATTCATGAAAGAAAACCAGTTAGTCCACTATTTAAATAGAAATTAGGTGAGTTTTTGATTTATTTGGATAATGCTGCAACGACTCCGATGTCTTCAGTAGCAATCTCAGCAATGACTCAAGTCATGCAAGAAACTTATGGCAACCCTTCTAGTATTCATGGACATGGGCGCCAAGCAGGTAAACTATTACGAGAAGCTCGTCAAGAACTAGCAAGTTTACTAGGAACAAAGCCACAACATATATTCTTTACCACTGGTGGTACTGAAAGCAATAATACTGCTATCATCGGCTACTGCCTTCGCCACCAAAATCGTGGAAAGCACATTATCACTACTGCGATTGAGCACCATGCTGTTCTAGAACCCATCAAATACTTGGTTGAAAATTTCGGTTTTGAAGTGACTATTTTACAGCCTGAACATCAAGAAATCACTGCAGACCAAGTCAAAAATGCACTGCGTGAAGATACCATTCTTGTTTCTACTATGTTTGCCAACAATGAAACTGGTACACTGTTACCTATTGCTGAAATTGGTGAGGTTCTAAAAAATCATCCAGCCGTCTATCATGTCGATGCAGTTCAGGCAGTCGGTAAATTAGAGATACTTCCCGAAAAATTGGGAATTGATTTTCTTAGTGCTTCTGCACACAAATTTTATGGTCCAAAAGGAGTTGGTTTTCTCTATGCTGCTTCTACAGATTTTGATTCCTACCTTCATGGTGGTGATCAAGAGCAGAAAAAAAGAGCAGGAACAGAAAATCTTCCTGCCATTGTAGGAATGATAGCAGCTCTAAAGGATGATCTTGAAAACCAAGCACAAAACTTTGAAAAGGTTCAACAACTAAAAGACACCTTCTTAAAGGAAATGGCTGATACAAACTATTACCTCAATCAAGGAAAAGACCAGCTACCTTATGTCCTTAATATTGGATTTCCAGGTCAACGAAATGATCTACTACTCCTTCGTCTGGATCTTGAAGGGATTTCTATTTCAACTGGTTCTGCTTGCACTGCAGGCGTCGTTCAGGTTAGTCATGTTCTTCAGGCTTTCTACGGAGAGGACTCTCCTCGCTTACACGAATCCGTTCGCGTCAGCATTTCACCTCAAAATACAGAGCAAGAAATGATCATCCTCGCACAAACTCTAAAAGAAATCATTGGAGGTTAACTCAATGGCATTCGAAAAAACTATTAGTCTCAAAAATTGCCGTTACGATTACACAATCAGTCCAACTGTCAAAAAGTTCACTCTAAAAGATAACACTTTTTTTGAAACTAAGGTTGGTAACTATGAACTAACGCGTCTTCTTGAAAAAGTTCCAAATAGTGGGGAAGGTTTCCAACTTAAGATTATCATCAACAAAGACTTAACAGGTGCAAAAATCAACATCACTGATAAATTTGGTCTACGTTTAGTCGATATCTTTAAGTCAGAAGAAACTCATATCCACCAAGAGAAATTTTACTTCTTGATGGATAGTCTTGTTGAACGTGATGTATTTACTAAAAGCGAAAGATAGAAGGTTCCTATGTTTCGATTAACTTACAAGGATACCTATCAAGTCGATCGCGTTTTAGAATACGAAGATTACGAAGCACTCATGCTGTCACTTTCAGGATGTGTGACTCTTCCAGATACGACCGTCATTACTTCTCTGACCTATAATGGAAAAGAAATCTATCAGGGGCTTCTGGGAAATCTCTATCGTTTTCTATCTCACTATGATTTTACGAAGATAAGCTAAGATTTTTCTTAGTTTTTTCTTATTTTTGTTGATTTTTTCACAATCTTTCTATAAAATAGTATTTAGAAAGGTTGTGATTTTGTGAAAGAAAAACAGTCTGCTATTCCAAAAGCAACAGCAAAGAGACTTTCTCTTTATTATCGTATCTTTAAAAGATTTCATGCAGAAAAAATTGAAAGAGCCAACTCAAAACAAATTGCCGAGGCCATTGGTATTGATTCTGCTACCGTTAGACGAGATTTTTCCTACTTTGGTGAACTTGGTCGCCGTGGATTTGGCTACGATGTCAAAAAACTAATGACGTTTTTTGCTGATCTTCTAAATGATAATTCTATTACAAATGTTATGTTGGTGGGTATTGGTAATATGGGGCACGCTCTCCTTCACTACCGTTTCCATGAACGAAACAAAATGAAAATTATTATGGCTTTTGATTTGGATGATCATCCTGAAGTTGGGACGAAAACTCCCGATGGAATTCCAATTTATGGAATCTCCCAAATCAAGGATAAAATAAAAAATGCAGATGTGAAAACTGCAATCTTAACTGTTCCGAGTGTCAAATCACAAGAAGTAGCTAATCTCCTTGTCGATGCAGGTATTAAAGGAATTTTAAGCTTTTCACCCGTTCATCTCCAACTACCAAAAGATGTGGTGGCTCAATATGTGGATTTAACTAGTGAATTGCAAACTCTCCTCTATTTCATGAGAAAAGAGGATTAGAAAGCGTAAGCATTTATGAAAAAACCAGTTATTGGGATTACAGGAAACGAAAAAGCTCATCCTGATGATGAGCTAATGATGAGCTATGCTGCAAAGGGCTTTGTTGAAGGAGTCAAGGAGGCTGGGGGAATTCCCATTATCCTACCAATTGGTGATCAAGAAATGGCTAGTTACTACATTGGCTTGATTGATAAACTCATTTTAACTGGTGGACAAAATGTCGATCCAAAGTTCTATGGTGAATCTAAAACGATCGATAGCGATGACTACCACCTTCAGAGAGATATTTTTGAGCTAGCTCTTATAAAAGAAGCCATTAAACAGAAGAAACCGATTTTTTCTGTTTGTCGAGGCACCCAGCTCTTTAATGTGGCTATGGGTGGAACTCTTTATCAAGATATTGAAGACCATTGGCAAGATACTTCAGCTGAGTATACAACTCAACGTTTAGTCACCGAGCCTGATACTATTCTTCGAGAAATCTATGGAGAAATCTCTCATATCAACTCTTTCCATCATCAGAGTATTAAAGACCTTGCTCCAAATCTAAAGGTTGTCGCTCATGATCCTAAAGACGGTATTATTGAAGCTGTAATAACGACTGATGGTTTCCCTTACCTCGGTGTTCAATGGCATCCGGAATTTCTTTTTGAAAATCGCCCCAAAGATAAAAAACTTTTCGACTATATCGTCAATGAATTGTAAAACCTGTATCATATACAGGTTTTTTAAATCAGATCCGTCTTCTCACGGTAACTAAAATAATCGGAATGTGAAACAATGAGATGGTCCAATAAGACCAAACCCATTAATTCGCAGGCTTCTTTAACAAGTTTCGTAACATGGTCATCATTTCTACTAGGCATGACAGCTCCAGATGGATGATTATGAACAAGAATCACGGATGTTGCCATATGCTTTAGAGCATAGTGGAGAATTTCTCTTGGTTCCGCAATACTTCTAGTAGCAGATCCAATAAAAATGGTTTGCTGATGAATAATTTGATTTTGTGTATTCAGATAGAGCGCCACTAGGTGCTCTTGTTTTTTATCTCCCAATTCTTGTTGCATCTTTTTAGCCAGTCTTTGACTACTAAGAATGCTCTCTGCCTCAATAGTTTCATGTTTGTGAATACGACTTCCAAGCTCAATCATTGCTTGCAGTTCAATAGCTTTTACTCTCCCGATTCCTGATAAACTCTGCAGTTCTTGCAAGGTCATTTTTTTTAACTCAGTTAAACTGTTCAATTGAGACAATACTTTCTGTGCAATTTCAAAAACAGTAGATTGACGAGTCCCTGTTCGTAATAAAATGGCTAGTAATTCCTGATTACTCAAACTCTCTACTCCTTCTGTCACCAGCCGTTCTCTTGGCAAGAGTGAATCTTCTTGAAATGAAATACTATACATAAAAATCCTCCTCACTTTATTATTCGTGAGAAGGATCTTAAACCAGATAAATTTTATCTATTTTTAAATATTTTCAAGAGCAAGACGCAAATCTTCAATCAAATCATCAACATTTTCAAGACCAATTGATAGACGAATTTGATTTTTAGTTACCCCTGCTGCTTCTAAATCTGAGTCAGACAACTGGGCATGAGTTGTAGTTGCTGGATGAACGACCAATGATTTTGCATCTGCCACATTGGCTAGGTTTGAAAAGATTTCCAAGTTGTCAATCACCTTACGTGCTTCTGCTTCTCCACCTTTAACATGGAAGGTAAAGATTGAACCAACACCTTTTGGTAAATATTTCTCTGCTAAGGTATGGTAAGGGCTATCAGCTAATTTTGGATAATTAACTTTTTCAACCTTTGGATGGTTCACAAGGAAATCAACGATTTTTTCAGCATTTTGAACATGGCGTTCAACACGTAGAGAAAGTGTTTCAAGGCCTTGCAAGAGCAAGAATGAGTTAAATGGTGAAAGGGCAGCTCCCATATCGCGAAGCAGTTGAACACGAGCAGCAACGATAAAAGCTGCAGCACCAACATCACGAGTATAGCTGATATTGTGGTAGCTTGGATCTTCTTCGACTAATTGAGGGAATTTCCCTGAAGCAGTCCAGTCAAACTTCCCACTATCAACGATAACACCACCGATTGTTGTACCATGACCACCGATAAACTTAGTAGCCGAGTGGACTGCGATATCTACACCGTGAGAAAAGACATTGATCAGATATGGTGTTGCAAAGGTATTGTCTGCAACCAAAGGAATCTGATGTTTATGAGCAATTTCAGCAATTTTTTCGATATCAGGAATGTTGATAACTGGATTACCCAAAGTCTCGATCAAAACAAGTTTGGTATTATCTTTAATAGCTACCTCTATTTCTTCTAGATTATTGATATCAACAAAAGTTGTGGTGATTCCATAGCGAGGAAGGGTTTCCTTCAAAAGATTAAAGGTACCACCGTAGATAGTTGAAGCTGCAA
The DNA here is from genome assembly GCF_047464215.1 of Streptococcus infantis. GTDB lineage: Bacteria > Bacillota > Bacilli > Lactobacillales > Streptococcaceae > Streptococcus > Streptococcus infantis_P. Next base: position 61,198 of record NZ_JASHCG010000003.1, on the reverse strand, counting down.
CAACATGGTCACCTGCGTGAGCAAGTCCAAGAATAGTATAAGTAAGAGCTGCCATCCCAGATGCTGTGGCAAGAGCACCAACACCACCTTCAAGAGCTGCAATACGCTCTTCAAAGGCTGAAGTTGTTGGGTTAGTAATACGAGTATAGATATTCCCAGCTTTCTGAAGTGCAAAAAGTTCTGCTCCTTCTTGTGTATCTTCAAATACAAAAGATGTTGTTTGGTAAATGGGTACAGCACGAGATTTGGTAGTAGCATCTACAACTTGTCCTGCATGCAATTGCAGAGTTTCAAATTTAAATTCACGAGTCATAGTCAGACCTCCAAAGATTTCATTAGGTTCATTGTATCACCTATTTCACTAGGTTACAAATACAACTTTGTTATATCTTGGCATAAGCAATAGCTATGGCTATGCCTGATAGAGAAAAATAGCAATCTTTTATTAGAATTGTAGAACTTTTTTCAGATAGTTAAAAATGTTTGTTTTCACTTCTCCTATCCTTTATACTAGATATAAAGGAGAATACTATGTCAGAAAATAAACATGAAATAGATACAAACTTTGCTGGTCGTTTAAATATCCTACGTGCTGGTGTTCTTGGAGCTAATGACGGGATTATTTCCATTGCAGGTGTTGTTATCGGGGTTGCCAGTGCAACCAGCAATATCTGGATTATCTTTCTCTCAGGTTTAGCTGCAATCTTAGCAGGTGCATTTTCTATGGCTGGAGGCGAGTATGTCTCTGTATCTACTCAAAAAGACACCGAGGAAGCCGCTGTAGCGCGTGAACAATTACTTTTGGATAAGGATCTCGAAGCTGCAAAAAAATCCCTCTATGCTGCTTATCTTCAAAATGGTGAGTGTGAAACTTCAGCTCAACTTTTAGTCAATAAAGCTTTTCTAAAAAATCCTCTCAAGGCTTTGGTTGAGGAAAAATACGGAATCGAGTACGAAGAATTTACTAATCCTTGGCATGCTGCAACATCTAGCTTCATCGCTTTTGTTCTTGGTAGTTTACCACCAATGCTTTCGGTTACAATCTTTACAAGTGACTACCGAATCCCTGCTACTGTTGTTATTGTAGCAATTTCTCTATTAGTTACCGGCTACACCAGTGCTAAACTTGGAAAAGCACCAACCAAAACAGCTATGATTCGTAACCTTTGTATCGGTCTTTTAACCATGGGAATGACTTATCTATTGGGTCAATTGTTTAGTATTTAAAAAAGAGAGTGGGACAGAAATCAGTAATTCGTTAGAATTCGATTTCGTCGTCCCACCTCCGCACAGTTGAGTAGGGCTGTAAAAGCTGATGAAATCAGCGTAGTAAAGCCCACTCAACCACTGCGTCTTGCTCGGCAATCCAAAGACAATTGAGAGGCTAGGACTTTCGTCCCAGCCTCTTTTACTATCAAAATATAGACAGTTAATTTGATTTACCAAAACCAACCTTCGTCATCATTGATAGGTTTGGCTTCTTTGATCTTGCGTGGGCCTGTTCCATACATTTCAGCTTCGATATCTTCCTTTGTTGGTAGGATAGAAGCTAAGATAATGTAGATAATAATTCCGAGTCCAAAGTTTGCGATTGTAAAGATTGCAAAAAGGAAACGAACTAGGGTTACATCAAGATTCCACTTATCAGATAGACCTGCAAGAACACCTGATATCATGCGATTTCTTCTCATTTTATAAAATTTTGTATTCATAATTTATTCCTCTTTCGGATTTCTTAATCTTAGTATAGCACTAAGCTAGATTTGCTACATCAGTCCTTAGGCCGATTTAACAAGAGGAGCTTTCCACGACAGAGACCACAACGATAACGCTTGGTATCGATTTTTCGCTTTCTTTGATAGATTTGGTGACAAGTCTGACAAGTATAGACTAAGCTTGGCTTTTGATTGGCACTTGATAAGGGAGGAACAAAGCGGAGACCATCGACCTCTTTTAGAAGTTGCTTAAAGGCTAAATCCTTATGCTGATAGCCCTTGCCTTCAAAGTAAAGATGGTAATGACAGAGCTCATGACGAACAATTTTACGAAAAACCTCTAAACCAAGTTCTTGATATACTTTGGGATTGAAATCCAAATGACCATCCTTAGGGAAAAATCGCCCACCTGTCGACCGTAGACGAGTATTCCATTGAGCTTGGTGTTTGAAAGGTTTTCCAAAATCTTCTATAGAAACCTGTTTAACGTAATCAGTTAGATTCATTTGGTGCAAGAAGCGACAGATTCACTTTTTCGCGGTCAGCGTCGATTTTTTTCACCCAAACGGTTACCAAATCGCCGACTGATACTACTTGACTTGGATGTTTGATAAATTTCTTACTCATGTGAGAAATATGAATGAGACCATCCTCATGGATACCGATATCAACAAAGGCACCGAAGTCAACGACGTTGCGCACAACTCCTTCAAGTTTTTGCCCAACTTGTAAGTCTTTGATATCCAAGACATCCTGACGAAGGACTGGAGCATCAAAGGAATCACGGAAATCACGTCCTGGTTTGAGAAGGTCAGCGATAATGTCTTTAAGTGTTTCTTGACCGAGTTCTAGCTCTTGAGCCATTTCCTTGATTGAAACGGATTTTAGCTTGGCTTGCGCTTCTTCATTTAGGTCTTTAATATCTAAGCGTTTGAAGAGTTCCTTGACCGCTGCATAGTTTTCTGGGTGAACACCAGTATTGTCAAGGATGTTGCTGCTTTCAGGAATACGAAGGAAACCAGCAGCCTGCTCAAAGGCCTTAGCACCTAGTCGAGGAACTTTCTTGATTTGGGCTCGTGAAGTGATTTTTCCTTCTTCCTCACGGTACTTAACGATATTTTCAGAGATGGTTTTGTTTAGTCCTGCAACATGTGAAAGTAGGGCTGGACTAGCTGTATTGATATTGACACCAACTTGGTTAACAACTGTATCCACCACGAAATCAAGACTTTCAGATAGTTTTTTCTGACTAACATCGTGCTGATACTGGCCAACACCGATGGATTTAGGGTCAATTTTAACCAATTCAGCAAGGGGATCTTGCAAGCGACGAGCGATTGAGATTGCCGAACGTTTTTCAACGGTTAGTTCTGGAAACTCCTGACGGGCAAGTTCACTAGCTGAGTAGACAGACGCACCACTCTCATTGACAATGACATAGCTAACTTCTGGAAAATCCTTGAGCACTACGGCGACAAAAGCTTCACTTTCACGACTAGCAGTTCCATTTCCGATAGCAATAATTTCAACACCGTATTGGCCAATCAAATCTGCCAAATCACGCTTAGCTTCTTCAATCTGAAGAGCTGAAGCTGGTTTGACTGGATAAATGACTTGCGTTGTCAGCATCTTACCAGTCGCATCAACGACCGCAAGCTTGGCACCTGTACGAAAGGCAGGGTCAAATCCAAGAACCACGCGCCCTTTTAGTGGTGCTACGAGAAGGAGATTCCGAAGGTTTTCTGAGAAGAGTTGAATAGCTCCTTCTTCTGCCTTCTCTGTTAACTCAGTACGAATACGTCGCTCAATAGCCGGCAATACTTTTTTCTTAACAGATTGTTGAATCACTTCATCTATATAAGCATTTTTAACCTTGAAACGAGCAGCAAAGAAGGCTTGGATACGATCAACCGCATGCTCAAAACCAATCTTCAAGATGCCTAACTTTTCACCACGATTAAGGGCAAGTGTACGGTAGCCCTGCATGTTAGCAACCGTCTCCGAGAAATCGTAATAAATCTGAAAGACTTGTTTTTCATCAAGAATTTCGTCTTTAAGTTGAGATGTAATCTTAGAATGTCTAAGGACCTCTTGATAAGTCATTGAACGTAAGTTGACATCCTCAGAGAGAGCTTCAACCAAAATATCAACTGCACCTGCTAAAGCATCTTGTGGAGTCTCGAAACCTTCGCAGACAAATGCTTCTGCTTCTTTTTCTAGGTCAGAAACATTTTGCAGGATTAGGCGAGCAAGTGGAAAGAGTCCAGCTTCACGCGCAATTGTCGCCTTGGTGCGCCGTTTTTCTTTATAAGGAAGATAGAGCTCTTCAACGTCTGCGAGTTTTTCAGCAGCTAAGATGGCTTCTTCTAACTCTTTGGTCAACTTACCTTGCTCTTGAATCTTAGCCAAAACAGCTTCCTTACGGTCATTGAGGTTAGTAAGACTTTTATCAAGGTCGATAATAGCTTTAATGGCCACCTCATCCAAACTTCCAGTCATGTCCTTACGATAACGAGCGATAAAGGGGATGGTTGCTCCTTCTGCTGTCAAAGACAAGACCGTATCAATTTGCTTTAAGCTTACACCCAAATCTTGGGAAATTTTTTCATATTTTTTATCCATGAAACTATTATACCATAAGGAAGAAAGCTTGTTTTCATTAATGTCACAGTTAGCTTGGTATTTGTTGAAGATAAAAATTCATTGGTCTTAACAATTTAAAATTAAACCTTTTGGCTGAAATAATAGTATAATAGAGGAAACAATAAGAATTGAGGTATGCCTTATGGCTGTTAAATTTACAAAAACTGATGACTTAGATAAGATGTTCGAAGAGTTCGCTAAACTTCCTGATTTAAAGCAAGTGACATTTCCAGATGACAAAGAAAAGAAAGATAAAGCAGAAAAGAAAAAATAGATGACACTCTTTCAAAGTCTACCTTCTAGTGTGTTACAAGCTGGCGCTATCTTTTTATCAATCATCATTGAAGCCCTACCCTTCGTTTTGATTGGAAGCATTATTTCTGGTGCTATCGAAGTCTATGTGACTCCTGAGAAAGTTTATAGATTTCTCCCTAAAAATCGCTTGGGGAGAATCTTTTTTGGTACATTTATAGGGTTTCTCTTCCCATCTTGTGAGTGCGGAATTGTTCCGATCATCAACCGCTTCTTAGAGAAGAAGGTTCCAAGCTATACGGCTGTTCCCTTTCTAGTAACAGCTCCTATCATCAATCCCATCGTACTCTTTGCGACCTATTCGGCCTTTGGTAATTCATTTAAAATGGTGTTACTACGTGCTTTGGGCTCTATTCTCGTTGCTACTATATTGGGTATTTTCCTTGGATTTTTTTGGAAAGAACCCATTCAGAAGGAAAATAGGTTGGCTTGTCATGAGCATGATTTTTCTCACTTGACTTCAGGTCAGAAACTTCTTCAGGTCTTCATCCAAGCTATTGATGAATTCTTTGATATGGGGCGTTATTTGGTTTTTGGCTGTCTGTTTGCCAGCATTGTCCAGGTCTATGTACCAACTCGGATCCTGACTTCTATCAGTGCAACACCACTCCTTGCTATCGTTCTCTTGATGTTCCTATCCTTCCTTCTATCACTCTGTAGTGAAGCTGATGCCTTTATTGGCTCTTCGCTTCTCTCTAGTTTTGGCTTTGCTCCAGTGCTTGCCTTTCTGATTATAGGCCCTATGCTTGATGTCAAAAATCTACTCATGATGAAGAATTATCTTAAAACTCGCTTTATCTGGCAGTTCATGACCATCGTAACTCTTGTTGTTCTTGTCTATTCTTATATAGTCGGGGTGATGCTATGATACGATTTTTTATTTTGATGAGTTATTTTTTCTTAACCCTTTATCTACATCTATCAGGTAAGCTCAATCAGTATCTAAACCTCCACTACTCTTATCTGACTTATATCACTATGTTTTTATCTTTGCTACTAGCCATCGTTCAAGCCTATATTTGCTTCAAGCGTTTGAAAGAACACAGTCACTTACATAAGTTTTCTGCCAAGCTTGCTAGTTTTGTCCTCCTAAGTTTACCCTTGTTAGTTGGATTTACATTTCCAACTGTCGAGCTAGATTCGCAAACAGTATCGGCAAAAGGATATTATTTTCCTCTGTCAGAAGGAACGGACAAGGCAATCCAAGCAAGCGAAGGAACGAGCAGTCAGTATCTTAAGCCGGATACCAGTAGGTTTTATTCACACACAGCTTATGTAGACACTGTCCGTAAGAGTGCTGATAAGTACTTAGCTCAATCTAGTATTGTTATCACCGATGAGAATTACTTGGAAGTCATGGAAGCTATTTATGATTATCCAAATGAATTTGAAGGCAAGGAAATCGAGTTCACAGGCTTTGTCTACAACGATCCGAATCACGCTAAAAGTCAATTTGTCTTTCGCTTTGGTATCATGCACTGTATCGCTGATTCAGGTGTTTTTGGGCTATTGACTACAGGAAATACCAATCATTACGAAAATAACACCTGGGTAAAAGTCAAAGGTAAGATTAGTAACCACTATCACAAGGAACTTAACCAAGTTCTCCCTACTATTGAAGTTCAATCTTTCGTAAAAGTCGATAAACCAGAGAATCCTTATGTTTACAAAGAATTTTAAAAAAGTAGCCTAAGTGGGCTACTTTTTATTTTCATCTCACAATATCTTTATACATGTCAGGTCTTCTGTCTCTAAACAGACCCCAATTTAGGCGCTCATTTGCTCCTTTGTCGAAGTCATAGGTAGTCAACAAAATTGCTTCAGCTTGTCTATCTGCTTGAGTCAAGATAGCTCCTGTTTCATCGGTCATAAAGGATGAACCGTAGAAATTAAGACTAGAACTTTGGCCCCCGTTTTCCTCGCAAGGTTGTACTTCTTCCAAGCCATAACGATTGGCAGCAATAACTGGCACAATATTTGCTGCTGCATGCCCTTGCATAGTACGTTGCCAATGACCACAACTATCTGTATCCAAAATAGGCTCTGAACCGATGGCAGTTGGATAAAAGAGCAATTCTGCACCATTTAGAGCAAGGCAACGGGCTGTTTCAGGAAACCACTGATCCCAACAGATGCCAATACCAATCTTGGCATAGCGAGTATCCCAAACTTTGAAGCCTGTGTTTCCAGGAGTAAAATAGAACTTTTCTTGATAATAATGGTCATCTGGTATGTGTGTTTTTCGATAAACGCCTAGTACTTCTCCATCTGCATCAATGACAGCAATAGAATTGTACAAGACATTGCCATCCTTTTCGTAGAAACTGATTGGTAAAACGACCTTTAGTTCCTTAGCAATTGATTTAAAATGCTGAATAGCCGTATTTTCTGTAACCGACTGGGCATACTGGTAGTAGTCATATTGACGTTCCTGACAGAAATAGGGACGTTCAAATAATTCTGGTAAAAGAATGACCTGGGCACCTTGCTCAGCAGCTTGACGGACTAAACCTTCAGCTGTTTGGATATTCATTTCCACATCCTTAGCGCATTGCATCTGAATAGCTGCAACCGTTACATTTCTCATCTTTTTCTCCTATTCTGGAATTTGTTGGGTAATACAGTGGATATTTCCACCACCTAAAAGAATATCTCTTGCAGGGATTCCTACGACTTCACGGTCTGGGAAACACTTACTCAGGATATCCAAGGCCACTTGGTCGTTTTCGTCCTGAAATTGTGGCACCAAGACAGATTTATTGGCAATATAGAAGTTCACATAGGATGCTGCTAAACGCTCACCAGCATAGCGTTCTTCTTCACCTTCTTCATATGAATAGCCCGGCAAATCTTCTTCCGTCACTACTTGATGAATAGCTGGAATCGGAAGTTTATGAATAGTGAAACTCCGGCCCTTTGCATTTGTTTCCGTCTCTAAAAGAGCTAGATCTGCTGCAGACATGGCATACTGAGGATCATCCTGATCATCTGTCCAAGCTAAAACAACTTCCGCTGGGCCAACAAAGGCTGCTACATTGTCAACGTGTTCATTTGTCTCGTCCTGATAAATACCATAAGGAAGCCAGATAACTTTTTCAGCACCAAGACAGTCTAGTAAGGTCTCTTCAATCTCCTCTTTAGTCAGGTGAGGATTACGCCCAGGACTAAGCAAGCAACTTTCAGTAACAAGAATGGTTCCTTGACCATCGCTGTGTATCGCTCCGCCTTCCAGTACAAAAGGCTTGGCATCGTAAACAGGTATCTCTAAAACTTCTGCAAAGCGACTGGCCACTTGGTCATCTGCTTCATAGTCTTGATAAAGACCGTCATATGAGCCACCCCAAGCATTGAAAGACCAATCTACCGCTAACTTTTCCCTTTTATCATTAAGGAGAATGGTCGGACCTGTATCACGAGCCCAGGCATCATTTGTTGGAATATCTAGATAAACGACCTGGTCTCCAAGATAGGATTGGGCTTCAAATAGATAGTTCTCCTCTACCAAAAGATAGACTGTTTCCCCTTGGGCAATAGTTTTGATAATCTGACTAAAAGTTTTTTTAGCTCCCTTGTCTTGAAAAGGCCAGGAACCTGGTCGTGTTGGCCATATCATAAGAGTTCCATGGTGGGGTTCATACTCTGCTGGCATACGATAGCCTAATTTTTTTGGACTGTCCATCATGATAATCTCTCCTTAAAGTCTTGATAGCCGAAGGCTTTGACTAAACAGCATTCACCCTCTTTATCCATCACATACAAACTTGGAAGCCCAATCCCGTTAAAGGTATTATTTTTGACAAAGGAGTAGATTGCCATATCTTCAAAGTAAAGTCTATCTCCGATCTCAACTGGATTTTCAAAACTATAGTCTCCAATGATATCTCCTGTTAGACAAGTATTGGAAGAAAGTCTATAAGTATAGGATTTTTCTTGCGCTTCAAAACCGTCTCTCAATGGGGGACGATAAGGCATCTCAAGAACATCTGGCATATGGCAACTTGCCGAGGCGTCTAACACTAAGGTCTCAATCCCATTTTCAACGATGTCTAAGACTTCAGTAGCTAAATAACCAGCATTAAGCGCAATCGCTTCTCCTGGTTCGATATAGACGTCAAGGTTATAGGTTTCTCGAATTCGTTTAATCTCAGAAATCAGCAAGTCCACATCATAGTCTGCTCTCGTAATGTGATGTCCACCACCCATATTGAGCCATTTAACGTGATGCAAGTACTGTCCAAACTGCTCTTCTACTGCTTTCAAGGTTGTCTCTAAATCATCTGCCCCTTGCTCACAAAGAGTATGAAAATGAAGTCCGTCCACCAAGTCCAGCAAATCACTAGGTATCTTGTCTGAAGTCACTCCAAAACGAGAGCCAGGAGCACAAGGGTCATAGAGCGCGTGATCTCCCTGAGTAGAACACTGAGGATTGAGGCGTAGACCGACACTGATACCAGCCTCACGACAAATTTGACCATATTTTCGTAATTGTCTCTCTGAATTAAAAACAATGTGATCAGATAGTTGAAGCAACTCTTCCATGTCAGATTCTTTGAAAGCAGGCGCAAATACATGGACTTCGCCAGGAAACTCTTCTCGCCCTAGCTTAGCTTCATAGAGTCCACTAGCCGTCGTACCAGAGAGATACTGGCTAATTAGGGGATAGGTTTTATAGAGAGAATAAGCCTTTTGAGCTAGCAAAACCTTACAACCTGTCTTTTCCTGAACCTGTTGCAGAATGCTACAATTTTCTTCTAGTTTTGCTAAATCAATGACGTAAGCTGGTGTTGGTACTTGTTCTAACTTCATTAGTCCACCATTTGTGGGTTTTCCACCACAACCCATGGCAAACCGTATTTATTCAAAGCATCCATGAATGGGTCTGGATCCAACTCTTCAAGGTTATAAACTCCTGGTTGTTTCCAAGTACCATCCATCACTAATTTTGTTCCAATCATGGCAGGAACTCCTGTTGTGTATGAAATTGCCTGTGAACCAACTTCTGCGTAGCATTCCTGGTGGTCACAAACATTGTAGATGTAGATAGTCTTTTCAACACCATCTTTGACACCTGTAAAGATACAACCGATATTGGTTTTTCCAACTGTACGTGGGCCAAGGCTTGCAGGATCTGGAAGTAAGGCTTTCAAGAATTGGATTGGCACAATTTCTTGACCGTTAAAGTTAATAGTATCTGTACGAAGGAGCCCAACGTTTTCCAAGCATTTCATATGAGTTAGATAAGATTGGCCAAAAGTCATAAAGAAACGAATACGTTTAACTCCTGGGATGTTTTTAGCAAGTGATTCAATTTCTTCATGGTGAAGAAGATACATGTCTTTTTGCCCAACTTGAGGGAAATCATACTCACGCTTGATAGACATAGCTTCGACTTCTACCCATTTTCCATCTTCCCAGTAAGAACCTGGTGCAGAAACCTCGCGGAGGTTGATTTCTGGATTAAAGTTAGTAGCAAATGGATAACCGTGGTCCCCACCATTACAGTCTAAAATGTCGATATAATGGATTTCATCAAAATAGTGTTTGAGGGCGTATGCTGAAAAGACGCTAGTTACACCTGGGTCAAAACCAGAACCAAGAAGAGCCGTCAATCCTGCTTCTTTGAATTTTTCTTGGTAAGCCCATTGCCATGAATAATCAAAGTAAGCCGTAAAACCAAGCTCCTTACAACGTTTTTCATAAATTGCACGCCATTCAGGGTCTTCTGTATCTTCAGCCTCATAGTTGGCTGTGTCGATATAGTGGACACCTGTCGCCAAACATGCATCCATAATAGTCAAATCTTGGTATGGTAGAGCTACGTTCAAAACGGCTTCTGGCTTGTAGCTTTCAATCAAGGCAATGACTTCTTCGACATTATCAGCATCAAGAGCAGCTGTTTCAATTTTAGTACTTGTTTTGCCCTCTAATTTAGATTTCAAGTCATCACATTTTGACTTGGTACGGCTAGCAATCATAATCTCTGTAAAGGTTTCGCTATCTTGGCAAATCTTTGAAATAGCAACTTGGGCAACGCCCCCACATCCAATAACTAATAAACGACTCATTTTTTCCCTTCTTCTTCTTCTAAAATGTCTTCAACGTATTTTGGCAACATAAAGGCACCAACGTGTAAGTTTGCAGTGTAGTATTCTGTGAAAAGCTGGCGTTTTTTCCAACCTTCCTTATCAAAATCTTTGACAGGGTGATATTTTTTCGATGCAAATCCAAATAACCAATAGCCAGCAGGACTGGTAGGAATATGGGCTTGGTAAATCCGGCTAATTGGAAAGGCTTGATTGACCTTGCGGTGCATGCTTCGACAAGCTGACTCATCTTCGTCAAAGAAAGGACTACCATGCTGATAAATCATGATTCCGTCTTCTTTCAAGGCTCTGTAACTATTGCCGTAAAATTCCTTGGTAAAGAGACCTTCTGTATGTCCAAATGGATCTGTTGCATCATTGATGATAATGTCGTAGTCATCTTCACAGTTTCTCAAAAATCTCAATCCATTTTGATAATAAATAGTGACACGAGGGTCATCAAGACCAGCAGCAAAGTCTGGAAAATACTCACGACAGACCTCAACCAGCATCTCATCTGGTTCAACGATATCGATTTGTTCCAATTCTGGATAGAGTGTTAAAACCTGGGCAACACCACCGTCGCCACCCCCAATAACCAAGACTTTCTTAGGATTAGGGTGCACAGCCATAGGCACGTGAACAGTCATTTCATTGTAGACAAAGTCATCTGCATCTGAGAACAAGACGTGCCCATTTAAAATCAAAATCTTTCCAAAAGCTGGCGTGTCTAAAACTTCGATATCCTGCCATTCACTTTTACCTGCGTAAAGTTGTTTGGCTGTTCTCAGGGACAATTTCACATCTGGAGTATGAACTTCAGAAAACCATAAATCCATTTAGTTCTCCTTTCTCTCAATAACATTGATGTGATTGACCTCTGGATCTTCCGTTCCTTGGAGGGAACAACCACGTTCCTTGGCAAATTGTATATAGTCAACAATGTCTCGTGTAATCCGTTCACCTGGCGCTAGGATTGGAATCCCTGGAGGATAGCACATGACAAATTCCCCACAGACCTGGCCAACAGACTCGTCCAGGGTTAAACTTCTTCTCTCTGAGTAGAAGGCTTCCTGAGGAGATAGCACCAACTCAGGCTGGATATATTCTCCAGCAATCAAGTCCTTCCCATCTCGTGAGTATAGTCTCTTGATATCAGCTAAAGCACCAACCAAACGCTCAATATCTTGGATACGGTCACCAATCGAAATGTAAGCCAAGATATTCCCGATATCACCAAACTCAATCTGAATATCATATTCGTCTCGCAGGAGATCATAAACTTCAATACCTGTTAGACCAATCCCCTGAGTGTAGACTGACAACTTAGTAACATCAAAATCACAAACAGAAACTCCGTCTATTAACTCTTTTGAGTAGGCATAGTAGCCACCTATGGCATTGATTTCACGACGAGCGTATTCAGATATCTCAATGACCTTCTCAAAGGACTTTTTACCACGAAGGGCCAGATTGCGGCGTGAAATATCCAAACTAGACATTAGTAAGTAAGATGCTGATGTTGATTGGGTCAGGTTAATGATTTGACGCACGTACTCAGGATTCATCTGATCCCCAACTAAAAGAAGCGAGCTTTGAGTCAAGCTGCCACCAGACTTATGCATGGATACAGCTGACATATCTGCTCCTGCGTCCATAGCAGATAGAGGAAGTTTATCTGTAAAATGTAGATGGGCCCCGTGTGCCTCATCTACTAAGACTTTCATTCCTGCAGCGTGAGCCATCTCTGTCAGCCCCTTAAGGTCTGAACAAATTCCATAGTAGGTAGGATTGTTGATTAGGATAGCCTTAGCATCTGGATGATCCTTTATAGCTTGTGCTACACGCTCATTTTCAAGCCCCAAAGCAATACCGATTTTTGGATCCACACTCATCTCGATATAAATGGGAATAGCTCCACATAAAACGAGCGCATTGATAGCTGACTTATGAACATTTCGAGGAAGGATGATTTTATCTCCCGCTTTACAGGTGGAGAGAATCATAGTTTGAACAGATGAGGTTGTGCCTCCAATCATTAGAAAGGCATGAGCAGCACCAAATGCTTCTGCCGCTAGTTCCTCTGCATCTCTGATAATCGAAATGGGATGCCCCAGATTATCCAAGGGCTTCATAGAGTTAACATCTATACCTACACATTTTTCCCCTAACAGTTCAACCAACTCTGGGTTCCCACGGCCACGCTTGTGACCAGGTACGTCAAATGGTACAATTCTTTTTTTTCGTAACTTGACCAACCCCTCATAGATGGGAGCTTGGTTTTGATTTAACATTATAAAGACATACTCCTTTATCATATTTTTTACACCTTAACCATGCAAGGCTCTAAGGGATACTTATGAAAAAAGAGCAGGTTGGCACCTGCTCTACAATCTACTGACGTGTTTATGTTTGTTTCTTTTGAGTATGTCTGTTCCTGATGTTTCCTAACTCTCTAGTAGCAAATATTACGTACTTTATTGACCGTTTCACAAGATGACGTGTGCTTTCACCACACTAACAAATCTATACGAATTAGGACAAGTGTTCTAACATCAACTTATAAAAGTAGGCTTTTAACCCTATCAATAATGTGGCTTTTCAACCACGCTTCGGCATTCAACCCTGCCTGTCCGTAGGCATTTTTTACTCGGGTTTATATTTGCTAGAAAACATCATCTCATTTTCTAAGCTTTATTACTATAACATGTTTTCAGAGGCTTGTAAAGTATTTTTAGAACTTTTTTAAAACAATTTGACATTTTGTTCGTGAAATTGCTTTAGTTTCAAAATAGAAATCGTTTTAAATTTAAATCAAAAAACAAAAAAAGAAACTAAACAGATTAGTTTCTTTTAATGAATCATAAGCATAATCAACTATTCAAAACCCTATCTACTCATCTCGTGCTACTTGAACAGCTAGCTCAAAATCAGTCATCAAGTAATTTTCATCTAGACGGATGAGACTATAATACTCATTCCAAAATAGAGAGTCACTGTTGCTGGACCACTTTAATCCATACCACAATTGAGTGACATCACTTGTATGTGATGGGGGAATTGACCATAGATGCTTTTTAAAAGTTTCTTGAACAAGAGAAACATCCAGTCGAGTAGTCAAGTCAAGTTCATCTAATTTGAGAGTGATAGAATGTTTTTTAGCTGCCTCAATACTTTCCTTGTTAAATCGAACCTGAATAATCTTAGAATCTTCTAAAGCCACATCCTGGTCCTCAGCACCGTAAAAGGAAATACTGCCCAGTACTATTCCATCTTTTGCCAGGAGATAGGTAGCGTAAGGAACAGCATTGCTATCAAGTCTGAAGCCTTTTTCGATGGTAATTGTTTTATCGCCTGAATACCTTTGGAAACTGCCATCTGTCAGGAGCTCTTCGTATTCGCTACCACCATCGCCCTGTCTTACATAAATATCAAATCCAGCATCCATCAGCTCACTGGCTTTGGTTTCTGCCAAAGTGATTTTACTTTCATTGATCTGCAAAATCGGTGCTTGAGGTGGCAAACCAATCGTGAGATTAAACATGACTCCTACCAGAAAGACCATAAAGGTTATAAGGAGGGCAAGTAAAGATTTTCCAGTCCTTTTTCTTGCATTGAAAAGGGCCATCAGAGCAGGTAGAAGAATCATTTTGGCTAAAATAGAATTCCCAACACCACCTCTATTTAAAGTCTGAAAAGCAAAGATCCCTGCAATAGCAATTAGGGACAGGTAGACCAAAATCTCACCTAGACCCAGCTTTTCAGTTCGAGTTTGTTGGTTTACAGGCGTTTCGTACAATGACTGCCCATTCTCTTTCCTCTTTTTTAGAAAGAGATAAAACCCCAGACCAAGTAGCAGATTAAAGATTGCAAAAACTATTAAAGTACCTATTATCGCCGTTCTAGCCATGGCTCTCTACTCCTTTATGTTCTCTCTCAAATCTTATCTTTCTCTTTAGCACCCAATTCCCAATCAATAAAACCAGCAAGAAGAAGGGGCCACCTTCTATGACCACAATGGGTAAAGCCAGTAGAGCAATCATTAAAAAACTAGCTTGCTTTTGCCGCCAACTACCGCCCCATTCTCCGTTTATCAGTCCACCTAAATAGTCGACGTAGTCAGTAAACCAAGCCAATAAGGGATTTTGAAAATCACTAGCCCTAAGGTAAATGAACAAAGCAGAATTTAGCAAAACATAAAGAATTCCTAAAACCAGAATAATCTTTTGACTAGTTCGAGTAGCCTCTAGAACGATTTTTTCTCTCTTCTCTGGTTTTATTTCCTTGAGACTTGGATTCTTACAAGAGAGTTTTTCAAATCTATAGTCCAGAAATCGGTAGAGATAATACTTTTTTAAATCACGCTTCATAAAACCCCCAATCTAGGAAGGACACTCAATTATAAATCATGGTCTAAACATCTAATTTCAAGGAATTTCCTTCCAAATAGACGGCTTTTGACTCAGTGATTTTGATTTTTTGATCTTCTGAAAAGCCAACGGTTTCACCATCCTTTAAGGTGACATCACTGCCTAAAACATACTGAAGAATAGACAAGAGGAAATAATATAAGTCGTCGCTATCCATAGGGGAGTCGATAATTTCAATCTCAGTTTTTCCAAACTCTTTTAAACCATAAGTGTAAATGCTGGTCTTATCTTTCTGATTGATAATCCCCATATAAATCCAGAGTTGAAGGGGAAGCAGTTCTTCTTTCAAAAGGTCAGCCAGGTCTAGATAAAGATCTTTGGGCAAGAGCAAGGTGGTAGAACCCTGATAAATACCAATAGCTGATTGACTAGTTTTTAAGATAGAGGCATTGACTTTAGTTAATAAGGAATAAGTTTCTACTGGCGTAAGATTGTCAGACAAAATAGTAACAATGGCGTGTTGTGTGTGCTCCTGTGTTTCCTTCTCAACATCCTGCCAGAGGTAAGAATAGGCATACAATTCTTCAAATTCTTGACTTGGGATAGGAAGATCCATTAAAGCCAGCGCAACGAGAGCACCATCAATCACAAAGTTTGCACTTGAATCATCTCCAGAAACTTCGGAAATTTCAAGCCCCCAGTGAGATTTTAAATCCTGAACGACCTGGTCTAAAGAATAAGCCTGCTTGCCTTTGAAAAGAGGCATGGACAAGGTAAGGGTATTTTTCTTCTCTGACTTTTCTTTCTTACTAGAAAATAGATTTTTCAAAAATTTCATAGGACTTCTCCTTTTTTTCATATCAGTTGGGAAGCAAAGCTATCTTGCTCAAAGTGAGTCGAGATACCAAGTTTCCTCATCCTCAAAACCGTAAAATTTCTGGTCAAGCAACCAATTCCCATCTACCAATCTAAGTACAAACTGATGCTTCATTTCTAAAGCTTCTTGATAATGGGTGATAATTCTTGCTTCTTCAGCTTTTGTCATGATGAAATCTACAGAAAAATCATTCCTTTTAACATAGTTATACTCACTTGGGGAGCCATAAGAATTTCGAACTCCTCCTTCCAAGTATTTTTGAGTCACTCGTCCAGTTAGAAGTTGCATTTGCCTCTGAAAATAGTCATCCATAAGTTCATTCCACTTGGGATGAACTTGATTTGCTGGGATGCCAAGGCCTTCTTTTTCCTTATCCAGTGCTCTGTTACGCTCAAAAATTTCCTCTTCTAACAAGGTTAAACTTTTAAGTAAATCAAGCAATGGTGTAATGATTATTTCTGCTAGAGTTTGATATTTTTTAGGGGTATTTTTATAGTTCACTCTCATGATAAACCTCTTAATTCTCCTGGATTAATTGGTTTATTTCTCGATCTGAAAGAGATCCTTCCTTGTAGAGTTTTCTCAGTAAGTCTTCATCAACTGTGATTGAATAATAATCTGTCACAAACTCATGAAATCTCTCAAAGCTATCAAAAAGGTATGAAAGCAACCATTCTCCGCCGTCCTGATCTTGGTAAGTCTGTTGATGTGCGTGACCATCATACCAGATAAAGAAGGTTGTTTCGTCTTTTTGGTCTTCTGAATAAAGTGAGACATACTTTTCATCCAGTCCTTTATAAAAACTATCGATGATATCTTGATTCCACTCGTTAGCAGCAAACTGGCTTAAACTACTTTCATGATCAAAGCCTTTTATAAGGATCATTTTATCAGTCAAAATCACATCTAAAGAATCACCAGATCCATTGTCAATAAGGTAGCGGAGTCCATAGTCTTCCTCAGTCTTAATCACGAGTCTGAGCCAATCCTCACTCGGATCTGTTAGATACTCATCGATGACCAGCAAAGCATCTAAGCGAGTCTTTATCTTGCCCCAATCAATCTTTCTCATCTCTAAAAACCTCCATCTTATTCTTGCAATTTATCAAGATCACAAGCCCTATAACGAGCTGTTAGATAGCCTGAAAAGCTAATCTGAGGGATATTCCACTCATTAGGCAAATAAATCGAACAATCTACCTGATCACCTAGAGGGGAACTTGCTGAGAAGACATATCTTCCCAAATCCTCATTATTAGGATTTCTTTCAACTTGACCCAATCTGCTAGTATTGAACCAGTCTTTAAATAGTAACCAGATTTGCTCGGCCTCTTCGTTTAATAGGGAGACTTTCAAGTTGTAGCTGATTCCGACCCTACATCTTTTTTTGAATCCTGACTCATCAGCCTTACAAACTTTTATCGATCCCTTATCATACTGCCAGTTATCACTATCTAATAGGGGAAATTGAACAGATAGATTGTCTTTAAATCCCTGCATAGTATCTAATAAATCTTTGGAGGCGGCTTCGAATAATTCTAGTTCCTCCATAGTCTTCTCTTTAATTTTCATAGCTAATCACATTTCGATTTAATCTGCATCAACCCAGATCTGGTATTTTTGACAATGGAGGAATCTAAACAAATAACCACAGATAGGCCCGTCTTTGACCAAGTAGTTTTCTACCTCTTGATATTCTTCACGCGCTTCATAGTCTGCCAAGACTTGCTCAGCGATTCCCATATCCTTCAATTCTCGAGTTCCAACTGTACCCAAGTAAGCACAATAATCTTGGCAACAAGAAAGCCAATATTCTCCCTGCCAACTTATGTAGCCTGGAGTCTGGCAAAAAAGAAGCTTATCTTTTTCTAGATCCAATTCCCCCTGCCACTCGGCATCTTGGATAAATTCTGCATCGAATTTTTTAGCTGCTAGCCCGTTTGCAATGCACATTGGGCAAAGGTATTCTATATCCTCGATACAATAAGGGATCAAGTCATAATAAATATTGCTTTTTTTCCCACAAGATGGACAAAGCTTGGCTTCTCCTTCAACAAATGAACCTGTAGCTAAGGGATCTGGATGGTAGATAAAATGTGGCAAAGACTGTAATAGCTCCTGCCTATGCTTCTTCTCTTCTTTTCTTAGAGGACGAGGAAGGGCAAAACGATCGCCATGACTCTGACTCATTTCTTGTAATCTGCTCAGTTTCTTTAACTGTTTTCGGTCTGGTTTATCTAAGATTTCGGTCAATAAGCTATAGGCACTAGTGTAAAGACCCAATTGTTCATAGAGGTCAACTAAGACTTTCTTAGCTTCTAAATCCTCAGACTTAGCTAATTCATCAGCCAAATCATAGAGTGCCACAACACTGGAAGAATTTCCATCTTGGTCCAGGTATTGCTTTTTTAAAGTAATATACTTTTCTAGAAATGGATTCATGGGACTACCTTTCTAATGGAATATAAAAACCTTAACAAATAGTTACCAGGACATTTCCATTGAGCTCCA
Source organism: Streptococcus infantis (assembly GCF_047464215.1). GTDB lineage: Bacteria > Bacillota > Bacilli > Lactobacillales > Streptococcaceae > Streptococcus > Streptococcus infantis_P. The sequence goes on along the minus strand of NZ_JASHCG010000003.1, from coordinate 42,687 downwards.
GAATCTTTTTGTAAAACTCTTTCATATTTACAAAACTGATTCGAATATCATCCTTGATTTCTTCCTCTTCCTCAAGATAATCCCAAATATCAGGATATAAGTCGGCTTTCTTGCATGCTTCCATACTAAAGTCTTTCAAAGCCTTGTCCATATCAAATTCTTCTAAAGCTTGACTGATAGCCGCAATTCTCGATTTTTCAGTATAGGCGATATATTCAGATACATCCTCTAGAGGAGTCACCCCTAAAACAGCTTCTCTCAGAGGATCATCGTCCATAAACTCAGAACTACTAAAGCCAGTCATGACAAAGAGAAGAGCATCCCACATCTTATTGATATCGATTAAGATATCATGAGTATCAGCGGAGTCCTCGGTAAAGTCTAACAAGTCATCTTCTTGATTGGAAAGACCTTTTATTTGTTCTAATTCATTGTCTGGTAAATATTGATAATTGGCAATCATTCCCATGATTTTTCTCCTTTGAATCTTGTAGGATAATACTCATGTTTTTAGCTCTATTTCTATAGAAAATGCTATAATGGAGCTAAGAAATTGTGTTATTGAATGTTAATACTCAATGAAAATCAAAGAGCAAACTAGGAAGCGAGCCGCAGGTTGCTCAAAGCACTGCTTTGAGGTTGCAGATGGAAGCTGACGTGGTTTGAAGAGATTTTCGAAGAGTATAAATAGGGGGAAACAGTCATGTTCACTAGTATTGTTTTGGCATTTTATGCTCTTTTCTTTCTATCCTTATCCTTTACTATTTATCTCTATATCAGACTTCTAGTTGCGGTCAGACAAGGGAAAGATGTCCCAAAATGGATCTATAAACTCGGCCATGCCATTCAAGGTAGAATTCACGTTGACTATGAAGAAATCACAGATGCCAATGCCCTTAAAGAAATTCATTGGTTCTTTATAATCTATCTAATCGTAAATCTACTCGTATTGGCTGGCTTCTACTATCATAGCCATAGTTTCCCTCAAGCAATTTATGAATGTTTGAAGAAACAATTTTTCATCGTATTTGTTAGTATGGTTTTAAAAAGTATTGGTAAATTGATTGTATTAACTATAAGAAAAAACTTTCAAAACAGTCATGCCTATGCATCAACCAACGCTTTTATCGGAACTGCTTTTTTAACGAGTTATGTGTTTATGTTTTGCATGATGATGAGTGGTCTTCCAGCTCAACCTGTTCCAGTAAGCATTCAAGATACCACTGTCATTATCGGAGAAACCAAGGCTTCCGAACTTTTGGATCAAGGATTTAGTTTCGAAGATAAAAATCCAGATAGCCCCATCACCAATCCCAAAAACGACCACTTCTATTACGGTCAACTTCTTGAAGTCAAGCGAGATAATCAGTCCTATGGCTTTATGAGCCTTACTCCTACAGGAAGAGATACTGATCAACTCAAAAACTGTATCATTACCTACTATAGAACTCCCAAGGACGACAATCAACTGCAGAAAATTTCTATCAATCATGTCAATCTAACAAATCTCAAGCTCCAAGATTTTCAAACACGAAAGTTAATCGATATCTTTCAACTAAATCCTGCTGATTATGAAGTCACTGACACCGATGCCAACTTCATCCTAACCATTCAAACAGCAGATTACGATCTCTGGAAAAGATACAGGATTGAAGCCAAGTTTAATACAGATGGTTCCCTAGATAGTTATGGTGTCAGAGCCCAACATAGCATGTGGGAATGATTCACCCCTTATTTTCCTCTTATCAGATAAACATTAGACTGAAAAAATATCATCGACAAGTTTATAGGTTTCGATGAACCGAAGGCCAGAGGAGCCTTTATCTCTAGTGATTTCTTCATAAATATCTTCTAAATTTTGGGCAGGTGCCAGCATCCAAAGACTAAATGGACTGAGTTTCACCTGTCCAATTTTTTCAATATTATCTAATAATTGCCCTAAATCTTTGTGATTGAACCAGCAATCTGTAACCAGAGCAAACTTGGTATTGTCCATCTTACAGGAGATTTGACTGGCCAAAAAATCATCGATGGTGGGCTTTTTTGTTTGTAAGAGGCGCGTGCAAGCTAGATGATACTCAAGCTTTCTAGGACTCTGCTCCACCATAGATACAAAGACAAGACCATATTCATCTTCGAACTTAACAGCAAGGATATCTCCTTCTTCAAAGTAAGGTTTGCGTTTATACTCTTCGAAAATCAAATTCAAACCACGTCAGCTTCGCCTTGCCGTACTTAAGTACAGTCTACAGTTAGCTTCCTTGTTTGCTCTTTGATTTTCATTGAGTATTAGCTTTTGCTTTAGGAACCTTTAGAGGTCTAGGATTTTCAGTTTGCAACTGAACTGCAAGTTTTTCCAAGACTTTTTGCCTTTGCTTCAAAGCCTTTGGATCTATTTCCATCCAAAATGGATCAGCCCCTTTTTGGATAAGCTCTACCGTTTTATCTCTGATATCGTCTGTCAGGTGACCAATCTTCCACAGTGAATAGGCAAGAGCAGTCCAATAAATCTCTGTAAAAAAGTCAGTTTGACAGTAATCTTTCTCTGCATCGAGGATATCCTTGATAATATTGGACACATGATCACCGTCTCTATAACGACCAACTACCTCATTGTAAATGTCATACCCTTGATCACTGTCAATGATTTTAACGCCATCAATAGCCATTCTCAACTCCTAGGTTCAACCGCCATGAAATTACTAAATTTAAAACCTTACTTAATCTTATGCTTGTTCATTTTTTCTTGGAAAATATCTGTAAGAATTTGTCGCAATTCTTGAGCTTCTTTTTCAGGAAGTTGGCCTTCTTGTTCAGCTACAGCATACAACTCTGGATACTCGAGCGAGATTCTCTTAACAGTACGTGTAATGGCATGTTTTCTAACAAAAAATGGAATTCGTTTAATCATATCTTGAGGAATTAAAGCGATAATTTTATCGGCAGTTTCCTTATCGGTCAGCTTAGAGAAAGTTAGTCCCTTTTTAATCATTTCTTGTTCTTTTTCTGTAAAATCTTTAATATCCATTGTGTCTCCTTATGACTATTTTATTTACTACTATTATACTATTTTTTTAATTGGTCGAATGAAAAATCTCTATAAATCACTTCTTTGCCAAGAACGGAATCTGTTGTAACAGGTAGTTTTTGCAGCAAATCTTGGATATCAATATTAGTGGGAAGAGGATTAAATTCTCCCAGACTATTTTCTTGAAGATGTGCTGCAAAGATAAACTCCCCCTTTTCCCAATCCATAGCACAATCATTGATAACATCTACTGGCGACAGGTCCAGCAGTTCTTGCTCTTGCGCTATAAACGTTTCGTAGATCAACTCAAAAATAGCTTCCTTATCAATTTTTACAACTCTTAATGTATGTTCATCCATGCTTGCTGTCCTCTAATCATATCAATTTAGCTATCATTCGATTGGTAACTTCTTATCCCACTCTTTAGGCAAATCATCCTTTTAGAGTTGAACCCATTTATCATTGTCCATAATAAATGGGTTAGCTAGGTCTTCACCTGTATAGTTTTCATATTTTGTATCTAGATATTTGTAACAATCTTCCTTGGTCGCAAATTTGATGGCTTGATAAGGTTCCTCAAAGGTTAACTTTTCGACAAAGAGATAGCCATCCTCACTTGGTACAAGAATTCCAACATGACCGATAAAGAGGGAGTGCCCATCCAAGTCATCATGGACAACTACGGATAGCATTCGAGCATGTTCATTAAACTTGAATTGAGAAAGGAATTCTTCCATATTAGCTGCATGAACCTTAACATCTGTCGTCGCTTCAGTCTTGACTCTTGAGAATAAAATATCAAAGGCATCCTTGTCTTCTGCACCAAAGACTTTTCCCTTATCAATAGCATCATTATCGACAAACAAAAGGGAATCATCTTTCTCTAACTTAGGAATTTCGATGGAATTTTTCAATAAACAATAACTGTTAATCCGACAGTTGGTACCTACAAAATCACCTTTTTTCGGTGTCCAAAGATTGGTAATTTTTTCTACATCATAGTCTGTTTTGGTGAAGGTAGAAAAATCTCCAGTTAAGCCAACTGAACCAACAGTATTGTTGTAATCATTGACAAGGTTGAAAAATGCATCCACACTGTCCTTATCCAAATGCGCAGCCAAGGCTTTTCTGACTTCTTCTTCACTTGGTTTGCTATTCATATTGGTGTAAGAGGCTTTCCAGGAAACTTGACCAGACTGTGTTTGAGTTACTGAAGATTCTGTTGTTCCATCACTCGACTTTTGAACTTGACTACATGCCACTAAGGTCAAAAGAAACGTTGAGCAAAGAACAATAGTCGCTAATCTTTTAAATTTCATAGGTTTTCCTTTGCTTAAAAAAATTGTTGTTAAAGGTAAATAAGATTATGCTTTCAGTTGAGAATAGACTTGGATATGCTGATCTAGTACCTTGATTTCTACTGGTAAGTCATCAGATTTATCACCATCAACATCCGTTTCTAATTCACTATCTGAAGAGATTTTGATGTGACGAGCTTTTATGTACTCGATGTGATCATTTTCAACGATATCCCCTTTTAATAAGTCAGGGATTACAGATAATTTAGAAAGAATTGAGGCATCCTTAAGAATCAAAACGTTTGCATATCCGTCCTTATTTTCTTCAAAAATCTTCTTATCAGCAAAATAATTGGTGAGGAGAACTAAAACATGACTGGCTGGGCCAATATAATTTCCATTTTCTGTCTCAACAGTAATATTAAATACTTGATCTGTCACGACAGACTTCATAGTATTAACCGCATAGGCTAGCATACCAAACTTTGTTTTATCTTCAATTCCAACGTTATGAATGGCTTCTGGTAGTGAACCAATACTAAAAATGTAGCCGAAATAGTGGCCATTGGATTTTCCGATATCAATCTTATTTGTAGAATTAAAATCAAGCTCGTCAATAGCACCATTTATATCTTGATTGATTTCTAATAACTTTGTAATAAGATTTCCAGTTCCTCCTGGAATAATCGCTAGTTTAGGAATACAGTCTCTTTCAGCGATACCTGAGATCACTTCATTGACTGTCCCATCTCCACCGAATACGAGAACTGCCTCATATTTTTCTTTTGAGGCTTCTTCAGCAAAATGTGTTGCATCTTGCGCTTTTTGTGTAATTCTGGTATCGACTTGCTCGAAGTATTTTTTAGCCTTATTTTCTAACTTTTCCTTATAATCTAAAGCCTTTTCTCCACCAGAGGTTGGGTTGATAATCAACATTATTTTCTGCATTCATTTTCTCCTCAATATCTATTTGCATCCTTAGGCTATCAATATATCTTTTTTTGATACACTTTATTATATAATGAAATTTCTAAAAATAAAAATTGAAGGTACTGAACTAAAATAGATACAATCATGAACTGTCTAAGAATTATTCTTTCAAAATTGGAAAAATAGATTTGTGGAAAAAATTCTATCCAGTTACAAACTGAAGAAATCATCTCATTTACTTTTTTTCATATACATCAGTTTTTAATTTACTTTTTAAAAAAAACTATACTTCTATTATTTTTTTAGCCACAAATGTTGTAAAAAACTAATATCTTTATAGGGTTTTAAATCACATACTGCAAGTTCAATCTTTGTCATTTCTTCTAACCAGTTTTCTTTGCTCTTAAATTCATTTGGTTGTAGACTGTAAAATGTTCGGATCCCTAAATAGTTTTCTAATTTAAAACCAGACAAAGCTAATAATTCCTCTATCGTATAAGTAGAACCACTTGCAAAAGATAGGCTCTCAAAATTTCCACCATTGAGTAAGCTAAAAGCTTGGTTGATGTCATTAGCAAAAACAACACTTTGTAGAACTTTTCCAACTTGATTATGCTTGATAATTGAAATCAAGCCATCATCTTTTAAAATTCTTTTGAACTCCAGAAGATAGTCTTTTCGGTCATTAGGATCTATATATTCTAAAACATTATGGCAAAGGACAAGATCAAAGGATTTATCCGTAAAACGAGCGAGTTGGTCAATACTTCCCCACAATTTTTCATAGGATGTGGAAGAGTTGGCATAGAGCATTTCCTCATTAGGTTCAACAGAAGTAACTTGATTCTTGCGAGAGAGAAATTCACTGACCAAGCCAAATCCAGATCCAAAATCTAGAATTTTCTTACCTTCCAAATGAACGAGTTGGGCAAAGGTTATTTCATATTGTATCTTTCCCCAAGGTTGTTTTAACATATTTCTATAATGTTCAAGATCAGATTTTTTGCTTGTCATGTGTTACCTCATTAAAACTGGTATTTTTCTTTACAATCATTTCTTTTAATAATTTACAGTAAACTGCCGAATTTTCAGTGATCTTGCAACAGTGGTCATATCCTTGCCAAATGTGAAATGTGGCGTGAGGATACTTTTTTGGAAGAACTTTTTTAGCAGCTATCAAGTCGAATTCTTTTGAACCATAAAAGAAAACACAGCTTTGTTGTTCCTCTGGCGTAAGGTTAGGCAAAGCTACGAAGGCACAATCATGGGAAATATGTTTGATGCTTTCTTCATCCATAGCAATGAAAGAATCCGCCATCATCTCTCCTTTTTCTCCATAAAGTGCAACCATCTTACGAACAGCAAGATCTCTATTTTGCAGAGCTTTTCTATGCTTTATTAACAATAAATACCTAGTAAATACATCAAGCAAGGGCGCATTTATCCATAAACTAACTCCTTCAAAAACAAGTTTCCCAAACCTGATATCCTTATGATTCAATAATTGCAGCAACACAACTCCACCTAAGGACGCTCCAAAGGCTAAACTCAAGTCTTTTATATGATGAGCCTTTAGATAATTATAAATCATCTGGCTTTCCTTAAGAGCCGATTCGTAGATGAGCGAAGCTGATTGCCCATGCGCCGACAAATCCGGAATAATATATCTAAACCCTTGCCCCATCTGATCTGCAATGAGGGACTTCATCCCTTGAGCAGAAGATAACATAGGGTGAATTAACAATATCGTCTCTTTCTGATTAGAATTAAGATCAAGAATGTTCATTTTCCAACACCAGATTTCTTTCCTTTTTTAGCCCTTTTCCTTAAAGAACTTATCCCATCCATTTATGATTTATTCAGATAAATGCAACAATTATAATACCTTCACTTGAACCCCTTGCTTGTCGAACATTTCTTTGACATGTTCAAAATTACTGCTTATGATAGTCGCTTGCTTCAGATTTGGAAACTGTTGCAGTTCTTTAAGACTAACTTCATTTAGATCGAAACCATCATCTTCTCCATCCCACTGAGGTATCAGATTCAGATAAATTTCATTTCCGCCATCCATGTAGATTTCTTGGACTTGTTCGGCATATTTCTTAGGTATAGGAAGATCTATCATATAATCAAGGGCTGGCTGAATAATCTCCATACTTTCTGTATCGATTTCCAGTTCACTAAATTCTTCCGCAAAATCATGGATGTCAAAGTAGGGTTTCAGTACTCGTAAATCGTACATCAAAACTTGGATAATAGTTAGTTTAAAATTTATATTGTCAAAATGTAGCAGTTCTTCGTCAGTTTCTTTTAACTTGTAGCTTTCCCGTTCATGTTTGACCTCTGGGAAGTAGGAAATTGATAGTGTATCTGTAATGGTCTCTGGAATTCCATTAAAATTAGTTCCGTAAGGAGTCCATAAAATCAAGTTAAAATCCCCTACTCTCTGTCTATCAGAAATAAAATAAGGGCTTTTTCCATTACAAGTTATCAGGGTCTTGCAAGGATTGAGAGGTAATTCTTCCTCGTTCCACATGGGGCTAACCTTCTCTCCAAAATATAAATAAAGCGAAGTAATTAAATGCTCCTTATCAATATAGACGTCACAACTCTTTAAGTGTTGTTTAACTTCAAAGGAATGCACAAATACGAAACCAAGTTCATCATAAATATATTTGATAACCTGCCCTTCTTTTTTGAATAATCGGTCAGGTTTTCCAAAAACAGTTTCTATATCCTTTAATGATAAAGGAAAATGCAAGCTTGTTTCTGGAACATCGATAGAATTTCCGTGGAAATTCATAGAAAGGACCTTAGCTTTTTTCTTTCTAAAAAAATGAAACATTTAACTCCCCTTCTTAAGTTTCTTCCAGATAAATCTTGACCGCTTTGTATTCCTGCTCTTTAGCATAGGCAAACACCTCTGAAGCTCTAATGTAGTCAAAAATATTTTCCTCTAAATCTTCATCCCAGGTTGATTCACTAAAGATTTGATTGTCTTGACTAGCTTCATAGAAAATATCAAGGTGAACTTGATAAAACTCTTCATCTTCATTTGGAGCTTGCCTTACCAACGATAGTTGAAACAAGGGATTATCAGATATACTTGTAAACGTCCCTGATTCAAATAAAATCATCTCATCATCAATAGGCTCACGACACAAGTCTTCAAAGATAGCTACCATATCCTCTAAGGGCATCTTATCGGTGATTTTTTCTCTTAAAAATTCAAGTGATTGCTTCATGCTTCTCCTCTTTCTAATTGGAGTTTCGTTCTTAGAAAAATCCTTTTAAAAAATAGAATCCCTACACCTTTTATTATACTACATTAACAGAAAAAAGACTGAAGCAGATGGCATTCACGGATATATACTATTGTAATCGGTCAATTCCCTAAAATGATTACCTAGTCCATTTTATTGTATACAGATGAGGTGTTATTTGAGCATGCCCTTTTATAACTCAATTAGTATTAAAAATAAGATAGAAACTTCAGGATGTCTACTGTCTTGTAGCATTTTTTTACCTTGATAAGTTTAACAAATCGTAGAAAATAGTTAAAAAGTCTTTAAAATTAAAAAAACGTATAATATCAAGACTTCAATGAACTGATACGATACGTTTTATAATGGGCAGATTTACTTAATTTTATCTTCAATTTTGATTTTGCTCACTCGAATCCTTCTTCTGTCTTTTAATATAGACTATCGATACCAACGAAAGAAAAATAACTCCAAGTCCGATGATTAAAAAGGAAACTAATTGTACACTTGGTAGAAAGGTCATTAACCCTTTCGCAATAGGCATAAAGAGAATTGCTAGTGTAAAAATGGTACTCAATACCCTCCCCAGATAGTCTCCGTCAACCTTGGTTTGTACCTGAGTGAAAAAGTGAATATTAAAAATCGTCATAAAGAGTTCACAAACTAGGTTTCCTGAAAAAGTGAGAAAATTAGGTAGTGGCAATCCCATCATGAAAACTCCTACTCCTGTGAGGATCAATAAGAACAAAAGTGTATTCATACTGGATTTAAATTTATTTGCAATCAATGCTCCGATGATTGAGCCAATCGCACCCATAGTTAAGATAGTCGCATAGGCTCCCTCTACACCATAGAGTTTATTTGAGAAAGGGAGCAAAAACTCAAAAGCTGCAAAAAAGAAATTCACACTGGAAGCCACTAACAAGAGAAAGAAAATCTCTTTTTGATGCCAGATATAGTGCAAGCCATCTTTGATGTCCGCAAAAATATCTTTCCCTGTAAAACTCTTCTGCTCTTGAACCTTTGGTTCTTCTTTGGGAAGTAAAGCCACTAGGGCAAAAGCGATGAAAAAGGTCAAAGTATCTAGTAAGAGCGTCAGATGAAGACTTGCAAATTGTAAAACAAGGAAAGAAAGCACCGGAGAACTGACTCCTACAACCTGTAAAACTAACTCCAAGCGAGAGTTATAGGTCACTATCTCGTCCTTTGCTACCACCTCTGTGATAATAGCTTTATTGGCAGGCCGAGAAAAAGCAAAGGCAATGGCCTGAACAATATTAGCAAAGATCAAAGCTCCAATCATCCAGCTATCATTTCTGATAAAAGAAATGGCCAGACAGAGAATCCCACAAACCAAGTCTGTTGTCATCAAAATCTTGCGACGCGAAAAACGGTCTGAAATCACGCCTCCAAAGGGATTAACTAGTATGGATGTAACGAGTTCAGAGATCTGATAAATCCCTAGAACGGTTTGCCCAATCGTTCCCATCGATGCCAACCAAACACTATTCCCATAATCATAGAGCATATTTCCTAGTTTGTTAATAGCTCCACGACTAATCAACTGTACTGCATATCGATTCATAAAAACTCCTCTCAAATTTTGAAACTATTGTATCAAAACTTGAAGGAGTTTCTCATTTTTCCCTTATTTGGGAAATTAATCTTTTACAAATTTATCATAATGTTCCTGATAGTAAGCTACTTGCTCCGGAAGACCTAGAACATCAAAAATATGCATGGCTTCCTGCATTTGTTTACAACCTTCTTCTTTTTGCCCCTTCTGATAAAGAGCAAATCCTTTAAGAAAGTGGAAAATATTACGCTCATAGAGTTTGATGCTCTTACCTATAATCTTCTCTATATAAGCTTCAAAGTAGCTGGCATTTTCAAAAGCAAGATGTTCTAAACAATGCTGGTAACAGTTAAGAGCTAAAATCAAGACCAATTTTCGATGACGTCCAATTTCTTTGTAGAAATCCTCCCTCTCCATCACTTCTCTACCAAGGCGAGCAACATAGTCCACATCATAAAAGCTATAGAGATTGCCAAAAAGAATCAACTCAAACATGGTCCATTCGTCTGTTTGGAAAAGATAATCTGCCACCTTATCCAGATCATCTTGCTTCATAGTGAAGCTAGCATCTCTTTGACAAATCAGACCTTGTAACAAAATCCAGTTCAGCTCAAAATAGAGGGGATTTGTTGAACTCTTAGATTTTTCAAGTTGTTCTTCTTGAAGCTTTTGAAAACCTGCAATATCATTTGAGTAGTAAAGCGGAATAATCTGAGCCATCAAGCTCACATGCTCATGATGTTGAAAATTTCTAGTCTTATCCATAAAATTCTCAATCGTCACGTGAATATTATCTAATATTTCAAAGAAACGAGATGCAGCCAAATCCGACTCCCCCAATTCAAAGCGGGATAATTGGGAGGTCGAACAGGCCTCTCCTGCAGCTTCTTTTAGAGAGTAATTTTTACTGATTCGAAATTCACGAAAGACTTTTCCAAGATTTTCCATCTTTACACCTGCTCCGATAATTCTTCCCACTCCAGCATTGCTTCTTCTTGACGATGGCTAATTTTATCCAGTTCTGCTTGTAACTGCATGAGTTCATCCGCATCATTGGTGGTATGCATTTGTTCAGAGATAGCTTGGGCTTGAGTTTCCAGTTCTTCGATTTCTGTCTCAAGACTTTCGATTTGTCTCATCAATTTACGAAGTTCTTTTTGACTCTCTTTTTGCGCTTGGTAGTCATTAACTGGAGAAACTTTTTTTTCTTGGTTAACAGCTGCCGCTCCTTCTACTTGACTAGCTACTAGCTCTGCTTTTTTATCAACATAATAGTCATAATCACCCAGATAAAGTGTTGATCCATTCTCAGATAATTCTAGAACATGAGTGGCTACACGGTTGATGAAATAACGGTCGTGACTGACAAAGAGCAAGGTTCCATCAAAGTCAATCAGGGCATTTTCCAGAACTTCCTTGCTATCGATATCTAAGTGGTTTGTTGGCTCATCGAGAATCAAGAAGTTGTTGTTTTCCATGGAAAGTTTGGCTAGAAGCAAACGAGCTCGCTCACCACCTGACAGCATCCCAACAGATTTCTTAACATCGTCACCAGAAAAAAGGAAGGCACCTAGGCGATTACGGATTTCAACTTCTGGCGTCAATTTAAAATCATTCCAAAGTTCATCTAAAACTGTATTGCTTGGTGTCAACTTACTTTGAGTTTGGTCATAGTAGCCAACTTCAACATTAGCACCAAAGCGCTTCTCACCCTTGATAAAGGGAATCTGATCCACAATGGATTTAATAAAGGTTGACTTACCAATACCGTTAGGACCAACAATGGCAATAGCATTCATCTTACGAAGATCAAGGTTGATGGGTTCTGATAAGATTTCACCATCATAGCCAATAGCAGCATTCTCCACTGTCAAAACAACATTACCAGATACTATATCAGAATGGAAGGTCATATTAGCTGATTTTTTACCAGCTTCAGGCTTGTCCAAGCGCTCCATTTTCTCCAGTTGCTTGCGTCGAGATTGCGCTCGTTTGGTTGTCGATGCTCGGACAAGATTTCGGTTAACAAAGTCTTCTAAGGCAGCAATTTCTTTCTGTTGTTTTTCGTAGTTTTTGGCTTCAGTTGCGAGCTTCTGCTCCTTCTGCTCCACAAAGCTTGAGTAGTTTCCTACATATCTGTCCAAAGAATGTTTTGTTAAGTCGAGTGTTATGGTCGCAACCTTATCGAGGAAATAACGGTCATGGCTAACGATAATCAAGGCACCACTATAATTAACCAAATAGTTTTCTAACCAGGCAATGGTTTCAATATCTAGGTGGTTAGTCGGCTCATCCAAAACCAAGAGATTAGGCTTTTCAAGAAGCATTTTGGCAAGGGCTAAACGAGTATTTTGACCACCAGATAACTCTGCAATTTTCATCTGCCACATAGACTCATCAAACTTAAAACCATTTAAGATAGCACGGATATCAGCTTCGTATGTAAATCCTCCAGCCTGACGAAAATTTTCTGATAGGCGATCATAGTCAGACATGAGTTTATCTAGTTCTGCTCCAGTCTTTTCCCCCATCTCCAACTCCATCTGGCGAAGTTGTCTTTCAGTACGACGCAAGTCATCAAATACATGTAGCATTTCATCGTAAATGGTGTTCTCAGACTCAAAACGGCTATCCTGTGCTAGATATGAGAGGGAAATATCTTTTTTCTTATTGATTTCACCAGTGGTTGGCTCCTCTTCTCCAACCAATATCTTGAGCAAAGTAGACTTCCCAGCACCATTTTTTCCAACGAGGGCAATACGGTCTCTTTCATCTACTTGTAGGTTTATATTATCAAAAAGAACCTCTCCTGCAAAAGAACGTTCAATTTTATTAGCTTGTAAAATAATCATACAGTTAGTATAGCATGTTTCGGTAAGCCGTTCAAGACTTGTGGTTTAGGTATATTTCATAACTTTTTCAGAAACTTATGCTAACGTTTTACTAAAACTTCAAATCGTGATATAATGTAAGCGATTAGATTATATATTAAAGGAGATTTCCTATGTCTTACCAAGAAAACTACCAAAAATGGGTTGATTTCGCAGAACTTCCAGACTATCTTCGTCATGATTTGGAAAATATGGACGAAAAAACTAAGGAAGACGCATTCTATACAAATCTTGAATTTGGTACTGCAGGTATGCGTGGACTGATTGGTGCTGGTACTAACCGCATTAACATCTACGTTGTTCGTCAAGCAACAGAAGGTTTGGCTCGTTTGATTGAGTCAAAAGGTGGAAATGAAAAAGAACGTGGTGTAGCCATTGCTTATGATAGCCGTCACTTCTCTCCAGAATTTGCCTTTGAATCTGCGGCAGTTCTTGCCAAACATGGTATCAAATCTTACGTATTTGAAAGTCTTCGTCCAACTCCTGAACTTTCATTTGCCGTTCGTCACCTCAACTGTTTCGCAGGTATTATGGTCACAGCCAGCCACAACCCTGCTCCATTTAACGGTTACAAGGTTTACGGTGAAGACGGTGGACAAATGCCTCCACACGATGCGGATGCTTTGACAACTTATATCCGTGCTATCGAAAATCCATTTGCAGTTGAAGTTGCTGATGTAGAAGCTGAAAAAGCTTCTGGTTTGATTGAAGTTATTGGCGAAGCAGTCGATACCGAATACCTCAAAGAAGTTAAAGATGTGAACATCAACCCAGCTTTGATTGAAGAGTTTGGTAAGGACATGAAGATTGTCTACACTCCACTTCATGGTACAGGTGAAATGTTGGCTCGTCGTGCTCTTGCGCAAGCAGGATTTGACTCTGTTCAAGTCGTTGAAGCTCAAGCAACTCCAGACCCAGACTTCTCAACTGTTAAATCTCCAAACCCAGAAAGTCAAGCAGCCTTTGCCCTTGCTGAAGAACTTGGTCGTCAAGTTGGTGCAGACGTTCTTGTCGCAACTGACCCAGACGCTGACCGTGTCGGTGTTGAAGTCCTTCAAAAAGACGGAAGCTACCTTAACCTTTCAGGTAACCAAATTGGTGCTATCATGGCTAAGTACATCTTGGAAGCCCACAAAAATGCTGGGACACTTCCAGAAAACGCAGCTCTTTGCAAATCTATCGTATCAACTGACTTGGTAACTAAGATTGCTGAAAGCTACGGCGCAACTATGTTCAACGTTTTGACAGGTTTCAAATTTATCGCTGAAAAAATCCAAGAATTCGAAGAAAAACACAACCACACTTACATGATGGGGTTTGAAGAAAGCTTCGGTTACTTGATTAAACCATTCGTACGTGATAAAGACGCTATCCAAGCTGTTCTTGTCGTTGCTGAACTTGCAGCTTACTACCGTTCACGTGGTTTGACTCTTGCCGATGGTATCGAAGAAATCTACAAAGAATACGGCTACTATGCTGAAAAGACAATCTCTGTTACTCTTTCTGGTGTCGATGGTGCTGAACAAATCAAAGCAATTATGGCTAAATTCCGTAACAATGCTCCAAAAGAATGGAATGCAACAACTATCACTGTCGTTGAAGACTTTAAAGCACAAACATCTACTGCCGCTGATGGCACTGTAACAGCCTTAACTACTCCTCCAAGTGATGTATTGAAATACACACTTGCAGATGGATCATGGATTGCAGTTCGCCCTTCAGGTACTGAACCAAAAATCAAGTTCTACATTGCAGTTGTTGGTGAAAGCAACGAAGAATCACAAGCTAAGATTGCTAATATCGAAGCAGAAATCAATGCTTTTGTAAAATAAAGACCTAAAAAGATGAGACCAACCAATCTCATCTTTTTTTCGTATCAAATCTAAGCAATTTTAGAAACTTTATGGCATACTAGACATATCAATGAAAGCGAGGTAATCTCATGGAACAATTTTTAGATAACATCAAAGACCTTGAAGTCACTACAGTTGCGCGTGCGCAAGAAGCTCTTAATAAAAAAGAAACTGCAACCTTCTTTATCGGTCGCAAAACTTGCCCTTACTGCCGTAAATTTGCAGGTACTTTGGCAGGTGTCGTAGCTGAAACCAAAGCTCACATCTACTTCATCAATAGTGAAGAACCAAGCCAACTCAATGAGTTGCAAGCATTCCGCTCACGCTACGGAATCCCTACTGTACCAGGATTCGTCCATGTTGCAAATGGACAAATCAATGTCCGTTGCGACTCTTCAATGTCAGCTCAAGAAATCAAAGAATTTGCTAGCTTGTAAAATAGTCTATAAAAAAGAAGGCTTGTGCCTTCTTTTTTATATCTCCGTCAATGGTGTTGCGGTGTCTGGTGAAGTATCGTAAACTTGAAAGTCTACTCCTACTCCCAGATCTGCCTGAGCTAACTGATTGACCATGGTCATGTGAGCCAGCTCCTTGATATTATTTTCCTTAGATAGATGACCTAGGTAAATCTTCTTGGTACGATTACCTAGTGTGCGAATCATGGCGTCTGCGCCATCTTCATTTGAGAGATGTCCAAGGTCAGATAAGATGCGTTGTTTGAGTCGCCATGCGTAGGATCCTGCTCGCAGGATTTCCACATCATGATTTGACTCGATCAGATAGCCATCTGCATTCTCGACAATACCAGCCATACGATCACTAACATAGCCTGTATCCGTCAGCATGACAAAACTCTTATCATCCTTCATAAAACGATAAAACTGGGGCGCCACTGCATCATGACTCACACCAAAACTCTCGATATCGATGTCGCCAAAGGTTTTGGTTTTTCCCATCTCGAAAATATGCTTTTGAGACGAGTCAACCTTACCGAGATACTTACTATTTTCCATAGCTTGCCAGGTTTTCTCATTGGCATAAAGATCCATGCCGTACTTACGAGCCAGAACGCCCACACCGTGGATATGGTCTGAATGTTCATGCGTAATCAAGATAGCATCCAAATCCTCTGGTTTACGATTGATTTCACTCAAAAGGCTTGTAATTTTTTTGCCAGATAGTCCCGCATCTACTAAAATTTTCTTTTTTGGTGTTTCCAAGTAAAATGAATTTCCACTGGAACCCGATGCTAAAATACTGTATTTAAAACCGATATCACTCATTCTAGTCTTCTACTTCATCCTCCCAAATTTCTTCTTTCACAGCATCCTTATCGTATGGAAGTACGATAGTAAAGGTAGATCCCTTGCCATATTCACTCTTGGCCCAGATAAATCCCTTATGTTGCTTGATGATTTCCTTGGCGATAGCCAATCCTAGTCCCGTTCCTCCTTGAGCACGACTTCTAGCCTTATCAACCCTATAAAAACGGTCAAAAATCTTTGGTAAATCTTCTTTAGGAATCCCCAAACCTTGGTCGGAGATGGACAAAATCATCTGATCATCCGTAGTTTTCATGTTAACAGTGATTTTTCCACCATCTGGTGAATACTTGATGGCGTTATTTAGGATATTGTCAATCACCTGGGTCATCTTATCTGTATCAATCTCAATCCAAACAGAAGTAATCGGATAATCTCTCATCAGCTCGTACTTCTTCTCCTCATCTTGACTTTTCATTTTATCAAAACGATTAAGGATAAAGGTGATAAAGGCAGTAAAGTTAATCAACTCAACATCCAAGTGACTGGTCTCATTGTCGATCCGTGAGAGGTGCAAGAGGTCCGTCACCATCCGCATCATACGATTGGTTTCATCCAAAGAAACCTTGATAAAATCTGGAGCAACTGGTTCTGTCAGCGCTCCTTCGTCCAAGGCCTCCAGATAGGATTTTACACTTGTCAAAGGAGTGCGCAACTCATGACTAACGTTCGAAACGAAAAGCCTTCTCTCACGTTCTTCCTTCTCTTGTTCAGTCGTATCATGTAAAACTGCTACTAAACCAGAGATAAAGCCAGACTCTCTACGAATCAAGGCAAAACGAACGCGCAAACTGATATATTCACCATTAAGATTCTGCGAATAAATCATCAACTCAGGGCTCTGAGTAATAAGTTCTCTCAGCTCATACTCTTCTTCAATCTTGAGTAACTCTAAGATATTTTGATTAAGAGCATCATCCCTTTCAACTCCAAGTTGTCTCTTGGCCATATCATTGATCATGATAATCTGACCACGACGATTGGTTGCAAGCACTCCGTCTGTCATGTAGGACAGGATACTATGCAACCTTTTACTCTCTTGTTCCAGATTTTCCTGAGTCAGACGAATGACTTCAGATAAGTCATTAAGATTGTTGGTGATATTGGTAATCTCTGAACTTCCCTGCATATCCAAAACCTGAGAATAATCACCAGCAATCAAATCCTTAACCTTCTGGTTTAATTGTCTAAGTCGAATATTATCACGACGGCTCTCAAGCAGAAGAAAAGTCACCAGCATAATAAAGCCAATTAGGATGAGGATAAAGATAAAGTCACTCGTCAAAATTGTTTGTTTAATTACTTCAATCATTATTTCTCATATAATATCCTACTCCACGACGAGTTAGGATGTATTCAGGTCTACTTGGCGTATCTTCAATCTTCTCGCGCAAGCGTCTAATGGTTACGTCTACTGTACGGACATCCCCAAAGTAGTCATAACCCCAAACGGTTTCAAGAAGATGTTCTCGGGTAATAACTTGTCCAAGATGAGAAGCTAAATGATGCAAGAGTTCAAATTCGCGGTGGGTTAGGTCTAACTCCTCACCATATTTCTTAGCCACGTAGGCATCTGGTAAAATCTCCAAATCACCAATCTGCAGACTTTGTAATTTCGTTTCAGGTTCTTGGTTATCGACTGAAACAAGATCTGTACGACGGAGAAGAGCTTTAACACGGGCCTGTAGTTCACGATTTGAAAATGGCTTGGTTACATAGTCATCCGCTCCAAGTTCAAGACCGATAACCTTATCAAACTCGCTATCCTTTGCTGAAAGCATGATAATGGGAACACTACTTGTCTTACGAATAGTTTTTGCGACCTCAAGTCCATCAATCTCAGGAAGCATCAAATCCAAGATAATAATATCTGGTTGCTCAGCTTCAAATTGTTCAAGTGCTTCACGACCATTAAAAGCAGTTACAACTTCATAACCTTCCTTGGTCATATTAAATTTTATAATATCTGAGATGGGTTTTTCATCATCTACAATTAGTATTTTTTTCATTTAGTCACCTTTTTCCTTATCTCATTATACCAAAAAAAAGTAAAGAAGACACGCATGACCGATGCTAGCAGCTTCTTTTCAAGTAGGCTTGCCAGATCTTTTGCTGAGGTTTAGCTAGAGGATAATTGCTAAATTCTTCTGGACTTAACCAGAGGACTTCCCTATCTGTATATTCTTGTGTCTCAGTAACTCGGCCTGCAATTATCTGGATATGCCATTTACGATGGCTGAAAATGTGCTTGACCTCTTCAAAACGTAGATCTTGCCAATCAACTTCAAGATCATAGTCCTGTTCAAAACTCTCCTGTGGAGAAGGTCCCAGTTCTATAATTGGTTCAGCAACTTGACTGAAAAGGTCCAGGTCTTGAGTTTGGTCTGAGAATTCATCAACTTCAATCAAGGGAAAATGCCAAAAGCCAGCCAAGAGTTTTTCACTCTCATTCTTTTCCAATAGAAACTTCCCCTGACTATTTTGCACTACAAGAGCCTTTAGAAAAATAGGAATTGGCTTTTTCTTTGGAGCCTTGATAGGATAGTGAGCCATGGTTCCATGTTGATAAGCAGCACTGAAGTCCTTAACAGGACTCTCCTCCGGTCTTGGATTGACAGGAGCCTCAATATCTGAACCTAAATCCATCAAAGCCTGATTGAAATCACCTGGACGATCAGGATCTATCAGAACTTCCATCATCGCTTGAAAAATCTTGCGATTGCTAGGATTTCCAATATCATGATTGACTTCAAATAAACGTGCCAAAACACGCATGACATTCCCATCAACTGCAGGCTGCGGAAGGTTAAAGGCAATACTAGAAATTGCACCAGCTGTATAAGGACCAATCCCTTTTAAGCTTGCAATACCTTCATAAGTTGACGGGAAATTGCCTTCAAATTCATTCATAATCTGTTGAGCGGCTGTTTGCATGTTGCGAACACGAGAATAATAGCCAAGTCCTTCCCAGGCTTTTAATAAGCGCTCCTCAGGAGCATTTGCTAAGCTTTCGACGGTCGGAAACCAGTCTAAAAAACGTTCATAATAGGGAATGACGGTATCAACTCGAGTCTGCTGCAACATAATTTCAGATACCCAGATATAGTAAGGATTCTTACTCCGTCTCCATGGTAAATCCCGCTTATTTTCGTCATACCAGGCTAATAATTTTTGACGGAAAGAGAGAATCTTGTCCTCTTCCCACATGGTCACACTATATTTCTCCAAATCTAACATATTTCTAGTATAGCATAACCTTTTAGGATACTCAAAAAATCAAGATAGACATTGAAGAAAACACTTTTCTATCATAAAAAACAATCCTTATTATTTAAGCAAAATGGAGAAAAGATAGATTCTGTTCATAATACTCTAATTTTTATATAGCTACTTGTCAGTTTTAATTTTAAATGTTGACTTAAGTTAAATATAGTGGATTGAAATAAGATATAAACAAATTGATTAGGGGAGTCAAATCAATTTCTAGCAATGTTTTAGAAGTCGAAATGAACTATTCTTTATTTAGCCTACTATAATAGTTATGATGATTCCCCAAACTTAAGCTAAAAATACAAATAAAAAGAGTTTGAGAAAATTCCAAACTCTACTATTTTTTAATTTTATTTTCTAGCTATCTTTTCATCTTCTTCTAGTTGTTTAACTAATTGATCAACGCTATCAAATTTTACCATATCACGGATACGGTCCAACCAGGAAACGATGACAGTTTCCCCATAGATATCGTCGGAAAAATCAAAGATATGAACTTCAAAACGCTCTTCTTCGCCATCAAAGGTTTCATTTTTACCTAGACTCGCCATACCACGATAGACTTTTCTTTGAATTTCAACGTCAACAGCATAAACACCATCAGCTGGCATATATGTCCGATCCAAGTTGACTAGATTAGCTGTCGGGAAGCCAATAGTTCGACCTCGAGCATTTCCGTGAACCACTACACCTCTCGTTGGTAAAGGGAATCCCAAAAGTTTGCCTGCTTCTTTTACATCTCCTTCTAGAATGGCTTGGCGGATACGCGTCGAACTAATTTTCCCCTTTTCATCCTCAACCGGTGGAACAGTAACCACATCACCATGGAAGAGTTCTTTTAAATCCTCAGCTGTTTTTCTATCTGAACCAAGAGTATAGTCAAAACCAACTACAATCGTATCTGCCTTCGCTTCCTTGACAAATGTATCAATAAATTCTTGGGCAGTCATTTTTGCTACTCGACTAGTGAAATCCATCAAATACAAACTCTCAACTCCAGCTCTCTTCAATCTACGTTCACGTTCACTAGCATACAAAATATGCAATAAGTGTTCAGGTGAGTATTGATTCAGAGTTAGTTTTGGTGATTCGTTAAAAGTTACTAGAGCTACTCCCTGGCGCTTTTCAGCAGCAATATTAGAAGCTATTTCAAATAATTTTTGATGTCCAAGATGAACTCCATCAAAATAACCAAGTACAAGGACGTTTGGTCCTGGTGTTGCAATATCTTTTTCTGTTTTAATAGGTACTGTAATAATCATAGTATTTATTATACCAAAAAAATGGCGCTTTCAAAACAATTTAAACTGAATTCAGCATATAAAACTTAGATCAAACTTTCTTTGACTTCATTTCGCAACATTTCTAGACTTTCGATTCCGTACTTATCCATGACTTTTGGTAGATTTTCGATAATATCTGGACAAGCATATGGATTGGTAAAGTTTGCTGTACCGACTCCGATAGCTGATGCACCAGCCAGATACATTTCTAAGGCAGCTTCAGCAGAATCCACTCCTCCCATACCAATGATTGGAAGCTTAGTGGTTTGAGCTACTTGACGGATTAGTTTTAGGGCTACAGGAAATACTGCAGGTCCAGACATGCCACCTGTCCCATTTGCAATAATCGGCTTTCTAGTTTTGAGATCAAAACGCATCCCTACAAGGGTATTAATCATGGTGAGTCCACTAGCTCCAGCATCTTCTGCAGCCTTAGCAATGGTTACGATGTCAGTAACACTTGGAGTCAATTTGACGTAAACGGGCACTTCTGATGCTTCTACGGCAGCCTTCACCACATCATAGGCCAACTCAGGATCTTGTCCAATTAAAAGTCCATGATTCCCATGATCAACGTTAGGACAAGAGATATTGAGCTCAATGGCTTTCACGTTAGTTGCCTTAGAAATTCCATGAGATACGGCCGCGTATTCTTGTTTTGAAAAGCCAGCAACATTTGCGATTATAGGGAGATTTGGATATTCTCTTTGAAGCCAAGGTAATTTTTCAGAGAGAACGACTTCTAAACCAGGATTTTGTAAACCAATGGCGTTTAACATACCTGCTGGTGTTTCTGCAACCCTTGGAGTTGGATTTCCAAACCTGGGTTCTAGGGTAGTCGCCTTAATCATGATAGAGCCTAAAAGGTCTAAATCATAGTATTTGGCATATTCTTGACCAAAGCCAAAACAGCCTGAAGCAGGAAAGATAGGATTCTTTAATTCTAAGCCTGGTAGAGAAACTTGTAATCGATTTGTAGTCATGATACTCTCCTTATAAAACTACTGTGCCTGTTTTAAATACAGGACCATCTTCACACACACGTTGACTAACTGTTTCACTATCAGGTACTTTCAAAACGCAAGCGTAGCAAGCCCCCATACCACAGGCCATACGGGATTCAAGAGATAGATAAGCTCTTGGATGCTTGTAAAATTTTTGATTGATGTATTTCATCATACCAGGTGCTCCGCATGAGTAGATTGCATCAAATTCGTTATCAAATTCCTTTATCACTACTGATACATTTCCTTGGGTTCTATAAGAACCATCATCAGTCGTTATAAAGACTTTGCTGTATTGGGATAATTCATCTTCCAAAATAACTGCATCTTTAGTAGCAAATCCTAGAACTGTTGTGACATCTACACCACGTTCATCTAATTGTTTAGCTACTTCAAATAAAGGAGGCACACCAATTCCGCCACCAACTAAGAGAACACGACTATGCTGGTTTAAATCAGATAAATCAAAACCATTTCCTTGAGGTCCCATAACATCTAAACTATCACCTGTTTTTAAGGTTGAAAAAATTGCCGTACCCGAACCTTCAACTCGATAGATTAAATGACATTGTTTTTTACTTGTATTGATAGATGAAATTGAAATTGGACGACGCAAGAGATGAGCGTCATCAGGAACACGTAAATGAAGAAATTGGCCTGCTTTCATAGCTTCAACCATTTCTCCTTGAAGTACGAGTTCAAAGATCGCTGGTGCGATTTCCTTTTGAGACACTACTTTCATGGTTTCCAAGCGAATAGCACCCATGCGTTTTTTACAATTTGGATTCATACCGTTTCCTCCTTAAATTTTAAGGGGTTCAGAAAAAGAAAAACCTTGCAATCGCAAGGTTTCAGTAAGATACTTACAGAAAAGAATCAAATAAACTGTGTTTATTCGAAGTTTGTGTAATCTATTTTCTATCTGACACCTTGTGAGCCTCTCTGGACTTCCCTTAAAGGTTAAATTTTTACTAGTATACTGTATCAACCCTAAAAAGTCAAGTAAAAATAGGTAAGGTGTCTGACGTATTTTAGTTTACTTACTTTTGTGAAGAGAGAATCTGCTCCAATTTTTGATAATCTTTGACACTGTCGATTTCGTAGATAGAGTTTTCTTCCAATTCCTCTACGTAAACATCTAGTTCTTTGATATTATCTTTGACCATGTTGTCCCAGTAAAGATCTACAAATTCGCCACTTGCATAGGCTTTGTCGATAAACCCAACGATTTTCTCCGCTGTTGGAGCATCCCAGAATGACACACCACTCAGGATGCGACCATTCTTACTATCAACGATGATATCTTGAACTTTATAATCTTCTCCGTAAACTAGGAACCATTCATTATCACAGTCTTCACGATAAACGCTGAAGTATGTTGAACGCTCGATATCATTACGGAACATATTTTTGAAAAGATAGTTATCCGCATCGATAACGTAGCTATTAGTCAACTCTTCTTTTACCAAGTAAAGTGAGTAAAAATTATTGTAATCAGCATACTTATCATTAAAGACCAAACGAACCCCGTACTTTTCTTTAAGGTAATCGAATTGTTCTTTCAAATAACCTACAACGATGATAATATCATCAATTCCACGTTCTTTTAAAAATTCAATTTGATATTCAACCAAAGGTTTTTGGTTAACTTGAACCAAGGCTTTGGGAGTATTTTCTGTCATGGGTCTCAAACGAGTTCCCAAACCTGCTGCTAAGATGATCGCTTTCACTCGCTTTCTCCTTTATTCTTTAATAATAATGTAAACACCAGCCATTACGATAAGTGAAGTAATAATGGTCAGCAAATTAAGGGGCGAACCCAAGAAAATTGCTGCAAACAAAACAGTCCATACTACATAACTGACATTTAGACCAGTTGCCTTTGCTGGTTGCAATCGATTGATAGCAATGTAGTATGCAAGGTAAGAAATCATATCAAACGCCGCAAAGACAATCAATAGACCGAACAATTGGCCGTTTGCCACTTCTGCAAATGAATGATGTGTAAAGAGTACAATGACTAGATAAGACAAGAAGGATGTGACTTGCCGAATCAAGAGGGCTTCAATTTCACTGAGATCACTTTCCATAGCAAAAGAGCTAAGAACACTTTCACTTCCCCAAGCAAGGGCACAAATCAAGGCACATAAAATTCCGATATAGAAAGAATTCACTTGCTCTGCTTTATAGGTCTGAGCAATAATTCCTGCAATGATTAGAAGAATCCCAAAAACTGTATTTTTGGAAATCTTGTGTTTCAAGAAGAAGAAGGCAAGCAAGACTGAAACAGCAGGATAAATCGCAGAAACAGACGATGCTAGAGAACTTCCAATATACTTAACTGCATAAAGGTTGGCCTGCATACCAATCGGTCCTGCCAGTAAAGCACCAAAAATAACACTAACATTTCGAATATTCAAGAAGATTGAAAAACGTACTTTTCCTTCCTTAACTAGAAGAAAACCTAGTAAGATAAAAATACTGAGGAAGTCGTGTGCTGCTGCTACTACAAAAGGTGATAAATCGGTAAATATTGAAAATATATAGGCACTAATAGTCAGACCTAATCCCCAAAACATCCCTGAAAGCAGACCAAAGGAAACTCCGTTTTTAGTCTTCATCAGAACCTCCCATAGAATCCAACTCTTTCACAGCTCTATTGTAACGAGAGACTCCATAATCTCCGAAATCTGCACCATTTTCTTCTTTGTAAATAGTCCAAAGACTCCAAATAATGTCTTGCAAAATTTTGTAGATACGAATTTTTTCTCTTGAAACGGGAGTCTTGTCACTCTTATAATGACTTAGAAAATCTTCTTCCTCTGCACTGGTAAACTCAGATTCTAGGAAGAGAGCTGCCAAATCCCACATAGGATCATTCATAGATGAATATTCCCAATCAATAAGATAAAGGTGACCATCTGGTCCTTCTATGAAATTTTCAGGAACCAAATCAATGTGACATGATTTCTTATCGATACCAATTTCTTCAAGCTCTTCTTTCAGAGAAAATACTAACTTTCTGACAGTTTCATAGTTCGGATAGGAAATCTCCCCTTGAATCAAGGTTTCATATTTTTTGATTTCCTCAAAAGGAGCAAACTCCCCTTTTAATTCCTTACCCGAAGCATGAACCGTTTGTAAAATAGGCGCAATCTTTTCAAACTTAGTCTTGATAGTAGTGGAATTAAGAGTATTCGCAGATTTAATGTACTGATTAACCTTGATACCTGCTTCAATATCGAAAAGATAATTTTCCACATCAAGTTTTAAATCTTTTAACAAGTCCAGATTAAATTTCTCATTCTGGCGGTTGATCAATTTATCTGTGCCTTTTCCGAAAAACTTAACGATATACTGATTTGAGGTTGTCTTAACCAAATAGTTTTGATTGGTCATCCCACCTAGTTGCTCAACACTGAGAATATCCTCTTCTTCCGATAATAAAGTAACAATCTTTTCTTTAACGATTTCCTTCACAATCATCCTCCATTAGACTTCCCACTTAAAGACTGTCTTGAAGGCAGTATTAAGGTCTGTTGCAAAAACTCGATGAATATCCTTAATCTCTCTTACAGGTTCTTCTAAATAAATGATATTCTTCAAACGATTGGCAAACTTCTTAATCTCCATCATTTGAATAGCTTTTTCAAAGTCAACTCGTCCAGAACGAGAAGAGCCGACTAGCAACAATCCTTTTTCCAATGAATCGCGAGTGTTAATATTAACTTTATACTCGCTAACCCCCATCATCAGAATAGTTCCTTGAGGTTTAATGTAGCGAATAAGATCATTAATAGCAGGTCCACTACCATCACCACCACAGCATTCGAAACCATGGTCAAAAGTCAGGTCCTCAGGGATATTATCCGTAATGTAGAGCTCCTTAGCAAATGAAAAGAGTTCCAATTTCTCCCAGTGGCGGCCAATGACAATAATCTCTGCTTCAGGCAAAGTGTAGTTGATAATATTGGCCATGACAAAGGCTAAACTGCCATCCCCAATAACTGCAATACGCTGACGTCTGCTATGTGAAACTGTCAAGAAGCGATTCATGGCGTGCATGCCCACACTGACAAACTCTGTAATGGCAGCAACTGTATCTTCGATGTCTTCGTAAGATACTACACGATCCTTAGGTAGAGAAACGAATTCTCGCATGAATCCATCGTAGCCACTTGATAAGAAATAGGTTCCAGTCATGTAATTTTCGTAGAATTCCTCATCACTTTGCATTGGTGGCTGATTTGGAATCATGACAACCTTCTGACCAACTTTGTAGGTACCAGTTGGATCAGAAATGACTGTACCACAAGACTCATGGATCATAGCCATTGGTAGTTTTTTCGCTAAAATTTTGGGATCGCGTTTCCCTTGATAGTAGCGTTGATCCGCATGACAAACCGCCATATAACGTGGTCGAATGAGAATATGATTCTCTTGGTCTATCTCTTCTTCTTGGTATTTGATATTGATAAATTTTGGTTTTGTCAGTTGATAAATTTGATTAATCATGTCTCTAGTCTTTCTCAATCATGCTTTTAGCAATCTTCAAGTCTGTAACTGTTGTGATTTTTAGATTTGAGTATTCACCCTTAGCCAAGGCTACATCTTTACCCTTAATGACAAAGATTTTACATGCATCTGTCAAAATTTCTTTTTCTTCTGCTGATAAAGAACCATACAAATCAATAAAGTCTTTACAACGGAAGGTTTGGGGAGTCTGTCCTTGGTATAGATGAGCGCGATTTGGAATATCTGTGATAAACTGACCATTTGTACTTTCAACGATGGTATCAACTGCTTCAACCACGGTATCAACAGCATCATGGTTTTTAGCGAGTTCAATATTATCTTGAATCATTCGAAGAGTGATGAAAGGACGAACGGAATCATGCGTCACCACAATATCATCTACGGTCAGTGGACGGTAAGCATCAATAGCTTCAATAATTTTTTCAATACTAGAATTACGATCCGCACCACCTTTTGTGATGATTATACGGTCCTTGTGGAGTGGTAGGAATTTTTCAACTAAATCTTCTGCGTGTGTAACCCAGTCACCATGAACTCCAACTACAATCTTTTCAATACTTGGTTCCAAAACAAATTTTTCAATAGTATGAATCAAGATTGGGCGATCTCCCAACTCAAGAAATTGTTTAGGTAAATTACTAATACCCATACGCGTGCCGGTTCCACCTGCTAAAATTCCAGCGTAAATCATTTTTATACTCCTTTAGTTCATTCTAAAAATCTTATTGCTAACTATTATATCACAATTTGGCTCTATCTTGAAAGAAATACAAAGACTTTATGCCTAGAAAGCGCTCTTTTTAAACCTTAATCTGAACATTATTTTTTCCTAGTGAACTTTCTTTTTAAAAATACAAATGATTATCTCATTTCTCCATTCAAGATTTAATCAATCCTATTAATATAGAGTTTTTCAGAATAGTATAGAAAACTTAAAGAAACCTTAAACCAAATAAAAAGAGTTGAGAATATTTGCCAGAGATAACTCCCTTCTAACAATTCTCAACTCTATTCAATCATTATTCGCTTATTTTTCTTCCGAATCCCCAAGGCCTTTAACGGCTTTTTTAAACTCAGCAAGCATTTTTCCTACTGATTCGCCTAGCTCTGGTAAGCGTTTTGGTCCAAAAATCAACAGTGCGCCAAGGACAATGACGATCAAGCCTGGTGCACCAATATCACGTAAGATTCCCATTTTTTTCTCCTTTCCTTTTTCTCTTAAAAATCCATTTACTAATAGCGATACTAACCTCATATAAAAGGATTAGGGGAACAGTCATCGCTAAATCACTAATAAAATCGGCCGGCGTCAATATAACAGCCAATACCAATAAAATGAAGTAGGCATGACGTCTATAAGCAACGAGTAGTCCAGGCCCAATTAAATCAATTGAGGTTAAAAAAGCAATGATAACTGGCAATTCAAAGATAAATGCTAGTGGTACAGTAGTTTGAAAGACAAAAGCTAGATAATTTTGTGCTGTTAACTGCGTCTCAAATAAGTTTTCACCCAGTCCTAGCAAGACCTGAAGTAAAGCTGGTGTTACAAAATAAAATCCAAAGGCTAATCCTAAGATAAAACAAAGGAAAGTTGCAGGGATATAAGCAAAAATCGCCCCTGCTTCTTCAGTTTTAAGGGCTGGTCGAACAAAACTCCAGACTTGATAGACCGTAAAAGGTAAGGTAAGGCTAAAGGCCATCAAACTTGCCAAACGAAGATAAATCCATAAAATATCATTAGGTCCTAAGACGATCAACTTCTGACTAAAGCCTTGTGTGATAAATTGATAAACCTGATCGGCAAATAATAGTGAAACGCAGAAAACCAGAAAGAAGCAAACAACTACTGCTAGCAATCTCTTTCTAAATTCTACCAAATGTTCAATAATTGTCAATTCCTCTTGGTCCATTACTTTTCACCCTGTCTAATGGTAACAAGAACCACCACGAAAATAAAGAAAAACTGTCCTGCCAAACTTTCCCAACTAGGGTAAATTCCCAATATATCAATACTTGGTATTCCTGCGATCAGATGATTGGGGATCATATTTGTCAACTGTAGAGCATGAATGCTGACTCCCGTCATCTTAAAGGCTAAGGCATAAATCATCCAAGTCAGGATAAAGAAAACCTTATGAGGTAGGAAAAATTTACTGGCCTTGTTCATCACAAAGGCAATCACGACTAAAACTAAGAGGGCCAGAGAAATTCCTAGGACAAAATCAAAACTAGAAATCCTTGGCAGAATACCCACATAGAATAAAATCGTCTCAGCACCTTCACGGAATACGGCTAGAAAACTTAAAGCGAACATAGAAAGGAAAGATCCTGTTTTCGTGACAGTTTGCATCTGCGATTCCATAAAAGCATTCCATTTTTTAACAGAGGATTTGCTATGAAGCCAAATACCGATTAAAATCATCATGATAACCGCAAAAATCCCGACTGCACCTTCGATGATTTCACGGTTAGTTCCTGAGGTGACTGCTGGAAAGGCAATCTGTAGGATATAGGCAATTAAAAGACTGGCCACTATTCCCGCAAATGCACCACCATAGACCCACTTGAGGCCCTGTCTCATCTTAGCAGCTTTCAAAGTTGTCACAAGCGCCATAACAATCAAGAGGGCTTCTACACCTTCTCGGAGCAAGATGAGCATGGCGTCAAATGCATTATAGGAAGTGCTAGTATCAATTTGAGATAGCTCTGCAATCAAGCTAGAAAGCTTTTCTTGATATTCACTTTCCTTCCCCTTAACCATGATGACAGGACTTTCACTTTCAACCTTGGTATAAAGCGAAGGATTGGTTGTACTTACAGAACCCTCGATGGTGGGCCAAATAGTAATAAACTCCTTCATCGTCGCAGCTGCTTCGCTATCTTGACCAGCTTGATATTGAGCCAAGGCCTTTTTTAAAAGATCAATTCCATCCTTTAGGGTCAGATTCGAAGATGTCGTCGCAACTTCTGTACCTTCAATAAAGTTAGAAATGGCTGTCTTCAAATCATCAAAGGATGCCTGAATAGAATCAAAGTTCGTTGGTTCAGTCTCAATGCTACTACGCAGGAAGGAAATAGCTGTTTCCACTTGCCCATAATGAGCTGTACTATGGTCGCGAACCACTGCTTCATTGATGGTCCAGGTTGAATTCATTTTTTTATAGGCTTCTCTTACTGCTTCCAGATCTTGAGAAGCGATTGCCTTGTCTAAGGCTTCAAAACGAGATTCTAATCGTGAAACTAGTTTCTCTTTTTCTGCATCAAGGTCGACTGGATTTTGCTCTTTCTCAAATGTCAAAAGGGCTAAAGAAATCTGAGTTAACTGGTCTTCAGTAATATCACCAGTTAAGGCCAACTTTTCTTGAACTTGTCGCCCTGCTTCAGAGTCAGAATTCTCGACTTTCTCGAAATCTTTGGTCATTTCATCGATTAGTTTTCTAGCCTGATCTTGTTTACCTTCTTTAACAGCTTCAGTTGTATCAGTTATTTTCACAAAGTAGGGACTCAAATTTTCCTTAGCTCCTACCGGAAAAATCAATAGGAAGAAACAAGCAAATAGGAGGATAATACTTTTAGGATTCCAATAATTTCTGCCCAATGTAACCTCCCTTCTCTACTCCACCAAAGCAGGCAAAAAGGCCACTACCTATATGTGTAACATATTCGTTCATTTTATCCGTAGCACCCAGATTGGTCTGCACTTTAACAAAGCTATCTGGGTCCTTTTGGAAAGAGATAAAGAGCAAACCAGTGTCAAACTGACCAGTCTTTTCATCTATGCCATCAGAATAAGAATAAGAGCGACGCAGGAGAGGCTTATCCACTTCTTTAGCTAAACGTACATGAGAATCATCGGGAAGAAGGCTTAAATCAACCTCATCAAATTCGTTCTTCTTGCCAAAGGGAGCGCCACTTTCTTTATAACGACCAAAGGTATTTTCTTGTTCCTCGAGATTGGTTCGATCCCAAGTATCTAGGAACATCTGGATGCGCCGAACTGCCATGTAAGAACCATTTTCCATCCAATCCTTACTGTCAGCCCAAACAACCTGATCAAATTCTTTCTCAGTAGTGACATTAGCAGTCCCGTCTTTAAATCCAAAGAGATTCCGAGGAGTTTCCATACGATTACCGATAGCTGCAAAACCTGATTGGCTCCAACGAAGTGTCACTGCATTTCTTCCTTTTCGGATAAGGTTGCGAACAGCATGAAAGGCAACTTGCTCGTCATCTGCACATGCCTGAATCACAATATCGCCACCTGTATATTTTTCACGTAACTGTTCCTTTGGAAATGGAGGTAAATCTCTAAAAAGTTTTGGACGTTTGTTCTCTAGTTTCAGCTTTTCTAGGAAACTAGCCGAAACTCCAAAAGTCAGGGTCAAACGATGAGGATTAAGCCCAACTGTTTCTCCAGTATCACTTGGAGGCAAGAGGCTATTGTTACCATCTTTTTTAACCAATTCTCCCTCTACAAGTTTGGCACTATAATCCGTCCAATCCTTAAATAACTGGATGATTTTCTCTTTGTCAGTTGTATGCAAATCCAAGACAACAAAATAGATGTTTTTCTGCATGACTGTTGTAATACCAGCTTGGTGCTTGCCATAGAAGGCTATTTTTTCATCCCCGTACGAGATTTTCTCCTGACCATCAAGCTTAGGTGCGAAAAAAGCAGAAGCACCGGAGAGACCAAGTGCGAGACCAGCACCTCCGATACCTGCTTTTTTTAGAAATTCTCGACGGTCCATTTTTTGTTCAAAAAATTTTTCGCCTTTGTTTGTCATATTACTTATTCTCCACCAAGAAATTTACCCATTTGTGATAATGGTTCACCAAGTTTTGTGACTGCTTCAGACAATTCTTTGGTATCTTCTTTCGTTAAGTCTGTATAGAGCTTATAGTGTTCCTTATCCGTCATGTGTTTGTCTAACAAACTATTGACAGATTTGAAATCTTCCTCTAACTCCTTAACCAAGGCTGCATCTGATTTTTCAAGCAAAGGTTTAAAGAGTTGGAAAATCTTTTCAGCACCTTGGATATTGGCACGAAAATCATACAAATCTGTATGAGAATAAATCTCCTCTTCGCCAGTAATCTTACTTGTCGCTACTTCATTTAAAAGATCAACAGCCCCAGTTAGCATAATTTTGTAATCAACATCTACAGTCGCAATCTTAGCCTTCAATTCCTTGATGTCATTTACCAGTTGGTCACCATAAGACTCAGTTCCTTTGGTTGTGTTTTCCTCCCAAAGAATGCGCTCGATACGGTGGAAACCAGACCAACCTTCTTCGGTCTTGTTTTCATCTAAGTAGTCTGCTAATCGAAAATCAATCTTCACATCAGATTCTCCGAAGCTCTCTGCAATCGGCTCTGAGCGCTCATAAGACATACGAATTAAAGGGTATGCCTTTTTAGCTTCTTCTAGCTTACCATCCTTCAATAGTTGAACAAAACCTTCAGTATCCGTCAATAGTTTATCAATCTGTTCTTCCACAAAGGTTTTGTAGTCGCTAGTTGCCTTATCCAATAGTTTTTGGTTATCTTCTGACAATTTTGTAACCTGAGAGGAATTACTTGTAGTTGACGATTGTTCAAAACGAACTGCACAAGCAGATAACAACAATGTCGAAGATAAAAGGATAAAACCAAGTTTTTTCATATAACGCTCCTATTAAATCATGGGAATCCCATTTTTTAAATTTATTATATCATGGTTTTTCTAATCATTCAATAAATTGTCAGAAAATTTAATGTTTGATCGTTAGACATTAACAACATTTTTATGGTAAAAACGATTGTTACATTAGTATATTTTAAAGGGCATTTAGAAACTTTACATAAATAATAAAACGCTAATACCTCAAAAATTTTCAAGAGTGATTATTGGTTTTTGAAGTCATGTAGCCTGTTCTGAATTTCAGAAGCTAAAGTCTTATAAGTTTTTCTATAGATATCAGATTTTCAGTCATTATTAAGTTCCTACAATTAAAAACTTTATAAGTTCTTTTTCTACTTTTTAAAAATCAATTCATCGATAAGCATATCATCATATCTGATGTAAAACAGCTCTCCCTCTAACACTTCTAAATCCAGTACGAATTCTCCTGGAGTAGCCAATAGTCTGTATATGTCTTCGACATCATATCCTTTATTAGTAACTATAATTTGACAGTCTTCAATATATTTACAATGATATAGATATTCATAAAATGCATTCACCTCTATCATCTTAAAATGATAAAAATTAACATCTGCATTGTAATCAATTAACTCTTGTCGTTTCTTAATACTCTCAGAATCATCACCATCGTACTTAGAATAAGAAACAATATTTCCAAAATAAATATAGGAATCAGGAGCAACCTGAACAATATTGGAAATTATTTTTCTGATTCTATCAATATTTTCATAAGGATTATCAACTTTAAAGTTTATCTTTTTCATAACAATACTTCCTGTATACTACAATAATCTAAACACTCGGATGTTTTTTAATCTCTCGTTAAATACACCTATTCATTATCTCATATTTTTATCAAAATGATCATTAAAAATCATTTCCGAATAACATCGTAAAACAAGGATTTTTAACTTCATAGCCTTGATTAAAGAACAGCATTTTTTCTTAATTTATTGTTAGTTCTTCTATTTTTACGTACACAGGGGACCTTTTAAAACCCCTATTCATTAAATATTTAACTTTTATTTACAGTTTAAAAATGATATAATCAATAAAGTACCTCTTAATCTACTCGCTTATCAAAAAGCCTGTTAAAGTAGGAACTAAACTTTCAATCTAAAAATTAAAACAAGGCTCAAAGCCTTGATACGAAAGGAATCTTAAAAATCTTATGATGAATATGCAAAACATGATGCGTCAAGCTCAAAAACTTCAAAAACAAATGGAGCAAAGTCAAGCTGAACTTGCTGCTACAGAATTTGTTGGAACTTCTGCCCAAAACCTTGTAACTGCCACACTAACAGGAGACAAGAAAGTTGTTAAGATTGACTTCAATCCAGCAGTTGTTGACCCAAAAGATATTGAAACTCTATCAGATATGACTGTTCAAGCAGTCAATGCTGCTCTTGAACAAATTGATGAAGCAACTAAGAAGAAACTAGGTGCTTTTGCTGGTAAATTACCATTCTAATAGCATAAAAAGAGGCTGATGTTCAATTCAGCCTCTTTTGTCTTACCTAGAAAGTAAATATTTCTGCTGCTTTCTTGAGAAGCAAGTCCGTATATTCAGGATCTTCCTGAGCGGTTTCAAGCTCTTCTTTAATTCTTTCTAGATCATCTGTTATCATACCATCAACTCCCAAACGTAGGGATTTATCAAAGGATTCCGAACTATTGATTGTCCATACATAGAGTTTTTGTTTTGTATTCCAAAGCTTGGTTACAAAATATTCATCTAAGGTAGAATATTCCATGGTATAACCTGTAGCATTCGTTCTTGGAAAAACGGAATTGTAGGGCAGAATGAAATAGACTGGAATTTCCTTATCATACTGACTTACTTTTTCAATAACATGATAATCCAAAGATTGCATCTGATGCCCATAAACTTTGATCTTTGCCCCATATTGATCTAGAAAATGATCCATCATTTGGGCACTATCTTTTCGACTCGTTTTAATTTCGATCAGCAATTTCTGATGAAGGTCATTGGCACGATTTATATAATCATCAAAGCTGGAAATTTTGGTCTGATAACCATTTTCATAAATATCTAATTGCTTCAACTCATCTAAAGTTAAGTCTTGCGGTGTTACATTTAATCCCGCTAAACTTTTTAGGTTAGCATCATGCATCATGACAAACTGACCATCCTTGGTTTCCTGCACATCCATCTCAACTAAATCTGGTTTTAACTGAGCTGTTTTTTCTAAGGATTCAACTGTATTTTGGACACCATTCCCATTAGAAACTCCTCTGTGAGAGATGACAAGCGGAGGATTGACTACGGGTGCTTCTAGATAAACATAACCCTCAATCGCAAAGAAGACACTGGCGCACCCCATTACACCCCATCTCATGATATGATCTTTCTTTCGTCTTGGCATAATATCCAACTCCTCACCAGTTAAAAAGGAGGTAAACTTAACCAAGAAGTAAGTCAAAGCCATATAGTGGATATTTTTAATCAAAATATAGTTCGAAATAGCAAGAATCAAAGATTCTCGATGTGTGAGACCATCTACTAAAAACTGGCCAACCAATAGTGGGATTAGAAGTAAGTAAAAGAAAAGATTTGTTTTGACAACAATGAGAAAAAGATGCCAAGCGTAAAACCAAAAATGATTCCTGGTTTTTTCTAGACTGTAGACCACAGCATCCTTAACCGTCATCTTTTCAAAAAAGATTTTTGGTAGAACAAAAACCAACTTAACAGAAACGTATAGGAAGAGAATTGACAAGATGATAATACCAAGCCACCATATCCAATACTTGTCTTCCATGTAGGTCTGGATAAAATCAGGTATAACTATTTTATTAAAATAATAAATTTTAAAAATCTTCCTGATAAACGGAAAAATCATAGCGATATAAACGAAGATAAACAAGGCCTTGGAAAGAGTCAGACGTTTCATGAAGGCTATACTTTCACGAAATACCTTGCGACTATACTCAATCAAGGTTCGTTTTTCATGATAGAGAAGATGTCGAGCCCCAATGAAGAGGAGACTAATTTGAAAATAAGCCACTAAAAGGTTAATGGCTATTAAGATTAAAAAACCAAAGCTTACTAAAGGCGCATGTTTTAAAATTTCAAAAATGTTATTGTAAGAGATAAACAAATAGCCCGTCTGACTGAGTAAAAAGCCTGCTATCAATGAGTTCAATGGCAACCAAATATAATCTACCAGCATGAAGATTAGAAAAAATAGAAAGAGGATTTTATCCAGATTTAGGTAAATCTTTTTAAAACCCAATTTTTTAG
Organism: Streptococcus infantis; assembly: GCF_047464215.1. Taxonomy (GTDB): domain Bacteria; phylum Bacillota; class Bacilli; order Lactobacillales; family Streptococcaceae; genus Streptococcus; species Streptococcus infantis_P. The sequence continues at coordinate 7,479 of NZ_JASHCG010000003.1, read as the reverse complement.
GTTTTTCAGGTTTCATAAAACCTCCTAATCAAACAGCTGTGATAAATCTAAACCACCGAAAGGATTAGAGTTTAGACTACTCTTGGAGTCCAGTAATATTCTACTTTCATCAGATTCTAGAAAAGCTTCATAAACACGCGCAGTCATTCGCGCATCCTCTAAACTGTTATGAGATTGACCCTTGAATCCTAGAAATTCAGCCACAGTCTGTAACTTGAGATTGGCAATACCATGAAGATCAGAACTACGTCGCTCAAAAGCTTCATCATAGAGATCGACTAGATATTGGCTACTATAATCCAAACCATGTTCCAATAAAATCGGTAAATCACTCTTGGCTGCATTATAACCAATAAGGGGTAACTCACCCACAAAGTCTTGAAAATTCTTAAGTACATCTTCCACCATCGGTGCGTCTTTCAAGGTTTCAGACGTGATACCCGTTAAACCATTGATAAAACTTTTCAAAGGCACATCTGTATGAACATAAGAGTCAAATGCTCCTACTTCTTCACCATCTTTAAAACGGACCGCAGATACCTGAATCAAGTGAGTTTTATCTTGGTGTTTATTAAATTCCAAATCAAATGAAATGTAATCTCTTAATTTTTCCATTTTATCCATCCCTTACTATATGTGTAAAAAGAAACTACTTGGTTATACCTAGAAACCAAGCAGTTTTTTCTTATCCTCCAAATAAGCGAGCAAAGAAGCCTTTCTTCGTTGCTTGTACCTCTTGCTTAGCCTGATCCAACTCCAACTGAAGGTTTTCTTGGTCCTTCATAGCTTGTAGAGTTAACTGTTGTTGTTGATCCAATTGCTTATCTTTTTCTGCGATTTGACGGTCTTTAACACGCATCTGTTCATCTTTTTCAGCTAACTGTTTGTCTTTGGCCTTTAACTGCTCATAAAGACGGATGATTTCAGCGTTCTTTTCATCAACAAGAATCTCCATTAACTCACGTTGCTTCACATCATCACTAACAGGTTCATCTTCAAAAATGGTTTTTTTGTAGATTTCTTCAAGCTTAATCAAGCCACTGCGAGTTACCACAGTGACTCCTTTATCATTTTTAGTCGTATCTTCTTCAGGTAATTCCTTGACACGGTTATTGATTGCTTGGCGGGACAAGCCCAAGACCTCAGCAATCTCACTAACAGTCATCTCAATACTCATAATATCCTCTGAAAGTTTTCTAGCTTTTCTTTATTTAAATATTATCATAAGCAAGCAAAACTGTCAAATATCACCGTGTTATCAACCCTTTTTCAAAATAATTTCTCTTCTAAACTAGACTGTCTATCAGCTTTTTTAAACTAAACATCAGTTTGTAATTTTTCCACCAGCTCTAATTAATAGAAAACCTTTCTTGGTTTATAAAGATGATCCCGTTTCTCTAAAATGGCTAATAATTTATCACCTTCAAAACCAGCCAATTCCTTCTCAGTTTGCTCCAATTCAATAAAGCGACCAAAACGCACTTCTTCTGCTTGTTCTGGAGTCAAATAAACTTTAACTAAGTCACCTGTTCCAATCTCTAATGGATGAAGAAAGTCTAGTTGTCCAGCCTCTACTTTTTCGGAAATTTCTTCCAAGGTCAAAGCATTATCTAACTGCAAGCCCGCTGCACTTGTTCGTGTTAAATGAGACATATGAGCTGCATAGCCAAGTTTTTCTCCCAAGTCAACTGACAAGGTACGGATATAAGTCCCTTTGCTGCATTTTACACGAAAAGTAAATCTCGCAAGTTTATCCTCATAAGAAATCGGACTTGTCCGTTCAAATTGATAAATCGTCACCTGACGCTCTGGACGCTCTACTTCTTGACCAGCACGCGCATACTCATAAAGTTTGCGCCCATTGACCTTGACAGCGGAATACATAGGTGGAATCTGAGTGATAGGACCTGTCAGACTAGCAATTGCTTCATCGACAAGATTCTCATTCAAAGGTGACAAAACTGGTGTCTCTGAAACTACCTCACCACTAGAATCCTCGGTAGTCGTGGAATAACCTAGAGTGATTTCCCCCTCATAGACCTTACCCTCGTCCTGCATAAACTCGACCATGCGTGTCGCCTTGCCAACCGCAATCGGCAAAACACCCACCACATCCGGATCCAAGGTCCCACCATGACCAATCTTCTTAGTTCCTAAAATCCTACGCAGCTTGAAAACTGCATCATGCGAGGTCATCCCTGCTTCTTTTTTAAAATTGATAATACCGTTCATTTTTGCTTTCTAATTTCATTCATGAAATATCTTCTTCAAGAATCGTAATGTAATTATCTTTTGTAGCCAAAGAAAGTTTACTTAAACGCTTTGCTTGATTCATAATTATCTTATCAAATACATTTCTTACAAACCGACCATTCGCATTTTTATTTTCAGGATTGTTACTATGTAATTCTAAATATTTTTTTAATTTATCTTTTGCAGAATCATTCAAAGTGTACTCTTCATTTTTGCAATATGAAAGAAAAATATCTAACATTTGATCCACAGTATAATCTTCAAACATAATAAAGTAGTTAAATCTTGATTTTAAGCCTGGATTAGATTCAAAGAATTTCTTCATTAAGTCATCATATCCTGCTACAATTACAACTAAATCATCACGGTAGTCTTCTAAAGCTTTTGTCAGTTCTGTTAAACACTCTCGACCATAACTGTCACTTTTTTCATTTTCTGTGATACTGTATGCTTCATCAATAAATAAAACACCACCTTTAGCTTTTTGAATTAGTCTTTTAACTTTTAAAGCTGTTTGTCCTTGGTATTCAGCTATTAAGTCCGTTCTAGTCGCCTCAATAAAATGACCTTTACTTAGTATTCCTAGAGAACGATACATATTACCAACAATTCTAGCAACTGTTGTTTTACCTGTACCTGGATTCCCGAGGAAAGCCATGTGCATCGTTCTATTTGTTTTTTTCAACCCAATCTTTTCTCGGTTTTTCTGAACTTTGTTAAAGATTACTAGGTCTTCTATTTCTTTCTTTACATTTTCTAATCCTATCAGAGAGTTTAATTCATCGGACAGCTCCTCAAATGATTTGGTCTTGATTTCTTTTAAAATAGCGTACTCACTATCTATAAATCTAGAACCAAGATATTTATACAATAATTCTAAAATACTAGTTTGTCTATCTTTAATCTTAGGAAATCTATCATTATTTGACGAATTACCTAAACGTTTTATAAACTCTAATTCCGAATACTTTTTATTATCAACAATTTCTTGAAGAACAGTCTCAAATTCAAAAGAATTATTTGTCAGATCATCAAGCTTTTTCACTTCTGATTTTAACAATTTTAAATAAGTTTCACTAATCATCTACATACCTTTAAACAATAGAAATAATACTATTAAAACAACGGTGATTCCTAGAGTATAGAGTCCTTTTTTTAGAAAAACAATCTCCTTTTGCTTTTCTTCTAATTTTGTTTCAAGACCTTCAACAACTAACTTTAGATTATTTCCCTCTGTTATTGATTTGTTATTGATTTCATCAAGGTAATTTTTAAAATTATTTTGTGTATTATTTACTTGTACTTGTAAATTATTAAAACTATTTTCTAGTTTTTCTAAATCATCTAATCTATCATGATGTTTCTTTAAAATATCAATTAAATCTTTATTTTGTTTAAAAACATCATTTAATAAGTTTTTATTATTTTCTTGATAGGCTTCAATTTCTTTTAATCCCTGTAAAGCCGTATTATTAGCTTCTTTTGCAGCAATTAAAGAGTCTGAAATTCTTTGAATATAGTCATCATCTAATATCTGAAAAGTTTCGTAAATTGTATTAAATTCTTGAATAATCTTTTTTATGTGCTGGTTTTGTTCAATCATTCTATTTTGAACAGCATCCGTGAGAGCGTTTAAATCCTTACCTTTAACTCCATAGTCGACAGAAAAAATATTAAATATATTCTCTTCCTGAGGAACTGTTGGTAAATCTGATTGTTCTGGTATTTCTTCACTAAAAGCTTTTAACGCTTCTTTTTTCTCATTAAATTTTTCAGACTTTGCCAAAACTTGAATCTCTAATTCTTCTGACATAACAATCCCCTCCTATAGTAAATCATTTAATACGTTTTGCATCTCAGCTAGTTCATCATGCTTTTCATCAAAATATACTTCATTATTTAGTAATCTTTGTTTGAAATTCACCTTAGATAGATAAATATCTTCTTGGACATTTCCAAGTAATTCTCGTAATTTTTGATGATTTTGGGCCATTTTACTAAAAATTTGGTTCCGTTTAATAGCAACATTTTCTTCGGCAACAAAAATTTGAACATCCTGAATTCTTAACAATTCATTTTTCTTATTAGCTTGTTTCTTTTGATTTTCCTCAATTAACTTTCTGGAAATAAATTGATCAATTCCATTAATAATTATTGCTCCCAAAATTCCGGTTAGTAAACTAGCTAAAAACATTCCCAAGATATTTGCTATGGTCCCTAAAAATTTAATCTCAAATCCCATTCCTGATAGTGGTAATAAGTACTTTTCAAAATATTCTCCTAAAAACATTGCTCCTACTCCTACTAATGCAGAAGTAATGATTTTTGAAATATGTGCAAGTTTAATCTCAGTAGAATGTGACTGACTTTCGGGATTTGATAGATAAGAAATACTCTCTCTTATTGATCCAAATATTTGCTTAATCAAGTTTGGTAACTTTTTCAACTTTTGAGCGAAAGCTCCAATAATTTCTCCCACGATACTCCCAACAAAACTATCAATTCCAACTTTGATAAATTCTTTAATTTTACTAAAGAAGGAATGAAGCGCATTTTTCATTTCATCTAAGAATGTATCAAACGAACGTTTTTTAGATTTAAAAAAACGAACCAAAGCATTCATTATTTCTTTCAACATCCCAAATAACGCTGCAACAAACATAGCTTTAACTGCATCTTTACCTGCCTTGTTCGCCATTCTTACAGGAGCTTTTTTTGCTATATCTTTATTGATAGCTTTCTTGGCTTTTTTCTCAACCTTTAGCATCTTATGTGAATCAGCAGATAATTTATCATTTAATTTTTTATTATTTTCAGCTTTAAGATTTCGCTTTTCGGGATCTGAGATATTCATCTTATCAATTTTTTTATTAGCTTTTTCAACTTGTTCTTTTAGATTTTTTTCTCTTACATCTCTTTTCTTTATATACTCGCTATTAGATTTTGCCCCTTTACTTTTATTAAGAGATTCATTAGTTGCTGCAAAATTTTCTGATTTATTGGCTAAATCAGAAGTTTCAATATTTGCTATTTTCCTCCATGTGTTTTCAAAAATCTGTTTTCTTGGTATGACATGATCCAAATTAGCTTTTTCGTTAATTTTAATTGTTTTTCCAGTATATTCATCCTTTAAATTTCCATTTTTTTGCTTTTCTTTCATAGCATTATTTGCATCAGTATACCTTTTATCATTCATTATTTTAGCACCCTCTTCTTTTGTATAACCATTAGGATGTTTATCGTTATACTGCTTAAGAAGTGTGTCGCTTGTCATGTCTAAATCAATTTGATTCGCAAATTGACTCCAAATTTCATCTAAAATGACATCTCCTAATTTATCCGGTGAACTAATTTCTTTACATTCTAGTTCTAATTTCTCAAGATTAGAAAACTCCATAGTAAATTGCTGTTCCAATAGTTCTTCTAATTCGTCATAATTTAAATTTTCAGAGCCATTTACTTCTTCAGTATTCAATACTAATAATTCATTTTCCACTGCTTTCTACTCCCCCTTCAAGGCATCAAATTTCGCTTTCATAGTTGGATTTTTTCTTGTCAATTTTTTAACGGAAACATCATCCAATTTGTTGTTAGCAAGGCGCAGTTGGTTTTCTGATGTGGTCAGGAATTTCTTGACTTCTTCCATCCGCTTGATGGACTTGTCGATTTCGTCAATGGCCTTACCAAAGTTAACAGAAGCTGAATTATAATTCTTTGCAAAAGCTACCTTGAAAGCGTCCAAATCTTCCTCAAAATGCGTGATATCGATATTTTGCTCGCGAACCAAAGCCAATTCCTGCTTGTATTTGAGAGAATTAAGGGCAGCATTGCGCAAGAGTCCAATCAACTGGATAAAGAACTGGGGACGAATGACATACATCTTCTCATATTCGTGACTAACATCGACAATCCCAGTATTGAAGTAGTCGTTATCAGCCTCAAGCATACTTACCAAAACTGCATACTCACAATTTTTCTCACGGCGGTCCTTATCCAACTCTTTGTAAAAATCCGCATTCTTATGTTTCTTCTCTGTCCCATCAGCTTCATTTTTCATCTCAAACATGATGGAGATGAATTCTAGTCCATTTTCATCAAAATCACGGAAGATAAAATCGCCCTTAGAACCACGTGCTGAAACCTTATTGTCTTTTTCAAAGTAGGCATTTGGAAAGGCAAAACTTCGAACCTTGTTGAATTCACTCTCCGCATAGTGTTCCAAACTTTCACCGATTGCCTTGGTTGATTGTTGCGCCTTGAAATTCTTGTAAAATTCAACCTGCTCATTTGCTGCCTTAAGTTGGGCTTCGTAGTTTTGTTTAACAGAAGCTAGAGACAACTCATTTTCTTTTTCTTGTAAGAGGAGCTGATTTTTGACCTGATCACGTTCTTTTTCAAGATCAGAAAGAGTTTTTTGTAGTTGATTTTCATGCTCCAAGCGCAGGGTAGCTAACTGATTCTCCAGTGCTTGGACTTCTTTTTCTTTCTCTAGCAGGCTTTGACTAGCACTTTGCTCTACCTCTTTCTTAGCCAATTCTTTTTCTGTATCAAAGTTGTTAATTTGACTTTGAAGCTGGGCAATTTCTTGGTCTTTTTGAGCCAGTTTTGCCTGTTGTTCATTTAAAGCTTTTTGCTCTACTAAAGTCAATTCTTGCTTGATCCGCTCATGTAATTCTTTGTCAAACTCTACAGTTCGAACTTGAGAAAGCAGTTCTGCATATTGGCTTTCATTGACTGTAAATACTTCGCCACAATTGGGACATTTAATCTCGTTCATGTTATTCCTCTATATTTATCTATTCTACATTCATTATAGCATGGAAAAACAAAAAGAAAAAGGGCTCTATAATTTCTGTAGTGGGTAAAACCACCATAGGAATTATGGAGCCTATTTTGTTGTAGAAAAAAAGTCCCATAAGACCTATAATGAAAAGCGACCAAACCATCATTAGAAAGAATCTTATGGAACAATTAAATTTTATCACAAACTTACTCGGAATTAAAGACAAGAACATCAAAATCTTGGATTATCTTGATGCTGGAACTCATAAAGAAGTCATCGCTAAGCTAGATTATCCTGCTCCTAAGTGTCATCACTGCCTAGGGCAAATGACTAAATATGACTTCCAGAAAGAATCTAAAATCCCCTATCTAGAGTGTGCAGGCTATAAGACACTCATTCGATTGAGAAAACGCCGTTTCCGTTGTAAAGTCTGCGGGAAAATA